>NZ_DAMDBA010000001.1:0-53307 GCF_032093395.1 Novosphingobium sp.
TCGCGGTGGTGGCTGCGAACGCCAAGAAGCACGGTACCGAGGACGTCTCCAAGGCCTATCTCGAATATCTCTACACGCCCGAGGCCCAGGTCGCGATCGCGCGCAATTTCTACCGTCCCAGCGATCCCAAGATTGCCGAGCAGTTCGCCAACCAGTTCCCGAAATTGAACCTCACCACCATCGACGAGGACTTCGGTGGCTGGACCCGGGCACAGAAGACATACTTCGACGACGGCGGCGTATTCGACCGCATCTACGCCAAGAAATAACCCCGCGCTTCGCGCCAAGATCGAGCAGGCCACTGCAGATGCCATCCATGACGACGCGCAAGGCCGGTTGGCGTGCGCCCTCCGTTCTGCCGGGCTTCGGGCTGACCTTCGGGTTCAGCCTGGCCTGGCTCTCCCTGATCGTGCTGATCCCCCTCTCCATGCTGTTCATCAAGTCGGCCGGCATGGGCTGGCAGGCTTTCGTCGAAGTCGGCTTTTCCGAACGCGCGCTCACTGCCTATCGGCTGAGCTTCGGCACCGCCATCGCCGCGGCCTTCGTGAATGCCGTCTTCGGCCTGCTCGTCGCCTGGGTGCTGGTGCGCTACGCGTTCCCCGGCAAGCGCGTGATATCCGCCCTGGTCGACCTGCCTTTTGCCCTGCCCACGGCGGTTGCCGGCATCGCGCTGACCGCGCTCTATGCGCCCAGCGGCTGGATAGGCCGGTACCTTGATCCGCTGGGCATCAAGGTGGCCTTCACCCCCATCGGCATTACCGTGGCACTGGTCTTCATCGGGTTGCCCTTCGTGGTGCGCTCGGTGGAGCCGGTGCTGGCCGACCTTGGCAAGGACGTTGAGGAAGCCGCCGCCACGCTCGGCGCTAGCCGCGCGCAGACTTTCGCGCGGGTGATCTTCCCCGCGATCCTGCCGGCGCTGTTCACCGGCTTCGCGCTGGCCTTCGCACGCGGCGTGGGCGAGTATGGATCGGTGATCTTCATCTCCGGCAACATGCCGGGCCGAACCGAGATCGCGCCGCTGCTGATCGTCACCCAGCTCGAACAATACAACTATGACGGCGCAACCGCGATCGCCATGGTCATGATGCTGGTGTCCTTCGCCGTGCTCTTCACGCTGAACGCGATCCAGTCCATCCGTCGCAGGAGGCTGGGCGCATGAAGCGACACAACCCCGGCACCGAAAGCCGCACCGCGCAAGTCCTGCTGATCGGGCTGGCGCTCGCATTCCTGGCGTTCTTCCTGATGCTGCCGCTGATCGCCGTGTTCAGCGAGGCGTTGAAGCAGGGCTTCGGCCTGTTCCTGAGCGCCGTGACCAATCCGGACGCCTTCTCGGCCATCCGCCTCACCCTGATCATCGCGGCGATTAGCGTGCCGTTGAACATGGTCTTCGGCCTTGCCGCCAGTTGGGCCATCACCAAGTTCAGCTTCCCCGGCAAGAACCTGCTGCTGACGCTGATCGACCTGCCGTTCTCCGTTTCGCCGGTAGTCTCCGGCCTGATCTTCGTGCTGCTGTTCGGCGCGCAGGGGATGCTGGGACCGTGGCTTTCGGCACACGGCGTGAAGATCATCTTCGCGGTGCCGGGCATCATCCTGGCAACGGTGTTCATCACTTTCCCCTTCGTCGCGCGCGAGCTGATCCCGCTGATGATGGAGCAAGGCAAAGACGATGAGGAAGCGGCGGTCTCTCTAGGCGCCAGCGGCTGGCAGACGTTCTGGCACGTCACCCTGCCGAACATCCGCTGGGGCCTGCTTTACGGCGTATTGCTCTGCAATGCCCGCGCCATGGGCGAATTCGGCGCCGTCTCGGTCGTGTCGGGCCACATCCGGGGCGAAACCAACACCATGCCGCTGCATGTCGAGATCCTCTACAACGAATACGATTTCGTCGGCGCCTTCGCGGTGGCCTCGCTGCTCGCCGCCCTGGCGCTCGTCACGCTCGTCCTCAAGACCGTGCTCGAATGGCGCTTCGACCTTCACTCGGGAGCAAAACATTGATCCGCGTAGAAAACATCACCAAGCGCTTCGGCAACTACCCGGCGCTTCACGGCATCGACCTGGAAATCCAGCCGGGTGAGTTCATCGCCCTGCTCGGCCCGTCCGGCTCCGGCAAGACGACGCTGCTGCGCATCATCGCCGGCCTGGAATTCCAGGACGAAGGGCACGTCTACTTCAACGGCGACGACGTTTCGGACATTCCTGTCGGCAAGCGCAACGTGGGCTTCGTGTTCCAGCAATATGCGCTGTTCCGCCACATGACCGTAGCCGACAACATTGCCTTCGGCCTCACCGTGCGCAAGGCAAGGCTCCGCCCCTCGAAAGCCGAGATCAAGGCCCGCGCGCAGGAACTGCTTCGCGTGGTCCAGCTCGAAGGGCTGGGTGACCGCTATCCCGGCCAGCTCTCCGGCGGCCAGCGCCAGCGCGTGGCGCTGGCTCGCGCGCTGGCGATCGAGCCCGGCCTGCTCCTGCTGGACGAGCCGTTCGGCGCGCTCGACGCCAAGGTCCGCAAGGACTTGCGCCGCTGGCTTCGCGACCTGCACAAGCAGATGGGGCTGACTTCGATCTTCGTCACACACGACCAGGAAGAGGCGCTGGAACTGGCCGACCGCGTGGTGGTGATGGACCATGGCCGCATCGACCAGATCGGCACCCCGGAACAAGTCTACATGGAGCCGGCCACCGCCTTCGTGTCTCACTTCGTGGGCGAAACCAACCGCCTGCCGGACGGCCGCCACATCCGCCCGCACGACTTCGAGATCGCGACGGAAGCGCCGGGATCGAGCCAGGATCGCCTGATCGTGGACAACGTGTTCCGCAAGGGTGGTTCCTGGCGAGTGGAAGGACGGCTTCCGGATGGGGAGACGATCGTGGAAATCGACGTCGATGCTCACGAGGCTCCGCCCGCCGTCGGCGAAACCGTCATTATCGCCGCAAGGCGAGCCCGCACCTTCTCCACCGCCGGAGACCAAGGATGACCAACGATACTCCGCCCGCCGTCCGCAACCTCGAGGAAAGCCTCGCCAAGGTTCGCGAAGCGCTTCAAGAACTGCGCTACGGCCAGATCTCGCTGACCGTGCATGACGGCCGCGTGGTGCAGATCGACGTCACCGAGAAGAAGCGCTTCTGAGCGGCCGCGATACGTCGTCCCGGACTTGATCCGGGACCGCTGGCCGTGACCAGCCCACCTTGAGGCAGGGCGCTTTTTCGCGAGCTATCGCCTAAAGTACCGCCAGCGGTCCCGGATCAAGTCCGGGACGACGACATTCTCCGCCCGCCCCCAACATGAATCTTTTGTAACCTTGCCTCCACGCCGGCTCCATGCCGCCAGGGCTAGAACGGACCTGCGGCTCGGGAGCCGAATGTGACATTCGCACCCTCGTCATTGCCTCCGGTTTCCGGGCCGTACCTTCCGAATGACCAATGAGTCTCCGGGCGGCGTTCCCCCACGCCGCCCGGAAACTTCGTGAGGCTCGCCGTGGCAGCTCCCGTTTTCTTCGATCCCACCGGAAACCGGCGCGTCCGGGTCCGCCGCCTGTCGTTCCTGGCACTGCTGCTGGCGATCGCCGCCTGCGCCGTCTTCGCGACCACCGTCGCCAGCGTGCCCGCGCCGCCGCCGTTGCCGATCGCCTATGAACATGCCTCGCCGCTGCCGTTCCGGGCGCAGATCGGCCATCTGACGCGGCGCGCACGGAAATTGCTTTTCGGCAAACCGGTAGTACCTGCTCCCGCGCCCGGTGTCCGGCCGATCACCGTCGGCTTCTACACGCCTTGGAGCGACGACAGCGCGACGTCGCTGGAGCGCCATATCGACCGGCTGGACTGGGTCGCCCCCGCAACCCTGTCCGTGGACCGGACCGGCGCGCTCAAGATCGAGGACGATGCCCGGCTCGACCACCTGCTGGCCACGGCCCTGCACCGCCCGCTCGTGGTGCCGGTGCTGCAAAACACCGTCGAGGGCGACTGGCAGGGCGATGCCACCGCCGCGCAACTCGCCGATCCCATCCGCCGCCGCGCGCTGGAAGGGCAGGTCGCCGCCTATCTCGACAGGACCGGTTATGCCGGCGTCATGGTCGATTTCGAGACCATGCCCCGCGCCAGCCTGCCGAACCTGCGCCTGTTCCTGAGCGAGCTTGGAACGCAGCTCTCGCCGAAACACCGCATCGTTTCGGTCACCATGCCGATCGACAACCCCGACTGGTCCACCCGCGCTTTTGCCGCAGTGGCCGACCGGCTGGTGCTGATGGCCTACGACGAGCACTGGCAGGGCGGCACGCCCGGCCCGATCGCTTCGAACCCTTGGTTCGCCCAGAAGCTCACCCATGCCCTGACGGACCTGCCTCGCGGCAAGGCGATCGTCGCGCTGGGCGAGTATGCTTACAACTGGCACGACGGCAAGGCCGACAGCAGAACCGTCGAGGAGGCCTGGCTCGACGCGCACGACAGCGGCGCCGCCCCGCAGTACGACCGGCCCAGCGGCAATTCCGGCTACTCCTACGAAGAGCAGGGCCACCGCCACGACGTCTGGATGCTGGACGCGGCGGCAAGCTGGAACCAGATGCGGATCCTGTCACGCCTCGGCGTGGGCGACATCGCCCTCTGGCGCCTCGGCTCGGAAGACCCCGGCTTCTGGAGCACGCTCAAGGCGTGGCGAACCCAAGCCCGACCCAACCTGACCCATCTGGTGCAAGCCTCCAACGTCGATGTGGAAGGCCAGGGCGAGATCCTCGACGTAACCGCCACCCCGCAGGACGGCAGCCGGGCGATCGCCTTCGACCCGACCACCGGCATGATCGCCTCCGAGCAGTATGACCGCCTGCCCACGCCCTATGTCGTGCACCGCACCGGCGCCCTGGCGAAGAAGCTGGCACTGACTTTCGACGACGGCCCCGACCCGACCTGGACCCCGCGCATCCTCTCGATCCTCGAACAATACCATGTGCCGGGCACTTTCTTCATGGTCGGCGAAAATGCGCTTACCAACCGCGATCTCGTCAAGCGCATCGCCGATGACGGCGACGAGATCGGCAACCACAGCTACACCCATCCGAACATGGCGGAGGAAGCCGCCACCGGCATCGGACTGGAACTCAACGCCACCCAGCGCCTGATCGAGGCCACCACCGGGCACTCGATCCGCCTGTTCCGCGCGCCCTACTTCGGAGACGCCGAGCCGACCACCGCAGACGAACTCGTCCCCGCCGCGATTGCCCGGCAACACGGCTACACCGTCGTCGGGCTCCATGTGGATCCGGACGACTGGAAGCGCCCCGGCGTCCAGCACATCATCGACAGCACGATTGCGCAGGTGGAATCGGCCACCGCCGACCGGTCCGAAAACGTCATCCTGCTGCACGACGGCGGCGGCGACCGTTCGCAGACCGTGGCCGCGCTGCCCGTCATCATCGAGCGGCTGAAGCAGGACGGCTATACTTTCGTGCCGGTCTCCACGCTCGCCGGTCTGTCGCACGACGCGGTCATGCCCAGAGTGGAAGGCGTGGACCTGGCCGCCGTGCGCGCCGACGTCGCCCTGTTCGCGGTGCTGGCCGCGATCCTGGTCGCGCTCAACTGGACCTTCTTCTTCGCGATCGCGATGGGCGTGCTGCGCTCGATCGGCCTGGCCTCGCTCGCGAGCCTGCTGCGCCGGCCACAGCCGATGGCCGCGCCGCAGGACACGGTCGATCCGCTCGTCACCGTCATCATTCCCGCCTACAACGAGGCACGCGTAATTGAGGCTTCGGTGCGGCGCGTGCTCGAAAGCGACTACCGACATCTCCAGATCATCGTCGCCGACGACGGATCGCAGGATCGGACCAGCGCCATCGTTGCCGAAGCTTTCGCGGACGATGCCCATGTCGAACTGCTCACCCTCGTAAACGGCGGCAAGGCCGCGGCGCTCAACCGCGCGCTGCAAGATGCGCGCGGCAGCGTGATCGTGGCGCTCGATGCCGACACCCAGTTCGAGGCCGAGACCATCTCGCGGCTGGTGCGCTGGTTCGCCGATCCGCGCATCGGGGCGGTGGCGGGCAATGCCAAAGTGGGCAACCGCGTGAACCTCGTAACCCGCTGGCAGGGCGTGGAATACGTCACCGCGCAGAACCTGGAGCGCCGCGCCCTTACCCGGCTGGACGCGATCATGGTCGTGCCCGGTGCGGTCGGCGCCTGGCGACGCGAGGCGCTCGACGATGTCGGCGGCTATCCCGAGGACACCCTGGCGGAAGACCAGGATCTCACCATCGCCATCCAGCGCAAGGGCTGGAAGATCGCCTACGACGAGGACGCGGTCGCCTGGACCGAAGCGCCCGAGAGCTTCCGCGCCCTGTCCCGGCAGCGCTTCCGCTGGTCGTTCGGCACGCTCCAGTGCCTGTGGAAGCACTGCGGTATACTGGCAAAAGGGCGTCCCTCCGGCCTTGCCTTCATCGGCATGCCCCAGGCCTGGCTGTTCCAGATCGTTTTCGCAGTCATCTCACCCGCCATCGACCTGGCCCTGCTGATTTCCATCGCGGGCACGGCCCTGCGCGTCTCGCAACACGGCTGGGCGCAGACCCAGACCGACGTGCTGCGCATGGGCGCCTATTGGCTGACCTTCACGCTGGTGGACCTGGCCTGCGGCTGGATCGCCTATCGCCTCGACACCCGCCGCGAGCGTTTCCGCCCACTGCTCCTGCTCGCCCAGCGCTTCGTCTATCGCCAGCTTATGTACGGCGTAGTGATCCGCGCCGTCAGCGCCGCCTTTGCCGGAAAGGGCATCGGCTGGGGCAAACTGGAACGCACGGGCCGCGTCAATACTGCCCCGGTTCAGCGCGCAACGGCAGAGCAACCGGAACTGGAAACAGCATAGTGACGGGCGCCGCCGCCTGCCTTATCCAGGCTGGCGGCACCATTCCAGCGGCTGGGATTGCGGGTTACCTGCCTTTGTGATTCCGCTTTCGATAATCAGCTACAGTCCATGCGATCAGCGCAAGCGGCGTTCCGGCTATGACGATAGCCATTGCTGATGATCCTATATTCAGCCCGCCGAACCCAAAGGCAAGAAAGGCGACTGCCACGCAAATTGCTGCTGCTGGGATTAGAACAAACAGACGTAGTGCCGTGTTCACACAATGCATCCTCCTCGGTTAGCCCAGCAGCACTGGTCCGTTTCCGTGCGGTCGTATCACAAGCTGCTCGCTCTGACGAATATCCGCAATACGATCGGTTTCTGGCCCACTGGCTCAGGATTGAAATCTGGCAATCTTGTCATTCCGGTTTCAGTGCGGCCATTTACGCCCGTGGAACTCCTATTTCCCAGAGAGGAGCCGAAGAAACGAGCGTACCCTCGATGGTTTCACAATGTGCTTTATGCGCAGCCCAAAATCATCGGACGTGTCGCGCACCACACCGACAGTTCGATGATAACGAAACGGGCTTTCGTTTTCCATCGCAGCCCGCATTGCTTGCTCAGCGAATTTCCGCGCTTCAACAACTTGACCTTGTTCATGGGCTATCAGAGCGCAGCAACCGTTCCAGAGGTATCTGGTGCTGGGGAACTGATGGTCCATCGGCGAGAATCGCTTTGCCAGGACGTCAAGAGCATAGTCATACTCGCTCGAAAGGCGGGCTGATGCCATGAGCTTCGGGAAGTCGATGCGTGCCGTCGAGATGTGGAGCGGATGAGCTTCTTCCCAATCTAGAGCTTGTTTGTACACGCCAACGGCCTCGGCCTTTCGGCCTAGTGTGAGATTGGCCTCCGCCCGTGCGCAAAGCGCGTTGGGAACATCGAACTCGTCCCCTGTATCGAAATACTCCTCTATCAACTGAAGGGCGGTGTCAGGGAACGCTTCTGTCAGATAGCTGGCCTGTATCCGCAGATATTGTGGCCTGGAAGTCCGAGAGCGAGACAGCTTAGCCCGAAATGCTGCCTCCGTCACGTCATCCCAACTGGTATTTCGATACCAATCATCGCGCTTCATAGTGTGTGCTTACTGTGTCGGAAAAGATTGTCCAAGTTCGGAGTATGCACGCTACAGGTTCCACTGAATGACCGGATTTAGGGAGGCCCTGCTGTGAAACGGATGGCACAATTAGGGCGAAACCAGACCAGCGGCTTCTCGCCCGAACAAAGCCCAGCCGATCGGCATCAACCCCGTTGGAGCGACATCCTCACCTCAAGCCCGCCGCCCGGCGCGTCGGCCAGTTCGATCCGGCCGCCGTGGAGTTTCGCCACCGCTTCCGCCAGTGCCAGACCCAGCCCGGATCCCGCCACCGCCCGTGTGGGGTCGAGTCGGCCGAAGCGTTGCAGTGCCGCTTCCCGCTTGGCCTTGGGAATGCCTGGACCGTTGTCGCGCACGCCCAGCACCACGTGGTCGTCCTGAGTTTCCGCGCGCAGCACGATCGTGCTGCCACCGGTCGCGTACTTTACGGCATTGTCGACGAGGTTGCCCAAAGCCTGCCCCATCAGCTCGCGATGAAGCGGCAGCGACAGGCCCTCCGGTGCTTGGGCGGTCAAGGCGAAGCCTTCCTGCTCGGCGTAAGGCTCGTAGAGCGCGGCAAGGTCTTCGAGGAACGGCGCCAACGCGGTTTCCTCGAACCGGTCGCGCCCGATCCCGGCCTCCGCGCGGCCGATCTGAAGCGCGGTGGTGAGGATGCGGGTGAGCGTATCGGCCTCGGTCAGCGCGCGCTGCAAGGCAGCCTCGCCCACCGGATCGGAGGCTTCCCGCGCCGCCTGCTCCAGTGCCGATCGCAGCCGCGTGACCGGTGAGCGCAAGTCGTGCGCCAGCCCTTCGGCCACCACCCGGAGTTCGCCCACCAGCGTCTCGATCCGCGCGAGCATGGCATTGATCTCGCCCGCGAGTTCATCGAAGGCGTCGCCGGAACCGTCGAGCGGCACCCGCGCGTCAAGAACGCCGCTGCCCACACGGTGCGCGGTCTGCGCCATGTCATGGACGCGCTGGCCGACCAGGCGTGACGTCAGGACCGCCACCAGCATCGTCAGCGGCAGCGCCAGCAGCAAGGCCGCGAGCAGTGCCTGTTCGAAACTGCGCTGGAGCTTGAGGTCGCGGCCGATCTCGATCCCGGCAAGCAGGGTTGATCCATCGGCAAGACGCGTTTGCGACAGGGCCATGGTCTGTGGCCGGGGGCTGTCGCTGCGGTAGAGCACCGTCTCGAACAGGCTTCCACCCGCCGCGTCCGGCGGGGGCAGCGCCGAGAGGTTTCCCGCCAGTACCCGCCCCTCGCGGTCGGCCAGCAGCAGCACCGGCGCCCGGCGCCCCTCGCTCCGCAGTCGCCGCTCGATATTCGCCCGCAGTGCGACGCTCCCTCCGTCCTGCCAGGTGTCCAGCAGGTCGTCGCGCAGCTCCTCCACCAGCGCGCGCTGTTCGTCCCGCACGCTCTGCTGGCCGGCGATCCATACGAAAGTCAGCACCCCGCCCGTGGCGACAAGCTGGAACAGCACCACCGGCACGAACAGCCGGAACGTCGTCGACCGCAGGAAACGCGAAAGCCGCGCCCCGGCTCGGGTTCCACTCGTCAAGCGGTGAGTCCCAGCCGATAGCCTGCCCCGCGCACCGTATGCAGCAGGGGGGCGGCGCCCTCCTCGTCGAGCTTGCGGCGCAGGCGGCTGACATGGACGTCGATGACGTTGGTGCCGGGATCGAAGTGGTAGTCCCACACGGCTTCCAGCAGCATAGTGCGCGTCACCACTTCATCGACATGGCGCAGGAAGTATTCGAGCAGTCGGAACTCGCGCGGCTGGAGGTCGATGGTGCGGCCGCCCCGCCGCACCTTGCGGGCGAGCAGGTCCATGTCCAGATCGCCGCAGGAAAGCCGCGTCTCCACCGCGGCCTGCCCGCCGCCGCGCTTCACCAGCAGGCGCACGCGGGCGAGCAGTTCCGCGAAAGCGAAAGGCTTTGTCAGGTAATCGTCGGCGCCGGAAGTAAGCCCGGCCACGCGATCCTCGGTCGATGCCAGCGCGGACAGCACGAGCACCGGCGTTTCGATACCGCCCGCCCGCAGCGCGCCCAGCACCGACATGCCGTCCATCTGCGGGATCATGCGGTCCAGCACGATGGCATCGTAACTGCCGTCGCTGGCCAGGAACAGCGCATCGCGCCCCGTGGCGGCACGATCGACCACGAAGCCTTCCTCGACCATGCCCTTGGCGATGTAGCTGGCCGTGGCCTCGTCGTCCTCGACCACCAGCAACTTGTGACCCATCGTTCAGCCCGGCCTTTCACATCGCTTCACGGCCTTGTCAGGCCCGGCCCACGGGCGAGGTCGATCGTCCGGACCGCACCTCGGTGCACCACCGTCAGGTGAATAGGGCCTTGTCCGCGCCCAGACAACTCTTCCGCAAGCGCACGAAGGCTTGGGGGCTCGGTACCGTCCACGCTCCTGATCAGGTCGCCCACCGCCAGCCCCGCCTTCTCCGCGGAACCGCGAGATCGCACGCTGGTGACGACCAGCCCGGACAGCCGCCCAGCCCCCGGCTCTGCTGTGAAATCAAGCACTTGCCGCCAGTCCTCGCCAGGCGGGTTTCCGTGCGGGGACGGCCGGGCCGGGCCGATCAGGCCGAAGTGACGCTGCGCCCAGATGTCGCCCCAGGTGAGCGCCCCGGTCATCGCCAGCAGCGCGCCCAGCATCGGGAGCAGGCCCGGAAGCCTACGCTTGCGATCATCCGCTTCAGTCATGCTCAAGCCTGATCTCTCCGCAGGAGGACGACGGAGCGCGCGGCAACGTTGGCGGCAGGGGAAAAACGGACATGAGGCGGCAAGATCCAAGGCCACAGCACGAAGCTGCGGCAAGCTGCACCCTTGCCGGCACTATCGCATCGGAGCGCCGCCAAGTCACATTAAAGAAAGTCCATCTTGGGTCCATCCGGAGGCAAGGTGGCGGGGCCCAGCATCGGCAACATGACAGGAGCAGTATCCCGCAGCCGCCGCCCCGGCCGGTCGCCACGCCGGTCGGTAAGGGGGCCGACAAGGTTGTTCGCCATCATCATCATTGCGGCGGCAGCGCTGATCGCAGCGTGGCTGGGCTGGCTGGGGGCCTGGAATGCCTCCCCCTTCGAGGATTTTCCCGCACATGGCGCCATGCTCCGGACAGGAGCGGGCGGCCGCTACGCCGCCGTCCTGCTCTCCGGCGACATGGGCCTTCGCGCCGGGCTCGGCGGCGGGATCGCACACCGTCTCGCCGATAACGGCATTGCCACGGTGGGCGTGAACGCGCTCAACTACTTCAAGGTGCGCCGCACGCCGGAAGAGGTTTCGGCCATGCTGGCGCAGGCCCTGCGACGCGCCATGGCGCTGGGCCATGCCGACCGCGTCGTCCTGCTCGGCCAGTCCTTCGGCTCGGACATGCTCCATGTCGGCCTGGAGCGCCTGCCCGCCGACCTTCGCCGCCGGGTTGCGCTGGTCGTGCTGACCGTCCCCACCCGCACGGTGTTCCTGCGTGTCTCGCCGCTCGAATGGCTCGACGAAACTCCGCCCGATGCCCCTGCGATCGCCAGCGCCCGCAAGCTGGATTGGGTCCCGGTGGTCTGCATTCGCGGCCACGACGAGCCGGACAGCCTCTGCCCGCTCCTCCATCTGCCGCGCCTCACCCGCATCGTCCTGCCCGGCGACCACTACCTGAACAAGGACGCCGACCGGCTGTTCGCCGCGATCCGGGGTGCCATCACCCATCAAGCCATCGCCCGTCACGCCATCCCTCGACCAGAGCCTCTGACATGACCCGTTCCCCCGCGCGCCTTGCAATGCTGCCGCTGCTGATCGGCGCACTTGCCGCCGCCGCTCCGGCCCAATCCGCCAATCCATTTCCCGCCAGTCCCTTCGGTCGCTGGCTCAATCCAAGGGGGCAAGTGGAAGTCTCGATCGCCCCCTGCGGCGCGATGCTCTGCGGCACAGTGACCTGGGTCGGCGGGCAGGCCGTGGCCGACGCCGCGGACGCCGGCGTCGAGCATCTCGTGGGCACCCAGTTGCTGCGCCAATATCACCGCGAGGGCAGCGGCGTCTGGCAAGGCCAGGTCTACGTGCCGGACATGGGCGAGAGCTTTTTCTCCCGCATCCGCCAGCCCGATCCGGGCCATCTTAAGATCAGCGGCTGCATTCTCCACGGACTGATCTGCAAATCGCAGACATGGACGCGCCGCTCATGAACCCGGCAACCACCGCGCGCATCGCCCGCCTCAAGCCGCTGGCCCGCAGGCTGGCAGTCCCGGCGAAGCTGGCCCTCGCGGCACTTGTGCTGGCGCTCGCAGCGCTTTGCGTGCACCGGCTGGCGATGTCCGTGAACCTGGAGGCCCTGGTCCGCACGGCCGGCGAGATCCCATGCTGGCGTCTCGCCGTCGCCCTGGGGCTGACCATGGCCAGCTACCTGCTGCTGACGATCTACGACGTCATGGCCCTGCGCGCCATCGAACGGCCGCAACCCTACAGGACCGCCGCGCTCGCCTCGTTCACCAGCTATACCTTCAGCCACAATCTGGGCTTCGGCATCCTGACCGGGGGCGCCGCGCGCTTGCGGATCTATGGCGCCAAGGGGCTGACTGCGGGCGACGTGGCGCGTGTCACCGGCTTTGCCGGCGTGACGTTCTGGAGCGGCGTCCTCGTTTCCGCCGCGCTCGCCCTGCTGGTTCACCGCCACCCGCTGGCCGTGGCGGATCACGTCTTTTCCATCGGCGCCCAGCATGCCGCAGGCGCTTTGCTGCTGGCCGTGCTGGGCGCGGTGGCCCTCGTCGCAGCGCGTGGGCTTGGGCGCGGGCTTGGGCGCGGGCGTGTGCACGGGCGTGGCCCCGGCCCCAAAGCGATTGCCGGCATGACGCTGGTGGCGCTGGCGGACATCGCCGCCGCCTGCGGCACGCTCTACGTCCTGCTCCCCCACGCGCCGATCGCGCTCTACCCGCCGCTGCTGCTGGCTTATGTGCTGGCCATCGTGGTCGCGCTGATTAGCCACGTTCCCGGCGGACTCGGCGTGTTCGAAGCGACCGTCATCGCCCTGTGCCCCCAGATTCCGGCCGGAGAACTGGTGGCCGCCCTGCTCGTCTACCGCATCGTCTACTATCTCCTGCCGCTGACCCTGGCGACGATCCTGTTCCTGCGCCATGAACATGCCCGCTGGCGCCGACCGGCCGCACTGGCCCTGAAAGCGGGCGAGACCATGATGATCAGTCTCGCTCCACGCGCGATCGCCCTGCTGGTGTTCCTGGGCGGGGGCATCCTGCTGCTGTCCGGTGCCACGCCCGCCCTGCCGGAGCGCATGGCGGACATTCGCGGGCTGGTACCGCTGCCTTTCGTCGAAGCCTCGCAGATCGCCGCAAGCCTGGTCGGCACGTTGCTGCTGCTGCTCGCCCCCGCGCTCTACCGCCGCCTCGACGCTGCCTTCCTGCTGACCCGCGCGCTGCTGCTGGCGGGTGCCGCCTTCTCGCTGGCCAAGGGGCTCGACTGGGAGGAAGCGCTGACCCTGCTGGCCGTCGCCGCCATGCTGCAGGCGGCGCGCAAAGGCTTCTGGCGGCGCACGGCGCTTACCGGCGACGCGATGAGCGCCAACTGGATCTTGGCCATGGTCGCCACCGTCGCGCTCGTCATCGTGATCGGCTACTTCGCCCAGAGGTTCCCGGCCTACGGCGGCAGTCTGTGGTGGAAGTTCGCCTGGTCGGGAGACGCCTCGCGCTATCTCCGCACGAGTTTCGCCGTGGCGGTGCTGATGGGAGCCGCCATCCTGCTGGCGTTCCTGCGTCCCTGCCGCCGCGTAGCCCTGCCCGACGAGCAGGCGCCGGACGTGGAGGCCGCACTTCGCTGCGCCACGCGCTCGGAAGCGATGCTGGCGCTGACCGGCGACAAGCTGTTCCTTGCCGGTCCCGACAATCGCTCGATGCTGATGTACCAGGTCCGAGGTCATTCCTGGATCGTCATGGGCGATCCGGTGGGCGACCCCGCCGACTGGCCCGAACTGCTCTGGCGGCTCCGCGAACGGGCGGACGCCAACCAGGGGCGCGTCCTCCTCTATCAGGTGACCCCCGAAGTCTTGCCCATCGCCATCGACATGGGCCTGAGACTGATGAAATACGGCGAGGAAGCGCGGGTAGACCTGTCGCGCTTCGGCCTGGAAGGCCCGGCGGCCCGGCCCCTGCGCCACGCCATGCGCCGGGCCGAACGCGAAGGCGCCGAATTCGCCATCGTCGCCGCCCCCCGCGTGCCTTCCCTGCTTGCGGAACTGCGCTCCGTCTCCGACGAATGGCTGCACGCCAAGGGACAGCGCGAAAAGGCCTTCAGCGTCGGTCGTTTCGAAGACGGCTACATCGCCCGGTGCGATATGGCCGTGGTCCGCTGCCAGGGGCGGATCGTCGCTTTCGCCAATCTCTGGAAGACCGCGGGACGCGAGGAGCTTTCGGTGGACCTGATGCGCCACCGCGCCGAGGTGCCCTACGGCTGCATGGACTTCCTCTTCACGCGGCTCATGCTCTGGGGGGCGCAGGAAGGCTATGCGTGGTTCAACCTCGGCCTTGCACCGCTTTCCGGCATCGAGGCGCGACGCCTCGCCCCGACCTGGGCACGCGCGGCGGGGATGCTGTTTCGCCACGGGGAATCGTTCTACGGCTTCGAGGGCCTGCGCAACTACAAGGAGAAGTTCGCGCCGTGCTGGGAGCCACGCTACATCGCCTGCAACGGCGGCATGGCGACCGGCCGGGCCTTGCTCGATCTTCAGTCGCTGATTTCCGATGCGGGGGCCAGGGGCGGCGGCGGCAAAGGCCGGAGATGGACGGACGGGAGCACGGCGAAAATCGCCTGATAAGCCGACGCGCATCTGTCCACACGGATCGCCCGGCGCTATCGTCTTTCAAAGCCGACCAGAAATCCGGAAAGCCACGCCTCGATGACCGTCATTGCCGCCCGCCTCTATCGCCAGGGCAAGCCAGCCGAGCCGGTATCGCTCGAAAGCTGTCCCCCGATCCCGGACCATGCCCGGGGCGAGGGCGAGGACTTCGTGTGGATCGGCCTGCACGAACCGACCGAGGCGGAACTGCACTCCGTGCAGACGACCTACGGCCTCCACCCACTGGCCGTGGAAGACGCGCAGAAGGCCCACCAGTTGCCCAAGGTGGACATCTACGGCGACCAGCTCTTCGTGGTCGCCCGCACCGCGCATCTGGAAGGGGACGAGATCGTCTACGGCGAAACGTCGGTGTTCGTCGGCAAGCACCACGTCATTTCGGTGCGCCATGGTTCGGCGCGCGCGCACACCGAACTGCGTGCGCAGCTCGAAGCCGCGCCGACGCTGCTGTCCAACGGCGTGGACTATGTGCTCCACGCCATCCTGGACTTCATCGTCGACGGTTATCTGCCGATCGTGGAAACCATCGAGGAGAACGTCCTGGAAATCGAGAAGCGCGCGCTGGACGCGTTCCTCGATCGAGATGACGTGATGCGCCTGTTCGCGCTGCGCCGCGAACTGATCCGCTTCCAGCGCGTACTGGCTCCCATGGCCGAAGTGTGCAGCAAGCTCGTGCACCTGGACATGCCGTTCCTGGACGCCGCGGTGCGGCCTTACTTCAAGGACGTATACGACCATGTGCGCCGCGTGGATTCGATGGTCGCCAGCTTGCGCGAAGTCCTCACCACGGTGTTCGAAGTCAGCCACCTGCTGGAATCGCAGCGGCAAGGCACGATCACGCGGCAACTCGCCGCCTGGGCCGCGATCCTGGCAGTGCCCACCGCTATCGCCGGCATCTACGGCATGAACTTCCAGTTCATGCCCGAACTGCAATGGCGCTTCGGCTATTTCGCGGTGCTGGGGGTGATCGCGGTTCTTTGCGGCACGCTCTATGTCTGGTTCCGGCATACACGGTGGCTTTAACCGCCGAGGGCACTCGGTTCACTCAAGATCTGTGTCCCCCTCCACACCGTCATCCTGAACTCGTTTCAGGATCCATTTCTCGCCACTAGCCGCCGCTGATGGTCAAAAATGGATCCTGAAACGAGTTCAGGATGACGATCGGATAAACGCAAACGTCGATTGCGGGCCCCCCTCTGCAAGGAAAAGCCGCGGGCTCCCGATGGGCGCCCGCGGCTATTCTGATTACGATCGTGCTCGCTTACGAGGTACTGCCCGTCGTGGAGCTACCCGTAGTTGAGCCGAGGGTGCTGGACGATCCCGTCGTGGAAGCCGTACCGGTCCGCGTCGTGCTGGAAAGCGAGGCCCCCTGGCCGGTGTCGGTCCAGTTCGTACCGCCGGTCACGCGCAAGTTGTTCTGGACGTGCTTCACGCCCGAGACATCCTCTGCGACATCCTCTGCGCGGCGCTTGGCGTTGCGGCTGCCGACACTGCCTTCCAGCGTCACTTCGCCGTCCTTGGCTACGACGCGGATATTTGTGGCGTCCACGCGCCAGTCCTGCGTCAGGCGATCGTTCACGTCCTCGCGGATGCGTTCGTCCGAACGGGTATAGTCCGAAGGACCGCGACCGCGATGGTCCTGCTCGCGGCGACGGGCCGCATCCTCGTCGCCGAACCAGCTGGCGATCTCGTCACCGGCTCGCTCGAAGAAGCCGCGATCCTCGCCATATTCGCGCCAATCACCGTAATCGCGCGGATTGCGCGCGGTGCGATCGCGATCTTCACTCGCTCTCGATCCGTAATAGCCGCGGCCGAACGTGTCGAACGTGGGGCGATAGCTGAAGCTCGGGCTCAGCCCACCGCCACCGCCGCCACGAGGCGCGTAGAAATCGCGGCCGCCGTAATCCTCGCTGGTGAAGCTGGAGAAATCGTTGCCGCCGCTCGCGTCGTATTCGCGGCTTGGATAGGCGCCGCGATCACCCGAAAAGCGGTAGGACTGTTCCCGATCGCGGTTCTGGTAGTCATCACCGTAGCGCTGCTCGCGATAACCGCGTTCGCGTCCGTAGCGGCCTCCTTCTCGATAGCCCGCTTCTTCGCGAGATCTGCCCCGATAGCGACCTTCGAAATCGCCGGACGATTTTTCAGGGCGGCTGCGGCCGCTATCGGAATACCGTGTCGACTGATCGTCATCGTTGCTCCAGCCGCCGGTCTGGCGGGGCGACTCGCTCTGCCACTGGTTGGCCTGGCGCGGCGAATCCCAGTCTGAATTCTCGCTGCGATAATCACCCGACTGCTGGCCGCCGAAGTTGGAATCACGCCGATTCATCGATGCTCTCCTTGATATCGTTCTGCTCATGCCGAGACCGGCCCCGGCCGGTACGCGGGGGCTCACTCTGCATCGGCTAATAAGGGAACGTCGCATGTCGGCCGGTTGATCCACTGCCGAACGCGCAAGGAGGGGTTTTCATCGCAGGTGGAGGTTATCGACCTAGAACTGCATCCTGACCTGAAGCCCCAACGCCAGGGCATTGGGCGTCGAGCGGAAGCGGAAAGCACCTGGATCGACGATGTATTGAATGTCCGGCCGGAGCACCAGCCAGCGATTGGCCTGGAAGCCGTAGCTCAGTTCGATCGCCGTCTCGCCCGCGGGAAGCGAGGTGTACGAGCCGGAAACCGGGGCAGTGTCGACATTCACGCGCCGCAAACGCGGATCGACGACGGCATGGGTGAAGCCCAGCCCTATGGTATCTGCGTCGCGACCCTTGAACGTGCCGGTCTTGACCAGGCCGCCCGCGTACCAGCGCGTGATCTGGGCGGAAATCTGGGGATTAGCCGTGAACTGCCCGAAGACCGACAGGCCCCGGCCGCCCGGTCCTTCGCGCAGGACCATCTGGTCCGCCAGGATATAGAAGCCGTAGCGTCCCTTAACGGTGCCGCCGCCGCCCTGCCGCTCCACGCGCGAAGTGTCGTAGTAAACACCGACCTTGTAATGGCCCGGAAGGGCCTTGCTGCCCTTGGCGATGCCGGGATCGTACTCCACCTCGAACGGAAGGACCACGCCGGTGGTGCCGCCCGCGAACGGATTCCAGGCGTTGTCCTCGTCATTCAGGCGCGGGTTCACCTGATAGACGCCTGTGCGCAACGTCACGTCCGGGCGCAGCTTGTAGCGCACCGCCGCGCCCCAGCGGGCATTGGGATAGTTGTACCAGCCGCTGTCTCCCGACATCGAGAGCGGGTGGGCGCAGAAGGCGGCGTTCACGAAGTTGCAGCCGATCGGCATGCCGCCAAGATCGTTACCCATCGCGAAGTAGCCCAATCGCAAATTGAGCCTGCCGCCCATGAGGTTCTGCTCCACACTGGCCTCGGTGAGCCGCGCATAGTAGCCGCCCGCCGCTTCCTGGATCGGCAGGCGGTTGCCCACGAAGTCGGACGACAGACCCACGCCGCGCCGGTCGTTGACGGTCAGATGGACGATGCCGCCCTTCCACCCGGCCAGACGCTCCATGTCGAAGTCCGCCCCAAGGCGCACCTGCTGCACGTAAGTGGTTCCGCGCCGCTCCCCGCCGTCCACCGCCGAGAACGTCTCCGACACGTAGTCGCCCCGAAAGGTCACGCCCGCCTGCTTGAGATCGCTGCGCAGGCCGCCCCAGTCGCCCGTCAGCGTCTCCCGTTCGGCCGGGGGGCTGGCCACGGAAGGCTGGGCCGCGGCTGGAGCGGCAGTTGGTTGGACGGCTTCTTCGGCACGCGCGGAACCGGGCGCAAAAGGGGCGGCGATCAGCATGCCGAAGCCGGTCATGGGGGCGATCAATCCGGCGATGGGTCGATTCATGATACGGTACCGTCGGGCCAAGGCCCCCTCCTTCCCGCCGTCGTCTCGACGCGGGCTGTTCTATCCGGGATGTAAAGGGGGGCGGTTGCGCACCGCCCCCCAAGGCCGTTACGGCAGCTTGTAAGCGATCACATAGTCGCCGCGATCGGGCGACTGGCGCGCGCCGCCGGCGGTGATCACCACATATTGCTTGCCGGTCTTCGGCGACTTGTAGCTCATCGGGCCGCCTTGGCTGCCTACCGGCAGGCGGGCCTTCCAGACTTCCTTGCCGTTCGCGGAGTTGAACGCGCGCAAGTAGTAGTCCTGGGTGCCGGCGATGAAGACCAGCCCGCCCTGCGTCGCCAGCGTACCGCCCAGCGTCGGCAGGCCGATCGGGATCGGCAGACCCATCTTCATGCCCATCGGGCCGGTATCGCGCACGGTGCCGACCGGAACCTGCCACTTGATCTGGCGCGTCTTCATGTCGATCGCGGTAAGGGTGCCGAACGGCGGTGCCTGGCAGGGAACGCCCAGCGCGGAGAGGAAGCGGTCCTTCACCACCGAATAGGGCGTGCCTTTCAGCGGCACGCTGCCCATGCCGGTGTTCACCGCCTCGCCGCCGCTGGAGGCCAGCGCCTTCTGCTCATGGGTTTGGGCAACCATCTGCACCCAGAGGCCCAGGCGCATGTCGTTGGCGAAGATCGTGCCGCTGGTGGGGTCGATCGATAGCCCGCCCCAGTTCATGCCGCCCAGCGATCCTGGAAAGCTCAGCGACTTGTCGGTGCCGGGCGCAGTATAGAGGCCTTCGTAACGCATGCCCTTGAAGGCGATCCGGCACAGGAGCTGGTCGAACGGCGTGGCGCCCCACATGTCGGCCTCGGTCAGCGGACCGACGCCGATCTGCGGCATGCCCACCGATTTCGGCTGCGTCGGTGCGTAGGGCTCGTTCGCGATGTTGGCGGGTTTGACCTTGACGTTCGCCACTTCCGTCAGCGGACGGCCGGTCGCACGATCGAGCACGTAGAGCTGGCCGGCCTTGGTCCCGAACACGAGCGCGGGAACGGTCCTGCCGTCCTTCGCCGCGAAATCCAGGAACGTCGGCTGCATCGGCACATCGAAGTCCCAGAGGTCGTTGTGGACGGTCTGGAAGTGCCACTTCTCCCTGCCGGTCGTGGCATCGAGTGCGAGCATCGAAGCGCCGTACTTGTGATCGAGCGGAGTCCGGGGGACGCCGTAGAGATCCACCGAGGAACTGCCCACCGGCATGAACACCGTATTGGATGCCGGATCGTAGGACATCGCCGCCCAGACGTTGGGCGTGGAGCGGGTATAGGTGCGGCCCTCGGGCGGCATTCCGGTGACTGCGGGATTGCCGGGATCGAAGGCCCAGCGCAGCTTACCGGTGACCACGTCGTAGCCCCGCATCACGCCGCCGGGCATGTCCACCTGCACGTTGTCCGCCACGCGGCCACCGACGACCACGGTGGTTCCCGCCAGGGTGGGCGCGGAGGTGAGCTGGTACTGCGGGTCCGGCGCATCGCCGAGGCCCGCCTTGAGGTCCACCCGGCCGTCATTGCCGAAGTCCGGGCAGAACTTGCCGGTCTGGGCGTCGAGCGCGATCAGTTCGGCATTGATGGTGTTCATCAAGATGCGGCGCTGGCACGGCGCGCCTTCCGGCACGGTGACGGCCGTGACGGGCGACGCGCCGGCCATGTTCGGCTGCTGGAGCGGCGTGCTGGCGTCGAAGTAGGCGAGGCCGCGGCAACGGTTCCAGACCGAGGCACGGGCATCGATCCGCGCTTTCCACTTCTCGCGGCCGGTATCGGCGTCCAGCGCGATGACATTGTTATGCGGGGTGCAGATATAGACGGTGTCGCCCACCTGGAGCGGCGTGTTCTGGTCTTCGGCGCCGTTGCCGTCGCTCACCGCCACGTCACCGGTGCGATAGGTCCAGGCCACCTGGAGATTCTTCACGTTGTCGCGCGTGATCTGGTCGAGGGCCACGAAGCGACTGCCGCCGCTGGTATTGCCGTAGGCCTCCCAGTTCTTCTGTTCATGAGCGGGATCGACGGGCATCAGCCCGCCTTCCTCGCCAGAGAAGGCAACGGTGGCATGGGGCACGAACATGCCCGCGAAACCGGCGGCCGAAGCCGCACCCACGACTGCGGCGACCACCAGGGCGGGCTTCCACGCAGGCAGGCGTCCGGCCGACCGAAGCAGGAGGGGATAGGACAGCGCCACCACGGTCGCGCCGACGCCCATCGCCAGAAGGCGGGAAATCAGCGGCCAGAACGAAAGCCCCCCTTCCCACAAGGCCCAGGGGATCGTCAGCAGGAACGTCGCCCCGAACAACAAGGCGCCGATCGGGCGGCGGCGAACGATCAGGACACCCGACACTATCAGCGCCAGTCCTGCGAGGATGAAGTAGAAGCTTCCCCCGAGGCTGATGAGCTTGACGCCGCCGATCGTGAAAAACAGCCCGGCGGCGAGGATGACCGCTCCCAACAGGAACAGCCATGCCCTGATCAGCAGACTCGCGTCTTTGTTCATGCCCCGCATGCGGCACCTCCTTGCTTGCATTGTCCCGCGGTCGGCAGAGACCGCGTATCTGTCATGACCATGCAGCGCCGAAGCGATGGGAAACCACCAGGACGCGCCTAACCGCCGCCATCTCTAGCGAGAAGCAGGAATAGGGCGCGATCAATGCTTTACCGATAAGGAGGCTGCACGGATTACAAGCCTCGCGCATTGACACTCTAACCCCGCCCCGGCCAATTTGAATTACGCAAGGGCAATCGTTTATTGCTTTGTTATTTCTATACTATTCCAAACCATAAAGTTATGGAAGCCCATCATCGTGTTATATGCGCGCCACCTCCGGTAGCGGAAAGCGCTCATTGTCAACCGTTTGAGTTGACAATGAGCGCTTGTCGTGCAAGCGACCGTGCCACTCCCGCACCCCTTGCAGGAAAGTCTGCAAACGCCGAAATGGCGGGACATCCGGTCCGGTAACGAAAGTAAGCGAATGTCGAATTCTCCGCACGCCAAGCGATCGTGGCTTCCCGGTTTCGGAACGCAGGTCATGCTCGGCATGGTGTTCGGCCTTATCGCGGGCTTGGCCGTGCGGCAGCTCGGGCCCGAAAGCGCGCTCGGCGGCGGTGCGACCGAAACGTTCCACACCATCGCGCAGATCTTCGTCCAGCTGCTTCGTACATTGGTGCCGCCGCTGGTATTCACCGCTATCATCGCCTCGGTGGCCGCCCTGCGCGGGCTGGACAATGCCGTGAAACTGGTGGGACAGACTCTGCTGTGGTTCGCGATCACCGCGCTCATCGCCGTGCTCATCGGCATCGCGCTGGGCTTGACCATCCAGCCCGGCCTCCACGCCAGCGTCGATGCCGGCGCGGCGCAGGCGCCCAAGGCGGTCGGCGGCTGGCTGGACTTCCTCAAGGGCCTGGTCCCCGCCAACTATCTGGGCATCACGGCTTCGACCACGCTGGAGGCGGACGGCCCGGCAACCTCGGTGTCGTTCAACGTCCTCCAGATCATCATTGCCGCCGTTGCGGTAGGCGCGGCAGCGGTGCGCATCGGCGACAAGGCAGAGGCTTTCCTCAGCTTCATGACCTCGGCCAACCTGGTGCTGCGCCAGCTCCTGCGCTGGCTGATCGCGCTGACCCCGCTGGGCTCGGCGGCGCTGATCGCCAATGCCGTGGTGAGCTACGGCTGGGATGCGCTGTCGGCGCTCGGCGCTTTCGCGGGCGCAGTCTATATCGGCCTCGCCATCGTGCTGCTGGCGGTCTACCCGATCCTGCTGCTCCTCCACGGGATCAACCCGCTGCGGTTCTTCTCGGTCGCCTGGCCGGCGATCCAGATCGGCTTCCTCTCCCGCTCGTCGGTCGGCACCATGCCGGTGACCGAGGAAGTGACGGAGCGCCTCGGCGTGCCGCGCTCCTATGCGGCATTCGCGGTGCCATTGGGCTCCACCACCAAGATGGACGGTTGCGCCGCGATCTACCCTGCGATCTCGGCGATCTTCGTCGCCCAGTTCTATGGGGTGCCGCTTCAGCTTTCCGATTACGCGCTGATCGTCTTCGTCTCGGTGATCGGCTCGGCCGCCACGGCGGGGCTTACCGGGGCGGTGGTGATGCTGACACTCACGCTATCCACGCTGCGCCTGCCGCTGGAAGGCGCCGGCCTGCTGCTGGCGATCGACCCGATCCTCGACATGGGCCGCACCGCCGTGAACGTCGCGGGGCAGGCCCTGGTGCCGACGATCGTCTCCGAACGCCTGGGCATGCGCGGGCCGATGCAGACGGGACCCGCCGCCGTCCCGGCCGAGTAGACCAGCCAAGGGAACGACCGGGGGGAACCGCCGCCTTTCCAGAGGATTGTCTATCCCACCAATGGAAAGGACAAAACCATGCGTTCGGGTCTACTCTGGCTGATCGGCGTTCCCATCCCCATCATCCTGCTGCTGGCTTACTGTAGCGGCCACTTCTGATCTTCAGACGTCGCGGCCCAGTCGCAGGGACGCCAGCGCCGCCACCAGCAGCGTGGCGGCGGCGAAGCCCATCGTCCAGATCGGCTCGCCGGGGAAGAAGGCCTTCATGATCGAGCCCATGACGGTCGCCACCAGCAGTTGCGGCAGCACGACGAAGACGTTGAACAGCCCCATGAACACGCCGAGCTTCGATTGCGGCAGGTTGCTGGCGAGGATGGCGTAAGGCATCGCCAGGATCGAGGCCCAGGCGACGCCTATCCCGATCTCGCAGACGATCAGCAAATCGGGATCGCGCAGGACCAGAAACCCGGCAAAGCCCAGCGCACCCAGCACGAGACAGGCCGCGTGGGTCCGAGCCTTCCCCAGTCGCGCGGCAAAGCGGGGCAGCAGCAGTAGCGCGGCGATGGCGGCGACGCCGTTGTAGACGGAGAACAGCACGCCCACCCAGTTGCCCGCAGCCTGATAGGCGGCGCTGGCGGGGTCGGCCGATCCGAAGTGATACTGGGCGACCACCGGCGTGGTGTTGATCCACATGATGAACAGCGCCGACCAGCTGAAGAACTGGACGAAGGCCAGGCGCTTCATGATCGGCGGCATGCCCGAGAAGTCTCCGACGATGCCCGCGAGCATCGAAGTGCCCTTTCCGGCACGCGCCAGCCCGACCGCGCCGAGCACGGCCAATCCGTATCCGGCAAGCAGGGCCGCGAGCAGGTAGACTTCCTTCTCCAGATCCCAGACGCGCACCACGAACGCCACCAAAGCGCCCGCCGCGATCCACGGCAGGGCGGACCACTTGCTGCGGGCGGCGAGGCTTTCGGCACTTGCGGCAGCCTCATGCGCATCGGCTTCGTGGAACGCCGCCTGCTGCTCCGGAGAGTATTCGCGCGTCGTCAACACGGTCCAGAGCACGGCCAGCAGCAGGATGACCCCGCCCGCCCGGAAGCTGAAGCGCACCGTGTCGGGAATGCCTCCCGGCCCGGCGATATTGCTGACGCCAAGATGATCCAGCACGTAAGGGAACAGCGAGCCCACCACCGCCCCCACGCCGATGAACGCGGTCTGCACCGCATAGCCGGCGGTATGTTGGTCTTTCCGCAGCATGTCTCCCACGAAAGCGCGGAACGGCTCCATCGAGATGTTCAGACTGGCGTCCAGCATCCACAGCAACATGGCCGCCATCAGCAAGCCGCCGCTCTCCGGCATTGCCAGCAAGGCTATCGTCGCCAGGAGCGCGCCAGCAAGGAAATAGGGACGCCTGCGGCCGAGCCGGCCCAGCCAGGTGCGGTCGGACAGATGGCCGACGATCGGCTGCACCAGCAGTCCCGTCAACGGCGCCGCGATCCACAGCGCGGGAAGATCGTCGATCGAGGAACCTAGCGACTGGAATACCCGGCTCATGTTGGCGTTCTGCAACGCGAAGCCGATCTGGATGCCGAAGAAGCCGAAGCTGATGTTCCAAAGCCCGGCCCAGCCCTGTTTCGGCTTTTCCAGCATCGCGGCTCCCCTCATCCCATCCCTCTTTCCTGTCGGCCCCGTTGACGGAACTACTGGTACCGCCGATCGTCCGGCGCTTGAATGCGCGCCAAGGCACTCGCACGGCATCCAGCCATCGGCAACACGCATACGAATACGTGATGGCCCGGAAGGCTCATCCCGAAGTGCTGCCCCGCACGATCAGCTTTCCGCCCAAGGTCGACTGCGGAAGCGGCTGATCCTCGATCAGCGCGACGAGCGTCTCGACCAGTCGCTCGCCCGCCCCCTTCAGATCCTGCATGACGGTCGTGAGCGGCGGATGGGTCATGCTGGCGGCGGGCAGATCGTCGAAACCCATGACCGCGACGTCGCCGGGGATCGAGCGCCCTGCCGCGATCAAGGCACGCATGGCGCCGATCGCGATAAGGTCGCTGGCGGCGAAAACGGCATCGAACGCCACGCCCTCCTCGATCAGCGTGCGCATCGCCGCATGGCCGAGGTTTTCGTGGCTGATCGTGTCGCGCTGAAGCACGGGATCGCAGTCCAGCCCCGCAGCGGCCATGGCGGCGCAAAGGCCGTGATAGCGCTCGGCGAACTCGGGATAGTGCTCGTCGGCCTGGCCCAGGAAGGCGATGCGTTGCCGCCCCAGTCCGATCAGATGCTCGCCGGCCCGGCGGCCCGCCCCGAAATTGTCCGATCCCACGGTAGCGCCGATGTTCTCATCGTTCACCGAGCCCCAGCGCACGAATTGCGTGCCCTGCCCCACCAGTTGCCGCAGGCGGCTTTCGTAGAGCGTGTAGTCTCCATAGCCGAGCAGGATCAGACCATCGGCACGGTGGCTGTCCTGATAGCGAACGTGCCAATCGTCCTCCATCTTCTGGAACGAGATCAGCAGGTCCAGGCCCCGGTTGGCGCATTCGCGCGTGATCGATCCGAGCATGGCGAGAAAGAACGGGTTGATCCTGGAATCGTCGGGCGTCTGTTCCTCGAAAAACAGCAGCGCGATCGTGTTCGAGCGCTGCGAGCGCAGCGACGAGGCGTTCTTGTCGACCGAATAGTTCAGTTCGCGCGCGATCGCCTCGATCCGCTCGCGCGTCGCCGCGCTCACCGCCTTGCTGCCCCGCAGGGCGCGACTGACGGTGGGCTGAGATACCCCGGCCCGGTAGGCGATGTCGAAACTCGTCGGCCTGTTGCTCGGTTTGCGGCCCATTCTTTTTACTTTCGAATTTTCTTCATGAAACCCAGCATTTCTGCTGGCTTGCACCCTCTCCAGGACGTTGCAATCGTGCAACGTAACGTGGCCCTGCGGCACTTGCGTATACGTATGCCATATTATGCATTCCCCTGTCGCGCCCTAAGCGACGGGGTGAACGGAAGAGTCGCGGTGCAAAACACCGGATCTTCCACGTCCCACCCCTAAAACATCCAGGGGTCGGATGATAACCGCAGGAGGAGGACAGGATGTCGCTTCACAAGGAATTTTCGCGCCGGTGCGTTTCTCGCCGGAATTCGTCCTCGCTCGCGATGGCAGCCGCCCTGGCCGCCGGCACTGTTCCCGCTGTCGCAACGGCACAGGAATCTGCTCCGGAAGCCGAAGCGCAGGATGGCCAGTCGATCGTCGTCACCGGCTTTCGCGCCAGCCTTGAATCGGCCGTCAACAAGAAGAAGACCGCCGAGCAGATCGTGGAATCGGTCTCCGCCGAAGACATCGGCAAACTGCCCGACGCCTCGATCGCCGAATCGATCGCCCGCCTTCCGGGGCTGACCTCGCAGCGCGTGTCCGGCCGCTCCAACGCCATCGCCATTCGCGGCTTCGCGCCGGACTTCTCGACCACCCTGCTCAACGGCCGCGAACAGACTTCCACCGGCGACAACCGCGCCGTGGAGTACGACCAGTATCCCAGCGAAGTCGTCAGCGCCGTGAATGTCTACAAGACGCCGATGGCCAGCCTCGTCGGCCAGGGCCTGTCGGGCACGGTGGACATGCGCACGATCCGTCCGCTGGACGCCGGGAAGCGCATCTTCACGGTGGGCGCACGCGGCTCCTACGCCGATCTCGGCAAGCTCAACGTCGGCTCGGACGATCTCGGTTACCGGGTCAACGGCATGTACGTGGACCAGTTCG
The DNA here is from genome assembly GCF_032093395.1 of Novosphingobium sp. Classification (GTDB taxonomy): domain Bacteria; phylum Pseudomonadota; class Alphaproteobacteria; order Sphingomonadales; family Sphingomonadaceae; genus Novosphingobium. The sequence continues at coordinate 26,710 of NZ_DAMDBA010000001.1, forward strand.
CCAACGACACGATCGGCATCGCCCTTGGCGCCAGCTATACGGACGAACCCTACCAGATCCAGGAGTTCAACGCCTGGGGCTATGACCCCACGCCGGACGGCAACCGCGTGATCACCGGGCAGAAGTCCTACAATACCTCCACCAAGCTGAAGCGGCTGGGCCTCAACGGCACGCTGCAATGGCGCCCGGTGCCGCAGTTCACCTCGACGATCGACGCCTTCTATTCGAACTTCAAGGATGACCAGATCAAGCGCGGCATCGAAATGCCGCTCTACGGCAATGCTACGCTCAACCCCGGCTATACGGCCGAGAACGGGCTGATCACGTCCGGCAGCTTCGACGACGTGAAGGGCATCGTCCGCAACGACGTGTTCCAGCGCCATGCCAAGCTCTATTCGTTCGGCTGGAACAACAAGTGGGAAGGCGACAACGGCTGGAACGCGATGTTCGACGCCAGCTATTCGAAGACCGACCGCAACGAACTGACCGTCGAGAGCTATTCCGGCACCGGCCGCTTCCCCGCCGGCGCGACCGACACCGTGGGCTTCCTCTCCACCTCGCAGGGCGCCCGCTTCACCCCCGGCCTCAACTACGGAGACTGGAGCCAGATCGTGCTCACGTCTCCGCAGGGCTGGGGCGGCACGCAGATCGCGCCGGACGGCACCGCCATTCGCGGCGGCCAGGACGGTTACTACAACAACCGCAAGGTCAAGGACGAACTCTGGCAGTTCCGCACCGAGGTCGAGAAGAAGTTCGACGCGGGCGCGCTCAGCTCGATCCAAGTCGGCTGGAACTATACCAATCGTTCCAAGTCGCTGGTGCCCGAGGAGTACTTCCTGGGCCTGGCCGCCAATACCGATGGCCTGACCAGCGTACCCGTGCCCGAGCAGTACCAGCTTGGCACCACCGACCTGAAGTACCTCGGCCTCGGCCCGGTCATCAGCTACAACCCGCTCGCGCTGATCGATGACGGCATCTACAATCTGGTCGCCAATCCTTACGGCGACGTCGTGGTCAAGAGCTACGCGATCCGCGAGAAGGTCATGACCGCCTATGCCCAGGCGAACTTCAAGGCCGATCTCGGGGTCGGCGAGTTCACCGGCAACCTGGGCGTGCAGGCCAACTGGACCGACCAGAACTCGAAGGGCGCCACCGCCGTCTACCTGGGCGAAAACGCCAATGGCTCGCCCAACGTTGGCTCGCTGCCGCGCAACAACAGTGCCGACTATCTCGACGTGCTGCCCAGCCTCAACATGTCGCTGCGCCTGCCGAGCGACACGGTGATCCGCTTCGCCGCCGCGCGCGAGATGATCCGCCCGCGCCTGGACGACATGCGCGCTTCGCTGAGCTGGAACTCCACGATCGTAGGCGGCGTGGCGCAGGTCACCGGCGAATCCGGCAATCCCGACCTTCGCCCGTGGCGTGCGAATGCGCTCGACCTTACTTTCGAGCAGTACTTCGGCGCCAAGGGCTATGTCGCTGCGCAGTTCTTCTGGAAGGAGCTGAAGAGCTACGTCTACAAGATGGACGTCACCGTCCCCACCGATGGCCTGGCCCTTCAGGATCCCGGCAACGGCATCCCGATTTCCGACACCGCGCAGCTGAACGTGCCGATCAACGGCAAGGGCGGCAAGCTCTACGGCGTCGAACTGGCCACAACGCTGCCGTTCGAAACGTTCACTTCCGCGCTCGACGGCTTCGGGGTGACGGGCAGCGTCGCCTATACCAAGACCAAGATCGCGCCCGAGCCGGGCCAGCCCTCGGGCGACCTGCCCGGCTATTCGAAGTGGGTCGCAAACGGCACTGCCTACTTCGAAAAGTGGGGCTTCAATGCGCGCGGTTCGGTGCGTTATCGCTCCACCTTCATCGGCGAAGTCTCCGGCTTCTCGGCCAATCGCGTGCGTCGCCGCGCGGCTGCGGAAACGATCGTCGATGCCCAGATCGGCTACGACTTCCAGCCGGACAGCGCGCTGGCGGGGCTTTCGCTCTACATTCAGGGCCAGAACCTGACCGACGCGCCGTTCATCACCACCAATCCGGGCGATACTCGGCAGATCATCGATTATCAGACCTATGGCCGCCGGTTCCTGGCTGGATTTACGTATAAGTTCTGAGACCATCCGGTCTCGGGTAAGTTCTGATCGATCCCTCGGCCTGCGGGGTTTCTCCTCCTCCAAACCCGCCTCGCAGGCCATTCGGCGGAGCCATGGGAATGCACGACATTCGCATGGTTCCGCCTTTCTTCCGCCCCAGGCGTCCACGGGAGAGCCACAAGCCATGATCCGCAGATTTGCCTCGCTTGCCGCAATGGCCTTCTCGCTGGGAGCCGCGCCGGCGCTTGCCGGGCCGCTGGAAGACTTGCGTGCACGCGGCCCGGAACAGGAAGTGATCTACTTCGTCCTGCCCGACCGCTTCGAAAACGGCGATCCGTCGAACGACAAGGGCGGGCTCAAGGGCGGCAAGCTGACCACCGGCTTCGATCCGGCCGACAAGGCTTTCTACCACGGCGGCGACCTCAAGGGACTCACCGCCCGGCTCGGCTATATCCAGGGCCTGGGTGCCACCGCGATCTGGGTAGGCCCGATCTTCAAGAACAAGCCGGTGCAAGGACCGAAGGGTGGAGAGAGTGCCGGCTATCACGGCTACTGGATCACCGACTTCACCCATGTCGATCCGCACTTCGGGTCTGACGCGGACTTCAAGGCGCTGGTGGACGCGGCGCATGCGCGCGGCATGAAGGTCTACATGGACATCATCGCCAACCACACGGCGGATGTGATCCAGTACGAGGAAGGGACCGCGCAGCAATATCCCTATCGGTCCAAGGCAGACTACCCCTTCTGCCGCCGGGGCGGCGTCTCGGGCGCAGCGATCAATCCGGGCTTTGCCGGAGACACAAACGACAGCAAGGCCAACTGGGCGAAACTGACCGACCCGTCCTTCGCCTATACCCCCGTCGTGCCCAAGGGCGAGGCGCGGGTGAAAGTGCCTGCATGGCTGAACGACCCGATCTACTACCACAACCGCGGCGATACCGACTGGAAGGGCGAAAGCGCGCAATACGGCGATTTCGTGGGCCTGGACGATCTCGCCACCGAGCACCCGCGCGTGGTCGAGGGCATGATCGCGATCTACGGCGACTGGATCGACAAGTACGGCATCGACGGCTTCCGCATCGACACTGCCAAGCATGTGAACCCCGCATTCTGGCGCGCGTTCGTACCTGCCATGAAAGAACGCGCGGCGGCGAGCGGCATCCCCAACTTCCACATCTTCGGCGAAGTGATGAGCGGGGACTACGATCCCGCACTGCTAGCCAGCTGGACACGCAACGCCGGGCTCCCCGGCGTGCTGGACTTCGCGTTCATGCACGCGGTGCTGGCGGCAGCGAGCGGCAAGACCGGCGAGGAGCTGGCGCGCCTGCCCGATGACGACGGGCTCTACGAAGGCGGAACGGCCGCAGCGCTGCAACTGCCGACGTTCCTGGGCAATCACGATGCCGGGCGCGCGGCGATGTTCCTCAAGGCCGCCGATCCCGCGATGAGCGCCGACGAACTGCTGAAGCGGGACGAACTGGCCCATGCCATGCTGCTCACCCTGCGCGGCGTGCCGACGATCTACTACGGCGACGAGCAGGGCTTCGTCGGCGCGGGCGGCGACCAGCTTTCGCGGCAGGACATGTTCGCCAGCAAAGTGGCGATCTACAACGGCGAGGCGCTGGTGGGCACTGCGCGAACCACCGCAACCGACAACTTCGACCCCGCCCACCCGCTCTATCGCCTGATCGCACAGCTTTCCGCCCTGCGCGTGAAGACCCCGGCGCTGACCGGAGGGCGCTCCGTCACCCGCACCGCTTCGGACAAGCCGGGCCTCCTCGCCGTGTCGCGCTTCGATCCGAACACGGGGCGCGAGGTGCTGCTGGCCTTCAACACGTCCACAGCACCGCTATCGGCCCAAGTCGCGGTTGAGGCAGCCTCGCTCGATTTCGAAACCCTGGCGGGCGCGCCTTGCGCGGCGACGGCCGGCGCACCCGGTTCCCTGCACGTCGCGCTGCCGCCACTCGGCTTCGCGGTCTGCGCGGCGAAACCCTGATCCTTGCCGCTCCCTCTCTTCCCCCCGGAAACGACCATGACCTCTACACCCGAATGGTGGCGCGGCGCCGCCATCTACCAGATCTATCCGCGCAGCTTCGCGGACGCCAACGGCGATGGCATCGGCGACCTGAAAGGCATTGCCGAACGGCTGGGCCACGTCGCCTCGCTTGGCGTGGAAGCGGTGTGGATCTCGCCGTTCTACGCCTCTCCCATGGCCGATTTCGGCTACGACATTTCGGATTACTGCGCGGTCGATCCCATTTTCGGCACGCTCGAAGATTTCGAGCTGGTGATCGCCCGCGCCCGCGAACTGGGCCTCAAGATCATCGTCGATCAGGTCTATGCCCATACCTCGGACAAGCACGCCTGGTTCGCCGAGAGCCGCGCCAGCCGCGACAACCCGCGCGCCGACTGGTATGTCTGGGCCGATCCAAAGGAAGACGGCACGCCGCCCAACAACTGGCAGTCGATCTTCGGCGGCCCCGCCTGGCGCTGGGATGCACGGCGCGGCCAGTACTACATGCACAACTTCCTGGCCGAGCAGCCGCAGCTCAATTGCCACAACCCGGAAGTGCAGGACGCGCTGCTGGGCGTGGCGAAGTTCTGGCTGGACCGGGGCGTATCGGGCTTTCGCATCGATGCGCTCAACCATTCGATGCACGACCCGCTGTTGCGCGACAATCCGGCGGCACCGCATGACGGCAAGCCGCGCACGCGCCCCTACGATTTCCAGATCCAGCGCTACAACCAGTCGCACCCGGATATCCTGCTCTTCATCGAGCGCTTGCAGGCGCTGATCACATCCTATCCGGATACCTATTCGCTGGCGGAAGTGGGCGGTCTCAACGCCGGGGTGGAGATGAAGGCGTTCACGCAGGGCCCCGCCCGTCTGAACAGCGCTTACGGTTTCGACTTCCTCTATGCCGAGAACCTGACCCCGTCCCGTATCGCCGCCGCGCAGGATTTCTGGCCCGACGAACACGGCATGGGATGGCCGAGCTGGGCTTTCGAAAACCACGATGCTCCCCGCGCCGTCTCGCGCTGGTGCTCGCTGGAGCATCGCGACGCCTTCGCGCGGATGAAAGCCATGCTGCTGCTTTCGTTGCGCGGCAATCCCATCCTGTTCCAGGGCGAAGAGCTTGGATTGGAGCAGGATGAAGTGCCGTTCGAACGGCTCCAGGATCCCGAGGCCATCGCCAACTGGCCGCTCACCCTCTCGCGCGACGGCGTGCGCACGCCGCTGCCGTGGAAGGCGCAGGACGAGCATGGCGGCTTCACCAGCGGCCACCCTTGTCTGCCGCTGTCCGAAGCCAATCTTGCCCGCGCCATCGACCGGCAGGAAGCCGATCCCGCCTCGCTGCTGCACCTGACGCGCCGCCTCATCCACTTGCGCCGCGACGATGCGGCGCTGCGGCGGGGCACTTGCGAGGTGCTGCTCGCAGATGAGACACGCCTTGCGCTGCGCCGCGAGGCGGAGGGGCGTTCGGTGCTGGCGGTTTTCAACATCGGTGAGCGCAAGGCGGCTTGGCCGGACGCTGTGCCGACTTCTGGCAAAGTCCTTGCCGCCGTCAATGACGCGGCGCTCGGAATGCTCCCCGCATGGGCTGCGATCTGGATCGAGGAATGACCTCCAATTCGACCCGTCGCCCCCGCGCAGGCGGGAGCCCCGCTTTTAGGGTTCACGCAGAGACGCGGAGCGCAGAGATATCGGTTCAGCACGTCCTCCTCTGCGTCTCCGCGTCTCTGCGTGCCCAAAAGGAACAAGCGGGATCCCCGCCTTCGCGGGGATGACGGGATTAGTTGAGCGGGCCGTTCGGTCTGCATTCGCACACGTTTCAAAAGGAGATCGGGCATGAAGCCTTTCCGCCTGCTGGGCGCTACCAGCTTTCTTGGAGCCGGCATCCTCGCCGCCGCGCTCGCGCCGCTTACTGCTCATGCGCAGGAGGCCAAGCCCAGCGTCACCGCCGCTTCGCCCGATGGCTCGATCGTGCTCACCGTCGATACCGACAACGACAGCCGCCCCACCTGGTCGCTTTCGCGCAAGGGCAAGCTGCTGATCGCGCCGAGCAAGCTGGGCTTCGTGCTGACCGATGGCGTCAACATGGTGCGCGGCTTCTCGATCACCGGCAGCGAAACCGGCGCGCACGACGACACCTGGCAGCAGCCCTGGGGTGAACGCACCGTCGTGCGTGATCGCTACAACGAGATCACCGTCCACTTCCGCCAGTCCGCCTCCCAGGGCAACCGCCTGATGGACGTGCACTTCCGCCTCTTCGACGACGGCATCGGCTTCCGCTACGAACTGCCCGAGCAGCCGGCGATGAAGACGATGAAAATCGCCGACGAGACTACCGAGTTCGACATCGTTCCCAAGGGCACCGCCTGGTGGATTCCCGGCGGCGAATGGAACCGCTACGAGCAGGTCTACCAGCAGACTCCGATCGACGCCGTCTCCACCGCACATACGCCGATCACCATGAAGCTGGAGGACGGCACCCACCTCTCGTTCCACGAGGCGGCGCTGGTCGACTATGCCGGATACTGGTTCAAGCGTGCAGACGGGCAGAAATTCCGCACCACGCTCTCGCCCTCCTCGCAAGGCGCGCGCGTGGTCCGCGACTTGCCCTTCAACACGCCTTGGCGCACGATCCGCATTGCCGACAAGGCGGCGGGGCTGGTCGAGAACGACCTCGAACTCAACCTCAACGAACCCAACAAGCTGGGCGACGTCAGCTGGGTGAAGCCGATGCGCTACGTCGGCATCTGGTGGGGCATGATCCGTGGCGACTGGTCCTGGGCGACCGGCCCCAAGCACGGCGCCACCACCGCGCGCGCCAGGCAGTATATCGACTATGCCGCGCGCAACGGCTTCGGCGGCGTTCTGATCGAAGGCTGGAACAAGGGCTGGGACGGCGACTGGTTCGGCCACGGCGACTTCAGCTTCACCGAAGCGACGCCGGACTTCGACATCAAGGCCGTCACGGACTATGCACGAAAGAAGGGCGTCGTGCTGATCGGTCACCACGAGACCGGCGGCAATATCGCCATCTACGAAAAGCAGATGGACGCGGGCTTCGCGCTCTACGAGAAGCTGGGCGTAACCTCGGTCAAGACCGGCTACGTGGCCGATGGCGGCGGCATCATCGCGGACACCTGGCATTACGGCGAGCAGCCGGGCGCCACGCATATGGAATGGCACGACGGCCAGCGGCAGGTGAACCATCACCTCGACGTGGTGAAGCTGGCCGCGAAGCACCATATCGCCATCAACGCCCACGAGCCCGTGAAGGACACCGGTCTGCGCCGGACCTATCCCAACTGGATCGCCCGCGAAGGCGCGCGCGGCATGGAATACAACGCCTGGGGTGCCTTCGCCAACGGTCCCGACCATGAGCCGACCCTGGTCTATACCCGCATGCTCTCCGGCCCGATGGACTTCACGCCCGGCGTGCTGAGCCTGGAAGGCGCAAAGCACGATCCGCTGGCGTCGACCCTTGCCAAGCAGCTGGGGCTCTATCTCGCGCTCTATTCGCCGATCCAGATGGCGGCGGACTTCGTCGAGAACCTCGAAAAGCATCCGCGCGAGATGGAATTCATCCGCCATGTCCCCGCCGACTGGGCCGAAAGCCACCTGATCGCGGGCGAAGTGGGCGACTTCGCGATCTTCGCCCGCAAGGACCGCAAGAGCCCCGAATGGTTCGTGGGCGGCGTGAACGACGCCACCGCGCGCATCGTCACGCTCTCGTTCGACTTCCTCGAACCCGGCAAGACCTACAAGGCGACGATCTGGAAGGACGGCGAAGGCGCGACCTACCTCACCGATGCCCGCCACCGGATCGCCTACGACACGCGTACCGTGAAGAAGGGCGACAAGCTCGATCTCTGGCTCGCTCCGGGCGGCGGCGCAGCCATGCGGCTGGTGCCGGGCAAGTAAGCGCATGTTCCGGGACGGCATGGCGCCGTCCCGGAAACCTATGCTTCAATGCGGCGTCGCGCCGCTCTCGAAGCCGGTCTTGTCGTGCAGGGCGAAGCGGTCGACCAGATCGGCACTCGCCTGGTTATAGCCGACCACCTCTACGCTCCGGCCTTCGCGCCGCAGCCGGGCCACCACTTTGTCCAGCGCGCCGACGCCCGAAATGTCCCAGAAATGTGCGGCCGATACGTCGATCAGGACGTGCATGGCCTCGCTCTCCGACTGGAACGCGCGGGTGAAGCGCTGGACCGAGGCGAAGAAGATCTGTCCGGTGACGCGATAGGTGGCACGGGTGCAATCGGCCGAAAGTTCGCGCTCCACTGCGAACATGCGCTGCACTTTGCCCGCGAAGAACACGCCGGACAGCAGCACGCCCGCCAGCACGCCGAGTGAGAGATCGCGCGTGGCGACGACCACCACCACCGTCACCAGCATCACCGCCGAGGACGTAGGTGGATGCCGGCGCAAGTTGGCGATCGAGGCCCAGCTGAAGGTGCCGATCGAAACCATGATCATCACCGCGACCAGCGCCGGCATGGGGATGCGCCCCACCCAGGGCCCGAGCACCGCGAGCAGGAACAGCAGGAACGCGCCAGCCACGAAAGTCGACAGGCGCCCCCGTCCACCCGAACTGACGTTGATCACCGATTGCCCGATCATCGCGCAGCCGCCCATCCCGCCGAACAGGGCGGCGACGATATTGGCACTCCCCTGCCCTGCGCATTCGCGGCGCTTGTCGCTGTCGGTATCGGTCATGTCGTCGACGATCTGCGCGGTCAGCATGGACTCCAGCAGGCCCACCGCCGCCATCGTCAGCGAATAGGGCAGGATGATGCGCAAGGTGTCCAGGGTCAGCGGAACCTGCGGAAGCGCGAAACTCGGCAGGCCTTCGGGCAGGCGGCCCATGTCGCCCACGGTATGGACCGGCAGCCCCATCGCGATGCTCAAGGCCGACAGCAGCAGGATCGCCACGAGCGGAGAGGGCACGGCCCTGGTCACGCGCGGGAACAGGTAGATCACTGCAAGGCCGCCCGCGACCATCGCATAAGTCTGCCATCCCACCTGGGTAAGCTGGGGCAGCTGCGCCATGAAGATCAGGATGGCCAGCGCGTTGACGAAGCCGGTGATCACCGAGCGCGAGACGAACTGCATCACCAGATCGAGGCGCAGCAGGCCCGCCAGGATCTGGAACAGCCCCATCAGGATCGTCGCGGCGAAGAGATAGGGAACGCCGTGATCGCGAACCAGCGGGCCGACAAGGACGGCCACCGCCGCCGTCGCCGCCGAGATCATCGCCGGCCGACCGCCGGTAAAGGAAACGACGATCGCGATCGCCACCGAGGCATAGAGCCCGACGCGAGGGTCTACCCCGGCGATGATCGAGAAACCGATGGCCTCGGGAATGAGCGCGAGGGCGACGACGATACCGGCAAGCACGTCGCGGCGCGCGGTCACGGCGTCGCTGAACCACTGCCGCCGGTAGCGGATGGATGTGTCTGACATGGAAGTAGTCCGCAATTGCACATGACGCCGATGATTACCGGCGTTTGAAAGATAAAGTCATGTGAGATTGTCCGGCGGATCGGCGGCCGGAATAGCCACCCGGATTTGCACCGGGCTCCTTGCGAATGGAGCGCCTTTACAGGACTCCGGCCAAGGTTTTCAACCCCTGGCGCTCCCCCGCCGACAGGTGGATCGCAAATCCCCCTGTCATCGGTGCGGCGATCGGTGGTACATGAAGGGGATGGTGCCACTCTCCCCTCTCTCCATCGACGTGCGCAGTTACGGGCGGGACAGCACCACGGACAGCCACGGCTTCGCCCAGATCGTCCTGCCGCTGGAGGGCTCGCTGACGATGGAGATCGGCACCCGCGGCGGCGCGATCCGGCGAGGAGACATGGCTTTCGTCGATACCGACATGCGCCACGATCAGGCGAGCCAACACGCCAACCGGTCCTTCATTCTCGACCTCGATCGTCAGGCGCTGGCACCGCGCCTGCGGGACGAACTGGCGCGCAGCCCCTACAGCGCGCTCTCGCCTGCCGCGAACAAGCTGGTGGATTTCATGGCGCTGATGGCAACGCAGCCCTGCGCGTCCCATGAAACCACGCAGGCCATAGTGGAACGCTGGGCGCCCCTGCTGTTCGACACACTGGCAGGCGAAACGCCTCGCGCACGCCTGCGCCTGACCGCGCTTCTGGCCGCCGTCGAGGCGGAGCCGGGCGGACAGTGGACTGCCGCATCCATGGCGCGCCACGTCGGCGTCGGGGTTAGCCGCCTGCACGAACTGTTCCGCCACGAGCTGAATACCACGCCCCGCGCCTGGCTTTCCGATCTGCGACTGCAGCGGGTGAGAGAGGCGCTGTGCGCGGGTCACCTGTCGATCGCGGAGCTGGCCTATCGCTTCGGCTATTCCGACCAGAGCGCCCTGACGCGCGCCATGCGCAAGGCCACCGGCCTGGCCCCGGCGGCCTATCGACGCCAGATGCAGGATGGGGCCCACGAGACTGGGTCAAAACCGGCGTAGACCCGGTCAAGACCGGCCCGGATTTTCATTGCAGTCTGCCACCTTTCCGGGATGGAACTTGCCCGGCGTGGAGCTTGAAGTGTCGGATAAGCGGAATACGATTGTCGGCGTGGGTTTCGGGGCGGCCGCCGGTGCTGTCTGGGGCCTGGTTTTTCTCGCGCCCGAACTGGCCGGCGATTTCGGCCCGCTCCATCTCGCGGCCGGTCGCTATCTTGCCTACGGCCTGATCGCCGCGGTTCTGCTGATGCCGCGCTGGCGGACGCTGGTACGTCTGCTCGGTCGCACCGAGTGGATCGCGCTGACCTGGCTCAGCCTGCTCGGCAACACCCTTTACTACATCCTCCTGTCCAGCGCCGTTCAATTGGCGGGGATCTCGGTGACGTCGCTGGTGATCGGCTTCATCCCGGTTGTCGTGACCCTTGTCGGCAGTCGCGACGCAAGCGCGCCGTCGCTCGTCCGACTGGCCCCGTCGCTGCTGCTGGGCTGCGGGGCAGTGGCCTGCATCGGCTGGCAGACCTTGGGACAGATGCGGGTAACGGACAGCGCGGAGGCCGGACTCATGCCGTTGATCGGTCTGCTCTGCGCGATCGGCGCCCTTGCCTCCTGGGCGACCTTCGCGGTGATCAACAGCCGCTGGCTCGTCCGCCTCGGCGAGGTTTCGGCCCATGACTGGAGCCTGTTGCTCGGCATCGTCACCGGCCTTCAGGCGGTGCTGCTGGTGCCCTTCGCGCTCCTACTCGAACCTGCCGGTCATGATACCGCCGCGTGGTATCGTTTTCTGGCTGTCTCGGGCGGCGTCGCCCTGCTTGCCTCCGTTGTCGGCAATGCCTTCTGGAACACCATGAGCAGACTGCTGCCCCTGACCATGGTCGGCCAGATGATCCTGTTCGAAACGGCCTTCGCGCTGCTTTACGGTTTCCTCTGGGAGTCGCGCCTGCCCACCGTGCCCGAACTGCTGGCGATCGCCTTCATGGGCGCGAGCGTCCTCACCTGCCTCACCGCCCATGCCCCGAGACGCCCGGCCGCAACCTGATCCGGAGGCCGGGCGACAGTTCTGAAATCGCCGTTACCCCGCTGACCAAAGAAGATCGATCTCTTCGACTGTGCGGCCGTCTGCTCATCCGCGAAAACTACCGATTCACTGCGACAGTCATCGTAGTCGTGTATCCGAGCACGCCTGTACAGGCTTTCGAACGACCTCGAAGATATCGAGCTGATTCCGGTTCCGATCGCGGAATCAACCGCGAAAAGGGTAGAGTTCAGCACCATGCCGCCTTCGTCCATTTGTTAACACAAACTCGATTCATCGCCACTGAGAAACGGTTCGGCCATTAAAGCCCCGTTCTTCGCCGAACATGGCTATGGGGCGCCCTCCCCCGCTTGATGCCCGATCCGGCATCGCATCCCTTCACGGCCGTTGGACGGCCGCCTCCCGCTCGGCGATAGTGGTGCCTTCCTGCGCGCCTGCCCGGGCGCGCACGGAGATAGACATGCAAAACCCCATTGCGCAGCATGCGCAATTCGGCTGGTTCAAATCCCGCCGGGAACTGGCCATCGACGATATCACGGTAGTAGACCGTTCGCTGCTGAACCGCGCGGTGGGCGCGGCCGCGCTCGGCAATGCGATGGAGTGGTTCGACTTCGGCGTCTACGGTTATATTGCCGTCACTTTGGGGCGTGTGTTCTTCCCTTCGGGCGATCCGACGCTGCAACTGATCGCCACCCTGGCCACGTTTGCAGTGGCGTTCCTGGTGCGGCCGCTCGGCGGGCTGGTGTTCGGCCCCCTGGGTGACCGCTACGGCCGCCACAAGATCCTGGCGCTGACCATGGTGATGATGGCCGTCGGCACCTTCTGCATCGGCCTGATCCCGTCTTACGAGCGGATCGGTATTGCCGCACCCATCCTGCTGCTCGTCGCCCGCCTGGTCCAGGGTTTCTCGACCGGCGGCGAATACGGCGGCGCCGCCACTTTCATCGCCGAGTATTCGACCGACCAGAAGCGCGGCCTGATGGGCAGCTGGCTCGAATTCGGCACGCTTGGGGGCTATATCGCCGGGGCAGGCACCGTCACGGCACTCCAGATGATGCTCTCCGACGCGGAGATGCTTGCCTGGGGCTGGCGCATTCCGTTCCTGGTCGGCGGCCCGCTTGGCCTGCTCGGCCTCTACATGCGCCTCAAACTGGAGGAAACCCCGGCGTTCCAGGCCTATACCGAGCAAGTGGACAAGCGCGAGACGGACCGCCCTGGCCTGTCCGACCTGTTTCGCCTGCACTGGCCCCAGTTGCTGAAGTGCATGGGACTGGTGCTGGTATTCAACGTTACCGACTACATGCTGCTCACCTACATGCCCAACTACCTGACGGTGACCATGGGCTATGCCGAAACCAAGGGCCTGCTGCTGATCATCCTGGTGATGCTGGTGATGATGCCCCTGAACGTGATCGGCGGGATGTTCAGCGATCGCCTTGGCCGTCGCCCGATGATCATCGGCGCCTGCATCGCGCTTCTGGTCCTGGCCATCCCCAGCATGCTGCTGATCGGTTCCGGCAACGACTGGCTGATCTTCCTCGGCCTGATGACGCTGGGCGTGGCGCTGGTCTGCTTCACCAGTTCGATGCCCTCCACCCTGCCGGCGCTGTTCTACACACCCGTCCGCTACAGTGCGCTATCCATCTCGTTCAATCTCTCCGTCTCGCTGTTCGGCGGCACCACGCCGCTGGTCACTGCCTGGCTGGTCAGCCGTACCGGAGACCCGCTGGTTCCCGCCTATTACCTGATGGGCGCCGCCGTGATCGGCATCGTCACCATGCTCACCGTGCGCGAGACGGCAGGCATGCCGTTGCGTGGCTCGCCACCCGCCGTCGAGACCAAGGGCGAAGCGCTGGCGCTGTTGAAAGGCGACGAGCCGGTGACGGTAGACGACATGATACCGACGCTTGGCGCCGCCGAGCCGGCCCCTGCGCGCGCCCCGTCTCCATCAATGGCCCGCGCAGCGCTTACCTGAATATCAGAGACCAGACCATTGCCGGCCGGTTGTCCCAAGCGACAACCGGCCGGTCGCTTTTCCGCCGCAGTGCAACAAAAACGGGCCTAGCGACGTTTCGGGGGCATCGTTTGCATCAATCGGAACGTCTTCTCGCCTCCATGACCATTCAGCGCCGCGCCATCCTCTCTGGCATCCTCGGAGGTGCCGCCGCGTTCGGCCTGCCCCGCATTGCCCCCCGCACCGCTTTCGCCGCCGATCAGGTCCGGCAGGTGGACGATCTCATCGCCCGCATGACCATCGAGGAAAAGGCCGGGCAGATGACCTGCCTTGCCGACGCTTTCCGTCCCTTCAACCCGCCCAATCCCCAGGCAGGTATTCAAGGCGAAAAGCGCCTGTCCGAGGAAATCCGCAAGGGCCGGGTGGGCTGCCTGTTCAACGGCATCGGCGTGGCCGGCGCGCGACGCGCCCAGGAACTGGCCGTCAAGCAGAGCCGCCTCGGCATTCCGCTGCTGTTTGCGGGCGACGTGATCCACGGCCTCAAGACGATCTTCCCGGTGCCACTGGGAGAAGCTTCCACCTTCGATCCTGCCCTAGCGGAACGCACCGGACGGGCGATGGCCGTGGAAGCGACGGCGGCCGGACTGCACCTCACTTTCGCACCGATGGCCGACGTCGCCCGCGACCAGCGCTGGGGGCGCGTCGTCGAAGGCTCAGGCGAAGACGTCACCCTGACGGCGCTGCTCACCGCCGCGAAAGTGCGCGGCTTCCAGGGCCGGGACTTGCGCCGCGCCGATTCTCTGCTCGCCTGCCCCAAGCATTTCGCCGCCTATGGCGCTGTCGCCGGTGGGCTCGAATACGGCAGCGTCGATATCAGCGACGAGACTCTGCGCGAAACGCATTTGCCGCCTTTCACGGCCGCCTTTGCCGCCGGCGCGCTCACCACAATGGCGGCCTTCAGCGAGATCAACGGCGTGCCCGCAACCGCCGACCGCGCCCTGCTGACGGACATCCTGCGGGGAGAGATGCAGTTCCGCGGTTTCGTCTTTTCCGACTATACCGCCGACGAGGAACTCATTGCCCATGGCTATGCCGAGGACGAGCGCGATGCCGCCCGCCTTGCGGTGCTGGCGGGCGTGGACATGTCGATGCAGAGCGGATTGTACGTCCGCTACCTCCCCGAACTGGTGAAATCGGGGGCCGTGCCGATGGGGACGGTGGATATCGCTGTACGCCGCATCCTCTATGTGAAGATGGCCTTGGGCCTGTTCGACAATCCCTGGCGCTCGCTCGACGAGGACGTCGAACGCACCCGCATCGCCACGCCTGCGCACCGTGAACTGGCGCGCGAGGCGGCGGCGCGCTCGATCGTCCTGCTCAAGAACAGCGGCGTCCTGCCGCTCGATCCCGAGCATGGCCAGAAGATCGCGCTGATCGGCCCGTTCGGAGAGGACAAGGACAATCTCTACGGACCCTGGGCGTTCTACGGCGATCCCGGCAAGGGCGTGGACATCGCCAGCGGCTTGCGCGCGGCCCTTCCCGAAGCGGCAAAGCTCACGATCGTTCCCGGCAGCGGCATCGTCGCGCCGATCGACGGCGGCATCGCCAGGGCCGTGGAGGCGGCGAAGGCGGCGGACGTCGTTCTCCTTGCCATCGGCGAGCCTCAGACGATGTCGGGCGAGGCACAATCGCGCACGACGATCGAGATTCCCGCCGCGCAGCAGGCGCTCGCCGATGCGGTAACGGCCACCGGCAAACCTGTCGTGGTGCTGCTGCGCCACGGCCGCGCCCTGGCGCTGCACGATGGGGTCGCCAATGCCCAGGCCATCCTGGCCACCTGGTTCCTCGGTTCGGAAGCGGGGCACGCCGTGGCCGACGTTCTGTTCGGCAAGGTCAACCCCTCGGGCAAGCTGCCGGTCAGCTTTCCTTGGGAATCTGGCCAGGAACCTTTCTTTTACGATCGAAAGTCGACAGGTCGCCCAGTCGTGGACGATCGCACCGAGTATCGCGCCCGTTACACGACCACCGACAACAGCGCCCGGTTCCCCTTCGGTCATGGCCTGAGCTACAGCGAATTCACCCTCGACAGCCTCAAGCTTTCCGACAAGGTCATGCGCTGGGACGAGACGCTGGAAATTTCGGCCAAGATCACCAACAAGGGCAGTCGTCGCGGCAGCGAAGTGGTGCAACTCTACATGCGCGATCGTGTTGCCAGTCGTACCCGGCCGATCCGCGAGTTGAAGAGCATGGAACGCATCACACTGGACCCCGGCGAAAGCAAGGTCGTCCGCTTCGCGATCGCGCGCAAGGATCTGGAATTCGTCGGATCCGGCAGTCGCCGGATTGCCGAGCCGGGGCTTTTCGACATCTGGGTAGGGCAGTCTTCCTCCGGCGGCTTGCATTCCCAGATCGAACTCTTCGCGCCGGCCACGACTCGCTCCTGAAAAGTTTACCGGAGGAGACCTTCACGCGCATCTTTTCTTCGGCGCGATCGTTTCACTCCGAATTGACTATTGGCCCCGAAAGCATTTCCTGTTTATTTACGACAGCCGTGCGAGGGCAAAGTTACCGGTTCCACCTCGCCAATTTTCAAAGGGAGCATGTGATGCCCGATAGCGAACAGCCCGACCTCACCCGTCTTACAGTCGATCTGCTGAGCGCCTACTTCGCCAACAACAGTGTGCCCAGCAGTGAACTGGCTGCACTGATCGATCAAACTCGATCGGCGCTCGCGGGCCAGTCGGCATCGGGTGCGGAAGCCGAAGTGCCGCAGAAGCCTGCGGTCTCGATCGAGGAAAGCCTCGCTTCGAGGGAGCACATCCTTAGCCTGATCGACGGCAAGCCTTACAAGAGCCTCAAGCGTCATCTGGCGAACAACGGCCTGACGCCTCCCGAGTATCGCTCGCGCTATGGACTGCCCGCGGACTACCCGATGGTCGCTCCCGCCTATTCCGAGCATCGCCGTGCCGTTGCGCAACGCATGGGCCTCGGCGGCCGCCCTGGCGGCGCCAAGCGGGACGCAACCTCCGCGCCGGGCAAGGAACGCAGCGCCGCAGCGAAGCCTGCCGCCGAAAGCAGCACCGGCGTCTCCGCGCCCGTGTCTGCCGAACCCACAGTAAAGGCCAAGTCGTCGTCTGCCGCAAGCAAACCGGGCGTGCCCTCGACTGCTCCGGAGAAGGCGGCACCCGCGTCTCGCGGGGGCAAGAAGCGGTTCGCCAGAGAGCCGAAATCGGCTACGGAAACCGTGAAGGCCCCAGAGTCCAAAACGGCCGCAGCGCCCAAGACCGCTTCCCCCTCCAAGGCCCGCAAACCGGCATCCGCCAAGCCGAAGTCGAAGAACGCGAAATCCGCTGACACGATCGCCGCTGCTGCAAAACCGGAATCGGCACCCGCAACCTCCGCCACACCTGCAGCAGCTACCCCAGTTGCTGGCTCCGCCGCCAGCGCACCGAAGCCGGCAGCCCCGAAAGCCAAACGCAGCGGCTCCACTACGCGTTCGGCCAAGACGGCTGCCCCGAAAGCGGCTTCAAAGGCACGCAGCGCTCGCCCCAAGACCGAACCCGCCAAGGCGGACACGAAGCCTTCCGAATAACGATCGACGGCCCGGCAGAGCTTTGTTCTGCCGGGTCGCGGCCCACTTGCCTGAACTTGCTCCTGCCTGAACTTGTGGACGGCTTGTCATGCGATCCCCTAACCGCATCGGCAGCTCCCTCGTTTCTTGAATCATCGTTCCCGAAACCTCCATCGAACTGTGCCGGCAATATCTTTGCCCACCCGAATGCGGCCCGCTAACGGACGTCGCACACCTTCCCTTGCGGCAGAAGATGTAACTAGCTCGGTTTTGCATCCGACTCAGCTTTACCCATCCAAAACGGATGCGGATCGAATTGCCGCTGAAAAAATCGAGCAATAAAAACGCGGCTGTACCGAATGATGGTGCGGATGAGCGACGATGCGATATCGTTGCAAGGGGGAACGCCGATGTCGCTAATTCAGGATTCCCGCGCCCTATCATGTCGTAGCCGGATCATCAGGGACTGCCTTGCAGACGTGGTCACTGACAAGATCACTGCTACTACCTTCACACTTTCATGAGCGAACCTCCCATGCCCGGAAGCTCGGGCCTTATCGCCGTGCTTGGCGCGGGGGTCGCCGGTCTTGCGGCTGCCGCGCAACTGTCGGCGGCGGGGCACAGGGTCATCGTGATCGATCAGAGCGATCGGGCCGGTGGCACTCACCGCAGTCGTCAGATCGGTCCCTACACTTTCGATGTCGGCAGCGTATTTTACGAAGAAACCGCAAGCATCTTCGATCTCGCGCCGTCCTTGCGCGATATCTGCCCGGAAGTCGCAAGCGTTCAGCGCAGAATCGCACCCGACGGGTCGATCCTGCTCTATCCGATCGAACCCAGGGACTTGCTCAGGCAAAAACCCGCGCGCCTGGCATTCTCGGCACTTGACCTGCTGTTCTCACGCATCACGGTGACGCCCGATGGTTCGCTGGAGGCTCTCTGCCGCAAACGATTGGGTACTCGTTTCTTCACCGATACCGGTTTGCGCCACTACATAACGCGTTTCCATCATGTCCAACCTCACGCCATAGACGAGGAATTCTTCTTCCGACGCATGGCGATCATTGATCGTTTTACACGGCTGGAGAACCTTGCACGAAGCGCGATGCGGATCTTCGTCCCCAAGAAGGGGCTGGCAGTCCGGCACTGGCCGATGCGCGTCCGCCCCAGACAGGGCTTTGACGTGCTCTTCTCCGCCATCGTCCAGCACCTCACCGCGCAAGGGGTAACCTTCGCGTTTGGGGAACGCCTGGAAGCGTTGGAGAAAGACGACGCCTTCTACCGTATCCGAACCGATCGCGGCACGCGCCTGGCGACTTCCGTGGTCAGCACTATGCCGCTCGATGCCTTGCACCGCGCGCTGTTTTCGGAACCGTCAGGCCTTGAAAGCCTGGACATGACAACCCTCCACGTCTCGGCGGAATGGCTTCATCCGGACAGCGGCAACGTCCTTTTCAACTTTCATAACCATGGCGCGTGGAAGCGAGCGACAGTCTATTCCCGCGTCTATCCGAATTCCGCCAATGAAAGAGCGTCTTTCTCAGTCGAGACGACGCTCGCGCCGGGCTCCACGCATGAGCCGCAAACTACTTTCGACGCTTTTCGCACACACGCCCTGCAGTTGGGCCTTGCCCGCGGCCTCAGGCTGGAAGGTCATGATCTCGTGGAGAACTGCTACCCGCTTTACACCATCGGCTATCGGAAAAAGGTAAACGCGGTGCTGGATCGCATCAAGCGCACCGGGATCGTAACAGCCGGGCGGCAGGGGCGCTTCGAATACCTTCCCACCTCGACGGGCGTAATTGCTCAAGTATCCCGCCATGTCGGAGCGACGGCAATGGTTTCGTCTGCCCCCGGAATAGCGGCATGAAGGAATCTTGCCAATGATCGCAACCAGCCCGGCGCACGACCTGTTCAGCGCAGATCGCGCCACGGACACACCGCCGTATTCCGACGATACGCAGGCCGTTCGCCCTCGCGTGCGCATCTTTAACGTAAAATACAGCCCCAACCTGGGCGATGGCTTGCTGTCGGAATGTCTCGAGCATGCGCTGGTGCGTTGCGGCGCGCATGACGATACCTGGTCGGTGGACCTTGCCGGCCGCACCGCCTACGGACCCGGCGCAGCGGGGCGTGGCCCCTTGATCCGCGCGCTGCACATGCTTCCCACCCCCATGCGGGAACTTGCGGTGCGCCTGCCGCTGGCAGTGCAGTCGCGCCGGCGTTGGCGGCCGCACTATGATGCCGCGTTGCCGGGGGCGAACTGCATCGTCATCGGCGGCGGCAATCTTGTCGTGGATCTCGATCTCAATTTTCCGACGAAGATCGCTCTGGCTGTAGAGGCAGCGGAACGACGCGGACTTCCCGCCTTCATCTACGGCTGCGGCGTGTCCTCCGGTTGGAGCCGAAGCGGTCGGACACTCATGCGCCGGGCGCTGGATCGACGCCTTCTGAAAAAGGTCTACGTCAGGGATGAGCGTTCCCGGATACTATGGAATGCCGAATTCGGCGCAGACTTTGACCTACCCGCAGGCGTGGTTCCCGATCCCGGGCTATTGGCCAGTTGGCGTTTCGGGATAGAGGGGATCGCGCCGCAAACGAACAATGGCCGGCGGTCCATCGGACTCAATATTACCAGCCCCTTCGCCGTGCGCTACCATTCGACGCAGCAAGTGGAGACTGAGTTTCTGGAAACCTGGTATCGAGATTTGGCGAAGGCTCTCGTCGTCGCAGGTAACGATGTTACCATATTCACAAACGGAAGCCCCGAGGATCGCTCTTGCGCCAGACGGATCAAAGCGGATCTGGAGGCAGACGTACCCGCCGATCGCATTGTTTACGTCGAGCCCGAGACCCCCGAACAACTCTCAAGGCTTATTGGAAGCTTCCGAGGACTGGTCGCTTTTCGAATGCACGCCGTGATTGCGGCCTACTCCTGTCGGGTTCCGTTTGTGGCACTGCGTTGGGATCCGAAGCTGGATTCTTTCCTTGAATCGGTGAATCTGGAAAAATGGCTCATCGATCCCCTCGCCTGCTCACCCCGATCGACTTGCGGCGTTCTGGAAACCGCCATGTCCACCGGCATCGACGCCGAGGTCCACGCCGCCACTCTGGCGCAAGCCATCGATAGCGTAGCCATCCTTAAAGCGGAAATGGATCGGGCAGTTGCAGAGACTCACCGGTGAGGTTCGCATTCATCGCGCTGCCTACCTTGACGGTCCTGTTTATAGCCTTGGGCATCCAAGCCCCGGTTTCGCATCGCGCCACCGCAGGGCTCAATGCCAAGACGGCAAGTGTCAC
Organism: Novosphingobium sp.; assembly: GCF_032093395.1. Lineage (GTDB taxonomy): Bacteria > Pseudomonadota > Alphaproteobacteria > Sphingomonadales > Sphingomonadaceae > Novosphingobium. Next base: position 47,159 of record NZ_DAMDBA010000001.1, read on the forward strand.
CCCATCTGTGCCGCGTCAAAATCCGGTATCGAGCATACCCATGCGGCTTGGCGCGGCCTCCAATTTCTCGCAAGGCTGGAACGAGGCGCTGTTCGAAGCCGCACTCGAGCTTCCCGTGGCGAACTGGCGCGACAGCCTGCGCTGGGCGGATATAGAGAAAGTCGAAGGGCAGTACGTCTTCATTACCCCGATGACCCGGTACCCGGCGCGCCTCACGGAGCGGAAAGTACGTCTCACTTTGACGCTCAACTGGGGCAATCCACTCTACGACGCGGGTCATACACCGCATTCTCCAGCCGCGCTCGCTGCCTTCTCGCGGTTTGTAGCGGAACTCGTACGCCGTTACCCTGCCATCGATACCTTGGAGGTCGGCAACGAGATCAATGGCAACAACTTCGTCAATGGCCCCGTGAGGGATGCGAACCTCGCGGGGCGCAGAGCCTATCATCTTGCCATGGTGAAGAGCGCCGCCGAGGGTGTGCGGCAAGCCGGCAGATCGGTGCGCGTGATCGGTGGCTCCGTCCATTCGCTGCCCGCGGGCTTTCTGTGGCCCTTGCTCGAAAGCCGCGATGCAACCTTCCTCGAAGGCCTGGCGATACACCCCTACACGACGCCGATCGATCAATTGCCCGCGCAAGTCGGCGTCCTACGACGCCATCCCGTTGCGCGCGAAAGGCCCATCTACATCACCGAACTGGGGAGCCGGGATCCACGCGCAGCGCCCGACGAACTGGTGCGCGCCTATGCGACGCTATCTTCTCTCGGCGCAAAGGAAATGGACTGGTACCCGCTCAACGAGCGGGGAGACGGCTTCGTGCCGTTACTTCGACGAGATGGCGAAGCAACGGATGCCGGACGGGCCTATCGCTTCGCCATCGACCACCTCACCGCCTTTCGCGGCGTGGACCGCAGTCCCGATCGCTTTACCTTCATCCACGAATTCGGCCCCAGAACATGGGTTCTTTGGGGAACGCCAAGAGTCGTGCGCATCGATGACGCCAAGGTCACTGCCTTCGGCGCGACCGGCAAGCACCTTGGCGCTCACGACCTCATGATGGACGAAACAAGGGTTATAGTGTTGCAAGGCCGCGAGCCTCTGACGCTGGGCGGGAACGTCAAACTGGGCTGCACCGCACTGATCGCCGACAGCCTTTACGATTTCACCTATCCCGCGCCCGGCACTGTGCCCGCTTCTGCCGGCTTCACCCTTTATTCTCGCAAGGCCGGAAGCTTGTTTCCGCTTGCGACGCTGCCGGGACAGCAGGTCGAAGGCGTGCCCTGGACACCCTACCTCGGTCGGCAAGGATCCGCTCTGCCCAGGGCTTCCGCAGACCTGGCGCTGCCAAGTCCCAGCGAAGACGCGCTGATCTTGGAATATCGCGTATCACGCGGTGGCGCGCTGCACGTCTTGGGTGAATTCACGGCGGCCCATGTGGGCGCACGCGGAGCCGACATCAGCTTCTCGATCGACGGACGTCGGATCACGCAATCGCAACGATCTTCCGGATATGTCATTGATCGGCAGTTACAGGTCCAGTCGGGGCAAAATCTGGCTTTCGCCATGCGATGGAACGAGAGCGCCCGGGATAGCGCCACCAAGTACCGCGTCCGCCTGTTCGCACCCTCTTCGTGTCCCGGCGCCGCAGGTTCTGGAGGAATCGACGGCACCTGACGAAGTACGCTCATGAGCGCCAATTCTCCTACAATACCCTCCTCCCGTTTCCGGCGACATTGTTCGGATTTTGCGGGATCTGGAATTTCCCGGCACAGGTAAACGGATCGAACGGCCTGCTGCCATCCAGCACAAGGTCAATCGTCGCCGCATGCGGAACTTTCGCGTGCCCCCCTTCCCGCTGGCTAAGAGTCCGTTTAAAAATTCGCTGAAAGCGAATTTAGCGGCACCAGCCCGCGCCCCCACCCTACCACCCAACGGTAGTATCCTGCGGGTGGTAGGGTGGGGGCGCCTGAGAAAAACGGGGGGCTGGTGCCGCTCTGAAAATGCCCTCTCGGGCATTTTTCAAACGGGCTCTAAGCGAATCCGTTCGCGGGCCATAAAAAACGCACTCGCGAGGCAAAGAATTCTTCCGCCTAGGGCTTAGTCCTTAGATTCATGCGATCCGTATCTTTGCCTATTCCGCACCGTTGAGATTCTTTCCGAAAGCTGACGATTCCGCGACCGGATCGACCTCATGGTTAACGCCGCCTTTCGCGACCTCGGGCCAATTGGTTGTTCGCGTTTGAAAAACAGGCGGTCGCTTCACAGGCGAATCTAAAGCATCCGAAATGCTACCTATACAGCCACAACTATCACGAAATATTTCGCACGGCCACTCATTAAAAGCGATTCACCTCACCGAGAAGTTCGAGATTAGCTTTATTGGACGAAAACGAAACTCGCAAACAACGAATTCCCAAGCCAGCTTGACGATCAAAAAGATCGACTTACTTGGCCAACCGCGAGTTTATGAGCCATGAGCACCAAGATCAACAGCAATTCTGTCTCCGCTGCTGCCAGCCTCACGACTTACTACGGTGATATTCTTGAAAAGCAGCAATGGTATCTCGACGGCTCGACCCGGTCGAAGCTGAGCATCGATGCCTATTCCGTGTGGAAGGATTACAACGGCGCTGGCGTGAAGATCGGTGTCGTCGACACCCAGATCGATTTCCGCCACGCCGATCTCAAGAAAGCCTATAGCACCTCGCTGGACTTCAACTTCGCGGTCGGCACCGACAACGTGGCGATCAGCGCCACCGCGCTCCCCGCATCGCACGGAACGCTCGTAGCCGGCGTGATCGCCGCAGACGCCGGTAATGGCGTAGGAACGGTGGGCATCGCCTCTGGCGCAACCCTTATCGGCTATGGCGTCGATTATGGATCCGCCAACGCCGTGGGCCAGATTGTGGCCGCGCTTCAGAAGTCGTCCGAAGTTGACGTTTCCAACAACAGCTGGAGCTTCGTGGAGAATTTCGCGGACAACTTCGCCGTCAACCCCGAATACAAGGCCGCGCTCGTCCGCGCCGTATCCGAAGGTCGCGGCGGCCTGGGCACCTCGCTGGTCTTTGCGGCAGGCAACGCCGGCACCACGGGCACCTCGAACTATCACAACTTCCAGAATTCGCCCTATTCGATTGCCGTCGGCGCTGTCGACAGCGACGGGAAGGCTTCCTCGTTCACGAGCCTTGGCGCAAACGTTCTCGTTTCCGCCGCCGGACGGGACGTGCTGACCACGACGCTGAGCGACCGCTACGAAAGCGTCAACGGCACCTCCTTCGCGGCGCCGGCCGTCTCGGCCGCAGTGGGCCTCATGCTTCAGGCCAATCCGAACCTGGGCTATCGCGACATCCAGGAAATCCTGGCCTATTCCGCCCACCGGTCCGGCCTGGCGGACGGCGCCAACTTCGGCGACGGCTGGCGGACCAACGGCGCCGACAACTTCAACGGCGGCGGCCTGCATTTCAGCGACGCATTCGGTTACGGCTTCCTCAATGTCCACGACGCGGTTCGCCTGGCGGAAACCTGGGGACAGCAGCAGACGTTCGCGAACCTGGCGACCGTGACCAAGACCGTCGCTTCGGCCCAGACCATGGTCGCCGGCTCCAACGATCACATCTCGCTCGACATCCAGGTGACGGAAGCCGTCAATCTGGAGCATGTCCAGCTTTCGATCGACCTCAACTGGCTCAATACCGGCGATCTCGACGTCTACCTCACCTCCCCCGACGGCACCCAGGTGCGCCTGGTCTACGATCTTCCCGAAGAAAGCCGCGTGGGCAGCATCCGCAATTTCACGTTCGGCTCCGTCGCCTCTATGGGAGAGGACTCGGCCGGAACCTGGAAGGTGGACATCTACAACCGCGATCCGGCCGCCGCCGACAAGGCAGGCGCGCCGATGACCGGCAAGTTCAAGGGCGCCACGCTGACCCTGCTGGGCGATGCCGACACCTCTAAGAACGACACCTATATCTACACCGACGAGTTCGGCTTGCTCTACCAGGGTGCCGATCTTGCCAAGCGGAGCGTTCTGAAGGATGCCAACGGCGGAGTGGACACGATCAATGCCGCCGCCATTACCACGAATACGGTGATCGACCTGACCGCCGCCAAGGCGAGCACGCTTGCCGGAATGACGCTCTCGCTCACGGCCGACACGATCGAGAACGCCTATACCGGCGACGGCAACGATACGCTCATCGGCAGCAGCGCCGCAAATGTTCTGAATGCCGGGCGCGGCAACGATATCATCTACTTCAGCTTCGGAAACGACAAGATCGACGGCGGACAAGGCCTGGACAGCCTCGTGCTGAACTATACCGCAGCAAAGGTCACGGGATCCGTCTCCGCATCCGGCACGGTTCAGATTTCGGTGCGTGCAGGGGAAATTTCTACCGTCATCAACGTGGAAAGCTTTACCTTTTCCGATGGCACCTATTCCTACGATCAGCTTGCCAAGCTGCTTGCCTCCGGCGGCGCCACCCCGAGCCAGCCTGCGCCGCAAGTCCCCGGAGACACCGGCAACACAAGCGGCGGGGGCAACACGACCGGCGGCGGCACCGCGCCGGTGGTCGAAACGCCCGCTTCCGGTAATCCGGCCCAGCATGACAGCAGCCCCTATGGAGATGCGGGGAAGGCTTACGCCATCACCCTGAACGGAACCTCCGGCGATGACCGCCTGACCGGCGGCGCCGCAGGCGAGCGGATCGAGGGTCTGGACGGCATCGACAAGCTGCGCGGCATGGCGGGCGACGACGGGATCCACGGCGGCAACGGCGACGACACCCTTTATGGCGACGACGGCAACGACTACCTCTACGGCGATGCGGGAATCGACACTGTCCTGGGCGGCACCGGCAACGACTGGATCTTTGGCGGCACCGGCGCGGACCGTCTCTACGGCGAAGCCGGCGCTGACACTTTCGTGCTCGACGCCGCAGACATTGCCGGCATGGACACGATCTACGACTTCAACGCCAGCGATGGCGACAAGATCCTGATCACCGGTTCCACCGGCAACGCGACCTTCGATATCGTCACCACGGCAGGGGTCACTTACCTGGAGATGCACGACGAGGCAGGCGAGCATCTACTGGCACGGGTCAAGGGAATCGGCATGGACGGCCTGCACATGACCGAAACCGATGCGGGCCTGCTCTGGGCGTGAACTAACCCGCCCGATCCGGCCTCCACCAGGCGGCCGGAATGGCGATCCGGAAGGGAAAGGCTCCGATGCGTCGGGGCCTTTTCTGTTTTCGCCGCATAATCCTCATCCGGAATGGAGCGGTCATTGCAGCGTATTGTCGGTCCAAGAGCTTGTGCCTGAACGTTTACACATAGTGTAACAGAGCAAAAACTACGCACATATTCGTATTATCTGCACCGTATCGGCTTAATATAGACAGAACTTCGCACCAGCCCTGCATTTAATCGGTTGCTAGCCAATCTCGATCCAGAGTATCCGTTTCGAACGATTGAGAAGAGGATGAAGCGCTGCACCAGATCCGCACACGGGAATTGGGCAACAGGGGAACTTCACCAAATCTCTTGAGTGGGCGTGATTTGCTGAACAGATAATCGGGAAGCCGGCACAATCGTCGTCGAAGTTCAGGTAATTCCAGACTCAACGATTTTCGGAAGGAATATCCCGTGGCTATAATTGATGGATCTTCGTTTGGTGACATTCTCTCCGGCAGCTCGGCCGGTGACGAAATTCTTGCGGGGCAGGGTAACGATACCGTTCATGGAAACGGGGGCAACGACATTATCCAGGGCGGCGCCAACAGCGACAATCTCTATGGTGACGAGGGCGACGACACTCTCTGGGGTCAGGGCTCGCCGGACAAGCTGCGCGGTGGCGACGGCAACGATACGCTCTACGGCGGCGGCGGCGACGATCGGCTTTACGGTGGTGCCGGCGACGACATCATCGCAGGCGGCGCCGACAACGACGTGCTGTTTGGAGACGATCCCAACGATCCAACCGTGACCGGCGCCGATATCTTCCAGTTCGACAAGGACGATGGATCGGACAAGGTCTTCGATTTCGAACAGGGGACGGACAAAGTTCGCCTGACCGAAGGCGCCGGCTATTCGTTCGTCTTCTCGGGCGACAACACCATCCTGACTTACGGAGGCACCTCGGTGCTGCTCT
>NZ_DAMDBA010000001.1:53317-56831 GCF_032093395.1 Novosphingobium sp.
TCCACCTTACCGACGCGGACATCATCGTCGCCTGATATCTGAAGCGCTTTCGCCTGAAGCGAACGCGCGATCAGACTGCTCCGTATCAAACGGACATGGAAAGAACCGGAGAAGGGCAGACCTTCTCCGGTTCTTTGTTATCTCGATCCGATTCTATCAGGCCAGGAGCGACAACAGGCAGAACCACCCGAAGCCGGAGACCCCCGCGGCCAATGCCAATCCAAGCAAGGGATGCCTCCCGGCATCGCTCGCGAACATGCGGTTCAACCGTGCCGTGGAGCGATAGTGCAACCCGCCATCGAAAGGGTCGCACTCTGCCGTCGAGGCGCCTGCCCATGGTGACTGCCGCAAGCCATCCTGACCGAACGGAGCCGCATGGCGATGAAGCCCCCGGGGCTGGCCGGGTTCAGAAAAGGACGACATCGGTCGCATCGATCATGGGCTTTCCGCGCAGGGTGGCCATGGCAATGGCTGCTGCCGAGCCACTACCGTCCACGTCATAGTAGAGCGTCCCGACGCCGGGATCGTAGAAGACGTGCATGTCGGGCGCCGTCGCAGTCTTTCGGATTGCAAGAGTTTCCAGCGCACCGGCTTGTCGGCCGGCCAGCCCCGCAAACGCCTCTCGATCGATGGCGATGCGATCCAGCCCGTGCTGGAAATCGAGAATGGTATCGGCGCTCGCTGCGCTTTCCAGACTATCGTACAGGAAGATGTCCGCACCGCCGCCGCCCTGCAACTTGTCCGCACCGCCGCCACCCGACAGGACATTGTCACCATCGTTTCCGTAGAGGATGTTTGCCAGCGCATTGCCGGACCCGTTGATATCGGCGGTTCCGATGAGGTAAAGCTGTTCGAGATGATCGCCCAGCGTGAAGTCCACCTCCGAGCGAACCACGTCGATCCCACCCGCTGCGTCCGTTTCGATCACCTGATCGCGAGTATCGTCGACGTAATAGGTATCGTCGCCGCTCCCGCCCTCCATGCGGTCCGCGCCGCTGCCCCCATCTAGACGATCCGCGCCGCCGCCGCCGACAAGCACATCGTCGCCGCCCAGCCCATGGAGCCGATCGTCGCCGTCGCCGCCATGAAAGCGATTGGCATGTGCATCACCGGACAGAATGTCATTGAAACCGGATCCGATGGCATCGATCACGCTCGTCGCCAGGCGTTTGCCATCGACGACGACGTTGCCACCGGAAAGGTCGAGACGGACGCCGGACGTCTGCTCCCTCCAGTCGCCCAAAGCGCCAGCCTCGCTCCCGATGGCGACAGGCTCCGAAAAAATCCGGATATGCCGCGAGGTCGCGTCACCGACGGCGCTTGCTCCGGAAGAAACCACGAATTCGACCCGATCGCCCGCTGCCAGGCGAACGTGATCCAGCGTGAAGTCATATCTGTTCCCCTGAGCGGGGTCGTAGACATGCTGCTGCAGAATCTGCCGGTCGTTGACGGTTACGGTGAGATAGATCCCGTCTCGGGACTGATCCGAGACATCGTAATCGCCCTCGATCCTGAACAGCCCGGCGTTTTGGACAGTGTAGCGCTCGACCACGGCATATCGCGAAGCTGCATTCGTGCCATTGGAAAAATCGGCGGGCGTCACGGTCGTGGCGTTGACCGTGAGGGGCCGCAGCCATTGTGAGCCCAGGTAAGGTGTCCAGGGCTCGCCGCTCTTCAGGCCTCCGCCCATGGTCTGCAAAGCGAGGGTCTGGCCCGAGCCCGAGCGCGAATAGTAAGACCAGGGGCCTTCGAAGCCGGCACCGCCGCCGTCCGTATTCGTGACGTCGAACTGATCGAAGCTGTCTGCGACCAGTGCGCCGACGTGGAACTGCACCGATGCTGCCGAAATTCCGCCTTCGGACTTCAGCAGGATCGGCACGTCCGCCGAAATCTTCCCGTCGAACTCTGCGATGCGGTTTCCGCGAAGATCGTAGGCGGACACTCCAGAGGCCAGCGTCACCGATCCGGTCTGCCCCCAAAGCACGGCGGCTTCGCGGCCGAGAGTGTAGAAATAGGTGAAGTCGTCGGTAGCGACCCGCGCGATCGTATCGCCTTCCTTCAGAAGGCCGTCGAAGACGCGAAAGGTTTCACCGGCGGGAGCCGCGCTGGCCGCAGTCGTGTTCCAGAGTTCCATGTTCGGGAAATAGGACTGGCGCGCAAGGGCATACCAGCTCGCGCTCTCGATGCCGGCCGCGCCCATGACGCTCAGCATCTTGGCGAAGTATGCCGGCGCATCGTTCAAAGAGGTGAAGTCGCCGCCGAATTCCGTGACCCTGATGTCGATCTCGTTCCCGACCACGCCGCGAAGGGCGGCAATCTGATCGGCGAATTGCTCGGGCGGCGTCGTGTAGGGATGGATCGAGATGGCATCCAGGATATCCAGGGTACCCAGGGCCTTGAGATCGGAAAAATAATCGACCGGGATGGAATGCGTGGCGCCGCCCACCAGTTCCACGTCGATACCTGCCTTGCCAAGCGCCCGATCCACGGCCGCGACCAGCTTTGCATAGTAATCGTCCCGAGTGGCTGCCGAAGCGCTTGCAATGGGGCCGGTCACGAACGAGTTCGAGTTGTATTCGTTGCCGATCTCGATCGCCTGGACCCCAGGATATTGCTTCAAGGTTGCCACGACGAAATCCGCGAAGGCGGCCCGGCCGGCATCGCTGTAGACGGTATAGCCCTGGTCATGGAGCGGGTTTGCATTTGCAAAAGTCAACGTGACGGAGAACCCACGGCCAAGCGCCTGGTCGACCCAGGCGGCTTGTGGCACCGAAAAGTCGTACTTTCCCGCGACATTCTCCACAGCGGCCCATGGCACGCTGTCTCGGATGGAATCCGCGCCCAGCTTGCCTGCCGCATCGAGAAGCGAAGTGCTCCAACCTTGGCTGAAATGGGTCTGCGCCCCCAAGACTATACTCATGAACCGTCCCTTGAATGATTTCGCCTTTTTTAGCGCAGACAGGGTTACAATCGATGCATATGCTTGGTTACCCGCACCATCATCTACGTTGACGACAGATTGGCGCTTAAATAGGTATTTTCACTCACTACGAGTGCAGCGATCACACATGTACCTTGGCAATAATTACATCCAATGCAGACTGATTTTTCGCTGATAATATTTGGATTTTGGCTGGAATCCTCGCAAAATAGCCCTTCCTCATTCGTCATCTCCGATCAAGGCCGGAAAACCAGACCAGATTGGAGACGATCGAACTGCGGGCCTTCCCTAAGCTCGGCTAGTGTCGTCACGGGCCGTTCACAGGAACTGCCAAGTTCCGGAGACCGCAAGCCGCAATGTTCGATAAGCCAGCCATCTCCAGGAATCCCAAAAAGAGTCTGCTTGAAGAATGCTCGCGGGGACATTTTAGAGCGGCACCGGCTGCTCGATGAATGCCGCACCGATCGTCCTGTTCTGGATCCTGGCGATCTGGGCCATGGCCAGCCGCCCGCCTTTCGCGCTCTACCTGTTTTTCGCGGTAATGCCATTTGGCGCCTGCGCCGCCATTCCTAC
>NZ_DAMDBA010000001.1:56841-100999 GCF_032093395.1 Novosphingobium sp.
CACCGGAGGCCTGACGCTCGTCGCGGCACCGATCGTGGCGCTGATCATCGTCGGCAAGGCATTTCTCGACCGTGACGGACCGGCCTCGTTCCTGACCCTTGCGCTCTTGCCGAACCGGTTGCTTTGCCTTTTCGCCTTCTGGATCGTCGTCACCGTCACCACGCTGTTCATGCCGCGCCTCTTCGCGGGAGACATCCTGGTGGTTCCGGTTCGCGGGATTCTAAGCACGCCTGCCCCCCTGCACCCCTCCACGCAGAACCTGTCTCAGTGGGTCTATATGACGATTTCGGTCTTTACCGTTTTCGCACTGGCCAGGTTGTTGCAGGCTTCCACGATGCGGCAACATGCGCTCCAGGCCATCTGCCTGGGCGCCGGCATCCTGATCGCAACGGGGTTGGTCGATTTTGCCAGCCAGTATGTTCCGCTAGGCCCCGTTCTCGCACCTTTCAGGACTGCCTCCTACGCGCTGGCCACCGAAGTCGAAGTGCTTGGATCCAAGCGCGTCGTCGGTCTCATGCCGGAAGCCTCCGCCTTCGGCAATTACTGCCTCGGCTTCCTGTGCGCCCTGCATTTCTATCGTCGCGCAATAGCGAACCGGACGTTGCGTGAACGCATCTGTCCCATACTGCTGGGCCTGCTGCTGATCCTTTGCTGGCAGTCGAAATCCTCGGCAACCTACGTAGGATTGGCGCTGTTCTTCGCGATGGCTGGACTGGAATGGCTTCTGCGAGCGAACATCGAACGAGGCGGCGTACCGATCTACAAGCAGGGCCTGCTCGGCGAATTGTCGGTTGTCATGATCGTATTGATCGCGATCATGCTGACCTTGCTCTTCAATCCCGGTCTGCTCGATCCGATCCTGGCCATGATTGACCGGATGGTGCTGCAGAAAACCTCGTCGCTCTCTTACGAGGAGCGCGGGATGTGGCGTGTGATCGCGCTTTCCAGCGTGTCCGAAAGCTACGGCTTCGGGATCGGACTGGGCAGCACCCGTTCGTCCAGCAGTCTTGTCGCGATCCTGAGCGCTTCGGGCATACTGGGTGCACTGCTTTTCTATGCCTTCGCGGCGCAGTCCTTCTTTCGATCTCCCCGATACGCAACGGTTGAATCCAGGATCGTCATGTCGGCTTTCCGGTTTTCCTATGTGCCGATGATCGCCGTGTCGCTGATGATAGCGGATGCCAATTTCGAACCGCTGACAGGCTTCGGGTTCGGCATTGCTGCCGCCCTGTCCATCGCCCTTTCCCGGCAAAGCAAGGAGGGCGCGGCATCCCTGCCGTCGCACACTCGGCCCGCCGGTTCCCGTAAGCTGCCTTTCAACGCCGCCTTCCAGCAGCCTTCCTGACGATTCGAGGCAATTCCATGGCATCTGCGCCCCATCACAATGAGCGTTACGAACTGCTGGATGAACTGCGTGGCATCGCCGCCCTCATCGTGCTGTTGTTTCATGTCGGCACGCGCACCGGTGCACCGGCAATCGCTGCCAACGGCTATCTGGCGGTCGATTTCTTCTTCATGTTGAGCGGCTTCGTCATCGCCCAGGCTTATGGCAAACGGCTTTCCAGCGGCATGAGCTTCACCGATTTCACCAGACGACGATTGGCGCGAATGATGCCGATCGTGTTGCTTGGCGTCTGCCTGGGTACTGCTTACGCGCTCACGCGCTGGTTCGCCGCGCCGTCGCGATCGGATAGTCTCGGCGGCATTCTCGCAAGTGCCGCGCTGAATGGCATGCTGATACCGAAATGGTGGCATGGCCAGGCGACCGGCTGGGAAGTCTTCCCGATCAACGGGCCGTTGTGGTCGCTTTTCTTCGAAGTGGTCATCAACCTCGCATGGGCCGGTCTGCTGGTATCAAAAAGACGTGCCTTTCTCGTCGCAGCGACCCTGGCGAGCATGATTGCCCTGATCCTGGTGGCCGGCCACTATCGCTCCATGGACCTCGGCTGGGACTTGCCCACATTGCCCGGCGGCCTGGCGCGGGTTTCCTTCGGCTTTCTGATCGGGCTGCTTATCCATGCCGTCCGCGATCGACTGCCCCGGCTCGGGAAAGGGGCCGCGTCGCTGTCCGTAGCCTTGATAGTTGCCGCGCTCGTACTGCCGCTGCACGCCGTTCCATGGCTTATCGGCTTGACGGTCATGGTCCTGCCAGCCGCCTTGATGCTGGCCGTGTGTGCCGGCCATCAGCGCCTCATCCCCGGCGCCGGCTTTCTTGGCGCGATCTCCTACTCCGTCTACGGCCTCCATGTGCCGTTCCTGGCGCTCTATTCGGGACTGGCGGAACGCGTGAGCGGCAGAAGCGAAGCCGGATTCGAAGCCTATCTGGTTGTGCCGGCGATCCTTGCCATCGCCGCACTAGCCACGCACTACTATGACGGCCCTGCCCAACGCCTCCTCCGTCGCTGGATCGGAGAGCAGCGCCAACCAACGCGCCTCGGCGAAACGTCGGGCCTGAACGCCTCACCGCAAAGCCGGCCGCAATAGGACGCCATGATGCCGCCGCTTAGAGAGCAGACCGGAAGGAGTAGTGCTTCCGGCCCATTGAAACGCACCGAAGAAAGTGATCTAATCCACAATACGCTGCTGGCTTCGGCCTTGCGAGCAGGCCCCGGCGGCACCGATTCCCACGATGGGAGCGTGCGATGCAGAAGGCAGCCTTTCTTCTCTACGCTGTTGCGGTTTACGTAGTGTTCCTGGCGACATTTCTCTATCTTGTAGGTTTCGTCGGCGGCTTCGCCGGACTGCCGCTGACGGTTGACCAAGGACCGCGCAGTCCGCTGGCCGTCGCACTGACCTTCGACATCGCGCTGATCGCCCTGTTCGGCGCCCAACACAGCATCATGGCCCGGCAAGGCTTCAAGCGGAAATGGACCCGGATCGTCCCTCCGGCGATAGAGCGCAGCACATATGTGCTCTTCGCAAGCCTCGCTCTCATAACGCTGTTCCTGTGCTGGCGACCGATCGGCGCCGTGCTCTGGGAAATTTCGAGCCCGGCCGGAAAAGCATTGATCTGGGGTCTCTTCGCGGCCGGCTGGGTGATCGTTCTGACAAGCACTTTTCTGATCGACCATTTCGAACTTTTCGGCCTGCGCCAGGCTTGGCAGCACGCACGCGGGTCTCGGCCCGCCGCGCCGCGTCTGCGGCAACCGCTGTTCTACAAGGTCGTGCGTCACCCCCTCTATTCGGGGTTCTTCCTGGCCTTCTGGGCCACGCCTCGCATGACAGTTGGTCATTTGGTGCTGGCGCTGGGACTTTCAGTCTACATGCTGATCGCGATCACGTACGAGGAACGCGATCTGGTGAACCTGTTCGGCGCCGATTACGAGGGCTACCGAGGCCGAACCGGAAAATTGTTCCCGCGCATCCACAAACGATAGCACGCCGCCTGGGCGGACCGATCACGTGCCCGCAAAAGTGAGCGCTTCGATCTTGTTCCCGTCCGGATCGCGCACAAAGGCGGCGTAGTAGTGCGGGTCGTACTGCTCCCGGATGCCGGGCTCGCCATCGGCGCCGCCGCCCTGCGCCAGTGCCACCCGAAAGAACGCATCGACGGCTCCACGCGTCTCGACCTCGAACGCGACGTGCACCCCATTTCCCGGTGACGGCGCTGTGCCGTCTGCCGGGATGTTGAGGCTGAATACCGTGATCCCGGCACCGTAACCCACCGCGTCCGCCACATCCAGCGTGCGACAAAGCCCCAGTTCACGCATGACCGGGTCGTAGAAGGCGCGAGCGCGGGCGAGATCGGCGGTGCCAAGCGAGACATGGTGCAACATCTCCGGGGAACGGACACTGAAGCATCCGGTTCCCTTTACGATCCGCTTTGGCGCATCTCCAGGATGACCTCGATCTAGCCCGTGTGGACGATCCGGTAGACGGCCAGGGGCGTCTCAATCCGGGTGGATGGAGTGGTTGGGATCATTGTCGTGCTGCAACCGATTTCAGCGACAGCTCGATGCATTTTTGTGTGTAATAAGCATCATAACCACAGACGATTATGCGTTCAGCACTTCTGAATGACGCAATTGCCTTCTAGAAAAATCCGATGCTTTCTCCCGCCACGCGCGCACGAATCTATCGCTTCGGCAACTTCGCAATGGCGCTGCCGCAGCAAACGCTCACGCTTGATGGTGACGGCGTGACGCTGGGCGGCAGGGCCTCCGGCCTGCCTGTGCTGGCCACGCCCCTGCAAGTCTCGCCAGACGCATCGGGAAGCACGCCCTGGCTGCCCATCGACGGTGCGCGCGACCGTGCAACGCGCGCTCGCGAGATGCTCGACGAAGCCGGATGGCCGGGCGGCTACAATGAAGATCGCCTGCATCGTCTGCCGCCGATCCTGATCCTGACGGCGGAAAGTAGATCCCTTCCGCCGGGGCGCGGAACACTTCGCACGGCGATTGCTGGCGGCGGAACGGGACGTCAGCGCCATGCGCACGATCGGCAGCATTCACGATTTCGTCTGGCTGCCGGATCTTCTCGACGCACGCTGCACGAATCCGGCCCACGCGCCGATGAGGATGCACCTGCTGTCCGCCAACCTTTTCGCTCTCGCCGGCACGGCGAGCCTGCGAGAACTTCTAATATCAAGAACGATATCATCTGATTTATCGGGATTTCTGGAAACCGATCGTCCGGCTAATTCTCATTCCACAAGATCGACACCACAAACCAAAGGGACTGACCAATGACCATCACCGCCGCACCGACCGCCACTGCAACCCCCGGCAAGTCGCTGCTTTCACCTGACAATCATGCCCTTGTCCTGATCGACTTCCAGTCGCAGATGGCCTTCGCCACCAAGTCGATCTCGGCCGAACTGCTGCGCAACAATGCCGCGCTGATCTCTCGCGGCGCCAAGTCGTTCAACGTTCCCACCATCCTTACCACGGTTGCCGAAAAGAGCTTTTCCGGCCCGATGTTCGACGAGATCACCGAAGCGTTTCCGGGACAGGAACTGCTGGATCGCACCAGCATGAACACCTGGGAAGATGATGCGGTCATCTGCGAAATCAACCGCATCGCCAAGCCGCGCATCGTCTTTGCGGGCCTGTGGACCTCGGTCTGCATCGTCGGTCCGGTCGCTTCCGCCATCGACCAGGGCTTCGAGGCCTACGTCATCACCGACGCCTGCGGCGACATCTCGACCGAAGCGCATGAGCGCGCCGTAGAGCGCATGATCCAGCTGGGCGCCGTGCCGATGACCTCGCTTCAGTACCTGCTCGAACTCCAGCGCGACTGGGCCCGCACCGAAACTTACGACAGCACCACCGGAATCGCCAAGAAGTGGGGCGGAGCCTACGGTATCGGCATCAATTACGCGAAGACCATGTTCGGCGCGTCCGAGGGCGGCCATTGATCTGAAGCTCGGGACCGGGAGCCTCAACCTCCCCAACCGGCCCTCGCCAGAGACTTCCGGTCCCCACCATTTCTAGTCGACACATCACACATACATCGAAGGATCAGCATCATGGGTTACGTAACCACCAAGGACGGCGTTGAAATCTTCTACAAGGACTGGGGTCCGAAGGATGCGCAGCCGATCGTCTTCCACCACGGCTGGCCGCTCTCTTCCGACGACTGGGACGCCCAGATGCTGTTCTTCCTGTCCAAGGGCTATCGCGTCGTCGCCCATGATCGCCGTGGCCATGGCCGCTCCGAACAGGTCAGCGAAGGCCACGACATGGCCCATTACGCCGCCGACGCCTCCGCCGTTGCCGAGCACCTCGACCTGCGCAATGCCGTCCACATCGGCCACTCGACCGGCGGCGGCGAAGTCGCGGCTTATGTCGCCCGCTACGGCATCCCGCAGGGCCGCGTCGCCAAGGCCGTGCTGGTCAGCGCCGTGCCGCCGATCATGATCTCCACCGATCGCTACCCGGACGGCGTTCCCCTCGAAGTATTCGACGGTTTCCGCGCCACCCTTGCCGCCAATCGCGCGCAGTTCTTCCGCGACGTGGCAGCCGGCCCGTTCTACGGCTTCAACCGCGAGGGCGCCGACGTGTCCGTACCGGTGATCGACAACTGGTGGCGTCAGGGCATGATGGGCAGCGCCAAGGCGCATTACGAAGGCATCAAGGCTTTCTCCGAAACCGACCAGACCGACGATCTGAAGGCAATCACCGTGCCCACTCTCGTCCTGCACGGCGATGACGACCAGGTCGTACCCTACAAGCACGCCGCGCTGCTCCAGACCGAAATCCTGCCGAATGCCACGCTCAAGATCTACGAGGGCTATCCCCACGGCATGCTGACCACCCACGCCGAAGTCATCAACCCCGACCTGCTCGCCTTCGTGCAGGCCTGATCCAAGACGCCGAGGAGAGCCAAACCATGAAAGCCTACCTTCTCTCGATCGCCGCCGGGTTGCTGGTGGGCGTGGTCTACTCTCTCCTCGGCGTCCGTTCGCCGGCACCGCCGATGATTGCCCTGCTGGGCCTGCTCGGCATCCTGCTCGGCGAGCAGATCGTACCGCTGGCGAAGAAGATGTGGGCGCACGAGGAAGTCTCCCAGTTCGTCCAGACTGATTGCCGCAAGCATGTTCTGGGAAGACTTCCGGGGGACAAGTTCCCCTGCCGCACTTCCGAAGACAAGGCCCAGGCGTGATTAGCCGCCGCCAGACGCTTGCAGGCGCGGCCGCCACTTCGCTCCTGCCCTCGCTTTTTATGCAAACTGCCCGTTCCAAGGAAGCCGCCATGACCGACACCATCATCGTCAACGCCAAGATCACCACGCTCGATCGCGAGAACCCGCAGGCCGAAGCCGTGGCGATCCGCGACGGCAAGTTCCTGACGGTGGGCAGCGAAGCCGAAGTGCGCGCCGCCGCGCCCGAGGCTGCGGTGATCGACGCGAAGGGCCACCGCCTGATCCCCGGCCTGATCGACAGCCACATGCACATCATCCGCGGCGGGCTGAACTTCAACATGGAACTGCGCTGGGACGGCGTGACCTCGCTTTCCGAAGCGATGGCGATGCTGAAGAAGCAGGTCGATAACACCCCCGCCCCGCAGTGGGTGCGCGTGGTCGGCGGTTTCACCGAGCACCAGTTCGCCGAAAAGCGCCTGCCGACCATTCAGGAACTGAACGCGGTCGCCCCCGACACGCCGGTGTTCATCCTCCACCTCTACGACCGGGCCCTGCTGAATGCCGCCGCGCTGCGCGTGGTGGGCTATACCAAGGACACCCCGAACCCGCCGGGCGGCGAGATCGTCCGCGATGCGCAGGGCAATCCCACCGGCCTGCTGCTGGCGCATCCCAACGCCACGATCCTCTATTCGACGCTGGCCAAGGGGCCGAAGCTGCCGCCCGAATACCAGCTCAATTCCACCCGCCACTTCATGCGCGAAGTCAACGCGCTGGGCGTGACCGGCGTGATCGATGCGGGCGGCGGGGCACAGAACTATCCCGACGACTACGAGATCATCGAGAAGCTGCACGCCGATGACCAGCTGACCGTGCGCATCAGCTACAACCTGTTCACCCAGAAGCCCAAGGAGGAACTGGCCGATTTCCAGGGCTGGGCCAAGCAGGTCAAGCCCGGCCAGGGCGACGATACCTACCGCCACAACGGCGCGGGCGAGATGCTCGTCTATTCCGCCGCCGACTTCGAAGACTTCCGCCAGCCCCGCCCCGACATGGCACCCGAGATGGAAGGCGACCTGGAGCCGGTCATCCGCCTGCTCGCCGAAAACCGCTGGCCCTGGCGTCTCCACGCCACTTACGACGAGACCATCGGCCGCGCGCTCGACGTCTACGAAAAGGTCAACCGCGACATCCCGCTCGAAGGCATCAACTGGTTCTTCGACCATGCCGAGACGATCAGCGACCGCAACATAGACCGCATCGCCGCACTGGGCGGCGGCATCGCCGTGCAGCACCGCATGGCCTACCAGGGTGAATACTTCGTCGAGCGCTATGGCGCCAAGGCGGCCGAGCGCACCCCGCCCATCGCCCGCATGATCGCCGCCGGCATTCCGGTGGGCGGCGGCACCGACGCCACCCGCGTCGCCAGCTACAATCCCTGGGTCTCGCTTTCTTGGCTGGTCACCGGACGCACCGTGGGCGGCCTCTCGCTCTATCGCGGCGACAACCGCGTCAGCCGCGAGAAGGCGCTGCGCATGTGGACTCATGAGAACACCTGGTTCTCCTCCGAAGTGGGCAAGAAGGGCCAGATCAAGGCCGGTCAGCTGGCCGATCTCGCGCTGCTCTCCGACGACTACTTCAGCGTGCCCGACAACGAGATCGTCCATATCCGTTCGATCCTGACCCTGCTCGGCGGCAAGGTGGTCCATGGCGACGGCGATTTCCGGCCGCTCGCGCCCGAACTGCCCCGCGCCATGCCGGACTGGTCGCCGGTCGCGACGTTCGGCGGCTATTACCAGACGCCCGAAGCCAAGCAGAAGCTGGCCTCTGCCTGCGGCTGCGCCAGCGGTTGCGGCGTTCACGGCCACGATCACGCCGCCGCGCTGGGCGCCAATGTTCCCGCCGCCGATGTGCAGACCTTCTGGGGCGCGCTCGGCTGCGGCTGCTGGGCCGTATGATCGTTCGGTAACCAGCCGTCGTCCCGGACTTGATCCGGGACCGCTGGCGGTGAACGGCCCATGCTTCGGCAAGACTCTTTACTGCAACGGTAGCACCTAAAGACCGCCAGCGGTCCCGGATCAAGTCCGGGACGACGCGGAAACTCGCCCTCCAAAGACGTGCCAAAGGAGCCTCTGATGAAGCGCCCTGCCTTCCTTTCCGCCGCGGCCATGTCCGGCACGCCCAAATTCGTCGCATCGGTGCTGGACTTCGCGCCGATACGCTTCTTCGCCCGACTCCTGTTGGTAAGCGCCTATCTGGTCGGCGGGCTCGCCAAGCTCACCGACTGGCCGGGCGCGGTGGCGGAACAGGCCCACTTCGGCCTGACCCCGCCAGCGCTCTGGGCCGGGCTGACCATCGCGGTCGAACTGGTCGGCCCGCTACTGGTCCTCTCGAACCGTCTCGTCTGGCTGGGCGCGGGCATGCTGGGAGTGTTCACCTTCTTCGCCGCGCTGGTCGCCAATGCCTTCTGGGCCATGCCCGCCGGACCGGAGCGCTTCGCCGCCACCAACGCCTTCTTCGAACACATGGCCCTCGTCGGCGGCTTCGTGCTGGTTGCCATCCTGGCGCGCAAAGAGAAGACCGTTGCGTAATTTCGTCGTCCCGGACTTGATCCGGGACCGGTGTCCGCCTTTAGGCGCGTGCTCGCGAGCGGGGCGCAGCCCGGCCAGCGGTCCCGGATCAAGTCCGGGACGACGGGCCGCCTTGCTTACCTTCGTCCTCGCCGCCGTGCTGCCCACCTTCGCCAAGGCCGACCCCACCGAAGCCTGGCAGGCCCCGACCCTCTCGATCACCCGCTACGACGAGGACTGGTCGGACCTTGCCGATGCCGAAAAGCGCGACCACCACTGGACCGGCCCGTTCAAGTACGTGCCGCTTGGCGACGACGCCTGGCTCTCCACCGGCATCGAATTGCGCGCGCGCAACGAGAACCTGGAGAACAACCTCTGGGGCGCCGCCGAAGCGCCGGACGACAGCTATCTCTGGCTGCGCGCCCTGCCTTACGCCGATCTTCATCTGGGCAAGCTGCGCGCCTTCGTCCAACCCATCGCCTCGACCTCGATCGGCGTCGCCCCCGCGCCCGGCCCGGTCGACGGCAGCGGCCTCGACCTGCTGCAAGGCTTCGCCGAGGCCGATTTCGGGCCGGTGACGCTGCGGGCCGGACGGCAGATGCTCTCGCTCGGCACCGAGCGACTGATCGGCACCCGCTACGGCCCCAACGTGCCGCTCGCCTTCGACGGTCTGCGCGCCGACGTGAAGCTGGGCGCGGCCACGGTGAGCCTGCTGGCCGTCAAGCCCGTGCAGGCCCGCAAGGGCGACTTCAACGATCGCACCTCGCCCGACAAGGCGCTGTGGGGCGCCTATGCCGCCATGCCGAACCTCGACCTCTACTATCTCGGCTATCGCAACGAGGCCGCCCATTGGGGCACCCGCGAAGGCACCGAAACCCGCCACAGCCTGGGCGCGCGCTGGCACGGCAAACGCGACGACTGGCGCTGGAACGTCGAAGGCGTCTACCAGTTCGGCCGCTTTGCGGATGGCCCGATCTCGGCCTGGACGCTGGGCACCGAACTCGGCCGCGCCTTCCCCGACGCGCCCTTGGCGCCCAACCTCACGATGCGCGTCAACCTGGTGAGCGGAGACAGGCACGAGGCTGACAACCGCGTGGGCACGTTCAACGCACTGTTCCCCAAGGGCAAGTACTTCGGCGAACTCTCGCCGGTCGGCCCCTACAACATCGTCAACGCCTACTCCTCGCTCGGCCTGCAACTGACGCCCGATGTCTCGGCCAGCCTCGCCGCCATGGCCTATTGGCGTTACTCGCGCGAGGACGGCATCTACGACATTCCGGGGAACCTGATCCGTGACGCCGGAGACAGCCGCGCCCGGTTCGTCGGCAAGGAAGTGGAAGCCACGCTGGCCTGGCAGGCAACGCCTGAGCTCGAACTCTCAGCCTCGCTGTCCGCCTTCGCGCCGGGCACCTTCATCAAGCAGACCGGCACCGCCCGCACCATCCGCATGCTGGGCCTGGAAAGCAACTTCCGGTTCTGACATCATTCAACTTACTGGAACAGATCGATCCATCTTATTCGGATATCTACCAAGTCCGCTGCCCCCTAGACCATCGGCATCCCCCAACACCGGAAAGACCGACATGACCGCCAAAGCCCCCGGCAACGCCAATGCCCCGATCAGCTCCAGCCTCCCGCTGCTGCTCCTGCTGCTCTCCGCCACGACCGGCCTCGTCGATGCTGCATCGGTGCTTGGCCTCGGCAAGGTCTTTACCGCGAACATGACCGGCAACGTCGTGTTCCTGGGTTTCGCGGCAGCGGGAACGCCGGGCTTCAAGGTGATACCGGCGGTCATGGCCCTGGTCGCCTTCATGGTCGGCGCCTGGGGTGCCGGGCGGCTCGCCCGCGCGCATACCGATCTGCCGCTGCGACGCTGGCTGATCCGCGCCGCCGTGGCCGAAGCCGGGCTGTTGTGGATCGCCGCCGCCATCTCGACGAAGATCGATATCGCAGCGCAGGCGCCGGAGCTCGCGGTGCTCTCGGTCATCGTCCTCACCGGCTTCGCTATGGGACTGCGCAACGCCACCGTTCGCGCACTGAAAGTGCCCGATCTGACCACCACCGTGCTCACCCTGACCATCACCGGCATCGCCGCCGACCAGGTTGCCGGCCGTTCGCCCAACTTCCTGCGCCGCTCCGCCGCGGTGCTGTCCATCTTCACCGGCGCGGCCGTGGGCGCGATGCTGCTGCTCCATGTCGGCCTTGCTGTGCCGCTCGTCCTCGCCGGAGCCGTGGTGCTGGGCGCCACCCTGCTCCTCACCCGCAATCCCGCATCGGCACTGCCGCACCGGCCCTAGGGGATCAGCCTAGCGCTCGATCGTCACGCGCAGATAAGTCGCCGGGATCACCGTGCTACCGGCGTCCCCCCGGTTCTCGGCTTCGAACAGCGCTTCGAGCTCGCCCTGAAGCTCTGCCTCCCGCCCATCGCGCCGCGCTGCCTCGAACGCATTCATCGTCGGCCCGTAAAAGTCGCGAAAAACCGCCAGGAAGGCATGCGGCGGGCCGGAAAAGCGGAACGTGTAAGTGGCCCTTTCGCAGCCGATGCGTTCGGGCGGGATACCGGCGGCGACGAACCGTTCGCGCGCGGTTTCTTCCTGTCCCCAACTGACCGGGCTCACGAAGCCCTCCGGCGGGGGCGGCATGTAGGCGGCGCAGATCCTGAGCACTCCCGCGACAAGCGTGGGATCGCCGGGAATCCAGTTGCCCATCACGATCCGCCCGCCCGGCCGGCAGACCCGCACCATCTCGGCGGCGACATCGTGCGGGCGGGGGGCGAACATCGCCCCGAACATGCTCACCACCAGATCGAAGCGCGCATCCTCAATCCCGACCAGCGCGCTGGCGTCACCCTCGACGAAGCGTAAGTCGGCCAGTCCCGCCTCGCGCGCGCGTCGATTGCCCGCGGCCACAAGATTGGACGCGATATCGACGCCAAGGACTCGCGCTCCGCGACGGGCGGCAGGCAAGGCCGTCGTCCCATCTCCGCAACCGAGATCGAGAACCTCCATTCCCGCCGTGGGGGCGATCCACGCGACCAGTTCGTCGCCGCTCTGGCGCATGGTTTCGGCAAGTCTCGTGAAATCGCCTTTTTCCCACAAGGCCTTGTTCGCGTTTACCGGGGCGCTAGCGGGGGCGCCGTCAGAGGTGCTTCCCGCGCCCGGCTCATTACTGGCCGCATCCTGTTCCATCATAGATCTCCCATGCCGGATCATTTCTAGGCGGGGCAATCATACTCCATCCGGAAAGCATCCACCCGATCTCTTCGGGACAGATCCATCCGATCACTTGGGCTTCCTTCTATTCCAGGACAGGGAACCGGGCTTGCATCCAGGGCGCGGCAACGCCAATCAGGCGCCATGCGTATTGCCCTGTTCGAACCCGAAATCGCCGGAAACGTCGGCGCCGTCCTGCGCCTTGGCGCCTGTTTCGGCGCCACCATCGACCTGATCGAGCCCCTGGGGTTCGCATGGGACGATCGCCGCGTGCGCCGTACGGCGATGGACTATATCGATCACGTAACCATTGCCCGCCATGCCGATTTCCAGGCTTTTCAGGCGACCGTGGGCGAGAGCCGCCTGGTGTTGTTCACCACGAAAAGCAGTGAATCGGCTTACGAATTCGCGTTCCGGGCCGACGACATTCTGCTGTTCGGCAAGGAAAGCGCCGGCATTCCCCAAGAGATCGCGGAGACTTGCGATGCCCGCATACGCATTCCGATGCGCCCCGAGGTGCGTTCGATGAACCTCGCGACGTCTGCGGCACTGGCGCTGGGCGAAGCGCTGCGACAGACGGACAGCCTGCCGCGATAACCACCTGACCTGTGGGACGCGGCGACGCACCACAAGTCGCGTTCTCCGGCTCCATTGCATTCCACCGGCACAATGGCATAGGTCTAGACTAAACCATTGTCGGAGCTGCCATGATCGACCGTCGCCACTTCCTTGCTTCCGCATCGATGGGGGCTGCCGTGGCCGCCGCCGGCCCTGCCTTCGCCGGCGTATCTGGCGCACGAAAGGCCCAAGGGGCGGGCGATCCCGCGCTCGCGGCCTTCATGGACAAGTATTTCGACACCCAGGTCGATGCCTCGCCCGAAACGGCGACGCAGCTGGGCCTGGATACCGGCGCCCGCGCGGCGCTGAAATCCCGCCTCACCGTCCCGACGCGGGAGCGTGAGGAGCAGGACCGGGCCCGCACCCGCGCCGCCCGCGCCGAACTGGGCACCCTGAACAGGGCCGGGATGAGCACGCAGGATGGCATCTATTACGATACGATCGCGGCCAATCTCGACGGCGTCATCAGGACTTTCGCCATCCCTTACGGACAGGGCGGCTGGCCGCAGGTCTACCGGGTCAGCCAGGGCGGCGGCGCCTATCTGAATACGGCCGACTTCCTGGACAACCAGCACACCATCAAGACCGCCGCGGATGCCGAGGCCTATGTCTCGCGCGTTTCCGACTTCGCCGATGTGCTTGCCGCCGAAACGGACCGGATGCGCGAGGATTTCGGCCTAGGCGTCATCCCGCCGGACTTCATCCTGAACAAGACCATCGGCCTCCAGGCCGGAATGCTCGGTACGGCGGCGGGACAGTCCACGCTGGTCCAGTCGATCACGCGGCGCACCCATGAAATGTCGATCCCCGGCGACTGGGGCGCGCGTGTGGAAAAGCTGGTTTCCGATCGCGTCTATCCGGCGCTCCAGCGCCAGAACGATGCCCTGAAGGCGGTCCTGCCGAAGGCGGGCCATGATGCCTCGGTATCCCGGCTTCCCCAGGGTGCGCAGTATTACGCGAACAGCCTGAACTACATCACCACCACGCGGCTTTCCGCCGACGAAATCCACCGTATCGGGCTTGAGCAGGTTGCCGACCTCACTGCCCGCTCCGACGCGCTGCTGAAGAAGCAGGGCATGTCTCAGGGGACCGTGGGCGAACGCATGGCCTCGCTGACCGCCAACCCGGCGAACGTCTATCCCAATACCGATGCCGCCAAGACCGAACTGATCGCGCATCTGAACGAGCAGATGGCCGCGATGCAGGCCCTGCTGCCGAAGGCGTTCGGCCGCCTGCCCAAGTCGGGCGTAGAGATCAAGCGGGTGCCGCCCGAAATCCAGGAAGGCGCGTCGCAGGGCTACTACAATTCGCCCAGCCTGGATGGAACGCGCCCGGGGATCTACTGGATCAACCTGACCGATACGGCCAACTGGCCGAAGTTCGGCCTGCCCACCCTCACTTATCATGAGGCCATTCCCGGCCATCACCTGCAGATCGCGCTCCAGCAGGAAAGCGCCGCCGCACCCAAGCTGATGAACCTGATGTTCTTCTCCAGCTACGGCGAAGGCTGGGGCCTCTATGCGGAACAGCTTGCCGACGAACTGGGCGCTTACGACAACGACCCGCTGGGCCGGGTGGGCTTCTACCAGAGCCTGCTGTTCCGGGCCGTGCGCCTGGTGGTCGATACCGGCATTCACGCCAAGGGGTGGAGCCGCGAACAGGCGATCCGCTACTTCATCGACAACACCGGCCGGGCCGAAGGCGGCGCCACCTCGGAAATCGAGCGGTACTGCTCATGGCCGGGCCAGGCCTGCGCGTACAAGGTGGGGCACAACGAATGGCTTCGCCTGCGCGAAAAGGCGAAGGCCGCGCTCGGCCCGCGCTTCGATATCCGGAACTTCCACGATACCGCCCTGGCCGGCGGCGGCATGCCGCTGACAGTGCTGGAACGCGTGGTGGACAACTGGATTCTGTCGCAGAAGTCCTAAGGCCAAGACCCTCGGCCTGACCGCGCGCCCGGCGCAGTCAGGCCGTCAGTGCAACCGTAATTGCTGCTTAAGGGCAGGCCTTTCGGTCTTCCGCCGCCCAGGCGATGGCGGTTTCCAGTAGGGTGACATATTCGGGCCGGCTGTAGGTTTCGGGCCGATGGCCGATCGCCGAATAGAACATCCGCCCCTTGCCGATGCAATTCGTCCAGGCCAGCGGATGATCGCCCATCCGCAAGTCCACGCTCATCGGGCCGACCGGGCTGTAGGTGCTCTCGTCAAGGCTCAGGACCACCTTTGCACCCGCCTTGCGCGGATTGGTGCTGAAGGAATACCATTCATCGGTCATGCGCCACTCCGCCGGAAGTCCGGCGGCAAGCGGGCTGGCAATATCCACCGCGATGCGCGCTTCCTGGTACTGCGGGTTCATCGGATGGCCCTTGAAACGGGCGCCGATCAGCGTGTCGGCATACCAGTCCCAGAAATAGGACGGATCGCCGGCAGTTCCGTGAACGCCCACGAAGCCGCCGCCACGCTCCAGGAACCGCTGGAAGGCGGCGCGTTGCGAAAGGGTGAGCACGTCGCCGCTGACGTTATTCCAGATCACGGCATCGAACTGCCCCAGCGTCGCCGCATTGAAGGCCCCGCCCTTGTCGGTGGTCACCAGATCCCAGCCCTTGCGCTCCGCCATCGCGACGAACGCGGCATGGGCGGCTTCTACGGAGGGGCCGTCGCGGAACCCGTTGATCTTCTCGAACACCAGTATGTGGCGCTTGCCGGGCTTGAGCGTGAACACCGGCACGTCGTTGTCATAGCGGGCGCACCGGGCCGACCGGTCCGCGTCGGTAACGGGAAGCTTCCGCAACCGGGCATCGACATCGGCCAGGGCATTGGCCTTCAGCCCCGTGAACATCGAAGCCGAACGCAGCGACAGGATCGCCGCGAAACTGGGCGGTGTCGTTCCCGCAAAACGCGCCGGCACCTTGTCCAGCGTGGAGCCCGCCGTCGCTTCCACGACCGCTTTGGCAGCGGGGCTGAGAAGAATG
The DNA here is from genome assembly GCF_032093395.1 of Novosphingobium sp. GTDB lineage: Bacteria > Pseudomonadota > Alphaproteobacteria > Sphingomonadales > Sphingomonadaceae > Novosphingobium. The sequence continues at coordinate 72,792 of NZ_DAMDBA010000001.1, forward strand.
TCGATCAGCGGCGATTCGGCGGAAAAGGGCGCGTCTCGCAACGGGCAATCGGTTACCGGTTTGGCCATCGCGGGAAAGCTTGCCAGCACCCCGATCACCAAAGCCCCAGCCGCGATCAGCGGCGCACACTTGCGCATCAGATTCTCCCTCCCATGACTATATTTACGCGGCACGATAAGCAGGTCGGAGGGAAAAGGCCATGCACGTCGGCAAGGATCGGTATCACAGTAACCGGAGGGCGCCTGGTGCGTTTGGCGATGATGACCGAAACGATCCGGGCCTTGCAGGAGAAGATGGAAGCGGCCGTCCGCGCGCTCGATTTCGAGGAAGCGAAGCGCTGCCGCGACCGGATCAACCTGCTGCGGGGCGGGGCGACGGAAGTGGATGCGGAAACAGCCGACATGTCGGGCCTCGCCCGCCAGAAACCGGGCGCCATGGGCCTCGGGACCAACCACCAGCGCAGGACACCGCCTCCGGGCTGGACACCGCCGCCCAAGCCCGATCCGATGACGAAGGGCCGATCCGCGCCGCGCGGGCCGCGCCGGAAATGACCGCCGACGCGCGGAACACGATCCTGGAACTCCTGGCCGCCCGCAGGCCGGATGAAACGATCTGCCCCAGCGAAGCGGCGCGCGCCATGGCTTCACCCGAAAGCTGGCGCAGCGGCATGCCGGCCATCCATGCCGCCGTAGACCGCCTGCTCGCCGAGGGACTTGTCGAATTGAGCTGGAAGGGTCAGCCGCTGGCGGCAAGGACCGGCCCTTACCGCATCAGGCGCTCGAACTCCTAGCTATCCCCTGGTCGGATCGATCAGGAACTTCTCGCCCGTCGCCTTGCGCTCGTAGGCGCGCAGCACGTCGGGATCGAGCGCCTCGGCCAGGCCGATCACCCGCGTGTAACGGCTGGCGAAGGTCGTCTTCAATTCTGCGACCACGCGCGCGCGCAACCTTGCGGCGACCTCGGGGCCGGCCTTCTGGAGAAACGGGAACAGCAGCCATCCGGACACGCTCCACTGGAAACCGAACGCCATGCGATCCAGCGTGGTCGGTGACATGTCCAGCGCGCCATAGATGTAGAGTTCCTTGAGCACGGTGGAGCCATAGCGGCTGTACTCGGCCGAAGCCTTGACCGAGGCGCGCTCGATGGCCCGCAGGATGTCGCTGCCCAGCGTACCCCCGCCGATGGCATCGAACGCGATCGTCGCCCCGGTCTGCTCGACCGCGCTCGCAAGGTTTTCCGCGAAGTCCGTGTCCTTGCTGTTCAGGACGTGGGTCGTGCCGATGCGCCGAAGGATTTCGGCCTGTTCCTCCGAGCGGACGATGTTCACCAGCGCGATCCCGTCGGCAAGGCAGATCCTCTGGAGCATCTGGCCCAGATTCGATGCGGCGGCGGTGTGCACGATCGCCTTGTGCCCCCCTTGCCGGGCCGTCTCCACGAAGCCCAGCGCCGTAAGCGGATTGACGAACATCGCGGCGCCATCGGCCGCCGTCGCGTCCTCCGGCAAGGGAACCGCATCGGCCGCACGGATGCGGCGATAGTCGGCGTACATGGCGCCGCCGATCATGCCGACGCGCCGACCCTGGAGATGCGCCACCGCCTTGCCCGCCGCCACGACCGTGCCTGCGCCTTCATTGCCCACCGGCATCGACTGCCCCGCCCGACCGGCGACGGAACCCAGGCGCGCCTGCGGGATATCGAAAGAAAGGCCACCCGCCTCCTCGCGAAGACTCTGGAGATCCGCCGGGCCGATCAGCAGCCCGATGTCGCTGGGATTGATCGGCGCCGCTTCCACCCGCACCACGATCTCGTCATCGGCGGGATCATCGATGCGCACGGTTTCCAGGGAGAGGCGGAGCCGCCCGTCCTGCACCGTCGATCTCAGCTCACGTCCTTCTAAACCCATGCTCATCTCCAATGCCGCTGCGGGCGGGTGGCCCGCTGCCACAAACATAGGACGCACCCTCTGCGTCGCAAGCCTCGGCGGACAACCTTTCGGCCATTCCCGCACTTTACGGAACGGAAATGCCATATCGCCCCGGCGGCTGCCGCCCTGCTTGATGCATGATGCATTCCGGGCCAGCTTCGAGCGGTAAGTCGGACAGGTGCGCACAGCGCCGTTCCGATGGGGGGCCAAGCGGCAACAGCGCTGCCCCCGGAAACGGAAGCGCTTCGGGAGAGCATGGAATGCCGGCCTACCTTCAGGAACTGCGGGCACAATGGCGCCCCCTGCTGGCGGCGATCATCGGCCTGAGTTCAGGCTATTCGATCACCAATTACATAACCAGCATCATGGCGCCGCATCTCCTTCGCGAGTTCGGGTGGTCCAAGGCGGACTTCGCGGCGGTAGGCAGCCTTACGCTGGTTTGCGTGCTGGTATTCCCCTTCATCGGGCGGTTGACCGACGTGGTGGGCGTGAAGCGCACCGCCTTCATCGGGGTCGTGGCCTGCCCGCTCGGCTATGGGCTGCTCAGCCGCATGAACGGGGATATCCGCGTCTACATCGCCCTGTTCGTGGCGATGGGGCTCATCTGCATAACCACCACCGCAACCGTCTACAGCCGGGCCGTGGTACAACACGTCGTCCATGCGCGCGGCGTGGCGCTGGCCATCGTGGCATCCGGCCCGGCGGCCATGGGTGTTGTCGCCGCCCCGCTGCTCAACCAGTACGTCGAGGCGAACGGCTGGCGATCGGGCTACATGCTCGTCGCCGTGGTATCCGCGCTGCTGGGCGGCCTGGCGCTGCTGCTGATGCCGTCCGAGCGGCACCCCGCAGGAACCGACAAGCCCAAGCGGTCGGCGCGGAAGGACTATCCGGTCATTTTCAGCAGCCGCGCCTTCTGGATTCTCGCCGGCGCCATGCTGTTCTGCAATCTTCCGCAGATCATCGCCCTTTCGCAGCTCAACCTCGTCCTGCTCGACAAGGGCATCGAAACCGGCAGCATCGCCGTGATGATCTCGGCTTTCGCCTCGGGCACGCTGGCGGGCCGCTTCGCCTGTGGACTCGCGCTGGATCGACTGCCGGCCCATCTGGTCGCCTTCGTGGCCATGGCCCTGTCATCCGTCGGGCTGTTCCTGATGGCCTCATCCTTGTCCTCGCCCATGATCGTGGCGATGAGCGTGGTGATGATCGGGCTCACTTTCGGCGCGGAGGGCGACCTCATCAGCTTCCTCGTCGCGCGGGCGTTCGGTGTGCAGGTCTACAGCTCGGTCATGGGCATGATGACCGCGATCATTGCCGGAGCCGCATCGCTGGGCGCGATCATGCTGAGCTTCATCTTGCGCGGGGGCGGCAGTTTCGCGCCGTTCCTGGCGCTATGCGGCGTCACGGTGCTGCTGGGTGCGGTCCTGCTGCTGTTCATGCCGAACCGTCCGGTGGAAGTGGCGGCGGGTTAGAAAGTCTGTTTGAAAATTCACCGCAGGCGAATTTCGCGGCACCGGCCCCCTATATTCCTCAGGCGCCCCCACCCTACCACCCAACGGTAGTATCCTGCGGGTGGTAGGGTGGGGGCGCCTGAGAAATACGGTGGGCCGGTGCCGCTCTAAAAATGCCCTTCAGGCATTTTTCAAACGATCTCTAAGACTCCAGCTGGATCGCGGCGAGCATGTCGGACGATGTCATGAACAGCGTCCGCCCGCCTTCCCCGATGGCGCAGTTGGCAACGGCCTTGCCGGTCTCTACCACCCCGAGCACGCGCCCGTCCGCGTCACAGCCGTGGACCCCGCCCGGCCCCGTCGCGAAGACGTTACCACGCGCATCCACCTTGATGCCGTCGGGCAGACCCGGACGGCCCGCCGCATGTTCGGCGCGCAGGTCCAGGAACCGCCGCCGTTCGCCCGGCATGCCCTTGGCATCCAGCGCATAGGCCAGCACTTCCGGTTGCGCTTCGTCCGAGAGGGACAAGTAGAGCGTGCGCTCGTCCGGCGAAAGCGCGACGCCGTTGGGCCGACGATGGCTCTTGTCCAGCAGGTCCAGCTTCCCGTCCGGAGAAAGCCGATAGAGGCCGCACCACGGCACTTCCCGCAGTGTCGATCCGTCTCCGTCCGCCAACCCGTATGTCGGATCGGTGAAGTAGATGGCGCCGGACTTCGCCACGCAGAGGTCGTTGGGGCTGTTCAGGCGCTTGCCCTCGAAGCGATCGACCAGCACGTCCCGGCGCCGGGTTTCCAGGTCTATGCGCACGATCGCGCGTGATCCGCTGTCCGCCCCGATCAACCTGCCGCGCGCATCCAGGGCAATGCCGTTGAGGCCGGGCTCGCGTATGCTCGCAGGCACCGGCGTCCGGAGCCCCGAGGGGCGCAGGAACACTTCGACGCCCTTGGCGGCCGTCCAGCGATGCACCGTATTGCTGGGCGGATCGCCGAACAGCAGCGCATTCTGGGCCGGAACCCACACCGGTCCTTCCGCCCAGCGAAAGCCCGAGGCCAGGCGACGAACCGAGGCAGCGGGCGCCACGATGCGGTCGAACGCGGGATCGAGGCGGCGTACGGCGCCGAACCCGGGATCCGTCGCCGCCATTCCCGCCGCCTCCAGCAAAGGGGCGACGGCGAGGCCGGCCAGCACCGCGCGGCGGCCGATCATGCCTTCAGCTCGACATGGCGACGTTCCGCTGCGGATCGATAGATCGCCTCGATCAGGCGCATATCGGCCAAGCCTTCCTCGCCCGGCACGATCGGAGTGGCTCCGGTGAGCACGCACTCGGCCAGATGGTCGAGCTGTCCAACGAACTGGTTGCGCGCGGGTTCGGGCAGAGTGCGGGGCGTGGTGACGTTGTCCTTGCGAATGGTCATGGCCTGGCCGGTGTAGGGCGTGGCAGGCTCCAAGGCGATCCAGCCTTGCGTGCCGATCACCCGATAGCCGTTGTGCGCCGAACTGTAGCTGGAGATGCAGTTGGCCTGGATGCCCGAAGGGAAGCGCAGCACGAAGCTGACGCGATCTTCCACGGTGCGGAAGCGCGGATCGGAACGGTCGGTCGATTCCACCGCGCTGACCTCGGCGGGTTCCTCGCCCGTGAGATAGCGCGCGGCGTTGAGGCTGTAGATGCCGATGTCCATCATCGAGCCGCCGCCCGACAGCGCTTTATCCAGCCGCCACTGATCGGGCTTGATGGGGAAGCCGTGCTCGGCCGTGACAAGCCGGGTTGGGCCGACATGGCCGCCCCGCGCCAGTTCTATCGCCAATCGGTTGTAAGGCTCGAACCGCGAGCGATAGCCGATCATCAGCTTCTTCCCGGCCTTGCGGCTGGCCGCGATCATCGCCTGGCATTCCGCCACCGAGGTCGCCATCGGTTTCTCGCAAAGGACATGCTTGCCCGCCTGCGCCGCGCGAATGCTGTATTCGGCGTGGAGACTATTGGGCAGGACGATGTAGACGGCGTCGATATCCGGATTGTCGCGGATCGTGTCGAACTGGTCGTAACTGTAGCGGTGACTGGCGGGAATGCCGTACTGCGCGCCGTATTGCTCCAGCTTTGCGGGCGTTCCGCTCACCAGCGCGACGAGACGCGAATGTTCGCATCCCGCGAAGTTCGGCATGATCTGCCGGGTGGCATAGTATCCCAGGCCGACGACCGCGTATCCGATCTTGCGCGTGCTGGCATGGCTCTGCCCCGCGAGTCCGGGCGCCAAGCCCAGAGCCGCGACCCCCGCGCCGATCCCAAGCACCTCGCGCCGTGTTCCTATCGCCACCGTCAGTTCCTTCGGAAAGATCAGGCTCTTGCCAGGCGTCCGGCCGCGATGGCGACCTGGGTGCGGTTGCGCACGTTGAGCTTGCGCATCAGCGCCGTCATGTGAACTTTGACGGTGGCCTCCGCCATGCCCAGTTCGTAGGCGATCTGCTTGTTGAGCAGGCCCGAACGGACGCAGCGCAGCACCTTTAGCTGGGTGGGCGTGAAATGGAGCGGTTCGGCCGGAGCCTCCCACGCGGCGACATCCTGGCTGAGGGGAACCGTGCACAGATCTGCAACGAGGTGCATCTCTTTCTCTCCCTAGGTGACTCGTTTCTTGTGGCGCCGCTCAAGGATAAAGAGACCCGCCGCGCCGAGTTCGTTGATCCCTGTGATACTGGAATCAGTCTGACAGGTTCAAGCAAAATTTTGCCGCAGACACTAAAATATCTAGAATACACCGATCTTGCAGCTATAACCTGTCCAACAGATTTGAACGGCCCTGCCGCTTCGATCACCAAAGCGAAAACGCAACCAACGCCCCGCCGGCCGAAGCCGGATCGGGAAGAGAGAAGGGAGAGGCGAGGGATGACGCCGTCATTTCATCGATCGCAGCCGTTCGGCCCAAAGCGCACGATCCAGGCTTCATTTAGCGAATCGATCCACCCGTGACTCCTGAAGATATCAGGCTCGTCCTGTCCGCGATCGCGGGCATCGCGCTATCGATCGCGCTGATCGTTCGTGGCAGGCTCCACCCCTTCGTCGGCCTGCTGTGCGGTGCCTTCACGGTGGGCATCCTGGCCGGAATCCCGCTGGAGGAAACCGCCAAGTCCGTCGAAAAGGGCGCGGGCACGATCCTGGGCGGCACCGGTCTGGTCGTTGCGCTGGGTCTGGGCCTCGGCGCGATGCTGCAACTGTCCAACGGTGCCGCCGGGCTGGCGCGCGCGGCGCTCCGCGTTTCCGGAATCAAGGGCGCGCCCTGGGCCAGCCTGTTCACCGCCCTGCTGATCGGCCTGCCGCTGTTCTTCGAGACGGGGCTGGTGCTGCTGCTGCCGATCGTGGCCTCTGCCGCTGCCGCGCTGCCCAAGGGGATGGACGACGACGAATCCAAGCTGCGCCTGATGTTGCCGGCACTGTCCGGGCTTTCGGTCGTCCACGCGCTGGTTCCGCCGCATCCGGGACCGCTGCTGGCGGTCAATGCGCTCGGTGCGAACCTGGGCCTCACGCTCGCTTATGGCCTGCTGGTCGGCATCCCCACCGCGATCATCGCCGGGCCGGTGCTCGCCCGTTTCACCGCGCGCGGGGTCAAGCTCAGCCCGCCCCTGCTCGCACCCGAGACGATCGACATGGCGCCGCCGTCCGTCGGCCGCACCCTGACGGCAGTGCTGCTGCCGGTGGTGTTGATCGCGGCCGGTCAGGCCGTGGCGATGGCACCCCCCGCGATCGCCGCCCCCTTGGTGTGGCTGACCTGGGTGAGCGATCCGGTGGTCGCCCTTTTGCTCGCCAACCTCGTCGCCCTGCCGCTCCTGTTCGGACGGCGGCTGGGAGAGCGTCGCATCCAGGATTCGATCTGGCTGGAGGCCATGGCGCCCGCCGGCGGCATCCTGCTGGCGATCGGTGCCGGCGGCGCGCTGAAGCAGGTGCTGGTGACCGCCGGGCTTTCCGACATGCTGGTGCGGCTGGCGGGCGGCGGCGCGATCTCTCCGCTGCTCCTGGCCTGGGGCGTTTCGGTCTGCATCCGCCTCGCCACCGGCTCCGCGACCGTCGCCACGATCACCACGGCAGGCGTGATGCAGGGCCTCGTGGCCGCATCGGGCGTGGAGCCCGAATGGATGGTGCTGGCCATCGGTGCCGGATCGCTATTCTTCTCCCACGTCAACGACCCCGGCTTCTGGCTGGTGAAGAGCTACCTCGGCACCGACATGCCCGGCACCTTCCGCACCTGGTCGATCATGGAAACGGTGGTCGCGGTGGTCGGGCTGTTGCTGGTGCTTGCGGCCAGCAGCGTGATCTAACAAAGGGACGGCATGACGGGCAGGCAGAACCAGCGATGAACCAGGCACGGCTTTCCGACCATGCCTATGCGGGTATCGTCGAGATCATCAAGTCGAAGGAACTGGAGGTAGGCGCGCGCCTGCCTTCGGAGGCGCGGCTGGCGGAGATGTTCGGCGTATCGCGTGCCATCGTGCGCGAGGCGCTGGTGCGCCTCGCCTCCGACGGCATCACCGAGGCGCGGCGCGGCGCGGGCTCTTTCGTGAAAAGCCGCCCTTCGGACCGGCTCGCCGCCTTCATGCCGATGAGTGAGCTTCCGACGACGCTGGGCAGTTACGAAGTGCGCTTCGTGCTGGAGGCGGAGGCCTGTCGGCTTGCCGCCACCCGGCGTACCTCGATGGAGATGGCCCATGTCGAGGAAGGCATGGAGATGCTGCGTCAGGCGCTGCTGTCCAACGCGCCCGCCCATGCCGAGGACATGGAACTGCACCGCCGCATCGCCGCCGCAACCGGCAATCCCGCCTTCCTTGTGACGTTCGACGCGCTCTGGTCGGACGTGGAGAAGATCATGCGCGCCGGGGTCGATATCTCCCGCTCGCGCCCGCCCGAGGTCATCGCGACGATGCTGCGCGAGCACGAGGTGATCGTCGATGCCATCCGGGCGCAGGATGCCGAAGGCGCGGCCCTGGCCATGCGCTGGCACCTATGGGAAGGCCGCCGCCGCCTGATGCCCTAGGGTGTATGGGGATTCAGCCCATGCGGGCCTGCGAACGGCGGCCTTTCGCGCTTCCGGTGCTCACGGACCGAAAGTCCGCAGCACCCGGTCGCGCAGGATTTCGGGCGCTTCCTCGCTTGCCAGTACCACCACCTGTTCGCCCGCCATCGGCGCTTCGAGCGTGGCGAGCTGGCTGTCCAGCAGGCTTGCCGGCATGTAGTGGCCGGGGCGGTTGCCGAGGCGCGCGAAGAGGTTTTCCCGGCTCGCCTCCAGCAGCACGAACCGCGCTCCATTCCCGATCGCCGCCCGCAGGCGGTCCCGGTAGGCCAGGCGTAGAGCCGAGCAGGCAACCACCACGCGTCCCTGCTTCAAGACGGCTTCGGCGGCAGCTGCACCCAGCCGGTCCAGCCAGGGCCAGCGGTCCTCGTCGGTCAATGCCTGGCCGGCGCGCATCTTCTCCACCGCTTCCGGCGAATGGAACATGTCGCCTTCGAGGAACTCGCAATCGAGCGCTTCGGCCAGCAGCGCACCCAGCGTGGACTTGCCACAACCACTGACGCCCATGACGATGATGGCGCCGGGAACATCGGCGGCGCTTCCTGAGGATTTTGGCAAATCGGGGTCCTTGCAGCCCGGCGACGGCGCAAGGCCCATCGCGATGATGGGTAAGCTATACGGGCGGCGACTGTCCGGTGGGAACTACGACCTTTGTCGCAAGTGCCAAGCCGCGCCACCCGCATTAGCAAAGGGCGACAAAGAGAATCCGGCAGGGAGACGGCAATGATCGGACGGGGCGCATTGATGACGGCACTGCTGGCGGCGACTGCGCTTGTCCCCCACGCGGGCGCGCGCGCTGCCGGAACATCCGTCTTCCCCGTCGCGCCCAACGAGCCTCGGGCCGTTACCGTGAAGGCGGCAGGCGACGGCCGCACCGACGATACCGCCGCGATCCAGGACGCGCTTGACGCCGCAACCGACAGGGCGCGAGATTCCGGCGGACACGGCATGGTACTGCTCCCCTCGGGCCGTTACCGCATCACCCGCAGTCTGATCGTGCCGCCAGGCGTGCGAGTCTACGGCTTCGGCCAGGACCGCCCCACCATCGTTCTCGCACCGCGCACGCCCGGCTTCCAGAAAGGCGTCTCGACGATGATCGTCTTCGCCGGGGGAGACCAATATGCGGTCGGCGACGTCCCCGTTCCGGTGCCCACCGTGGTTCCCCGCGACAAGACCGTGCGCGATGCCAACTCCGGCACGTTCTATTCGGCCATGAGCAATCTCGATATCGAGATCGGCGAAGGCAATCCCGCCGCTGCCGGGGTGCGCTTCCGCATGGCCCAGCACGCCTTCCTCAGCCACATGGACTTCCGCCTGGGTTCGGCCTTCGCCGGTGTCTACCAGGCCGGCAACGTCATCGAGAACGTCCACTTCCACGGCGGCCGCTATGGCATCGTCACCGAGAAAACCTCTCCCGCCTGGCAGTTCACCCTGCTCGATTCCAGCTTCAACGGGCAGCGCGATGCCGCCATTCGCGAGCACGAGGTGGGCCTGACCATGGTCAACGTCCTGATCCGCGACACGCCGGTGGGGATCGAGGTCGATCGCGGCTACGGCGATTCCCTCTGGGGCAAGGACGTCCGGTTCGAAAACGTCAGCAAGGCGGGCGTGGTCATCTCGAACGAGAACAACGTCTTCACCCAGATCGGCTTCGAGAACGCGCTCGCCAGCGGCACGCCCGTCTTCGCGCGCTTCCGCGACAGTGGCAGGACCGTTGCGGGCAAGGGCCCGGCCTACAAGGTTTCCGCCTTTTCCTACGGCCTCGCCGTTCCCGCACTGGGCAGCGACGGCACCTATGCGACCAGGGCGGATATCGAGGGACTTCCCGCCCTGCCCGCCCCGCGCAAGGGTGCGATCCGCGATCTGCCGCCGATGTCGGAATGGGTAGACGTGCGCAGTCAGGGCGCCGTGGGCGACGGTACTGCCGACGATACGGCAGCCATCCAGCGGGCGATAGACGCGAACCGCGTGCTCTATTTCCCGGCGGGCTTCTACAAGGTGACCAACCGCCTGACCCTGCGTCCGGACAACGTGCTGATCGGCCTCCATCCGGCGATGACGCAGCTCTATATCCCGGACGGAAATGCCGCCCATGCCGGGCTTGGCGCGGTCCTGCCGATCCTCGAAAGCCCGCGCGGGGAAGACAATGTGCTCTCCGGCATCGGCCTGTTCACCGGCCGCGTCAATCCGCGTGCCAGCGCGCTCCTCTGGCGTTCGGGCGAGAACAGCCTGGTCGAGGACGTGAAGATCATGGGCGGCGGCGGCACGCCCACCGCCGACGGCAAGCCGCTGGGCTCCCTCTCCGCACGCAGCGGCGATCCCGTGGCCGACGGCCGGTGGGACGCGCAATATCCCAGCATCTGGGTGACCGATGGCGGCGGCGGCACGTTCGCGGACGTGTGGAGCCCGAACACTTTCGCTCAGTCCGGTTTCATGGTGACGGACACCAGCACCCCAGGCCACGTCTACGAGATGTCGGTAGAGCATCACGCCCGCAACGAGATCGTGCTCGATAATGTGGAGAACTGGGAGTTCCTGGCGCCGCAGACCGAGCAGGAAGTGGGTGACGGTCCGGACGCGATCTCGCTGGAGATCCGCAATTCGCGCAATCTCCTGTTCGCCAACTATCACGCCTATCGCGTGACGCGCAGCTATCACCCGGCGCGCAGCGCCACGAAACTGTTCAACTCCAGCGACATCCGTTTCCGCAACGTCCACGTCAATGCCGAGAGCGGCTATGCCACTTGCGACGACGAAGGCTGCGGCACTTTCCTGCGCGCCAGCAAGTACCCGTTCGACAACGCGATAGAGGACGTGACCGGCAAGAGCGTCGTGCGCGAGCGGGAATTCGCCAGCCTCGATATCGGAAAAAGCGGCAGCGCTGCCCCCGCCGCCGTGACATCGCCCGTGCCCGTGGAGAAACTGGCCGACGGCTTCTGGTCGATCTCCGGCGCGACCACCGACGCCAAGGGCGCGCTCTACTTCATCGACCGCCGCTTCCAGCGCATCCATCGCTGGACCGGCGAACGCGGGCTGGAAGTGGTGCGCGACAATGCGCTCGATCCGGTGAACCTGGCGGTCGACGCCTCCGGCCACTTGCTGGTGCAGTCCTCGCTGGGCGCCAAGGGAGGGGTCTATTCGATCGATCCCGCCGGTCCCAAGGACCGGATGACGGTGATTGCGCCCACCCCCGTGGGCGGAAAGTCCGCGGCGCGCACGTTGGTGCCGGTCAACTGGTGGATCAACGGTGAGTTCCGCGACCAGCTGGACCACAAGAGCTACCAGTTCACCACCCTGGCCGAACTCTTCGCGCAGGACGCGGGTGCGGCCAAGGCCCAGGAATATGTCTCGCCGGACGGCAGCCTGGCGCTTCCGGCCTTCCGCGTCTGGCAGCAGGGGCCGGTCGATCATGTCGGCTGGCGCTGGTCCAACAGCCTGAACGCGAACGGCCTGATCTCCGCCCGGACCGGCGAGCGGGTCTTCGTCACCAACGGCGCCGAGAACGTGACCTATAGCGCCGCCATCGGCCAGGGCGGTGCCCTGCGTGACCTCAAGCCTTTTGCGCCGCGCGGCGGAGAGAGCGTCGCGGTCGACCGCCAGGGAAGGGTCTACGTGGCCAACGGGCAGGTCTATGTCTACGGGCCGGACGGCCGCGAGCAGCGCCGCATCGATGTGCCCGATCGCCCGCTCCAGATCCTGTTCGGCGGCGCGGACGGCAACACGCTGTTCATCCTGACGCACCACGCACTTTACGCCGCGCACCCATGACCGATCCCTCGGCAAGGATGCGCGCGGACACGACGAACGAACAAGAATGGGAGGGCCTTTCCGCAAGGGGAGGTTCGAAGGAAAAGGGGAAGGATCGATGAAAATGAGGACAACCATTCACCGCCAGCGCGTTGGGGCTAACCTTGGGGCCAGCCTCGTCGCGCTCGTGGCCGTTTCGCTCGCGGGTGCCCAGCAGGCGCAGGCCCAGGAACAGACCCCGCAGCAGACCCCGGAGCCTGCGGCGGTCGCAGAGGCCCCGGCAGAGCCTGCCTCCGACCGCCAGGCGGCGGAAATCGTGGTCACCGGCTCGCGCATCACCACCAGCGGCTTCAACGCGCCGACCCCCACGACCGTGATCGGCCAGGAGCAGATCAACGCCAACGCGCAGCCCAACATCTTCACCACGATCGCCCAGTTGCCCTCGCTTCAGGGTTCCACCGGCGCATCCACGGGCACTTTCAGCACGTCGAGCGGACAGCAGGGCCTCAGCTCCTTCTCGCTGCGCGGTCTCCAGCCGATCCGCACGCTGACCTTGCTCGATGGTCAACGCGTGGTCGGTGCCAACGTGACCGGCGTTCCGGACATCAGCATGTTCCCGCAGTTGCTGGTCAAGCGCGTGGACGTGGTGACCGGCGGCGCTTCCGCCTCCTACGGCTCGGACGCGGTCGGCGGTGTCGTCAACTTCATCACCGACACCCATTTCGAGGGCTTCAAGGGCAACATCCTCGGCAGCATCACCAAGTATGGCGACGATGAGACGGTGCTGGTCCAGGGCGCATGGGGCAAATCGTTCCTCGACGACCGCCTGCATGTGGTCGTCAGCGGCGAATACGATCACGAAGGCGGCGTCGGCGCGGGCGACTTCGGCACCGATCTTGCCGGCAGTCGCGACTGGTATCGCGCCACCACCCTGATGAACACCGGCCAGACCAACAATGGCCTGCCCCAGTTCAACTATCGCGACTATGCGCAGCCCTACCAGTATGCCCGCTACGGCCTCATCAACAACGGCCCGCTCCAAGGCATCGCCTTCGACGCCAACGGCACCCCCTACAACTTCAATTACGGCTCGAATGGACAGCCCTTGGGCAACGGGCAGGTCAGCAACTGTTTCCGCGGCAACAGCTTCTGCGAAGGCGGCGATCTGTCCGGCGCGCCCGGTTCGGGCGCCTCGCTCAAGTCCGCGCTGGAACGCATCAACGGCTACGGCCGCATCGGCTACGACTTCGCGGAAAACAACGAAGCCTACGTGACCGTCAACGTCGCGCAAGTGAAGACCAACAACCAGCCCAGCCCCGGATACAACCGGGGTTCGCTGACCGTGCAATGCGCCAATCCGTTCCTGCCGCAGCTGGTGCGCGATCGCTGCGCCACGGCGGGCATCACCAGCTTCGGCTTCGGCAGCGCCAATGCCTCGTTCCCCGATCCGCGCGTCTATACCGACCGCAAGCAGTACCGCTTCGTCGGCGGCCTCAAGGGCGCGTTCGAACTGGCCGGCACGAACTGGAACTACGATGCCTATTACCAGCATGGCACCACCATCTCGGACATCAACGTTCGCGACATCGTGCTGCAGAACCGCTACGTGGCGGCGACCAATGCCATCGCCCTCAACGGCGCCATCGTCTGCGCCGATCCGGTAGCGCGCGCCAACGGATGCCAGCCGATCAACATCTTCGGCAACTTCGCGCCCTCCGCCTCGGCACTCGCTTACGTTGCGCCGCATGAGAACGGTCCGTTCCAGCACACCAAGCTGAAGCAGGACGTCGTCAGCGCGAACTTCTCGGGCAATCCCTTCGATTCCTGGGCGGGCCCGGTCTCGGTGGCGTTCGGCGGCGAGTTCCGCCGCGAGTTCTATCGCGTCAACGCCGATCCCTATGGCGCCGGTGTGTCCGACATCAGCCCCAACAGCCCGGAATACCCGGCCGATCCGCTGCTCAATTCGACGCTGGGCAGCAACTGGGCGGCAGGCAACTACAAGAACGGTCGCGGCAAGTATCAGGTCTATGAGGGCTACGTGGAAGTCGACCTGCCGCTGCTCAACAGCGACGACTTCGGCCGCGCAAACCTGAACGGCGCCGCCCGCGCCACCCACTACAGCACTTCGGGTACGGTCTGGACCTGGAAGGTCGGCGGCACCTGGGATACCCCGCTCGACGGCGTCCGCCTGCGCGCGGTCACCTCGCGCGACGTGCGCGCGCCCAACCTCTCCGAACTCTTCGCCGCGCCGACGGTCACCACGGTGCCCAACTTCAACGACCCGTTCCGCAACCAGGCGGTGCAGATCTTCCAGAACACGATCGGCAACCCCGACCTGAAGCCGGAAGTGGCGCGCAACACCGAACTGGGCATCGTGCTCTCGCGTCCCTCGTGGCTGCCCGGCCTCAGCCTTTCGTTCGACTACTACCACATCAAGCTGGACGGCGTGGTCTCCACCCTTTCGGCCGACCAGATCGTGCGGTTCTGCTTTGACGGCAACCAGGCCTTCTGCGGCGGCTTCCAGCTGGACGGTGCGCAGGGTACCAACTTCGTCAACGTCCAGCCGTTCAACCTTGCCTCGTGGAAGACCAGCGGCTTCGATATCGAGGCCAGCTACCAGTGGCAGCAACCGCTGGGCCTGCCGGGCAACTTCACTGTCCGCGCGCTGGCCACGCACATTCAGAAGTTCATCGTCAGCGCCGGCATCGCGGGGGTCGATCCGATCGATCAGGCCGGCAACAACGCCGGCGCCACGCCCGACTGGAAGTGGCTGGCGATCCAGACCTACGACAGCAACCGCTTCAGCCTGACCGTGCAGGAACGCTGGATCAGCGACGGCACTTTCGGCAACCAGTACGTGGTGTGCCAGACGTCCTGCCCGGCTTCCACTGGCAACCATCCGACGATCGACTACAACACCATGAAGGGCGCCTTCTACGTGGACATCGGCGCGACCTTCAAGTTCAACGAGAACCTGCAACTCTACGGCAAGATCGACAACCTGTTCGACAAGGATCCCACCGCCTCGCCGCAGACCAACACCGGGCTCGACGTGAACCCGGCGCTCTACGACACATTGGGCCGGATCTATCGCGCCGGTATCCGCTTCAATTTCTAAACATGCGCTACCGTCGGCGTCGTCCCGGACTTGCCTGCCCCCGCGAACGCGGGGGATCCGGGACCGCTGGCGGTGAACAGCCCACCTTGCGGGCCGGCGCCATTGTGATAGCGCTATCAAACTGACTTGGGCCGTTCCCGGCCAGCGGTCCCGGATCAAGTCCGGGACGACGATATTACGGAGAGAATTACCGATGCGCGCGATCTTCGGAGCCTCCACGGCGATACTGGCCCTGATGGCCGCAGCGCCGCTCGCCGCATCGCCTTCCGTCTACACCGTTGCGCCGGACGAGCCCGCCGCCGTCACGGTCGCGGCCAAGGGAGACGGGGTGGCGGACGATACCGCCGCCATCCAGCAGGCGATCGACAAGGCCGCGCAAGGCCCTGCGGGCAAAGGCGTGGGCGGCGGCATCGTGTTCCTGCCCCAAGGTACCTATCGCATCAGCCGCACGCTGTTCCTCTGGCCGGGCGTGCGCATCTTCGGGGTGGGCGAGAAGCGCCCGGTCATCGTGCTCGGCGCGAAAACCCCCGGCTTCCAGCGCGGCGTGGCGCACATGCTCGTCTTCGCAGGCTCCGCGCGGGAACGCGACCCCAAGGACGCGCGCGAAGTGGCCTTCCCGCCGCCCGGCTCCGTGCCCTTCAACAAGAACGTGGCAGACGCCAATCCCGGCACGTTCTACTCAGCGCTCGGCAACATCGATTTCCGGATTCTCAACGGCAACCCCGCCGCCACCGCCATCCGCTTTCACTCCGCCCAGCACAGCTTCGTCAGCCATGTCGATTTCGACATCGGCTCCGGCCTTGCCGGGCTCTACCACGTCGCCAACGAGGCCGAAGACCTGCACTTTCGCGGCGGCCGCTACGGCATTCTCGCGGAAAAGCCTTCGCCTGCATGGCCCTTCGCGCTGGTGGACTCCACTTTCGAAGGCCAGCGCGACGCCGCCATTCGCGAGCACGAGGCCGGTCTGACACTGCTCAACGTCTCGATCCGCGACACGCCCGTAGGCATCGAGATCGACAAGGGCTACGGCGACTGGCTCTGGGGCCAGGACGTGCGCTTCGACAACGTCTCCAAAGCAGGCGTCATCGTTTCCAACGAGAACAACGTCTATACGCAAGTCGGCTTCCAGAATGCGCTGGCCACCCGCACGCCGGTATTCGCGCGCTTTCGCGACAGCGGCAAGACGGTGCCCGGCAAGGGCGAGAGCTACAAGGTCGCTTCCTTTACCCATGGGTTGACGCTGCCGGCGTTCGGCAAGATGGGTGAATATCGCACGCAAGTCGATGCCGAACCGCTCGCCTCCCTGCCCTCTCCTTCCGCCTCGGCGATCCGCGCATTGCCGCCGGTTTCCGAATGGGTGAGCGCCCGAACGCTCGGCGCGAAAGGAGACAACCGGACCGACGATACCGCCGCGCTTCAGAAGGCGATCGACAGCCACCGCGTGGTCTATCTCCCCTCCGGCTTCTACAAGGTCAGCGATACCCTAAAATTGCGTCCGGACTCCGTGCTGATCGGTCTCCACCCTAGTCGGACGCAAATCGTCTTGCCGGACGGTTCGGCGGGTTACGCGGGGATCGGCGCGCCGAAGGCGCTGGTCGAAAGCGCTGCGGGCGGGGATGCGATCGTTGCCGGAATCGGCCTCGACACCAGCGGCAACAATCCGCGCGCCACAGCCCTGCTGTGGAAGGCGGGCGCCCACTCGATGGTAAACGACGTCAAGTTCCAGGGCGGCCACGGCACCAACCGTTTCGACGGCACCCGGACCGATCCATACAACAACAACGCCACCGCCGATCCCGACGCGTCGCGGCGCTGGGAAGGGCAGTATGCCAGCCTCTGGGTCACGCAGGGCGGCGGCGGCACCTTCGCCAATGTCTGGAGCCCCAGCACGTTCGGCCATCCCGGCATCCTGATCTCCGACACAAAGACTCCGGGCCGGATCATCCAGGCCTCCGTGGAACATCACGTCCGAACCGAGATCGGGCTCAACCGCGTATCCAACTGGGAATTGCTCGCCCCGCAGACCGAGGGCGAGGCCGGAGAGAGCGGCGATGCCGTCGCGCTGGAAATCCGCGATTCCAGCAATATCCTGGTCGCCAATCTCCACGCCTATCGCGTAACCCGCACCCGCAAGGCCGCACCCGCCGCCGTCACGCTCTACAACTCGCACGATATCCGCTTCCGCAACGTCCATGTGAATGCCGAAAGCGGTCTGGGCACTTGCGACGAAAACGGCTGCGCCACGTTCCTGCGCCTGACCAAGTTTCCTTATGAAAACGCCCTGCGCGATGTGACGCATGGCCTCGACGTGCGGGAGCGTGAATTCGCGGTGCTGGACGTCATCGCCCCACCCACACCGGCGCCCGCCCCCGTCGTTCCGGCCAGCTTCGAGGGCGCACAGGTCGAAAGGCTGGCGGACGGGTTCCACTCCATCGGCGGCGGCGCGGTGGATGCGGCGGGCAAGCTCTACTTCATCGACCGGCATTTCCAGCGCATCTGGAGCTGGTCGGACCAGGGCAAGCTGGAGATCGTGCGGGACGCCACGCTCGATCCGGTCAACCTGACCGTGGACCGATCCGGCAACCTGCTGGTCCTGTCCTCGTTCGCGCGCAACGGCACCGTCTACAGCCTCAAGCCCGGATCGCCCGATACCGAACTGACCGTGATCGCACCGCGCCCGGCGCAACGCACCAGCGGCGCCGCCACCGTGCTGCCGGTAAACTGGTGGATCAACGGCGAGTTCAAGGATCAAATCGATCCCCGGACTTACGAATTCACCACCCTGGCCGCGATGTTCACGCACAACATGGCGAAGCCCCAGGCCCAGGAATATGCCTCGCCGGACGGAAGCGTGGTGCTACCGGCATGGCGTGTCTTCGCGCAGGGCCCGTCCGATCACCGGGGGCTTCGGTTCTCCGACTCGCTGGACACATACGGCTTCATCCAGGGCAAGCCCGGCGAACGGGTGTACCTGACCAACGCTTCGGAAAACCGAACCTACAGCGGCGTGGTGGGCGCCGGGGGTAGCGTGACCGGGCTCAAGCCTTTTGCCGAGCGTGGCGGTGAAGGTGTCGCCAGCGATGTCAGGGGCCGCGTCTATGTCGCTAACGGGCAGGTCTTCGTCTACTCGCCCGAAGGCCGCGAGATCGGGAGGATCGACGTTCCCGAACGGCCGCTGCAACTCGTGTTCGGCGGTGAGGATCGTAGCACGCTCTACATCCTGACCCACCACGCGCTCTACGCCGCGCGGATAGACAAGTGATGCGGGCGATCCGCGCGCTGCTGGTGCTCATCGCCGCGACTTTCGCGACCTTGGCCTTTCCTGCAAGCGCCTGGGCCGATCCGCAGTACCGGCTGCTGGTCCTCGCCATCCCGAACAAGTACCACTACGAATACATCCCGATAGCACGCGACAGCCTGGAACACCTTGCCCGGCTTCACGACTTCGAGCTTACCTACACGAACGATCCCGCCACCTTCGAAGGCGACCTGAAGCGCTATGCCGCCGTGATGTTCCTCAACACGCCGGGCGAGGAACTGAACCCGGCGCAGCGGCGGAACTTCGAGAACTACATGCGCGAGGGCGGCAACGCTATGGTGGTCCATCGCGCCGCGATCGCGAAGCCGGGCGACTGGCCCTGGTACGAGAAGCTCGTGGGCCGCAGCTTCGTCAACCATCCCATGTTTCAGACCGGTGTCGTGACCCCGGCCGACCCCGGCTTCCCGGCGACCTTCGGCCTGCCGCATCGCTGGATCTGGAGCGATGAGTTCTACGTCACTACCAATCCGCACGGCGTGAAGGTCGAGAGCGTGCTTCGCGTCGATGAAACGAGTTACGATCCCACCCGCATCTGGCCGGGGCAAGTGGCCAAAGCCATGGGGGACCATCCGGTCGCCTGGCAGCACCAATACGAGAAAGGCCGGGTCTTCGTCACCACGCTGGGCCACAATGGCGAGGCGTACCGCGACCCGCAGTACCTCGCCCACTTGATGGGCGGGATCTACTGGGCAGCCACCGGCCTCGGCCAGCAACGCTGAAACGCTTCAGGGTTGTTCCTGAAGCGAAAATATCCGAGACGCCGGCGTCCACTTGCTTCCGGAGCACCAGGGCAGCGGTAGCTGGAACTGATCCATCAGGCTTTCCCATGCCTGCACCTGCGGATCGACCGCGTCGGCCGCCGCTTTCCGGGCCGGATCGAAGTCGGGCCCGGTCTCCATGATCATGACCAGCCGGTTGCCGGTCCGATGGATTTCCATGTCGCGAATTCCCGCAGCGCGGATGCTTTCGACGACAGCCGCCGGGACCGCGCCCGGCGCGTGCCATGCCTCGTAGCGAGCAATGGCTTCGGCCTCGTCCACAAGGTCCAGAAACAGAACCTGCCGCATCACGTCTCCCACTCCGGTTCTGGCGCCGAAAAAGCTACTGGCCGGGGATCTCCCGACCAGTAGCGAACAGACCGATCGCCGCAAGAGCAGTCGATCCGATTGAATCGGATCGACTGCTCCAAGCCGCAGGTTTGGCGCATTTTTTCCGAGTCATCAGATGATCCCATCTGATTAGAAAATGCTCAAGGCGGATCAGTACGTCAGGCGTGCCGTGAGGCTGATGCGCCGATCGTTGAGCACGTTGGACTGCGGCCTGCTGGCGATGCCGTAGTAGGTGCGGTTCTCCGTATTGGTCAGGTTCACGCCATCGAGGGTCAGGGCGAAGTTCGGCGTGAACGTGTAGGTGATCGACGCGTCCAGCTGTCCGCGCGCATCGTTGAAGATCGGCAGGTTACCGCTACCATTTCCGCGCGTGGTCACGACGTACTTGCTGCGCCAGTTGTAGGCGACGCGCGCAGAAAGCGGTCCCTTGTCATAGAAGCCGATCAGGTTGTAGCTGTACTTGGACAGCAATTCGAGCGGCACCGAAAGCTGGTTTCCTTCGTTGTCGGCCGCATCGGGGCTGGGCGCCTTGCTGTCGACATAGGTGAAGTTCGCCTGGACGCCGAAGCCGGAAAGCACGCCGGGCAGGAAATCGAAGAAGGTGTTGCCGCCGATTTCGAAGCCCTTGATCTTGCCATTGTCGCCGTTCAGCGGGCGGGTGACGTCGACGTTGAAGGGGCCGTTGCCGAAGTCGTAAGTCTCGGTGCTGGTGATATTGGCGATGAAGCCGTCCACCTTCTTGTAGAAGGCCGCGCCGTAGAGCGAACCCGTCTGCGAGAAATACCATTCCAGCGAGGCGTCGAACTGCTTGGCTTCCAGCGGCTTGAGGTACGGATTGCCGCTCGATGCCGTCCGCAGCCCGCTGCCGGAATTGAACTCGACGATGTTGATGTTGGGATTGAGCTGCGAGAAGTCCGGGCGGGTCAGCCCCTTCGAGGCGGCGAGGCGCAGTTGCAGCTTGTCGTTGAAGTGATAGCGCAAGTTCAGGCTGGGCAGCGCCTTGGTGTAGTTGGAGTTCACCCCCAGCGCGACGTAGGAGATCGGCCCGTTCCCCGGCTGACCGTCGATGATCACCTGCGGGGTCTGGACGATGAAGCCGTCGGTGGAAACCTTGGTCTTGACGACGCGGACACCGATGTTGCCGTCGAGCGGGAAGCCGGCATCTTCGAAGTTGAACTTGGCAAGACCGTAGGCGGTATAGGTCTTCTCGCCCTGGGTATTGCGGTCGCTGGGAACGTAGCTCACGCCGTCGAGCAGCGCCTGGCGCTGGGAATCGCTGACATAGGGGGCCAGCGCCTGGCGGGTGGCGTCATAGTCCAGCACGATCCCGCGATTGAAGAACACGCCGCCGTCCGGAACGCCCTGATAACCGCGATAGAGATCGCCCCGGAACGGATGCACCTCGTAGAGATTGTCCGCCAGCGCGCTGGTACCGTAGTAGGCGTAAGTGCTGGAATCGGTGACGGCGGAACGGTCGGTATAGCGCAGGCCTGCGGAGATCGAGCGCAGGAATCCGCCATCGAACTTGTATTCCGCGTCCAGGCGCCCGGAATATTGCTTGCCCACCGAATGGTCGATGTGGTCGAGGTAGCCGCCGCCCAGCGGGGCATAGTTCGCCACGTCGGTGACGGAGCCGTTGCCGTTGGCGGGATTGTTGTCCGGCAGGATGTCCATGGTCGGCACGCCGCTGCCCACCACCTGGTAGAGCCGCTCGGCGTTCGAATGCAGGATCACGATCGACCGCTGGCCGTCGGTGGTGCCGCGAATATACTGAAAGTCGCCGTTCACCGACAGGTTGTTGGTGGGATTCCACTTCACGTTGAGCGAGAAGTCGTTGGTGACCGACTTGCGGCGCTCGAGGCTGGTGTTGGAATCGATCGGCACGTTGGCGAAAGTGCCGCTGCGGAAATTGCCGTCGTCGTCGAATGCGAAGGGCTGGGTGTAGTCCGGCGTGATCGGATTGTCGCCGGTATAGGCGAAGAAGCTGTAGTCGCCGTACTGGAACTTGTAGTCGGAGCGGACGTACTCGCCGGTGAACAGCAGCGTCTCGGTCGGCTTCCACTGGATGGCCGCGTCGATGCCGATGCGGCGGCGGTCGCCCAAGTACTGGCCGATGCCCACGCCGTGCGGCAGATAGGTGTCTTTGCCAAGGCGGCCGAGGCCCGAAGCTACGGCATAATCGGCCGCGTCGTTCGGAACGCCGTTGGCGCCAAGTGTCTGGTCCAGTTCGTAGAAAGGCTGGCTGGAGATCTGGTCCTGGCGGAACGCGGTCTTCTGGTAGGCGACGTCGACCATGACGCCGATCTCGCCGATGCCGGTGTCCCAGCGGTCCGACAGCAGCAGGTTGGCCTGCGGCGTCGACTTCCCGTAGAGGTCGTAATAGTTGATGCTGGCGCTGGCGGAGGCCTTGAAGCCGTCGAAGTCGAAGGGCTTGCGCGTGCGCAAGTTGATCAGACCGCCGATGCCGCCCTCGATCTGGTCAGCCGCCGGGTTCTTGTAGACGTCCACACCCGCAAGCAGTTCCGAGGGCACGTCTTCCAGGCTCAGCGTGCGGCCACCGTTGGCGGTGAACACGTCCCGTCCGTTCACTTCGGTGCGGACCTGGCTGAGGCCGCGGATCGAGACCGAGCTGCCTTCACCGAAGCTGCGCTGGATCTGGATGCCGGTGATGCGCTGGAGCGCCTCGGCAACGTTGCGATCGGGCAGCTTGCCGATGTCCTCGGCCACGATGGAATCGACGATGACGTCGGAATTGCGCTTGATCGACTGCGCGCTGCTAAGGCTGGCGCGCACGCCGGTGACGACGATATCGTTGCCCTGCCCGTCCTGCGGCGCGGCCGTTTCCGCGCTCTGCTCGGCCGTGACTGCCTGCGCATTTGCCGGCGCAATCGTGCCGAGCGCGACAGTAGCTGCCGATATTCCCGTAAGCAGACGCGCACGGCGCGATGCCTGAACAATCGTCCTCATGGACTTCCCCTCTCCCTGGCTCCTTCGCGGAGCACATCCTCAAAAAGCCTCGCCTTTCGGCCGAGCACGCGATCCGGCTTTGAACCAGCCGTTTCTCGCGTTGCCCGGAGCGAAGACGAGCGACTCATTACGCTTAATCGAAACATTATGAAATATAAAAATTGATTTCATATGTGGATTGTGATCGATGGGCATGGCAAATCCGAGCGCGGTTGGCAAAAGAGGATCGGTGCAGGAACGGGAGAGGATCGATGGACGGCAAGACGCGCTACCAGGCGCCCGCCCTGAAGAAGGGGCTGGAAATCCTCGAACTTCTGGCCGGTTCCAGCGAGCCGCTCATCATGTCCGACATCTCGGCGGCGCTGGGCCGCTCCGTCAGCGAGATTTTCCGGATGCTCCAGGTGCTGGAGGAGCACGGCTACATCGCGCGCGCGGAAGACGGCTATCGGCTGACCAACCGCCTCTTCACTCTGGGCATGAGCCAGCCGCCGATCCGCGACCTTGCCTCTACCGCGCTTCCGGTCATGCAGGAACTCGCCCGCACCATCGGCCAGAGCTGCCATCTGGGCGTGGCCTCCGGGGCGGAGATGATCGTGATCATCGCCATAGAGGCACCGGGCCTGTCCGGATTTGCCGTCAGGGTAGGCTATCGCCGGCCATTGCACCTCTCCAACTCTGGCCGCATCCTGCTCGCTTTCCAGTCTCCCGAGGCGCGCGCCGCCATGATCGCTGATATCCGCCGGGCCAGCGGGGATGACCTCGACGAAGCGGCTCTGCTCGCGCGGCTGGACAAGGTTGCGGAAGCGGGCGGCGCCAGCGAACCCAGCCCGATGCTGACGGGCATCACCGATCTTTCGGCACCGATCCTGCTGGGCGGAACGGCACGCGCCGCCCTCACCGTGCCCTTCGTCGCGGGACCGGCCAGCAAGTCCACCATCGAGGCGTGCAGCCTGCGCGTGCGGGAGGCAGCCGCCGCGATCGGAGCCGCCATGTCCCCGATCCGACAGGGGGTCTCCCCCGAACTACAGGAGTAGATACCGTGACCCGGATGACCCGCCGCACCACCCTGGCCGGCGTCGCTGCCTTGGCCGCCTTGCCCCGCATGGCCTCCGCGCAGACAGGCCCTGCGGACGAAGTGGTTCCGCTCTGGCCTGACTCGGCTCCCACCCTGCCACCGGGCGCGACGGCCACGCCGATCCGCCGCAAGATCGCCGACCAGTCCAAGGACGCCGCCCACCCCGACCGTTGGATCACCGGCATCGACCGGCCGGTCATGGTGGTGAAGCGCCCGGCCCGCCCCAACGGCAGCGCGATGCTGGTGGTGCCCGGTGGCGGCTACGGCTTCCTGTCCTACGACAACGAGGGCATCAGCCAGGCCGCATGGCTCAATGCGCGGGGCGTGACCGTCTTCATCCTGCTCTACCGTCTCCCCGGCGAAGGCTGGACCCGGCGCGAGGACGTGCCCCTTCAGGATGCCCAGCGCGCCATGCGCCTGATCCGCGCGGGAGCCAGCCGGTTCGGGATCAATCCCGCGAAAGTGGGCGTCCTCGGCTTCTCGGCAGGAGGACATCTCGCCGGGTCGCTCGCCACGCGCCATTCGGAAGACGTATACCGCCCCGTCGACGAGGCGGATCGCCAGAGCGCCACGCCGCAAGTCGCGGGTCTGCTCTACCCCGTCGTCAGCCTTGTCGCGCCATTCACCCATGTGGGATCGCGCGACAATCTGCTGGGGCCGGGATCGACACCAGCC
Source organism: Novosphingobium sp. (assembly GCF_032093395.1). GTDB lineage: Bacteria > Pseudomonadota > Alphaproteobacteria > Sphingomonadales > Sphingomonadaceae > Novosphingobium. The sequence continues at coordinate 97,229 of NZ_DAMDBA010000001.1, forward strand.
CAGCAGAAGCTGCGCTCGGTGGAAGCGCGGGTGGATGGCGCGACGTGCCCAACCTTCCTGGCCCATGCCGCCGACGACGGCCTGGTGCCGCCGGCCAACAGCATCGCCTTGTTCCAGTCCTTGCAGGAAGCCGGACGCCCTTCGGCGCTGCATGTGTTCGAAAACGGCGGGCACGGCTTCGGCGTTCGCCTGCCCGCGAGCATGCAGGCCGCCGCCTGGCCCGCGCTCTTCGCTACTTTCGCGCAGACGCACGGCGTTCCCTTCGCATGAGGCGCGGTGTCGCCCTGCTGGCACTGCTTGCCGCGCTTCCAGCGGTACCGGTCGCCGCGCAGCAGTATCAAAGCTCACCCGAACGCCGCACGGTGGTGGAGAAGGACTGGGGCGAATGGCTCGGGCCGTTCCGCGCCAAGCTGGTGCCCAGCCTGATGCAGGACTTCGGCGAACGCTATCTCTACGCCCCGGCGAACGCGGCCCTTCCCGCCCCCAAAGCCGGCGAACGGCGCGTGGTGTTCCTGGGCGATTCGATCACCGACCGCTGGAACCTGGCCGCCGCCTTCCCCGGCCGAGACTACGTCAATCGCGGCATAGGCGCCCAGGTCACCTCGCAGATGATCCTGCGCTTCCACCAGGACGTGATCGCGCTGAAGCCATCCGCCGTGGTCGTCCTGGCCGGGATCAACGACATTCAGGGCTTCCTCCAGCAAGAGACGCCGGAGCAGATCGAAGCGAACTGGGAGACCATGGCCGATCTTGCCGACGCCCACGGCATCAAGGTGGTGCTCGGCGCGATTTTGCCGGTCAACGACTATACGCCGGCCGCCAAGGACGTCGTGAAGGATCGCGACCCCAACCGGATCCGCGCCCTGAACGCCTGGCTTCGCACTTTCTGCGCGCAAGGCGGCTATGCCTTTGCGGACTATCATAGCCCGCTGGTCGACGCGCGCGGCCTGATGGCGGCCCGCTTTACCGATGACGGCGTGCATCCTCTGGACGCCGGCTATGCCGTGATGGCGCCGGTGGTGCAGCGCGCCATAGAACAAGCTCTGGGGGACAGACCATGACAATTCATTTTCGACTGGCCGGTCTGGCACCTGCCATCCTGCTCGCGCTCGGCTTCGCAAGTCCGGCGCAGGCGGGAACGCAAGTGCCGGGAGACCCTCATGCCGCAGACCCGGTGGGCATCGTCGCAGACCCCTGCCCCGCCCATCCCGCGCCAACCGACCAGGCCGGCTGGGTTACGTGGAACCTGCATATGCTCACCCGCGACTTCGGCCAGCTCTGCCGCTATGCCGAAGCGAACCGCGCGATCGCGGCGCAGAAGGTCAGGGTCGTCTTCATGGGCGATTCCATCACCGACAACTGGATCAATGCCGATCCCCAGTTTTTCACCGAGGGGCTGGTCGATCGCGGCATCAGTGGGCAGACGACCGCGCAGATGCTGGTCCGCTTCCGTCAGGACGTGATCGCGCTGAAGCCGCAGGCGGTCCACATCATGGCCGGCACCAACGATATTGCGGGCAATACCGGCGCGGCGACGATGGACACCGTCTTCGGCAATATCCAGAGCATGGCGGAACTGGCCCGCGCGCATGGGATCAAGGTGATCATCGCCTCGATCCCGCCCGCCGCCGCATTTCCCTGGAGCCCCGACAAGCGCCCCGTCCCGCAGATCGCCGAGATGAACGCGCGTCTGGCAGCTTACGCCCGCGCCAACCGCTTCGCCTTCGTGGACTATCATCGCGCCATGGCCCTGGCTGACGGCGCGATGAAGCCGGGCCTCGCCAGCGACGGCGTCCACCCCACGCCTGCGGGCTATGCCGTGATGCGTCCATTGGCCCTTGCCGCCGTAACCGGAACCCTGGGAGCACAACGATGATCGATCTCAAGCGCCGCTCCTTCATGGCGGGCGCCGCCGCGCTGGGCCTCGCGCGGACGGCCCGCGCCGCCAGCGCCATGGGAAGCGCGCCCGGTCCGGTCCAGGCCAACTGGCCGTCTCTGGTGGCGAACTACCGCTATCCGGACTGGTTCCGCGACGCCAAGTTGGGGCTCTGGTCGCACTGGGGACCGCAGTCGGTGCCCGCGCAGGGGGACTGGTACGGCCGCTTCATGTACATGCAGGGCCATCCCATGTACGAGCATCACCTGAAGACTTACGGCCATCCCTCGGTCGAAGGCATGAAGGACATCCAGAACCGCTGGAAGGGCGAGCGCTGGGAGCCGGACGCCCTGATCGCGCGCTACCAGAAAGCCGGCGCCAAGTATTTCGTTGCCCTCGCCTGCCATCACGACAATCTCGACTGCTACGACAGCCGCTACCACGCCTGGAACAGCCTGCGCGTCGGCCCCGGCAAGGACGTGGTGGGCATCTGGGAGAAGGCCGCGCGCAAGGCCGGGTTGCGCTTCGGCGTTTCCAACCATGCCGCCCACGCCTGGCACTGGTACCAGACGGCCTATGGCTATGACCCCACCGGGCCGGAAAAAGGCCGCCGCTACGACGCCTTCGGCCTGCGCAAGGCGGACGGCAAGGGCCAGTGGTGGGACGGGCTGGACCCGCAGGAACTCTACACCGGTGGCCACGCCGTCCTGCCCGACGGGATCGACAGCATAGAAGCGATGAACGCCTGGCATGATGCCAACAACGGCCAGTGGATCGAGAGCGGCCCCAAGGACGATCCCGCCTATGTTACCCGGTGGCTGCTGCGCCAGACCGACCTGATCGACAAGTATCGCCCCGATCTGGTCTACTTCGACGATTACGGGTTGCCGTTCGGTCCGGTCGGGCTGGAAGCGGCGGCGGACTATTACAACCGCTCCATCCAGTGGCACGGCAAGATCGACGTGGTCCTGACCGCGAAGCAGCTATCCCCGGAGGCCCGCTTCGGCGTGGTCCAGGACGTGGAGCGCGGCTACACCGACCATATCTGGGACGAACCCTGGCAGACCGATACCTGCATCGGCGACTGGTTCTACAACGTCGCCCGCCTCAACGAGAAGAGCTACAAGAGCGCCGAGGAAGTGATCCAGCGCCTTGCGGATGTCGTCTCCAAGAACGGCAACCTGCTGCTCTCGATCCCGCAGCCGGGGGACGGCTCGATCGACAGCGAGGAGGAGCGGATCCTGGACGAGATGTCCGAATGGATGAAAGCGGGCGGGGAAGCGATCTTCGGCTCGCGCCCCTGGCGCCGCTTCGGCGAAGGTCCGAACAAGCCCGTGCTCGGCATGCAGAGCGAGGAGAAGGCCAAGCCCTTCACGGCGGAGGACATTCGCTTCACGACCAACAACGGCGCGCTCTATGCCCTGGTGCTGGGCAAACCGGATGGGGACGTCACGATCGCATCGCTCGCCGCCGGGCCCAAGGCGGGCGTGGTCGAACGCGTGACCATGCTGGGCGGCGGGCCGGTCGCCCATAGCCGCGACGGCCGGGGGCTCCATCTGAAGCTGGCGCGGGGAACGACGGGTTTCGTGCCCGCGTTCCGCATCGACGGACGCGGGTTGGTCTAGGACGCCCCGATGGCCCTGCCGCGCACAGGAAGCGGCAGGGTTTCGAGCCGGGTATGCTTTGATAGAGGGATCGTCGATCTCAAGCGGTAACCAGATTGTTCCGCACCGCGAAGCGAACGAGCTGGGCGGTCGACGTGAAGGACAACTTGCTCATCGCCGCCGCGCGGTGGGTCTCCACGGTCTTGGGGCTTACGCCGAGGACATAGGCGATCTGCTTGTTCATGTTCCCCTCGCAGACCAGTTGCACGATCTGTCTTTCGCGCGGCGTCA
>NZ_DAMDBA010000001.1:101009-161469 GCF_032093395.1 Novosphingobium sp.
GTCAGGATGGAACTTTCCTTGCCCTGTGTCTGCGCCAGCCTATGCGCCAGAGCCTCGTAGATCGATGACGAGAAATAGGTCTTGCCCAGCAACACCCGCTTCATGGCGATCTTCAGGTCGTCGAGACGATCGATCTTCAATACCACGCCGCGAGCCCCGGCCCTGACATAGTCGACAAGAAGATCTTCGGTGAAGCTGGCCGTGTAGACGATGACCCTGGTGGCCGGCAGCTCCTTCTGCAGGCGGCGCGTGAGATCGAGGCCGTTCAGGCCATGCAAGGCGTGCTCGACTATGGCGATGTCGGGATTGCAGCTTCGCGCAAGTTCCAACGCTTCGAGCCCGTCGGATGCCTCCGCGACCACATCGATATCGTGCATCGACGATATCAGGTTGCGCACACCGATGCGCAGGACCTCCTGGTGGTCCCCGATCAGAATCTTGGCTGCATGTTGAATCATAGGTCGCCTCCCTCAATAAAAACGAGCGGAAATTCTATTGGCGACCTGAACTTCTCAGCGATGGAGTACGCCATAGGAGTAGGGGCTAACGCTATTGGTAAAAACCCTGAAACAACAGCCTCAGACGAATCGGCCGAGCGCTCCCTGCCCTGTTAAGCCTTCATTATTGACATAAAAGTTCAAGATTGCTTTCGTGCGACGGTCAGGCGGGTTTTGTCCGCCGAGGATCTTGCCGAATATCCTCCCGTAGCTTCGAGAGCACCGACAGGCGCGCCGATTATCGACCGGGCTTGATTTCTCGGTGCTTCGGGTGCCAAGGTAGCGGCATGTTTGCACATACGCGCGCAATGGTGGCTGCGGCGGCCCACGCCTTCATCGTCGGCAGGAAAGTCGCCGGGGTTTTCGATCACTCGGCCCGACGCGATCTCCGGATCGCTGCGGAAAGCCGTGGAGACCAGCTACAGGGCTTCGATGGCGATAGAGGCGCGAAATTCAGCGGCACCCTTCCCGAACTTTACGACGCCGGGGAAGACGCTTTCATCTCGATGGAAATCGATGGGGAGAAAGTCCGGGGCCACGATCGCACGACATCGCACTCCTACATGGCGCAAGTGACCGACCGCCTGGTCCAGCTCTACGACTATGGTGAGGATGCCTGGTTCACTTTCGATATTCGAAGCACGGAATCCGGCCACGGCTATCGCGAAGCGGCGCCGGAGGAATCCCGTTCCGAGTAACCGCGCGGGCCAAATAACCGCTCGGGGTCGAAAACGGCGGAGTTTTGCAATCCGCCGTTCAGACTCGCCCGGCCTGAATCCCTCGCAGTTTAATTTACGACGTGAATCTGCGGTGGCTGAGGAACGAGCGGCGCCGAGTCATCCGACCGGCGGCTGTCGGCCGATGCCATGATCGAATCATGTTCGGCGAACACACGCTCGATCTCCGCGCGCTTGTCGAAAATCATGCGCGCTACGCCGGCGGTCATGCCGCCCTCATCCCCTACGCGCCCGAGAACCCCGGCCAAGTCTTCCAGCGTGGCTTTTTCCGCCGATGCATGAAGCCCCCCCTTCGAATCACGATACGCGATGCATTCGTTTGCCACCACCTGGTCTCCTCAACACCTTCAGGAAAATGCTCGTCCGGGGCTCAGGTTTCAATGGGGCGATCGGGGTAGGGGTAAATACGAGAGAAAATGCGACGGAGCGCATAATTTCACGCCATCGGCGGGATGGGTACGGCAACCGCTATCGCTCATAGTCCCATCCCGCTCTCTCGATCAGGCGCCGAAGCCGCCGTCGATCGTCTGCATCGAGCCTGTGATCATCGCGCCGTGCGGACCGGCGACGAAGGCGGCAAGTTCGGCAATTTCCCCGGCACGCGCGTGGCGCTTGATCGCCATGAAACCGTGCATGGTCGATGCCATCGGGCCATCGGCCGGGTTCATTTCACTGTCGGTAGGCCCCGGCTGGATGCTGTTGACGGTGATACCGCGATCGCCGAAGTCACGCGCCAGTCCGCGGACCATGCCCTGCATCGCCGACTTCGTCAGCGCATAGGCCGCGCCACCCGCGAACGGCATGCGATCGGCATTCACCGAACCGATCACGATGATGCGACCATCCGCGTTCATGCGGCGCCCGGCTTCGACGGCGGCGTGATAAGGAGCGCGGACGTTGATGTCGATCATGCGATCGACCGAATCCGCGTCCAGTTCCAACGGATCTCCGAGCACGAGCGTGCCAGCATTGACGATCAGCACGTCCAGCGCGCCGCGACCGGCTACCGTGGCGATCACCGCTTCCCGATCGGCACTGTCTGCGCGGATCGCCAGCGCGCCAGTTTCCGCCGCCAGGGCTTCGGCCGCTTCCTGCGAGCCGGCATAAGTGAAGGCGACTTGGCCGCCGCCTTCCGCGAAGCGCCGCACGATCGCCGCGCCGATGCCCCGGCTACCGCCGAGAACCAGAACATTCTTGCCGTTGAAATCGCTCATGAAGTGTCTCCATCCATTTCGAGAAGCGCGATGCCTTCTCGTTCTGGACAGGAACATGTCCTGCGGGCATCGTTCGCACTAGCCGGCAAATCTTGGAACTGGATGACGGGATTCCCGAACGATGATGAAGTTCGACGGCATAGTGGCTTTCGTCGCCGTGGCGGAGGCCGATTCGATCAGCGCCGCATCCCGCCGGCTCGGGCTTGCCAAGTCGGTGGTCAGCGAAAGACTGGCCGAGTTGGAACGCACTTTGGGCGCGACTCTGGTCCAGCGCTCGACGCGCAGGCTTTCCCTCACCAACAGCGGCCAGACCTTTCTCCCCCGTGCGCAGAGCATCCTGCGCGAGGCGGAAGAAGCGACGGCCGAACTGGCCGCTCGCAGCGGCAGGCTCTCCGGCCCGCTGAGACTCTCCGCCCCCGTCGGGTTCGGCATTCTCCATCTGGGCCCGGCCCTCTCCAGCTTTCTGCGGGACTATCCGGAAATCGAGGTTTCACTGGAACTGGACGATGGCTTCGTGGATGCCGCAAGCGGCGGGTTCGACGCCGTTTTGCGTCATGGCGCAGTGGGGGACGGCCGCTTGATCGCGCGCCGATTGGCCAGGAGCCGTCGCCTGCTGGTCGCCTCGCCGGAGTATCTTGAGCGCGTCGGCACCCCTGAGTCGCTCGCGCAACTGGAACGCCATCGCGGCATTCTCTACGCGAATCGATCGGGGGACTGGCGCTTCGCCACGGCGACGGGGTGGTCGGTGATCCGCCCCAAACCGGCGCTGCGTGTCAATAACGGCCTGGTGATGAGGGACGCCGCAGCAGCGGGCCTGGGCATCGCCCTGCTGCCCAGCTTCTTCGTGCATGACGCTTTGGCGAGCGGAGCGCTGAAGGAAATCGACATCGGCCTGGAGGCCGAAGGCGCGGAGCTGTTCCTTGCCTATCCGAAGGACCACGGCGCCGCCGCCAGGATCCGCGCCTTGGGAGACAGCCTGCGCCGCAGCTTCGGTGACCCGCCTTACTGGGAGCGCTGAACAGCCCCCAGCGCGCGCCGCCGCCTGTGCGGACGGCGCCCAAGTGCGGTCGACCCTCGACTGCCGAAGCACGCCGAGGGCCGACACAGGTTCTATCAGAAGCTGTAGCCGAGCGTCGCCATGAGGTTGCGCGGCGCGCCCACGAAGCAGTCGCCGCGCGCCAGGCACGAAGCGTAGAACTTGTTGTTGAGCAGATTGGTGGCGTTGACCGACAGGCGCCAGTTTTCCCAGCTGACTTCCGCCAGGGCATCGACCGTGGTGCGCGACGGCGTCACGATCGACCACAGCGAACTGGTCGAAATGCTCTTGCCGGTATAGACGACGCCCGCACCGAGGCGCAGCCTTGCACCGTCCGAGACGCCGAACGTCTTGGTGGACCATGCCGAGGCGATGTGACGCGGCATGTAATCCAGGTTGGTGTTCGTTTCCGACTTCAGCTTGTTGTAGCCGTAATTCAACAGCAGTTCGAAATCGTCCGGCAGGGTATAGCTGGCTTCCACCTCGACGCCCTTGGTCTTCAGCTCGCCGGCCTGCGTCGTGGAGTTCTGCGCCCCATAGAGCACGCGGTTGCGCTCCTTGATGTCAAACGCGGTGACGGTGACGAGCGTATGCTGTTCCGGCTGCCACTTGAAGCCCACTTCGAACTGCGTGCCCGTCTGCGGCTTGTAAGGGTCGCTCGGGATGCCGCCGGGAAGCTGGATCCGGCCGGCAACCGGCAGGAAGCTCTCGGTATAGCTGAAGAACGGCGAGAAGCCGGAAACCAGTTCGCCGATGATGCCGGCGCGGAACGTGGTGGCCTTGTCCTCGCTTCCGGCCGAAGAGGTCACCCGGTCACGACGGGCGCCCAGAACGACGGAAACCCGATCGTAGAAGCGGATCTGATCCTGCACGTAGATGCCAAGCTGCTTCTGGCTGTCATAGCTGTACGGGCCCGAGGGCGTGTAAGACAGCAGCGCATCATAGTCGATGTCGTAGAGATCGACGAGTTCGGTTACGCCGAACGTATTGGCATAGCGCTTGCCGACCTTGTTCCAGCTGTAGTCGATGCCGACCAGCAAGTTATGCTCGATGTTGGCGCCGGTGTTGAAGGTGAACTGGACGTTGTTGTCAGTCGAGAACACGTTCATGCGCGCATCGCTTGCATCGGCGGTCAGCTTGATGGTGCGGCCATCGGTTCCGTAGACCGAGAACGGATCGAGCGGATTGGTGTAGCTGTCCGCATAATGCGTGAAATACTGGAGGTCGCTGTCGATATAGCGCGCCTTCAGGCTGATGCGGATATTGTCCGAGAACTTGTGGGTGATCGCGCCGCCGCCCTGGAGCGAGCGTCCGTTGTACCGATCCCACCCGGCCTTGCCGACGAAGGTATAGGGGTCCAGCTTGCCGCTCGGGTTGCCCGGGTTGGGCAGGAAGGTGCCGATGATGGGCAGGAACTGCGAGGTCGATCCGGTATCGTCCTCCTGATAGAGGCCGTTCAGCACGATATCGGTATCGGGCGTGGGCTGCCAGCGAATCGAAGGCGCGAACATCACGCGGTCGTCGGGGACGTGATCGACATAAGTATCGGCGTCGCGCACGCGGGCAACGCCGCGGATCGCCAGGTTGTCAGTCAGGGCCACGTTGATGTCGCCCATCGCTTCCTTGCGATCGTAGCTGCCGTAGACCACGTTGACCTCGCCGCCGGTACGGAACTCGGGGGTTTTGGACACGAGGTTCACGAGGCCGCCGATCGAGCCCTGGCCGTAGAGAACCGAAGCCGGACCGCGAACGATCTCGACCTCCTGGAAGTTGTAGGGGTCGGACGTGATGCTGGCATAGTACGAGAAGATGTCGCGCATGCCGTCGCGGAACTGAAGGGCGCTGATGCCACGGATGTTGAAGCCGTCCACGCGCGTATCGCGGCCGTAGGGGTTGGCCAGAACGCCGGCTGCGTACTTTACCGTATCGCTGATGCTGATCGCGCCCTGGGCCCTGAACACCTCTTCCGAAATCGTGGTGACGGGCTGCGGCACCTGGATCGGCGGTGTGTCGGTCTTGGTGCTGGCGCGCGCGCCGGTGACAAGGATGTCGCCGGCCGTATCGGCCTGGTCGGCGGCGTCTTCGGCTGCGAACGCCACGCCGGGCACGGTGGCCAGTGCGACGATCGCTGCGCCGTTCAGCGCGAGCTTGCGGATATGGTTCATTTCGCGTTCCCCTTGCCAATATTGGCGTATGGGGGCGCGCTTAAGCGATAATGCGAGACACTCGCAACAGCTTCGCCAGATTTTAACCAACCGTTGCGATTTTGGCACAGTCGAAAAAATCGGGCCAGGTGCGCTTACGCATCCTGGCCCGACGATAGTGTACCGAAGGCGGGTCGAGCCCGCCTCCTTGCGGTTTAGAGGCCGTCCAGGCCCTTGCTGACGAGGATGTTCACGGCCACGCGGCGGTTCTGAGCCTTGCCCTCGATGGTCTGATTGTCGGCAACCGGATCGGCTTCGGACATGCCCGTGGGGGTGAGCATGCGGTAGGGCTTCCAGTGGCACGCCTGCTGAAGGTAATTGACGACGCTGCCGGCGCGCTTTTCGCTGAGGGTCTGGTTCAGTTCGGGGCTGCCTGTGGAGTCGGTGTAGCCCACGACCAGCAGCAGGGCGTTGTCCATGCCTTCAGCCTGGCTGGCGGCGGCGCAGAGTTCCTGCTTCGCCTCGGGCGAAAGGGCAGCCTTGCCGGTATCGAAGTTCACGTTCGTCGTGCCCTTCACGTTGTACTGGTCGATATCGCCCATGCGGCCCTTCAGCGCTTCGGTAGCTGCGGTCTGCTCGGCGAACCGCTGGTCGGTGCCGTTGTGGATCATCGAAGCGGTCTTCAGATCCTTTTTCTGCAGATTGATCTGGCTGGCCACCAGCTCCCCACCCGATTGCAGGGTCTTGACCGTAACCGGAAGGCCGTTGAGCAGCGAAGTGGCAGCCAGCTTGTCGCTAGCCAGACCGAACAGACCGCCGCTGGACTTGATCTTCGTGGCATCGTTGATGGTGATCACCGACTTGTTGCCATCGGCCGCAGTGACCTGCATCCGGTCGCCGCTGCGCGCGGAAATGATGCCCTTGACCTCAGGTCCTTCGGTCATCTCGGCCGCTTCTGCCGGTGCAGAGTTGTAAGAGGCCGAAACGTCGGCTTCCGGCGCTTCCTGCGTCTGCGCGGCGACACTGCCAGAAACGGCAACACCCGCCAGACCGATCACCAAGAAAAGTTTGGATTTTTTCGCGGAAATGACACTCATGGCACTACTCCTCCAAACGTAACAAGCTGGGCCTGCGTAATCGCATCTTCTAATTCGTCCACTGCGCCAGAAAGGCGCCGCTGCGAAAGAAACCCGAACCGTCTCGTTTCATATGATGTGCGGCATTCTCGCTGCACTTAAACACTAGGGAGTTCCTGGGTGTTCAGATCAACCTTTCCAGTACATGAACACTCTGGCCACACGGAGTGGCAGCGCCGTTCATTCGAGCGCTTCTTGCGGCGAACCGATGGAAACGGCTTTCTGCGAAACCCGTCGTGAAGGGAGCAGGCCCGCCTGGGCGCTAGGGGAATTCGCGTGGTGGGGAGATGCAAAAGGTCCCGTCGCGAGTCGGTAAAACGACAACGGCGGCTGCCTGCCGACAGCCGCCGAATAGGCGAACGGAGTATCCTTGCCCGCATCACCCCGGCTGGGCTTATAACCTAGGCAGGCTGGTCCTGAAGCTTGCGCCTGAACAAGGCCCCGACCAGCCTCGGCTCGAGAATGCGGCCGACCAGATAGAGCACTGCAAAAATCCCGGCGAAGACATACGCGGATTTCGGGGAGTTCTTCTTCTCTTGCCCTTCGGCCGCACTCTTCTTCTTCGGCTTTTCGGGTACCGGAGCACCCAGAGCCTTGTCGATCGGGTTCTGGGGCAAAGCCGTGTCCTGATCAGCCTTCTTACTGCTCGCTTCTTCCGTCGCGGGTTTTTCGAAACTGGCCAGGACGTTCGTGATCTGCGCGAAGGCAAGGAACAGCAGCGGCGCCAGAAAACAGAACAGCAGCGCCCGGCTGGTCAGGTGATAGTGCAGCATGGCCCCGGTCGGCCCCTTCTCCACCTGCAAAACACCGTTTTCGAAGACCGCCATCTTGTCCTGGGCGGCTGGATCTTTCTTCTGAAAGGTCAGGCTGTCGTTCGCACGCTTGTGGCTGGTACCGGTTTCGCGAAACAGGGGAGCGAGCCTCTCGAACACATCGTCGCTCGTTTGCTCGGGAGCGAGCTTCAGGCTGCCCTTCACGTGCCATATCCAATTGAGGAAGCCTGCGTTCATTTGGTCGTTCCCTGGAAGAGCGTTTCGGGATGCAGTCGGTCTGAGGGTGATCAGGCCGGATAAAGGCCGTGCATCATTCGGCCGGCACGGCTGTCGACGATCCGTACTTCTCGTGGCCAAACTTCTCGCGGCCGAACTTCTCACGAATGGTCTTCCACGCTTCCGTGAACGGGAAGGTCATCTGTTCGGAGATCGACATGCGCCGACCACCCTCCATCCCCAGCAGTTCGGCCTCACCGTCCACGCATGTCCCGAACATGCGATCGATGAAGATGAAGGTGTTCGAATAGTTGCTGCGGCTCGCTTCGAAATCCTGGGAATGGTGCACGCTGTGATGTTCGGTCGTGTTGAACAGGAAGCGCCACCAGCGGGGCGTGTTGAAGCGGACGTTGATGTGCTGGTACGTACCGATCGCCATGCCGAAGGCGCCTGCGAGCAGGGCCGCGCGGGGCAGGAAGTCGAAGAAGCCACCGATGCCCAGGCCGATCAGGAACAGTTCCACCGGATTGCCCACTGCGCCCTTGTTGATGTTCAACTGGGTGATGTAGTGGTGAACGGAGTGGGTCAGCCAAAGCGGGTACCAGTTGTGCATACCGCGATGCATCCAGTACTGACCGAAATCGAAGATGAACGCGATCAGGAAGGCCTGTAGCAGCAAGGGCAGCCCAAGAAACCAGGTGAACTTGTTCCAATCCAGATTGTGCTGGATCGCCTCGATCATCACCCCGTCGCCGATGTAGTTTTCGACCATCCGCAGCAGGGTATAGCCCAGGCCGACGTAGAACAGATCGGTTGCCAGTTCCTTCCAGGTCAGGCTCCAGCTCTCATGCCGGGGAAAGGCCCACTCCATCGCCAGCAGCAGCACCTTGAAGCCGATGCCGATGCCGATGGCGGTCGATGCCTTCGCGATCGAGTTGGGCGCGTAGTACCAGAAGGCGATCAGCGCGAACAGAACAGTGGGCTGGAACCAGGTGAAGATGAACTGCTTCATCGGCCCGCCTTCCACGCGCGGGATGTTTTCCCATCCCACGGTGACCGGCGACTGCGCGCCGATGATCCTCTTGCCTACCCGTACCCCTTCCATGCTCTTGCCCTCATGGTGTCCTGATATGCTCAGAACATCGTGAAAGTGGCGTGGCGCCGCCAGTTACCAATGCAATATGTTACGCATAGATGCGGTCTATGCCGCGGGATGTGCAGGCGATAGAGGTTGCTACAAGTATCGCAGAAGCAGTTCGGCCAGTCGCCTTCCAAGCCACTTACGCCGAAACCGCCCAACTTGCCGCGAGGCGAGAAGGACGGTTCGACTGTTCGGAAAAAAGCCGGACTGAACGAAGCGTTTTCGAATCATCGGACAATTTCATCCGACGAAAAAGCGCTTCGGACGGCGGTTCAGCGTGCGATGGCGAGCCTTGTCGCCGAAGTGGCGAAAGCGTCGGCACGGCGATTCTCGATCTGGCTGCGGATATCGGCCAGCACCGCCGTGCGGCAATCCTGTGCCTTGCGCTCTGCAACAAGGTGGACGCTGGCCATCTTTTCACCACAGACGGAGCGTGCCGCGTTGTCCATGCGGATCGCAAGACGCTGCTGCCCTTCGGCGGTGGCGAGGTCGAGCCCCTTGAGCTCAAGCACGGCCCTATCCTGGGCGAACGGATTTTCACCGGTAGCTGCCGATGCCTGGGATGCGAAGGCCAAGGATGCCAGCGCCAGAATGCCAATTTTCATCATCTTCTCCAAAGCGCGGATACGGGATCACTCTACGGGGACTGACGTCTCCATAGCGCCTTTGGGAAGAACTTGCAATATATCCGACAGTCCTGCCGCCGAATCGGCAAAGTTACCTTTGCGGTATTACTAGATACGCCAGTTCAGTAATACTCCCGAGCATACCGATCGGCAGAACAACTTGATGCGACACCTCTTCTTTCGCATTTAGCGGCGCGGTGTTGACGGCAATGCTCCTTGCGCCAGGCCGAGACCATTCGCGAACCGTATCTACCGGCAGGAGCACCTTCCACCCTCGTCCGCCCTCAACGTCCACGGAGTGCCCGTTGATGCGAACGACATGATCGCGACCGGCGCGGAAGCCCGAGAGCAGCAGACAGTCGGCAGCACCGCACGACACCAGGCGAGCCTTCTCGCGCGGTGCCGCCCATGCCGTTTGGCCGATAGCGGCGGTGACGAAGGCGCCGGCAATCGCCAGGGCGTGGAAGAGATGGCCCTTTCGCGTCACCGGCCTTCCCTCCTGCTGCTTGCGCCACAAACCGCCTCGGCCCGCGCCTCGATTCCGTTGCGGAGGAGCTTCAGCATCGTCGCAGCGAATGCCCGCAGCCCGGCGGAGAGCCCTGTCCCTTGTTCTGGAGGAGTGGTTCTGGAGATCACTTGCCGCCCTCGTCTTGCCCGTATTCGGCAAGACTGCGACGGCCGGCGTCATCAGGGCAGAGGCGAATTCACGATGCCAGCCATCGATCAGGACTATGCCCTGGCTGTCCGCACCGAAATCTACACGCGCGGGTGCGCGCGAATCCGCCGGAAAACCTCGTCCACGAACAACTGCGTGGCGGTGTCGCGCTCAGGTTCGGCGCGGGCCAGCAGGAATATGTCGTAGCCCGGCTCGAAATCGCTGTGGAGCAGCGGCCAGAGGGCACCGCGCTCCACATCGGCGCGCACGATGGGTGTGGGCAGGAAGCCGATGCCCACGCCGCACAGGATCAGGCGGCGCACTTCGTTCATGTCGTCGGCCAGTCCTGCCACCCGCGTGCCCAGGCGATAGCGCCGCCGAAGATGCGTGATGATCTCGATCTCGCCCTCTCCCATGAGCACGAAGGCCTCGTCCTTCAGTTCCTTCGGCTGGGTGATGCGATAGCCGAACAGCGGGTGGCTGCGGCCGCAATAGAGCTGCTGGTGTTCGACGAACAGCGGTTCGTAGACCAGGTTGCCGCGTACGCTGTTGTCGTAGCCGATGCCCAGTTCCACTTCGCCCGCTTCCAGCGCATCGAGCACCTGGCGCCAGGGCGAGACCCGGATCTCTATCTGAATGTCGGGATTGCGCCTGTGGAAGCTGGTGATCGCCTCGTCGAACTCTTCAGAGACGATGGCGGAAACGATCTGTATCCGCACCACGCCTTCGACGCGCTTGGTCGCTTGGGCGATCTGGTGCGGCATCATGCGCGCCGATTCGAGCATGTCCTCGCAAAGGGCCATCATGGCCTTGCCCGCCGTCGTCATTTCCACGCCCGCCGCCGTGCGGTGAAGCAGGGTCGTGCCGACATGATCTTCCAGCCGCTTGAGCGCGGCGCTCACGCTCGGCTGCTGCTTGTTGAGCTGCCGCGCCGCCGCGCCGATGCCGCCTGCCCGCACGATATCGACGAAAGTACGCATCAGGTTCCAGTCCACGCGACTGGCGAATTTCTTGTCGGTTATCGGCGTACGTTCGCTCATGCGTCATCGGTCCCAATAGGCGGCCACCGTCGGGGACGGCGGCCCGCCGAATCAAGGTGATAGAACAGAGCGGGGACGTAGCGCGAGCGCCATGTGCAGCCCCGGCTCACCGGGTCGGCTGCAATTCCGCTCCGCTCCACCAGGAAAGCGTGTGTTCATCGTGCGCGGAGGTCCAGACACCCTCGGGCGTCCAGCGCAAGGCGCCGCTGCCCGCCGCCTTGCCCTTGCGCGCCGCGACGGTCATCGTCGCCGGATCGATCACCGCGAAGATCTGGTCGTCGGTGGTGCGCAACCAGACTTTGCCCGCGCCGGTATCGATGTCGCCCCACTTGAGATTGTCGCCCACCTTGACGCGGCCGGCCAGCGCGTTGGTGGCGGGATCGATGCGCGCGAGCGTGCCGTCGCCCTGCTCCTGCACCCAGACGCCGCCCTCGCCCGCGGCAAGAAAACCCGGCTCCTTGCCGAGGGGTATCCGGGCAGTGACGGCATTGGTCGCCGTGTCGATGCGCTGGAGCGACTGCTTGGCGGCGCTCACGGCCCAGACCGCGCCGAAGCCGTAAGTCAGGTACCAGGTGCCCGCATCGACCGGAACCGAGGCGATGACGGCGTTCTTGGCCGGATCGATGCGGGCGACGAAGCCGCCGCGATCCTCGGCGCCGTTATCGCTGGCGACCCAGACCGAACCGTCTCCCGCCACCACGTTCAATTCTCCGGTGGAGGCGATGCCGGTGGGGATCGTGGCAACCAGCTTCGCGGTCTTCACATCGATGCGCTTGACCGCCTTTTCGTCGCAATCCGCCACCCACAAGGAACCGGCGGAGATGGCCATGGCGCCGCAGGGGTGTGCCATAGCCACTTCGGCGCGCTTGCCCTTGCGCGACCACTGCTCGACTTTGCCCTTGTTGGTGACCCACACGGTCTTGCCGTCCACCGCGAGGAAATCCGCGAAGCCCGGCACCTGGATCACCTCCTCTGCATGAGCGAGCGCAGGCATGGCGGCACAGGCGGCCAGAAGAATCGTGACGAACTTGCGCATGGATTTCCCCCTTTATAAACGGTGCGGATCAGGCCTTGCCGGCGATATAGGCGCGCCAGCCGCCAAGATGCGTGATGTCCTCGGCCCCGTTCAGCGCGCGCGGTTCGGAGACGAAGCCCTTGACGGTAGTGCCGTCTGCCAGCGTCACGTTGCCGATCGCGAGCGGTGCGGGAACGTCCACGGTGAAGCTGCCGAATTCGGCCACGCCCAGTTCGTAGACTTCCACCTTGATCGCCGCACCGTCTTCGTCATGCACCAGCGCGGGCTTGGGCGGCACGCTGTCGGCAATGGCGTAGAGCTTGTAGCTGGGCGCCGTCTCGAACGCGCCGACGAATTCGGCCTCGCGCGAGGTGAGCTGCCAGTGCAGCGGCATGTCCTTCAAGTGCGCTCCGACGACGGCGAGTTTCACGGTCTGCATCTTTCCCTCCAGATCGAGTGGGGGCGGCGCGGGAAGATCCGCGACCGCAAGGTAGGCGTCCGCCACGTCCAGCAGGGCGCGGTCGGTATCGGCGGGACCGATCAGGGTGATCCCGAAGCCCGTGGCATTGGCCCGGATGCCCGCCGGAACCGCCAGCGCGGCCATGTCCAGCAGGTTCACGAAATTGGTGTAGAGCCCGAGATTGCTGTTGAGCGCCACCGGCGCGGCCAGCATCTCGGCCACGCGGTAGGTCGCCCCCGTCGTGGGGAAAGCCAGCATGTCGATCTCGCCCCACAGCAGGTCGGCATGGCGCTTCAGATCGGCCATGCGATAGATGCCGTTGAACAGCTCGACCGCGCTCATGTCCTTGCCCGGCTCCACCACCGCGCGCACGGTCGGATCGACGGCACGCGGGTTGCTGGCCAGGATGCCTTCCATCGCGGCGGTGCGCTCGGCCACCCAGGGGCCGCCGTAGAGCAATTGCGCGGCCTCTAGCAGCGGGGCCAGGTCGATTTCGACGATCTCGCCCAAACCGGCCAGCGTCTCCAGCGCCTGATCGTAGAGATATTCGGATTCGACATCGCCGAAGAACACCCGCTGCTCGCGACGCGGCACGCCGATGCGCTTCACGGTAAGGGGTTCGTCGGCCAGAGCCTTTGAATAGGGATCGGCCACATCGAAACCGGCCAGCACCGCGTCCACCAGACGCGCATCGGCGGTGTCGTCGGTGAAGACGGTGATGCAGTCGATGGTGCGGCAGGCGGGGACCAGACCCCGCGTGGACCAGCGGCCCTTGGTGGGCTTCATGCCGATCAGGTGATTGAACGCAGCGGGCACGCGGCCCGATCCCGCCGTATCGGTGCCGAGCGCAAAGGGCACCAGCCCCGCCGCCACCGCGATCGACGAGCCCGAGCTGGACCCGCCGCTGACATAGGCGAGGTTCGAAGCATTACGCGGAATGCCATAAGGACTGCGCGAGCCATTGAGCCCGGTGGCGAACTGGTCGAGGTTGGTCTTGCCCACGCAGACCGCGCCGGCCGCCAACAATCGCTCGATCACGCCCGCGTCGGCTTCGGGCTCGTAGGCGAAGGCCGGGCAGGCCGCCGTCGTCTCGAAACCGGCGACGTCGATATTGTCCTTCACCGCGAAAGGCACACCGGCCAGCGGCAAGTCCTCGCCCGCCGCAACGCGCGCATCGACGGCGCGGGCGGCAGTCAGCAGGTCCTCGCGGCTGGCCCGGCTGATCCAGATCTGCGGCTGGACGGCGTCGTAGGCTTCGATGCGGGCAAAGGCATCCTCGGCCACGGCTACGGCCGTGGTCTCGCCCGTCCTGACGGCAGCGGCGATGCGGTTTGCGCTCTGGCGGTTCAGCACGGTCATGCGTGCCTCCGCAAGGCAAGCATCGGCGCGCCGGGCTGCAAGGACTGCCCTTCCCGCATGTAGAGCGCTTCCACCGTCCCGCTGCCGGGGCTTTCTACCGGACATTCCATCTTCATCGCCTCGATTACCGCGATCTTGTCGCCTGCCTCGATACGGTCGCCCGCCGCGACCAGCAGCCGCGCGACGCTGCCGCCATAGGGTGCTTCCACCAGATCCGAACCCTCCGGCAGGACGATCGCCGCCTCCACAGGCGCGTCGGCCTCCTCCAGCTTCGCGACATGGTCGAACTCGCCGCGCCGCTGCCATTCCTCACGCTCGGCATCGAAGGCGGCCTTCCGCGTTTCCTCGAACTGCGCGATGCCTGCAGCGTTCTCGGCCAGGAAGGCGCGGTAGTCGGACAGGCGGAACTCGGAAGGCTCGATGCGGATCGAGCGGCGTCCGGTCGGGAATTCACGGCGCCAGTCGGCCAGTTCCTCAGGCGTAACCGGATAGAAGCGGATCTGGTCGAAGAAGCGCAGGAGCCAGGGCTTGCCTTCGGTGAAGGCATCGGTCTGGCGATAGGTGTTCCAGACCTGAAGCGTGCGCCCGAACAGCTGGTAGCCGCCCGGCCCTTCCATCCCGTAGATGCACATATAGGCGCCGCCGATGCCCACCACGTTGGGCGGGGTCCAGGTGCGGGCCGGGTTGTACTTCGTGGTGACCAGCCGGTGGCGCGGATCGACCGGGGTTGCCACGGGCGCGCCGAGATAGACGTCGCCCAGGCCCATGACGAGGTAGTTGGCCTCGAAAATCAGGTTCTCCACCGCGGCCTGATCACGCATGCCGTTGATGCGGCGGATGAACTCGATATTGTCCGGGCACCAGGGCGCATCGTCGCGCACGGTGGCCATGTACTTCTCGATCGTCTCGATCGTGGCGGGATCGCGCCAGCTGAGCGGCAAGTGGACGATCCGCGAAGGGATCGCGAAATCCTCCAGGTTGCCCAGCCGCTCCTCCGCCGCGATCAGAGCGGCCAGCGCCGCCTGCTGCGTCAGCGCCGCGCCGTCGAAATGCAGCTGGAGCGAACGGATACCCGGTACGATGTCGATCACGCCCGGCAGCGCCAGCCGCTCCAGCTCCGTCATCAGCGCATGGACGCGGATGCGCAGTTCGATGTCGAGGACGATCGGGCCGTACTCGACCAGGATGTTGCGGTCGCCCTGCTGACGATAGACCGTGCGCGGACGGCCTGGTGCTTCCGGAATCTCCCCGAGAATGGGCGAAAGATCCGCAACGGCGCGCACAGGCGACGGCGCCGGCGGCGCTCCGGTCGCCACCAGCTCGCGCTGGGCGGTTTCAGCTGCGATGGCGTCTTCGATCGTGACGGGCGCGAAGCGCAGGCGGTCGCCCGGAGTCAGTTGCCCGATCTTCCAGCGGTCGGCGGCGATCACAACGAAAGGACAGACGAAGCCGCCCAACGACGGGCCATCCGGTCCCAAAATGATCGGCATGTCGCCGGTGAAGTCCACCGCGCCGATGGCATAGGGATTGTCGTGGATGTTGGAGGGGTGCAAGCCCGCTTCGCCGCCGTCGCTGCGCGCCCAGCGCGGCTTCGGGCCGATCAGGCGCACGCCGGTGCGGTTGGAGTTGTAATGGACCTTCCACTCGGCGCCGAGGAACGTCTCGACATCCTCTCCGGTGAAGAAGTCCGGGGCGCCGTGCGGGCCGTAGAGGACGCGCAGGGTCCAGTCGGTGCCGATCTCGGGCAAGTCCACAGCGGGCAGTGTAGATCCCGTGGCCTCTCCGGCGAGGTGCAGCGTATCGCCCGCCAGCAGGCGCCGCGCGGCGTGGCCGCCGAACTGGCCGAGTTCGAAGGTACTGCGGCTGCCCAGATAGGGCGCGATGTCGAGCCCGCCCGCGAACAGGATGTAGCCGCGAAGCCCGCCGGTCGAAGCCCGGCCGAGCGCCAGCGTCTGGCCCGCCGCAATATCGATCGGCACGCCGCGCGAGACCGGAACCCCGTCCAGGGTCGCGCCGAAATCGGCGCCCATCAGGCAGACCCGCGCCTCTGATACGAAAGAAAGGGTCGGCCCGGTGACGGTGACCTCCAATCCCTCGGTGCCTTCGGGGTTGCCGAGCAGGCGGTTGCCGAGGCGGAACGACTGGTCGTCCATCGGTCCCGAAGGCGGCACGCCCACGCCCCAGAGCTTCTGGCGGCCCGGCCAATCCTGCACCGTCGTCGCGGTGCCGCCGCTGACCACGCGGATCGAGCGGGGGTGATAGGCGATGGCATCGAGCACGCGGGTCGAGACTTCGCCACTGGTGAAGGCGGGCGAGCGGACGACATCGCGCAGCCAGCGCACATTGGTCTCGATGCCGTCGATCCGGCTGCGGTCGATCGCGGCCTGCGCCGCCGCCACGGCTTCCTCGCGGGTCGGAGCATGGACGATCAGCTTGGCCAGCATCGGATCGTACCAGGCGCTGACCGTGCTGCCGGACGAGCACCAGGTTTCGACGCGGATGTCCTCGGGGAACTCGACGCAGGTAAGCTGGCCCGAAGTCGGCCGATAGTCCAGCGAGGGATCCTCGGCATAGAGGCGCATCTGCACCGAATGACCCTTGGGGCTAGGAGCCGGCCCTTCGAGGAAGGCGAAGTCGCCCGCCCCGCCGCGCACCATCCATTCGACGAGGTCGATGCCCATGACCTCTTCGGTCACGCCGTGCTCGACCTGGAGGCGGGTGTTCATCTCCAGGAAGAAGAACTCCTCGCGGTCGGCGTCGTAGAGGTATTCCACGGTGCCTGCCGAGCGATAGCGTGCCGCCTCGCCCAGGCGCACGGCCGAGGCGATGAGTTCCGCGCGGACATGCTGCGGCAGCAGCGGCGCGGGAGCTTCCTCGACCACTTTCTGGTTGCGGCGCTGGAGCGAGCAATCGCGCTCGCCAAGCGCCATGACGCGGCCCTCGCCGTCCCCGAACAGCTGCACCTCGATGTGCCGAGCGCGGCGCACGTAGCGTTCCAGGAAGACGCTGGCATCACCGAAATTGCTGAGGCCAAGGCGCGCGACGGTGGCAAAGCCTTCGCGCAAGTCCGCCTCGTTCTCGCAGACTTTCATGCCGATGCCGCCGCCCCCGGCGGTCGCCTTGAGGATCACCGGATATTCGATACCGGCGGCGGCGGCCACGGCCTCTTCCTCGTCCGTCAGCAGGCCGGTACCCGGCGCCAGCGGCACGCCATGATCGGCAGCGAGTGCGCGGGCGCTGTGCTTGAGGCCGAACGTGCGGATGTTGTCGGGCGTCGGGCCGATGAAGACGATCCCCGCCTCGGCGCAGGCTTCGGCGAACTCGACGTTCTCGGCCAGGAAGCCGTAGCCGGGATGGATAGCCCCGGCCCCAGTCTTCTTCGCCGCATCCAGGATCGCGGCGATGTTCAGGTAGCTTTCGGAAGCTTTGGCCGGGCCGATCAGCACGGCCTCGTCCGCTTCCGAAACATGGTTCGAGCCTTCGTCCGCCTCGGAATAGACGGCGACCGACTTCAGGCCCATGCGGCGCAGGGTGCGAATGATGCGGGTGGCGATCGCGCCTCGGTTGGCGATCAGAACCGTGTCGAAGCTCATGCGACGACGATCATGCGAACGGGGGTGGGGTTGAAGCCGTTGCAGGGGTTGTTGACCTGCGGGCAGTTGGAGACGACGACGACGACGTCCATTTCCGCCCGCAGGTCAACAGTCAGGCCCGGCGCGGATATTCCGTCGACGATGCCCAGCGACCCGTCCGGCTCGACCGGTACGTTCATGAAGAAGTTGATGTTGGAGACGATGTCCCGCTTGCCGCGCCCTTCGAGGAGGTTGGCCTCCAGGAAGTTCTCGACGCAGGCGTGTTCCGCCTTGGTGTGGTGGCCGTAGCGCAAGGTATTCGATTCGCAGGAACAGGCGCCGCCGATGGTGTCATGGTAATCGACCGAGGTGGCGGCGATCGTCATCAGCGCATTGCCTTCGTTGGAAAGCAGCTTGGTGCCCGCCCGCAGGAACAGGTTGCCCTGTGCCGAGACCGTGTCCTGCGCGCTGTAGCGCTCGGCATCGTCGGCTGCCGAATAGAGCAAGAAGTCGACGGCCTGGTTGCCTTCGAGATCGACGATGCGCAGCGTCTGACCGGCCTTGACGTGGTGCAGCCATGGCGCGCGGGCGGGAACGACCACGTCGTGGACGACAGTACCGGTGAGGCCGGACATGTGGGGATCGGTGCTCATGATCGCGTGTCCTTTCAGCGGCGGAAGTAGTCTTCGACATTGGTGAAGGCGCGCAGGCCTTCGGGCGTGGCGCCCCGGACGGGATCGTCCTCAGCAGTCACCGGTCCCCGCCAGGCCGTGGCGCGCAGCGGCGTGACGCTCCATTCCGCGCGCGGGTCGAGGACGTGGGGGACATTGGCGATCACCACGATCACGTCCATTTCCGCGCGCAGGACCACGCTGCGGCCGGGTGCGAAGGGGCCGACTTCGGGCGTGATCGTGCCGTCGGCCTCGATCTTCGCGCCCTTGAACAGGTTCACGCAAGGGTGAACGTCGCGGCGGCCGAGGCCATGCTTGGCGGCACCGAGGAGGAACCTGTCGCGCCCGCTGGGAAAGGCACCGCTATTGCGGCCTTCGCCGTACTTCGCGGCGTTGGTTGCGGGGTTGGACGTGCCGCAGAACGTGTCATGCGTACCGGCATCGTCAGCGAGAATACTGAACAGCACCCGGCCCATGTCGGACAGGAGCAGTTTTCCCGCGCCCAGATAGGCGTTCCACTGGACCTTTACCGTATCGGCTACGTTGAGCCGCTCGTTCGGCAGCTCGGCATTGAAGACCAGCAGCGAGGCGCATGCATCGCCGTGCAGGTCGATCAGGCGCAGGCGCGAACCGCGCGACAGCCGCCGCGTGGCATAGCCGCCTGCGGCGATCGTCTCTTCCCACACGAGGTCGGCAGGGGACACATCGCCGGGCAGATCGTCCGCCACCGGGGGCAGCACCGGCATGCTCTCGACAACGGTGCCGCCCTGGGCCCGCGCATGGTCCCGCGCGGCAAGCGGATCGGCCAGGGTCTGGGTCATGAATGCGCTCCGATGCTGGTAATGTCTTCGCCGCTGGGGTCGTAGAGCGGCGGCAGAAGGGCGGTGGTGGTGACGAGCTCTAGCTGCTGCACCCCGCGCACCCGGCGAATGGCGTCGCAGAGTTCCTTCAGTCTTGCTGCCGGACCCTGCACGAGAAGAACTTCAAGCGACTGATCGTCCTCCAGCACGACATGCTGCGAGGAGATCACTTCCTTCAAATAACCGGCCTGCGTCTGCGAAAGCTGGTGCCGCACCCGGCCGCGCTCGCTGCGGTAGACCAGGGTTATGGTCCCGGCGAACATCTCCTCCGGGTGCATGAGCGATCCGTGTTCCGTCAGCGCGTGGCGGATCAATTCGGCAATGAGCTGGGAGCGGGAAGGCAGGCCGCGTTCCGCCACCATCAGGTCAAGCTGTCTGAAGAGATCTGCCGGGAGGCTCATGCTGAGCCGCGCCAGGCCGGTGGAATCGGAGCCCATGCCCACTCTCTTTTCAGTTATTACTATTTACGTCAATCGTAATAATTCCGGCTTCGTCGATTTCCTCTTCGGGCCGATCGCGCATCGGCAGGTCGTAGACCACCGTGGCGCCGAAACGGTGCGGCGCGTGCGGGTCGTGACGGCGCTTGTCGAGCGCAAGGACGCGGGTTCCGAGCGTAAAGGCCTCGCGGATATCGTGCGTCACCATGACGATGGTCAGCGCCCGCTCGCGCCAGAGGCTGCGGATCAGCTTGTGCATGTCGGCGCGGATGCCGGGGTCGAGCGCGCCGAACGGCTCGTCCAGCAGGAGGATGCGCGGCCGTTTCACCAGCGCCTGCGCAATCGCCAGACGCTGCTGCATGCCGCCCGACATCTGCGCGGGATAGAGGTCGAGACTGTGCCCCAGGCCCACGGCCGTCAGCATTTCCCTCGCCTCCTCCTCGGCGGCACGGCGGGCACTGCCGAACAGGCGGCCGAACACAGGCGCCTTCTCGCACTCCATGCCCAGGATCGTGTTGCGCAGCGCGGTAAGATGCGGGAACACCGAATAGCGCTGGAAAACGACGCCCCGATCGGGGCCGCATTCGGGCTTCAGGGGCACGCCGTCCATCAGGATCGCGCCCTGGCTCGGCCCTTCCTGCCCCAGGATCAGGCGCAGGAAACTGCTCTTGCCCGCGCCCGAGGGGCCGACGATGGAAACGAAGGAGCCTTCCTCGATTTCGAGGTTCAGCTTCTCGATGATGATCCGGTCGCCATATTCGACCCAGACATCGCGAAAGCTCAGCAAAGTGCTCAATGGCTTTCTCCATGGGCCCAGGGAAACAGCCGGCGGCTGAGGAAAGTGAGCGCCAGGTCCATCAGGATGGCCAGAAGCGCGATCCAGGCGACATAGGGCAGGATCACGTCCATCGAGAGATAGCGGCGGACCAGGAAGATGCGGTAGCCGAGGCCCACGTCCGATGCGATCGCCTCGGCCGAGATCAGGAAGACCCAGGCCGGGCCCAGCGCCAGGCGGATGGCATGGAGCAGGCGCGGCATGGCCTGCGGCAGGGCGACGCGGATCATGACCTGCCAGCTGTTGGCGCCGAGGGTCAGCGCCTTGATGATCTGCTCGCGCGGCAAGGCGCCGACATGAGCGGCGATATCGCGGATCATGACCGGCGCGATGCCCACCAC
This sequence comes from Novosphingobium sp., assembly GCF_032093395.1. Taxonomy (GTDB): domain Bacteria; phylum Pseudomonadota; class Alphaproteobacteria; order Sphingomonadales; family Sphingomonadaceae; genus Novosphingobium. The sequence continues at coordinate 121,775 of NZ_DAMDBA010000001.1, forward strand.
GATCAGCGCGACTTTGGCGGTCTCGCCAAGGCCAAGCGCAATGAACAGGATCGGCAGGAGCGCGATCGGCGGGATGACGGCAATGCCGGTGACCAGCGGGCCGAACGTGGCCCGCACCGGCGGCAGTACGCCCAGCGCCAGCCCTACCGTGAGTGCCATGAGTGTGGAAATGCCCAGACCGATGCCGAGGCGCTGGAGGCTGGCCAGGGTATCGGCCCAGAACACCAGTTGCCCGGTAAGCTGGTCCGGCACGAACAGCAGCGCAGACATGCTTTGCGCCATGGCGCCGGGAAGCGGCAGGATCTTGTCCGCCGGGTTCATCGCATGGCGGTTCGCCGCCACGACGATGTAGATCAGCAGCAACAGCAGGATCGGCACTGCGCCGAGGAGCACTCGCCCCCCTCGCCCGACCTGACGATTCACCCAGCGCATTGTCATGGTCCTGTTTTGATTATTGCACTTCGAGCCGCTCGATGACCCGGTGGAGCCCGTTCGAAAATGCCCGGGACGGGCACTTTCGAACACCCCCTCAAAGCTTGCCGTCGGCCGCCATCTTCATGAAGCTGTCGTCGAAGCGCAGCGTCACACGCTGTGCGTCGCCCAGCGTCTTGCCACCGGGGAAGGACATGCCCACCGCGTCGGCCGAAGTCGCGCCCTTGAACAGCCCCTTGGAGAAACTGAAATCGCGCACCCGCGTCATCGTCGTGACGAGAGCCGGAGCGTCGGCAGCGGCCACGGCGGCCTTCGGATCGGAATAGAGGAAAGTGGTGCTGAGCTGGCTGTCGAAGGATTCGGGCGTCGCGCCTGCCAGCTTGGCCATGGCCGCGCGGGCCGCCTTGCCCTCTGCGTCCTGGCGGACCATCAGCGCCGTCGTCTCGTACCAGATACCCGCCAGCGCCTTGCCGAGGTTCGGATTGGCCTTGAGCGTGGCGGTATCGACGCAGAGCAGATCAAGAATTTCGCCCGGAATGTCGGCGGAGCTGAAGACGAGCTTCGCGCCCGGCTGCGCCTTCATCGCATTGAGCTGCGGGTTCCACGCCACAGCAACCTTGACGTCCGGGCTGGCGAAGGCGCCGACGATATCGGCATCCCCGGTATTGACCGTTTTAACGTCCTTGAGCTGAAGACCCGCAGAATTGAGTCCGCGTGCAAGCACGTAGTGCGAAACCGAAAGCTCGACGAGGTTGACCGACTGCCCCTTGATCGTCTTGAGGTCGCCGCCCTTCATCAGGATGCCGTCGTTGCCGTTCGAATAGTCGCCGACGATGATCGCGCTGGTATCCTTGCCGCCCGCAGCAGGGATCGTCAGCGCGTCCATGTTCGCCACGGTCACGCCGTCAAGCTTGCCCGCCGTGTACTGGTTGACCGATTCGACGTAGTCGTTGACCTGGACGATATTGATCTTGAGCCCGTACTTGTCGGCCCACTTCTTCACGATACCGGCCTGCTGGGCATAGGGCCAGGGCATCCAGCCCGCATAGATCGACCATCCGATATTGAATTCCGTGCGCTTGGTCGCTTCGCTCGGTCCCTGCGAGCAGGCGGCGGTGGCAAGCAACCCGGCCATCAGCGTGGCTCTGGCAATGCTGCGGATCGATACGATCATGACTCGGTCCCCTTTCGCAATGCAGCATTGCCGCATTCGAAGACGTTGTCCATCCCAAAATATTACAGTTTTTAATTTTCGTAATACCCTGTGCAGCCGGTTTATCCGGCCGTCGGTTCCATCGGTGGGGATTTCAGGCGAGGGCTTCGCTTGCCGCCTTGCGCGGACGCCGCGCGGGACGCTTGGCCGCGCCTTTGTCATGCAGCGGCGGGAGCAGCGCGGTGGTAGTGACCAGCTCAAGCTGATGCACACCGCGGATCGCGCGCAGGGCGTCGCACAATTCCTTGAGGCGCGCGGCCGGACCCTGCACCAGCAGCACTTCCAGCGACTGGTCGTCCTCCAGGAAGACATGCTGCGAAGAGATCACTTCCTTCAGGTATTCCGCCTGGCTTTGCGCCAGTTGCTGGCGCACCCGCCCGCGATCGCCGCGATAGACCAGGGTGATCGTACCCGCCAGCATCTCCTCCGGCCGGGTCAGCGCCTCATGCTCGGCCAGGGCGTGGCGAATCAGTTCCGCGATCAGTTGCGAACGCGAAGGCAAGCCGCGCTCCTCCACCATCATGTCGAGCTGGCGGAACAGGTCGGCGGGCAAGCTCATGCTGAGCCGAGCGAGATTGGCGGCGTCGCTGCTCACGCGGCATCCCTTTCGGCCGGGACAACAATCGGGGTCACAATCGTGCGATACATCGGCTCCATGACTACCGGCCGCCGCGCGATCCGTCCAGAGCGCGCCGCCCAGGCCATGCCGAACGAAGAGCGCCCATAAACGCTATCGATGAGGGCCATCGATTTATTACCATTGCGCCGAAACGTATTATCGATACCGTTGTCGCCATGGTGCGGGCAGTTCGGGGACCATCCGTGGCGCAAGATTCAACAAGCAGTCCTACGCCTGCGGTACAGCCGCCGGCGCGACCCACGTATCCCAACGGCAACATCGCGCTGGGATACAACCTTCCCGGCGTGCGCCATACCGATAGCGTGGTTCCGCTTCATCGCTCGCAGCCGGTCGTCCATGACTATGCCTGCGACGGACCGGCTCCGGGAAGCCTCTCGTTCCGCTGGACCTACGGCTCGAATGTCGCGGCGAAGAACCGCGATCCGCGCGTCCAGGTGGTGCAATACAACGAAGACACCTTCGTGCTGCGCCAGAACGTCTGCGTCCATTGGGAAGCGCCGTTCACCTACCTGCTGTTCGGCAATTCCGGGGCATTGCTGATCGATACCGGCGCCACGGCGAATGCGCGGCATTATCCGCTGCGCGAGACCGTCGATGCCATCATCTCCCGCTGGTGCCAGGCGCGCGGGCGTGCTTCGCTGCCGCTCACGGTCGCGCTGACATCGGGAGAAGATACCGCGCAGAACCAGGGCCTGGTGCAGTTCGCCGGGCGTCCCGAAACCACGATCGTCCCGAAGCCGCTCGCAGCGATGAAGCAATTCTACGGTCTCGGCGGCACATGGCCCTCGGGCACGGGCCGCATCGACCTGGGCAACCGCGTGATTGAGGTGATACCCACGCCCGGCACGCACAAGGACGGCGTCAGCTTCTACGATCCGTACTGCGATCTCCTCTTCACCGGCGATCTCCTGTTTCCCGGCAAGATCAACATCGGCAACGACCGCGATTTCCTGGCCTCGCTGGAGCGCCTCAAGACCTTCGCCGCCACCAAACCGATCAAATGGCTACTCGGCGGACATGTCGAGATGATGTTCGTTCCGGGCCGCTATTACCCGCGCTTCGCCACCTACAAACCCTATGAGCGGGTGCTGGAAATGACGCCCGACCTCATCGACGAGGCGATCGTCCATGCGCGCGCGGTGCAGGGCAAGGACATGATGCTGATCAGGCCCGACTTCGCGCTGTTCAACGGCGTCAGCCCCGACCAGAGAACCAAGGTCTGGCCCGAAGGCGTGCCCAGGATCGACGCGCCCCACCCGTTCTGACCTTTTCGAACATCAGGAACTCCATGATGGATCGCCGCACGTTCCTTGCCCACAATGCCGCCATCGCCGCCGTTCCGCTGACCGGAGCCGCGCTTACGGCAACCGCGACATCCGTCTCGGCCGCAACCCGGCCCGCGCCGATCGATTTCCGCAGCGATCTTCCCGCGAAGGGCACGTTCCCGAAGCGATGGATCTGCGGATCGTCGTCCTGCATGGACAATACCGACCCGCCCGTGCAGGTGCACTGGTACGACCCGCATACGGCGATCCTGCGCCAGAACAAGGCCTATAGCTACGAGGCGCCCTTCGCCCCGCTCTATTTCGGCAACGACCGGGTGCTATTGCTCGACGAAGGCTACGTTCAACTGCGAAACGACTGCGACTACCGCGCTGTCGTGGACCAATGCATCGAGGAATGGTGCCGCCGCAACCGTCGCGATCCCGCGAGCCTGGAGCTTCTGGTCGCGTTCAGCCACCTTCATGCCGACCACTACGCGGCCACCAACCAGTTCGCGGACCGCCCGAACACCCGCTGCATGGGATTGACGCACGAGGAAATGGTCGGATTCTGGGGCATGAGGAACTACCCGGAGGAACGGATCACGCTCGATCTGGGCGGCCGGGAGATCCTGATCTGGGGCTCTCCCGGCCATGTCGTTTCCGAATTCGCCTATTACGACAGCTACACGCAGATTCTCTACACCGGCGACATGTTCTACCGCGGCCGGTGCTACATCAGCTTCTGGCAACCGTGGTTCGACAGCATGAAGCGACTGATCCAGTTCTGCGATACCCATCCGGTGACGCACGTGATGGGTTGCCATGTGGAGATCAGCACGGACGGGCAGGACTACGCCTATGGCATGACCTGGCAGCCGGACGAGGCACCGGTCGAGATGACCGTCCAGCAGTTGCGAGAGGCCTATGCCCATGCACAGAAGATCACCGAACCGGGCATTTACTTCACCGGAACCGTGTTTCTCTGCAACCAGACGCGTGGAACGACGACGATCGACCGCAATCCCTATCGCTACGATTGACCGGCGGTGGCGAATCGGTTGCTTGCTCTGATCGCAAATCCGGCGCTTGAGACCGATAACGCTGCGGCAGCGACACTTGCCGGCCAACCAGCAACCGGCAGATTTCCGGCCTTTACATGCGATTGCCGCCGAAACCGCATCAAAGCGAATTAATACTCTTGACGCGAAATGTAATATCCATACCGTGTATCAAGTCGCCTGGCAGAGCGACGGAAATCCGGGAGAGAGCAACTGTAGCAACAGGCCGGTCCACTGGCCTGGAGGGGGGTTTTCGATGGAACAACTGCCAATCTCCTGTACGGTTCTCTCGGGCGTCGATCCGCAGGACGGCGCGTCGCATAACGGACATTCGCTTCCTCGCCGAACCGGCAAGTCCGTGAAGCAGACGCTCTTCGACCTGATTCCGGCCGTCTATGTCCTCGCCATCGTCGCGTTCTGGGGTCTGGCGCCGAAGGGACTGATCGAAGCGCCGTGGACGCTGATCGCCGTGGCCTCGCTGATCACCCTGAGCGTGTTGGGGCTGGAACGTATCAACGAGCGCCACGCAGGCTGGCGCATGAACCGGCGCGAGTTCTTCACCGATCTCTTTTACGTGGTGCTCGGCGCAACGGCGATAGCCTGGGCCTCGACGACGCTGGCCGAAGAGCCGCTGAAGGCACTCAAGGCCTCGATCGGCATCTCCACGGAATGGGCGATGCACCTGCCGTTCCTGGTGCAAGTCGCGATGGTGATCTTCATCATCGAGTTCGGCCAGTACTGGATGCATCGCCTGATGCACAATTTCACGCCTTTCTGGCTGACGCACGCGCCGCACCATCACATCACCCAGCTCAACGCCGCGAAGGGCTACGTCGGCAATCCGATCGAACTGTTCCTGATCAGCCTCAGCGTTCTGGCGCTGTTCGACCTGCCCCTCGCGGCGGTCTTCTGCGGGATCAACGTGCTGGGTGCGGTTTCCACGTTCGCCCATGCGAACGTCCGCGCCGATCCGCCCGGCTTCTATTCGCTGATCTTCACCACGATCCGCCATCACAGCCTGCATCATTCCACGGACTACGAGAGCACGCGCTGCAACTATGCCAATTCGCTGATCCTCCTGGACCGCCTGTTCGGAACCTATCGCGCGGGCGAGGCCAGCGTGGTCGGTCAGGACGATCTGAGGCGACTGTCGATCCGGGAGCAGTTCCTCTTCCCCTTCCAGCCCGCGATTGCGGCCTGGAAGGGGAAGAGAGCCGGAAATTCGGCCACGGCAAATTGAGCCGGACGGCCTGACGCAAACGATCCGAGCCGCCGCCAGGCAGTATCGGAAACCAGAGACGCACCGGCGCAACATCCGCGAAGATGGCCGGCCGTCATAACGACAAGCGGCATCCGACAGCTCCGGCGCAGGCAGGCCGGGCCACGGAGAGCCTCGAACCAAGGACAGGGAAGCACATGACACATCGCGCGAAAATGAGGGCAGCCCTGCTGTCCGCGACGATCATAACCGGCACTGTGGGCGCCATGCCCGCGCTGGCGCAGGACGCGGCGGAAACGGTGGATACCGGGGACGCCATCGTCGTCACCGGCACCCGCCGCGCCACCACGATCATGGATACGCCGATCAATATTTCCGCCATGGGTGCCGAGGAACTGAAACGGCAGCGCGTGGACGACGTGCGCGATCTGGCCGATTTCACGCCGGGCCTCACGATCTCCGACACGGGGCCGGGATCGACCGGATCGATCGTGCTGCGCGGCCTCAACGCTTCGGATGTGGCTTCCGGCGGGTCGAACTACGATGACTCGCTGGGCATCTACCTGGGCGAAGTTCCACTCTATTACGACTTCAAGCTGCTGGACATCGCCCGCGTCGAAACCCTGCTGGGGCCGCAGGGCACGCTCTATGGCCTGGGCACGCTGGCCGGCGCGATCCGCTACATTCCGAACCGCCCGAACGTGGACGCCTGGGAAGCCGAAGGTCACGGCCGCCTCTACGCCAAGGGCCACTCCGACAACTTCGGTTACCAGGCGGACGGGATGATCAACATTCCGCTGGTTCGCGATCACGTCGCCTTCCGTTCCGCCACCGGCTACTACTACGATCCCGGCTTCATCGACTATCCGCTCCTGCTCCAGACGCCGGGCGTTTCACTGCCCCAGCCCGGCGGCACCGACGGCGTCACCCGCGAGGAATTCGCCGCGAACCTCCGGCGCAGCAAGGACTTGAACTTCGAGCGCACCTTCACCACGCGCAACCAGCTGCTGCTCCAGACCAGCGAAGACCTGAAGGCGATCTTCACTTACGCCTTCCAGCGCACCAAGACCGAAGGCGCCCAGTCCAACAGCGCGGGCGTGATGGGCACCGGCAAGTACCAGAACGCCAGCCGCTACGAAGAACCGGTAAACCGCCGCGCGCACCTTGCCAGCATGGAGCTGAATGCCAACATTGCCGACATCGTCGACCTGGTATCGACCACCGCCTACACCAACGTGCGGACGCGCTCGCAGGCCGACAACACCGACCTGCTGCTCGATCTCGACTACGACTACGAGCTGTTCCCGGCATTTTCGAGCTGGAACGAGAGCGACGGCCGCCGCAAGCAGTTCAACCAGGAAATCCGCCTGGTCTCACGCCACGGCGGTCCGTTCAACTGGGTCCTGGGCGGCTTCTACAACCGTCAGAAGTATCACAACGACTATGCCGAACACACCCCAGGTCTGTCCGACTTCTACGGCATCACCGGCAATCCCGACGATCTCGAATATGTGAGCTATACCAAGTCGAAGATCACCGAGAAGGCGATCTTCGGTGAAGGCACGCTGAAGATCACGCCGGAATGGCAGGTGACGGGCGGCGCGCGATACTTCAAGTATACCTCCGATGTCGCCGGTGCCCTGGTGCTGCCGCTGCTGGGCGATCCGCTCAGCCCCTATGACGTCGATGCCGCGGGCGGCGAGGCGAAGAAGGACGGCTGGGTATGGAAGCTCAACACTTCCTACAACTTCACGCCGGACCTCATGGTCTATGCCACTTACAGCAGGGGTTATCGCATCGGCGGCCCGAACCGCGTCGCCCCCTGCCCCGATCCCGTCCCCGCCGACCAGCAGAACGCCTGCGCGCTGCCGAACGAGGTCCAGTACGGTCCCGACAAGACGAAGAATGCCGAAATCGGCATGCGCATGCAGTTGTTCGACCGCAAGCTGTCGTTCAACTTCGACGTCTTCCATATCAAATGGGACGGCATCCAGGTGGATTCCGCTACGTACTACGGCGTTACCGGGATCACGGTGAACGGCGGTTCGGCCAAGTCCCAGGGCTTCGAAACCTCGTTCCAGTTCCGGCCGGTACCCGCGCTGGCGATTCAGGGCAGCTATTCCTACACCGATGCCAAGCTGACCGAGGACGTGCCCGGCATCATCACCATCCGTACGACGCCGAACAACTACGATGGACGCCCGAAATTCACCCAGCTCGATGCCCTGTCAGGCGATCGCCTGCCCGGATCGGCCAAGAATTCCGGCAGCCTCGGGGCAACTTACACCGTTCCCGTTGGCGAGGGCATCGTCAGCGCCAACTGGACGGCGACCTATCGCGGCAACGTCGTCTCCCGCATCGGCTGGGACCGCGGCTATGGCGACAAGATCCCCGGCTACGTCCTGCACCGGGCAACCCTGTCGTACGAGACCGACAAGTACACCGTAAGTCTCTTCGCCAACAACATCTTCGACAAGTACGCCGTCGTCTCGGTGGGCCAGGATCGCTCGCGCATCGGCGTCAACGACGGTGTCGTTTCGCGCTACTATCGCCAGACGGTGCTGAATCCGCGCACGGTGGGTGTGGAAGCGCGTATCAAGTACTGATACCCGCAGGACACCGAGTACGGCAGGGGTCGTCACCCGAAAGGGCGGCGGCCCCTGCCGCTTTTCAGGGCGTATGGGCTGGATCCCCACACGCCCTATTCGGTGGCGATGCCCCGTTCCTCCAGCCAACGTCGCGCCGGTTCCAGCGCTGCCGCATAGGCGCGCCACTTGCCGATCCCATCGCTGTTGATAGGCCGACGCACTTGCGCCGCGCTGGGCGTGGCCACGGCGGCCCGGTTTTCATGGAACGCGAGGCAGACCGGATCCCACTCCAGCCCGCAATGCGCCAGCAGTCGGCGCGTCTGCCCTTCCTGATCCGCAACCAGCCCTTCGTAGGAGAGTTGCAGCACCGCGCCGGGTCGATATTTCTCCCACAAGGCCATCAACCGGTCGAAGCGCGCGTAGTAGCGGGCCGTGTCCATGAGGTCGTAGGAATAGGCGTAATAGGCCGACTGGCTGGCAAACAGGTTCTTGTAGTTGCTCCAGATCGTGTCGAGCGGATTGCGGCGCAGGCACACCACGCGGGCATGGGGCAGCGCGCGCAGGATATGGCCGATGTAGAGGAAGTTGGCCGGAAGCTTGTCCGTAAACCGGGGTTTGCCCTGGCGGCAATGCACCCTCGCCTGCGCGAGGTAGGCCTCGCCCAGCGCCGCCGGATCGAGCGTATTGCCGGCGGCCATGGTTTCGGGATCGAGAACCCGGCGCGACGGCGTTCCCGCAAGTTTCTTCACGGCCAGCGGCATCGCCTGCAACTCGCCCGCCGCTTCCACCTGCGGGTGAGAGGACAGGATGCGGTCCACCAGCGTGGTGCCGGTACGCGGCATGCCGACAATGAAAATCGGCGCTTCGTCGCTGCCTGAACCGATCGGCCTGCCGGCCTCCGCCTGAAGCGGTCCTTCGCCGAACAACGCTTCGATCGCATCGAATATCGCGCTGTCCTGCGCGAAGTCGTAGCCAAGCGCCGCCTTCTGCGCATCGTTGGCGGTGGAAAGATGGTGCAGCGAATCGGTCGTTCTGCCGAGATCCTCCAGTTCCTTTGCGAGCGCATAGCGCAGCCGCAGCGCATCGCCCGGGCTGCGGGCCGATCCCAGCGCCGTTTCCAGACGCTCGATGTGATTGGCCTCTGCCGACTGACGCGACAGGATCGCCAGCGCATAGTGCACCCGCGCATTGCCGGGATCGCGCGCGAGGATCGTCTCGTAATGCACGCGCGCCTGCGCGACCTTGCCGGTAAACGCGCTCGCGGCCGCAAGATTGTAGCGGTATTCCCCGTTGTCCGGCTCGCCCGCAACCGCCTGCTCGAACGGGGCGAGCGATCCCCCGTGATCTCCCAGCCGTACCAGAACGCAACCGATCGTGTCGAAGGTAAGCGGATCGCGTGGCCCCGCCGCCATGGCCCGGCGCGCGGTAACCGCCGCCTCGCCGTCGCGCCGGGCCAGCACCAGCAGCTTCGCCAGCTGCGCCAGATGCTCGGCATCGCCCCCCCGTTCGGCGGCGGCTTCGATCAGGGAAATCGCTTTCCCGACATGCCCCCCTTCGGCCAAAGCCATGCCCAGCAGAAAGTAGCCCTCGCCGCGATCCGGAGCGTGTTCGACCAGCCGCTTCGCCGCAGCCGCCGCGCCGGCCAGATCGCCGCCCGCCAGCGCTTGCCGCGCGTCCTGCTCCGCGCGAGAAGCCAATCCGTCAGCCGGAGAGGAGCGCATTTTCAAACCCGATCACATTGCCCCCGCATTCGACAACCATGATCTTGTTGCCGATCGGCGGAAAAGAGGCAAATCCTTCAGAAAGCCGGCACCACGGCGCCGGCATACTTGCGCGCGATGAAGTCCTTCACCTCGGGGCTGCGCAAGGCGGCGATCAGCTTTTCCACGCGCGGGTCTTTCCGCGCCTTTTCGGTGCCGACCACGAAGTTCACGTAAGGGCTGTCCTTACCCTCGATCAGCAGCGCGTCCTTGTTGGGATTGAGCCCCGCGTCGAGCGCATAGTTCGTGTTGATCATCGCCATGTCCACCTCACCCAGCACGCGCGGCAGGGTGGCCGCCTCGATCTCGCGGAACTTGAGGTTCTTGCGGTTCTGCACGACATCCTGCGGCGTGGCCGTCATGCTCCCCGGATCCTTGAGCGTGATCAGCCCGGCGTGGGCCAGGAGCTGGAGCGCCCGGCCGCTGTTGCTCGGCTCGTTGGGAATGGCCACGGTGGCGCCGTTCGGCAGTTCGTCGATCTTCTTCCACTTGCGCGAATAGGCGCCGAACGGCTCGATGTGAATGCCCGCGAGAGGCACCAGATTCGTGCCTTTCGCCTTGTTGAACTCTTCCAGGTAGGGGCCCGTCTCGAAGTAGTTCACGTCGATCCTGCCCTCGGACACCTGCACGTTCGGCTGCACGTAGTCGTTGAACACCCGCACATCGAGCTTGAGGCCCTGCTTGGCGAGAGCAGGCTTCACGAACTCCAGGATCTCGGCATGGGGCACCGCCGTTGCGGCGACCGTCAGCACGTTGGGATCGCCGGCACTGCCCGACTTGCCGCAACCGGCAAGGATCAGCGTGGCCATGGCGGCGAGGAGCAGGCGTCGTTGCATCGGAAATCCTATTTGCGTGTGAAGTGCCGGACCAGACGGTCTCCGGCCACTTGGAGAAGCTGAACCATGGCGAGCAGGAGCACTACGGTTACCAGCATGACATCGGTCTGGAAACGCTGATATCCGAAACGGATCGCGAGATCGCCCAGCCCGCCCGCGCCGACCGCTCCCGCCATGGCGGTGAACGAGATCAGCGTGATGGCGGTCACCGTGGTGGCGGCGATGATGCCGGGCAGGGCTTCCGGCAGGAGCGCCCGGAACACCAGGTCGCGCGTGGTTGCGCCCATGGACTGGACGGCCTCCACCGTATTGCGATCCACTTCGCGCAACGCCGTTTCCACCAGTCGCGCAAAGAACGGTGCCGCCGCGATCACCAGCGGCGGGATCGCGCCGGCGACGCCCAGCGAAGTGCCCACCAGGATCACGGTCAAGGGTATCATCACGATCAGCAGGATGATGAAGGGCAGCGAGCGCACGAGATTGACGAGCAGCGCTAGCACGCCGTTCCCCAGCCGGTTGGCCCAGGGCTGCCCCGCCCCGGTCAGGAACAGCAGCACGCCCAGCGGCAGGCCGAGCAGGATCGTCAGGGCCAGCGAGCCGCCCAGCATCGCCAGGGTATCGAGACAGGCCTGGGCGATCTCGCTCCAGTCCACATTACTGAAAAAGCCGCTCATTCGACCTCGCCCTCCCGGCGCAGCGCCGCGATGGCACGATCCGTGTCGCCTCCGAGCAGCCCCAGGGTAAGCCTGCCGAAACTGGTGTTCTTCAACCGGCCGATCCGGCCGTCGAGGATGATGAAATCGGTGCCGGTATCCCGCGCGATGCGGGTCAGCACCGGGTCCAGCACCGCCTGCCCGTGCAGGGTGAGCCTGACGATCGGCCCGTCGAATCCGGAAGGCTGCGCATGTTCGGTCGTCTCGTCGATCAGCGCCCGCGTTTCACTGGCACGGGGACGAAGGAACACGTCCGCGACGCTGCCGGTCTCCACGACGCGGCCCGCGTGCAGCACCACCACCCTGTCGCAGACCTGGCGGACGACTTCCATCTCGTGGGTGATCAGGACGATCGTCAAGCCCAGTTCGCGGTTGAGGTCGGCTATGAGGTCGAGGATGTTGCGCGTCGTTTCGGGGTCGAGTGCGCTGGTCGCCTCATCGCAGAGGAGGATTTCCGGATCGGTGGCCAAGGCGCGGGCAATGCCCACCCGCTGCTTCTGGCCGCCCGAAAGCTGCGCGGGATATTTGGCGCCATGGTCGGACAGGCCCACGCGGTCGAGCAGGGCCGGCACTTTCGCCGCGATTTCGCTGCGCGAGGCACCGCCGATCCGCAGCGGCAGCGCCACGTTGTCGAACACCGTGCGCGACCAGAGCAGGCCGAAGTTCTGGAAGATCATGCCCACGCGCGAACGCAGGGAGCGCAGGCCCTCGGCGGACAGGGCAGCGACATCGGTACCGTCGATCAGCACGCGCCCCGTGGTGGGCCGCTCCAATCCGTTCAGCAACCGGACGAGCGTGGACTTCCCGGCGCCCGAACGGCCGATGATGCCGAACACTTCACCACGTGCGATTTCCAGATCGACGCCGGTCAGGGCCGCATGGGCACCGCCGAACTCCTTGCCTACGCCTTCGAGGCTGATCATGCTCATACCTTGCTCTCGCGCCGAACCGGCGCGTCAAAAACTCGTGATGCCCGTTACCACCGGGCCCTGTCGATGCAATCCCGAGCCTCCTTCAACATTCTCCAGCATTTTGCTAGACAAAACGAAGCACGGCACCCTAGGGGCATTTTAGAGCGGCACCGGCCCCCCGTAGTCCTCAGGCGCCCCCACCCTACCACCCGCAGGATACTACCGTTGGGTGGTAGGGTGGGGGCGCGGGCCGGTGCCGCGAAATTCGCGTTCCGCGAATTTTCAAACATCTCCTAGCGCAACCTTTCGCTCAGGAAATCCACGAAGACCCGCACCCGCGCCGGCATGTTCGCGCCGCCCGCGAAAACGGCGTGGACCAGTTCCACGTCGCCGGGATTGTAGTCCTCCAGCACCGGAACGAGGCGCCCCGACGCGATCTCCTCCACCACGCTGAACCGGCCGACACGGGTGATGCCCACCCCGTCCGCCGCAAGCTGGCCCAGGGTTTCGCCGTTGTTCGCCTCGATCGTGCCGCGCACGCTCAGCGCGTAGTCGCGCCCGTCGCGGCGGAACGGCCAGACCGGCTCGGCGCGGCGGAAGTTGAAGTTCAGGCAATTGTGTTCGAGCAGGTCCTCCGGCACCAGCGGCGTGCCGTGCCGCGCAAGATAGTTGGGCGCGGCCACGATCACGCGGCGGTTTTCGCTCAACTTGCGCGCGGTGAGCGAACTGTCCGCCAATGGGCCAAAGCGGATCGCGACATCCGCCTCGCCCGCCGCCACGTCTACCAGCCGGTCGCTCACGCCGATATCCACCAGGATATGCGGGTAGCGCCGGCCGAACTCGCCTAGCAGCGGAATGATGGCCAGGCGGCCATGGGCGTGCGACACGCTGATGCGCAAGCGGCCACGCGGGGTTCCGCGATCGGCGATGGCCTGCTCGGCCTCATCGAGATCGGCCAGAATCCGCCGCGCGGCGCCGAGATAGGCCTGTCCCTCGGCCGTCAGCGACAGCGCACGCGTCGTGCGAAGCAGCAGGCGAACGCCCAGCCGGGCCTCGATCCGGTCCACCGTGCGGCTGACCGCCGAAGGCGTGAGCCCCAGCAATCGCCCGGCCGCGGAAAAGCTGCCCTCCGCCGCGACCGTGGAGAACACCTCCAGCGACCGCGCCCGGTCGGCGCCGGGCGGCGCCTTTGCATCCGATTCAAAAATCCTTCGCATGAGAGCTGCCTACCGCGCCGGGACGGCATGGGAAACCCTTCTCGGCCCGCGCGTTTAGGGCGCATGAGCAGAACTCCGAAAACGGAAGACCAGAACCCGGCCATTCCCGATATCGTCGATCCCAGCGACGCCGCGCAAAGTGTCGGCCTGGTCTATGTCAACGATCAGGAGCCCGGCATCACGCGGCGCAAGAGCGGCAAGGGGTGGTCCTACCGCAAGCCCGACGGAAAGCGGATCAGCGACAAGGCCGAGATCGATCGTATCCGGCGCATCGGCATTCCTCCGGCCTATACCGATGTCTGGATCTGCCCCGATGGGAACGGCCATATCCAGGCCACCGGCCGCGACGCGCGCGGTCGCAAGCAGTATCGCTACCACACCCGCTTCCGCGAAGTGCGCGACAGCACCAAGTATGAACACATGCTGGAGTTCGCCAAGGCGCTGCCGGCGATACGCGAGAGGATCGATGCCGACTTGAGACGGCGCGGCCTTCCCCGTGAAAAGGTGCTGGCCACGATCGTGCGGCTGCTGGAAACCACCATGATCCGCGTCGGCAATGCCGATTACGCGAAGCAGAACAAGAGCTACGGCCTGACCACGCTCAACGACAGGCACGTGAAGATCGCAGGCAACGAATTGCGGTTCCGCTTCAAGGGCAAGAGCGGCAAGCAATGGAACCTCAGCCTGGCCGACCGCCGCGTCGCCAGGATCGTCAAGCAGAGCCAGGAACTGCCGGGGCAGCACTTGTTCCAGTACCTCGACGAGGAGGGAACGCAGCGCGAGGTGACGTCCACCGACGTCAACGCCTATTTGCGCGAGATCAGCGAGAGCGACGTAAGCGCAAAGGACTTCCGCACCTGGACGGGCACGGTGCTGGCCGCCCTTGCCCTTGCGGAGTTCGAGAAGTTCGACAGCGAGGCCGCCGCCAAGCGTAATGTGCGCACCGCGATCGAGCAGGTGGCGTCGCGGCTGGGCAATACGCCCGCCATATGCCGCCGCTGCTACATCCACCCCGAGGTGATCGACAGCTACATGGAAGAGGCGCTGGTGCTGGAGATCGAGCAGGAAGTGGAGCGCGAACTGCGCGAGGATATCGGCGATCTGCGCCCGGAAGAAGCGCTGGTCCTGGCCTTCCTGCAAAGACGCCTGGATGGCAAGCAGAGCGGCAGGGCCTGACCGGCCGGCACACTTGAGGGAGCGCGAAGCCTCGCGCTCCCCCGAAGCTCAAAGCTCCCGTTTGACCGGATAGACCCCGGCGAACGCATCGCGATGCGGCAGGCGTTCGCTCAGCCACGCCGTTCTCGCGTTCGGATCGGCGGCGAAGCCTGGCTCCGCGGCCAGTTTCCTGTCGAACTCCTCGCGCAGGGGCGCATTTGCCGCCAGCAGGGCGTCGAGGATCGGGGCGATGACGAAATCCTCGGTGCCCGCAGGCGCGGACAGCACTTCGGGGAACAGGCCCCAGGCCAGGAAGCTGTCCTGGCTCTCCGGTTCCAGCAGCGCTGCCGCCAGCAGGCCGAGAGGCTGGTCCGAAACCACGCGCACGGTGCCTGCCGGAACCGTCGCCTCGCTCCGCTCATGCTCGAAGCGGGCTTCCAGCGGGATTCGGCCGTCGTGCTGCCGGGCCAGCTTCGTCTCGTGAAGCCGCACGGTATCGACCGAGAGCGTGCGCGCGGCTTCCAGCGTCTCCATGCGGATGCCGTGAAGACGCAGCTTCTCGATCACCTCGCGATAGGCGGGCGGCACCAGCCAGGCCTTGGGCAAGCGCACGGATTCGACCGGATCCTGGCCGATGATCGGCATGCGGAACGTGATCGGTCGCCCGGTCCAGCGCTGCTCCATCCGGCCGGTGGCGGCTGAGCGGTACGTCTCGAAAGCCACGCCCTTGAATTGGTCCACCCAGCCGATCGGCGCTGGCGACGGCTTCCAGCGGGTGAGCAGTTGCGCCGGACGCTCCGCCCGGTCTGCCGCCTTGGCTGCGGCGATGCGGCCGGCATCCTGCGCCGCCAGCTTCAGGGCCGCTTCCAGCAGGACGTAAGTGCCGAGAACGCGCTGGCGGTAGGGCTTGAGCATGTGGTTTTCGACCAGCACGGTCGGCACGCCGATGAAATCGCCGTAGCCCGTCGAGTAGCGCGGGCCTTCGGGAGCGTAGCGGATGCCCTTCTCCGGCGCGCGCGTATCGATCGGGCTGGGATAGACGATCGGCTCATGCCCAGCCTTGGTCAGCGCCGCCTGCGCGGCTGGGCCGAAGCGCTGCTCCAGCCAGCTCGCGGTGGCGCGGTGCCGGGCGTACTTGCCCCAGCCGGCGTAAGTGTACGTGATGTCGTACTGCATGTCGAAGCCGCCGCTGACGTGGCAGTCTATATAGAGCACCGGATCGAGCCGTTGCAGCAAGCCCACCATCGCGCGAATTTCGGGCGTGTCGAGCTTGGAAAAGTCGCGATTGAGGTTGATGTTCCTGGCGTTGCCCTCAGTGCCCTTGTCCTCGGGGCCGCGAACATGCAGGAAATTCCACGGGCTCGCGCGCTCGTGGCCGTCCACGTTGAGCACCGGCACGAAGACCAGGTCCACCCTGTCCAGCAGATCGTCTTTGCCGCGCAAGGCGATGTCGCGCAGCAGCATAAGTCCGGCATCCTTGCCGTCGATCTCGCCGGAATGGATGCCCGCCTGCACCAGCACGACGGGGCGAGCCGCGCCCGCACCCTTGCTGGCGCGGACCAACAGCAGGTCACGGCCCTCCTCGCTCTTGCCGAACGTCTCAACGGTGATGAGCGGCGATGCCTCGGCCAGCTTGCGAAGCCAGGCGCCCACCTCGTCGTAGCCCGGCGTGGTGCGAAAACCGGCGGCTTCGGCGGGGGTGATCCAGGGATCGCCGGCCGGAACCACCAGCTTCTCGCTGGCACCCGACCATGGCAGCGCGGGCGGCAGCACGGCCGGGGGCGGGGCGGCGGCGGCGACCAGCATGGCAGCGGCGACCAACAGCGGGGCGGCGGTGGAGAGCGGTTTCATCGGATTGTCCTGCAAGGGTCAGAAGTGTGCGCGAAGGCCGACCGTAGCGGTGCGCGGGGCGCCGGGCTGCACCCACAGCGGGGAATAGCTGTTGGCATACCAATGCGCGTCGAACAGGTTGGTGACGGAGCCGAACAGTTCGACGTTGTCGATCAGGTCCAGCTTGCCGAACACCCGGAACAGCGTGTGCGCGGGAAGCGTGAAAGTCGAACCCGTCTCGCCCCGGCGCTTGCCCACATATTGCATGCCCGCACCGATCTGCGCCTCGCGATCGCCGATCGCAAAGGTCCGGGCGGCCTGCATGTTGAGGTTGTGACGGGGAATGTTCACTAGCGGATCGCCCGGCCTGACCTGGAACGAAGTGTTGGGATCGACCATGGTCGACCGCGCTTCGGCATCGACATAGGCATAGCTCACCAGCAGGTCCACGCCGCCCGGCAGACGCCCGGAAAGGTCGAACTCCACGCCCCGGCTGCGCGCCTTGCCGATGGCCAGCGAATAGCCCGGCGCATCGGGATCGGTGGCGAGGACGTTCGATTTCGTCAGCTGGAACGCGGCCAGCGTGCCGTTGAGCGCCCCGCCGAGCAGCGTCAGTTTCAGCCCCGCCTCCACGGACTCGCTCGATTCCGGATCGAAGATCGTGCCGCTCACGTCCGTGCCCACATTGGCGCGGAACCCTTGCCCATAGGCGGCGTAGGCCGTCAGCGGATCGCTCAGCTTGTAGACCACCCCGGCCTGCGGGCTGAACCGGCTGCGGGTGCGGCGGCTGTCCACGCCGCTCAGGCGATTTTCGGTTTCCAGCCGCACCCGATCGTAGCGGCCTCCCACACGGACTTGCAGCCGGTCCGTGATCTCGATCTGGTCCTGCACGTAGACGCCCGTGGCGCGCTGGCGATCGACGCGGTCCGTCATCACCGCCACGTCCGGCAGCGGGAACCGGCCGTAGACGGGATCGTGGATGTCAATCACGTTGCCCTGTTGCTCCGTCGGCGCGGTGCTCAGCGCCGGCGGGCGGAAGCGGCGGAAGACCTGATCGTAAGTGAATTCGTCATAGTCCGCGCCGATCAGGACGCGATGCCGCAGCGAGCCGGTTTCGAATTCACCGGCCAGCTCCGCGCGGATGACGGTGTGGTCCGCATCGTAACGGCGGGAGCGGCGCTGGCGCGATAGCGAACGCCCATCGCGGTAGAGCGCTTGGCGCGACGCGGCCGTTTCGGCGTCCGAAGAGAAGCCCGTGAGCAGGGTGTGCCGCGTGCTTGCGCCGACCAGCAGGCTCCAGCGATCGTTGAAATCGTGCTGGAGGCGCAGCTGGTGCCCGGTGGCGCGCGCAACCGTGTCGCCATCGCCCGGCTCGCCCAGGAAGCGCGAACGCGGCACCGTTTTGAAATTGCCATCGAGCACCACGATGCCGCGATCGAAGGGCACTTCCACGCGGGTCTTCTCGAAATCGTAGGTCAGCCGGGTGTCCGGCCCAAGCGCCAGACCGACCGAGGGCAGGAAGCCCCAGCGCGTCTGGTGGACGTGGTCGCGGAAGGTGTCGCCATCCTCGGCATAGCCGATCAGGCGCGCGGTGAGCCCGCCGGTGACGGCGAGGTTGAGGTCCGCCTCTCCCCGTACGCGGTCGAAGCTGCCATACTGCACGGAGGCTGTGCCGAACGTGCGGCCGAGTTCGGCCTGCTTGGTCACGAGGTTGATGGTTCCGCCCGGCTCCCCGCGCCCGATCAGTGCCGCCGCTGGGCCTTTCAGCACTTCGACCCGCTCGATCCCGGCGGCGTCGCGCTGTCCGCCGAAGCCGCGCCCACCGTTGAAGCCGTTGACGAGATAGCCGCTCGGCATGTTCTCGTCCCCGGTGAACCCGCGGATCGCGAAGGCATCCCACAGCCCGCCCAGCGTGTTCTGCCGCACCACCGAGGCATTAAGATCAAGGGCATCGGTCAGTCGCTGGATGCCGTTCTGCTCCAGCGTGGCGGCAGAGATTTCGGCGATCGACTGGGGAATTTCAGAGATCGCGAAGTCCCCGCGATAGGCCTGTCGCACGCCGGTGACGGTGATCGCCCCGTTGCTTTCCTCACGTTCGCCGCGCTCTTCGCCTTCTGCCGCTTCGGCCCGGTCCGCGCCCTCGGCCAATGCCGGGCACGGGGCCAGTGCGATAGCGACAGGCAGGGTTCCGGCCAGAAACCGGTTTTCCTTGGCGAAGCGAAACATCATGATCCCCACGGTAAGACGGCCGGACAAAAGCGCCGGCTGGTCGATGCGGGGGCGCTTGTGTCAGCCCCGACGCTGCGCGTCAATGATATGTTGCATCATAACAATAACCTCCCGGTCATGCGTGGATCTGCCTCGGCGTGACCCGGATCGAAGGCGTCCACAGCAGGGCAAGCAGTGCCAGCGCCGCGAAAGTCCAGAAAATCGCGGTGTACGATCCGGTAAGATCGTAGATCAGGCCGAAGAGCGGCGGCGTCAGCAGCATGGCGACGAGGATGGCGCCGGACAGCAAGCCCATGGCGCGTCCCACCGCCCTCTGCCCGAACACGCGGGGGGCGAGATAGCTTTCGATCGGGATCATCAAACCGCCGAACAGTCCGGCCAGAACCACGCCGAGGACCATCGCCGGGTAGCCGGTTCCCGCCTGCGTGAGGCAGGCCATGCCGGCGGCGAAACCGCTCAGCGAGGCGAACATCAGCACGCGCGGACCGAGCCGGTCTGCCAGCGCCGCGAAATTGAGTTTCGCCACGAAGCCGCTGGCCGCATAGATCGGGATGAGCAGCGCCGCCCAGCGCGCCTGCACGCCGGCGTCCGTTGCCAGCGGAGCCAGGTTCGTGACCATGCCCTTGAGCCCCGCCGTGACGATCGCCACCGTCACCACGATCAGCCAGAATGCGGGATCTCCTAAAAGAGCGCGCGCGCTGACCGGGGGACCGGCGCTTGCCGTGGACGCCTCTTCGGGCTCCTCGCTCCCGCCGTCCGCATGAAGCCCCCGGTCGGCAGGGCGATCGATGAGCAGCAAGGCGGTGGGCATCGTCCAGACCATCAGGATCAGCCCCAGGTAGCGCAAGGCCCAGCGCCAGTCCGCGTTCGCTTCCAGCAGACCCTGGAGGATGAAGGGGAAGATGAAGCCCCCCGCCGATATTCCGGTAATGGCAAGACCGATCGCCCTGCCCCGCCGCTGCGCGAACCACCGCGAAAGATGTACCGTCATCAGCAATGGCCCCAGCAGCACGTTGGCCGGCGCGATCAGCAGGCCGTAGACCGCCAGCACTTGCGGAAACGTTCCCGCGAACGAGATGGCGATATAGCCGGAGCCCAGCAGGAACCCTCCGGCAAGCACCACCCGCCGCAGCGGAACCCGGTCCATCATCGACCCGAACAATGGCGACAGCAACGCCGAAACCCCGGACAGCACGGTCATCGCCAGCATCAGCACCATGCGGCTGGGCTGGAATGTCGTGGCGAGCGGTATGGCGACGATGGAGTAGGTGGAGGCGATCATGCTCGTGGCGGCAAGGAGCATGAAGCAGACCGCCACCTGGCGCCAGCCCGGCGCGAAACCATCGGTCATCCTTGTCCTCCCGCCTGCCGATATCCCGGCCCATGCGGGCCGGTTCGATCTTTCCCGGCGATGCTACAGGAAATCGTCGCGATGCGGGGACTGTGAAGCGCCTCCCTCGGATTCATCGCTGAAGTGATGGCAGTGCGGCTGGGCGGACCTTCGCAAGGGCCCGCCCAGCCGCCTCACTCAGAACTTGCCGCGCAGCGAGACGAGGACGTTGCGGGGCTCCCCGTAGAAGTTGCCGTAGCCCGGATAGCCGATCGTGACGTAATAGGTCTTGTCGAACACATTGTTGAGATTGGCGCTGATCGAGAACCGATCGCTCACCTCGTATTCGGCGCGCAGCGACCAGATCGCATAGCCCGGCGTCTTGAACTGATACTGGTAGAACGGACCGTCGTAGAGGCCCGTTGCCGGATTCAGCTCCTGGACCCACCCCGAACGGAAGTTGCTGCTCTGCGCCGTAACGCCGCCGCCGACGCTAAGACCCTTGAGCGCACCGTCGCGGAAGGCATAGTCCGTGAACAGCTTGAACAGGTGCTTCGGGGTGATTTCGGCGAACGAGGCGTCGCTCTCGCGCTTGTTCTCGTTCTCGTTGTAGGTGTAGCCCAGCGACAACTGCCAGCCCGGCAGGATCTCGCCGTTGATCTCGGCCTCGAAGCCCTGGCTCTTGAGATTGCCGTCGCGGATATAGCAGCAGTTGTCGGTCGATCCGCCCGGAGGACTGCTGGGATCGGTCGCCGAAGCGCCCTTCTTGCGAACGCGGTAGACCGCAAGCGAGCCGGTGAGCTTGCCTTCCAGCAGTTCCCCCTTGATGCCCGCCTCGTAGTTGGTCCCCGTCACCGGTCCAAGCGGCGTGCCGGGACGCGGCCCGGACAGGCGATTGGCCTGCGACTGGTAGATCTGGGTATAACTGGCATAGAGGCTCAGCGCCTTCGTCAAGTCTGCCACCGCAGCGACATAGGGCACGAACCTGGTCTTCTGGTCGGTGACCGAGGTGACGAGCCCGGTGCCCAGGTTGCTGCCGACCGTACGGTCCTTGAGGACCAGGCGGCCGCCGCCGATCAGCGACAGTGCCGCAACCGGGCGAATGCGCAGCGATCCGTAAAGGCCAAGGCGCTCCACATCGGTGCGGCCCTGATAATCCCATACCGGCGGATAGGCGATTTCCGGCGGGTATTCGGGATCGAAGACATCGCCCGGCCCGTAATAGGTCCAGAGACTGCGGCCGTCGGTCTTGTTGCGCGTGTAGTCCATGCCCAGCACCACGTCGTGCTTCTGGCCGAACGCCTGGAAGCTGCCGGTGGTGTTGAAGTCCAGCAGAACCTCGCGAACCTTGCCGCCGGACTGGTAGTACCACCAGTCGGTCCCCGACTGATCCACGGGATCGACGGCATTTTCCATCTCGGCGGCGTTGGTGCGGTCGTTCGATCGGCTGTAGTTGGCATTGAGCCTGACCGTCCAGGCATTGCCGATCGCCTGCTCGATGCGGCCGTAGGCCACGTCGACGTCGCGCCTGATCCAGTTCCACGGCGTGCCCATGTTCACGCTGCGCGGAAAGCCCACATCCTCGCCGTTGCGATAGCGGGGGAAACTGACGTTGAAGCCGTCATGCCGGTCATACTGGTGGGTGTAGCCGGCCACCAGCAGCGTATCGGGCGCCGGGTTGTATTCGATCGACCCATGCGCCAGCCAGCGGTCGTCCGACTTGAGGTCCTGGAAGCCTTCGCGCATGTCGTAGACGCCGACAACGCGGGCGCGAAGGCTGCCATCGCTGGTGAGCGCGCCGGTGATGTCCCCTTCGACGCGGGCATGGTTCCAGCTGCCGAACGTCATGGCCGCGCGGACCTGCGGCTCGGCCAGGGCGCGCTTGCGATTGAAATTGATGACGCCGCCGGCCTCGCCCGCGCCGAACAGTCCGTCCGCGCCCCGGATCAGGGCGATCGAATCGAAGATCGCGGTGTCGAGATCGCCGGTCACGCTGGAAGTCTGGCTGGTCGCCCCACCGTCGAAACGCATGTTGGTGATCGTGAGACCGCGCGAGGTATAGGCGGAATTGAGCCAGTTGCGGTCGATCGTCACGCCGGTCATCTGCTGCATCACGTCCTCGACGGTAAGCAGGTTCTGATCCTCGATGCGGGCGCGGGTGAGCACGGTGACCGACTGCGGAATTTCGCGCAGCGACTGGGCGGCCTTGCCGACGATGGTGGCGCGCGGCGCATAGCCGTCGCTTCCTTCGGTCAAGGTAGGGTCGCTATCGGCGCGCTGCCCCGTTACCGTGATGCTGCCGTCGCCCGCGCCGGGATCTTCGGCGGTGATGTGGCTTTGTGCCGCTGCAATCTGGCTCCATGCACAGCTCGCGGCCAGCATGACCAAGGCGCGCGCGACACGTCGCGGCACGCGGCCGCGTTCGGAATTTTCCACCCTCATGTCTATTCCCTCATCGTCCGTATCGAGCGGCGAAAGAGCCCTGACGCTTCGCCCTCGATGCTGGCCGCCACCTAATGCAAATGCAACGAAGTCGCAATAGCAATAGACGAGAAATGAAGTAGCTATAATGTGCTTGCCCGACGCGCAGGGCAGCCTGTCGCGCTCGGCATCGTATTCGGGGTAATGGAACATCGCTCCAGGGAGCGCGGGGATTCGGGAAAAAGCCGGCCGGGGCAGTTTTCATGTCGTCAGGGTGTTCGCACCCCGGCCGGTCGCGCGAGCTTAGGGCATCAACGCCCTAGCCGCCCGCGCCCGAGGTGTCTCGACCCGAGGCTTCGTAATCGATGCCGAGTTGTTGCAGGTAGGAATCGTACTTCTTCGGGTCGTAGTAGCGGCTCTCCATCGCCGGGCGTATCTGCGCCATGGTGCGCGCATTGCGGTCGATGGCGGGCATGTCGGTGGCGGCGATCAGAGGATCGTACTTCTGGTCCTTGAGCTGGACGTCCTTCATCCAGGTCTTCGCATCGGCAATCAGTTCCGGCGTGGTCATCAGGTCGAGGATCGTCATCGCCACGGCCTTGGCGCCGACGACGGTGCCCTTGTGCGCGATCGGCGTGGCCATCGCCATTGCGGCGGTGGCGTGGTGGAAGATCACGTTGGGGATGTTCGCCGGATAGCCGATGGTGACGGTGGGCACCGTCCACATCACGTCGCCGATGTCGTCCGAACCGCCGAAGCTGGCATTTCCGCGCGTTTCGGGCGTGGAGAGCGGTGCCACCCCGGTCGGCAGCGGTTCCACCTTGAGGTGGTTCTTCACCTGCACCGCGCGCGCGAAAGCCTGGTCCGCCGCGGACCACTGCGGAACGCCGACCGTCTCGATATTGGCGTAGAGCGCCTCGGCCAGCGGCTTGTTGCCGTAGTTCGGTGCCGCGAACCCCAGCACCTTGCGGCTGACCGTAGTGCCCGTCGCCAGCGCCGAGGCTTCCGAGATCTGGTTGCCGACTTCATAGAGCTTGCGCAGCGAGGCGAAGTCCTTGTCGCGGAAATAGTACCAGCTGCTGGCCCGGTCCGGCACGACGTTGGGCTGCCCCCCGCCGTTGGTGATCACATCGTGAGATCGCTGCGAGAGCGGCAGATGCTCGCGGCGGAAGTTCCACATGACGTCCATCAGTTCCACCCCGTCGAGCGCGCTGCGGCCCTCCCAGGGCATCCCGGCGGAGTGCGCCGTCTTGCCTTTCCATTCGTATTCCACCGAGATCATGCCGGTCAGCCCCAGATCGCCCCAGCCGGTGCCGAAGCCGGTGTTGACGTGCGCGAAGATCGAGGCATCCACGTCCTTGAACAGGCTCGCCCGCACATAATAGGCCTTGGTCGCCAGCAGTTCCTCCGCCACGCCCGGCCAGACCATCAGCCGTCCCTGGATTCCGTGCCTTGTCATCACCTGCTTGGCGGCCAGGGCGGCGGCGACCATCAGCGGCATGCCCGAATTGTGCCCTTCGCCATGGCCGGGCGCGCCTTCGGTCAGCGGCTTCACGTCCGCCACGCCGGGTACCTGCGATACGCCGAGCAGACCGTCGATATCGCTACCCAGCGCGATCTTCGGGCCGCCGCTGCCCCAGGTGGCGGTGAAGGCGGTAGGAACGCCCGCCACGCCGCGCGTCACCGTAAAGCCGTTCTTCTCCAGGATGCCGGCCAGGTATTCGCTGGTCTTCACTTCCTGGAACCCCGGCTCGGCGAACGAGTAGATCTCGTCGACCATCACCTGGATCTGCTTGCGCTGCGCCTCGACGGCGGTGGCGACTTCCTGTTTGAGCGCCGGGTCCGCTGCGGCCTGCGCGGCACCGGGAACCAGCGCGGCAACAGCGAGCACGGGGGCCAGCACGGGGGAGAGCGCGGCGGCGATCAGGGTACGCTTGCTCATCGCGATCACTCCGCCGGCTTGGTCAGGGTGGGGTACTTGACGCCCAGCTGGTCGAGATAGGTCGGGTATTTTGCCGGGTTGTAGTAATACTTCTCCATCATCGGCCGATAGAGCTGCATGTTGCGCTCGTTGAGCCAGATCGCAGGCACATCTTTGTCGGTCAGGACCGGCGCGTAAGTATCGGTCTTCAACTGGACGTCGGTGAAGTAGGTCTTGGCCTCGGCAACCAGCTGCGGCGTCGTCACGATGTCGAGCACGGTCATCGCCACCGCCTTTGCCCCCGCTTCCACGCCCTTATGCGCGATCGGCGTGGCCATCGCGAAGGCCGAGGTGGAATTGTGCCCGATCATGTTCGGGATATTCGAGGGGAAGCGGATGGTGATCGTGGGCACGGCCCACATGATGTCACCGATATCGTCCGAGCCGCCCCCGGTGGAGGGCTTGCGGTTTTCCGGCGTGGAGAGTTCGGTCACTTCGTCCTTCAGCGGTTCGACCTTGCGCTCGTTCAAGGTTTGGGCCGCCTTGGCGAATGCCTGATCGTCCGCGCTCCACTTGGGCATACCCACCGTCTTGATATTGGCATAGGCCGCCTCGGCCAGCGGCTTGTTGCCGAAGTTCGGCGCGGCATAACCCAGCGTCTGCTGCGTCATCGTGGTACCGGTGGCAAGCGCTGCGGCCTTGGCGATATCGTTGCCCACTTCGTAGAGCTTGCGGATATCGGTGAAAGTACGCTCGCGGAAGAAGTACCAGATGCTCGCCTTGTCCGGCACGACATTGGGCTGGCCGCCGCCGTTGGTGATGATCATGTGCGAACGCTGGGTGAGCGGCAGGTGCTCGCGCCGGAAGTTCCACGCGACGTCCATGATCTCCACCGCGTCGAGCGCGCTGCGGCCCTCCCAGGGCATGCCCGCCGAATGCGCGGTCTTGCCCTTGAAGCTGTATTCCACCGAGACCATGCCGTTGCCGCCCATCTCGCCGTATCCGGTCGAGAAATCGGAACTCACATGGGTGAAGATCGAGGCGTCCACGTCCTTGAACAGGCCCGCGCGCACATAGTAGGCTTTGGTCGCCAGCAATTCCTCCGCCACGCCGGGCCAGAGCATCAGACGGCCTTCCAGCCCGTGCTTCGTCATCACCTTCTTGGCGGCCAGCGCGGCGGCCACCATCAGTGGCATGCCGGAATTGTGCCCCTCGCCATGCCCCGGCGCCCCTTCCACCAGCGGCTTCAGGTATGGCAGGCCGGGCGTCTGCGACACGCCCAGCACGTCATCGATATCGCTGCCGAGCGCGATCTTCGGCCCGCCCTTGCCCCAGGTTGCGGTGAAAGCGGTGGGAATGCCCGCCACCCCGCGCGTCACCGTGAAGCCGTTCTTTTCCAGGATGCCGGTGAGGTATTCGCTGGTCTTCACTTCCTGAAAACCCGGCTCGGCATAGCTGAAGATCTGATCGACCATGACCTGGATCTGCTTGCGCTGCGCCTCCACTTCGGCGGCGACTTCATCCTTCAGCGCCTGCGGAGCCGCCGCCTGGGCGGGGGCACTGCCTAAAACGGTCGTGGCAAGACCGGTTGTGGCCAGGGCGGCAGCAAGTGCGGCGCGCTTCAAAGTCGTCATTATCCGAAATCCTCTTTTAAAATTCGACCCAAGCCGAGATGCGGAAGGTGCGGCCGATCACGTCGTAGCGTGTGCGGTTGGTCTGTGCGTAGGCGGGCACGTTGTTGCCATCGGGCCCGTTGCCGACGAGCACCGGATCCTTGTTCAGCACATTGTTGACGATGAAGGTCAGGTGCCCCACGCCGTTGTTCATCGCCGGGAACTTGAAGTCCACTGACGTGTCGAAATAGACCGCACCCTTGATGGAATTGTCGTTGATCGTGCGGTACTGCGCGGTGCTGGTGGGGCAATTGCCGTCGCACGAAATCCAGTCGTTGCCGTAGACGCCGTCGGTAAAGCCCCGCGCCACCAGATTGAAGGTTACGGGATCGATGTCGTAGAATGCGCTCAGTCGATAGACCCAGCTTGGCGACGCGTAAGTGCCGCTGGTCAGCACGCCCGCATAGTCGATCGGGAAGCTGATGCCGTCATCCACCACGTTTTCGATATAGTGCGTGGTCTGGCCGTGCAGGCGCAACATGCCGGGGCCGACCGGGGCGGAATAGCTGGCCTCTATGTCGAAGCCCTTGGTCTTCTGGCGGGCGAAGTTGATCGGGGTCAGGTCGATCGTGCTGAGCTGGCCGTTCACGAACTTGATGTTGGGACAGTACGAGCTGATCCCCTGCTCGTAGCACAGGTCCACGGTCTGCTGCGCGGTGATCGATCCGATCGCGTCCTTGATCCTGATCTGGTAGTAATCGAACGAAAGCGAGAAACCGGGCAGGAAACTCGGCTCGAACACCGCGCCCAGCGTCCAGCTGTCCGCCACTTCCGGCTTGAGGTCCGGGTTGCCGAAGGCGTTCTGGACGAATTGCAGCGATCCGGTCTGCGGTGCATCGGCACCGGTCGGGATGATCACCGAGTTGGTGCGTGCCGTGCCCGCCGCGAACAGTTCGTCAAGATTGGGCGCGCGGATGTCATGGCTCAAAGTGCCGCGCAGGCGCAGTCCGTCGATCGCCTGCCAGTTCGCGCCGACTTTCCAGGTGCCCACCCAGCCGGACGTCGAATAGTGCGTTCCGCGCGCGGCGGCGTTGACGTTCATGCCATCGAAGATCGGCACGTCGAGTTCGAGGAAGCCTTCGTAAACGTCGTACTTGCCCTGGTTGACGCGGAAATTGCCGTATAGCCAGCCGGAATTGTACTGGGGATCCACCGAGCCGTTGATCTGCTCGCGCCGCCATTCGACCCCGGTGGCGAAAGCAAGGTCTCCGGCCGGCAGGGCGAAGGCCTTGCCCGAGATCGTCGCGGCGGCGACATCCTGCTTGATGGTCTGGCGGCGCAGCGGCTGGTTGCCGTCGTTGAAGATCCAGTTCAGCGCTTCCGCCGATGGTCCGTCGGTGCCCAGCCGGTCGATCGGCACGCAGCCATTGCCGGGATTGCTCAGGCTCGATCGGCACACGATGTTGCCGGAAGCGTCGAACACGGCATCCTGCGCCTGGGTCATGCGGGCGTTGATCCAGCTATTGGTCAGCGCCTCGCGCGCCTTGGTGACGCCCTTCTGATAGTAGACGTCCCAGTTCATCGTCTTGTCGGACAGCTCGAAACTGCCCTTGGCGCCCAGCACGCCGCGATAGACCTGACGCTTGATGTCGCTGCCGGGGATGGGGAAGCCGGCGTTGGACGTGCCCACGGTGATGGAGGAGAGGCCCTGTGCCGCCATGGCCGCCGCGACGCTGGGGTACTGGCTGAGCAGGTAGGCATTGTCTGCCCGGATGGCGACGCCGGTGCTGGGGGTCTGCTGGTAGGAGCTGGCACTGACCGAGCGGTTGTAGGAAAACTGGCTGAACACCTCCACCGTGGGCGTGATTTCGAAAGCCACGCGCTGGAACGCGCTAAGGCGCTCGTCAAGCGGGACAAGCGTGTTGGTGCCGACGTGGCCATCCAGCGTGGTCTGCCAGTCGCCGCCGATCATCCAGGGATTGCTGGTGCTGGTGGTGCCATAGGCAAGTTGCGCGGTCTGCCCGGCACCCAGGAAATAGGTACCGCGCAGCGGGCCGCTGGTGATCAGGCCGCCGGCCGTATAGCCTGACGGACCGATGCCGCTGCCGACCAGGCGCTGCGGCTCGCCGTTGGTGGCGGTGTAGGCCGGATTGTTGATCTGGAAATAGCCGTTGTGGTTCCAGTCGCGGCGGATACCTTCCTCGCGATCCTGCTTGAAGTAGGAAAGGTTGCTGAGGAGGTGCAGCCGGTCGTCCAGCAGCGAGAAGCCCGCCGTGCCCGTGAAGCGGTAGTTGAAGGCGTCGCCATAAGTGGAGATACCCGTATCGACGCCCAGCTTCACGCCCTGGTAGCCGGTGTCCAGGATGAAGTTGACGACGCCGCCCACCGCGTCCGAGCCGTAAGCGGCCGAAGCGCCGCCGGTGATGACTTCGACCCGCTTCACCAGATCCTGCGGGATCGTGTTGATGTCCACGGTGCCGCCCACGGTCGAGGCTACCGAACGCTGGCCGTCCACCAGCACCAGCGTGCGCCCGACCCCCAGTCCGCGCAGGCCGATCGAGTTGATGCCTGCCGCGGCGTTGGAGAGGCCGCCTGAGGAACTGCCCGAGGTGCCGCTGCCGGCAATGGCGGGAAGCTGGTTCACGAAGTCGGAAATGTTCGCGGGCGCCTGGGCGGCGATATCTGCCTCGCCCAGCACGGCAACCGGGGTGGGGGCGCTGTAACCGTCACCGACGATGCGCGAGCCGGTGACGACGATGTCTTTCAGCGGCTCCTCTTCGGCGGGTTCCGCCTGCTGCGCCAGGGCCGGCGCGGCAACCAGCAGTGGGCCAAGGAATAGCGTCCTCGCCGCGCCCGCCAGAAGCAGGGAGCGGATCGAACGCGCCGAAAAAGGTTCCAACGTCCCCGGCGCTATCGAGGTCTGGACTGCATTGCGCATTGCGAAAACTCCCTGTGACTGACCCTTCTTCGCCACAGGCGCCCTCATCCCGATGGATGGATACGAACATGCTTCTCACCGGCGCACGAAGGCGCCCACCGTCGTTGCGGTGCCGCTGCAAGGCGGACTGGTGAAGAACCCGTCATCTCCGCTCCCTTTTGCGAGGAGCCCATCGTCTCGCAGTGTCCACCTTGTTGTTCGGTGCTGCCCGATCCGGACTACTGTCTGACGATGCCGATACTATCCGGAAGGCAGGGATTGATCCCAAGAAAGTTGGTGCTGATTTTCCCCATACACGATGGATTCCATCGCGAATTGCCAAGTTGGCGCAGGATTGGTGCGCAGCCTGCCGGCGATGCGCATCTTCCCGAACGGGACTTTCGGTTGATTCGCGAAAATGCAGTGCAGCACGGCCGTTAGCGTCCTCGAGTCTCGCAGGACAAGAGTTATCCACGCACGATTTCCGCACAAGTTTTCGAAACCGTGCAGGAATCCGTCACAACCCTCGCTCGGCGACCGGATAAGTTCCGGGAACCGTCGCGGTGTTTGCGCTACGCTTTCATTGCAACGGCGAAGGAAGTCGATGCGCCGCTTCGGGAATGCCGATCGGCGGCGTCATCGTGCGGATCGACAACATTCTGTCCCAATAAATCGCCTTGCCACACCCTTTTGTTTGAAATCGAGCGGATACCGGGCAATATGGTTTCGAAAGTCAAAAAAGGGGGTCACACCAGGATGGATATGCAGTCCGGCAAACTGCACTGGCTCGAGGCTGCGCGCGGCAGATCCGGGCAGCACGAATTGGACGATACCGATCTTCGCCTGATGCGTGCCCTGGTCGCCGACGGACGCGCTTCGGACGTGTCGCTGGGCGAAAAGGTCCACCTGTCGAGCACGGCCGTCGCACGCCGACGCAAGATCCTGGAGGAAGCCGGCTATATCACCAGCTACGCGGCGAACCTCAACCTGCGTTCGCTCGGCTACGGCACCTTGGTGATGGTATCGATCGAGCTTATGTCTCAGGCCGAGAAAGTTCTGCAGGACTTCGAGACTGCGGTGCTGGGAAGTCCATCCATGCGCTTCTGCGCCTTCGTCACCGGCGATACCGACTTCCTGATGATCCTCAACGTACAGTCACTGGAAGATTACGACACGATCTACCGCAAGGAACTTTCGGTACTGCCCCATGTGCGGCGTATCCGCAGCAGTTTCGTGCTGAGGGAAGTGGCCAGCCGCCATATCGCGCCCGTAGTCCTGCAAGGCCCGTAGTCCTGCAAAGGTCGCCGTGACGCGGGTCGTTAACGCACCGACCTGAACACGGTACCGGAAAGCGGTATCGGGGCGAGCAGGGCGCGCA
Organism: Novosphingobium sp.; assembly: GCF_032093395.1. Classification (GTDB taxonomy): domain Bacteria; phylum Pseudomonadota; class Alphaproteobacteria; order Sphingomonadales; family Sphingomonadaceae; genus Novosphingobium. Next base: position 152,421 of record NZ_DAMDBA010000001.1, read on the forward strand.
CCGGTTGCGCAATGCTGCCGGGTTGGGCCATGGTCGGCATCGTTTTCGACCAGGGGCTCCCGTCTTATGAATCGTTTTCGCGTGATCGCGACCAGTCTGCTCGCTTTGGCATCGTCCGCCGCCGGAGCCGAGCAGGGCTTCTACCAATACCCCAGCGTCCGGGGGGACGTGCTGGTCTTCGCCAGCGAAGGCGATTTGTGGCGCACCGGACGCAGCGGCGGCATCGCCACCCGCCTGACCAACCATGTGGCCGAGGAAAGCGACGCGCGCGTCTCCCCCGACGGAACACAGGTCGCCTTCACCGCCAGCTACGATAGCGATCAGGACGTCTACGTCATGCCGGTCGGCGGCGGATCGCCGCGTCGCCTGACTTTCGAGGGCGGGATGCTGCGCACGGTCGGCTGGACGCCGGACGGCAAGGTGATCTACGCCTCGCGCCTCACCGGCGCGGGACAGGGCGAGATACTCTACACCGTCGATCCGGCCGGTGGAGAGGCCACCGCCATCCCGCTCTGGCGGGCCAACGACGCGACTTACGGGCAGGACGGCCAGACGCTGTTCTTCAGCCGTCGCGGCCTTACCGCCCGCGCCCGCGACAACGCGGTGCTCTACCGGGGCGGCGGCATGGAGCAGCTATGGCGCTGGCGAAACGGATCGTCCGAAGAGGCCGTGCAACTGCTGGCGGACTTCGGCGCGCCGATCCGCTTTCCCATGGCCTATGGCGGCCGGATCTACTTCATTTCGGACAAGAGCGGAGCCGACGCGGTATGGTCGGTGGGTGAAGACGGCAGTGGAGTGACGAAGCTGTCGGGAGAAATGCCCTTCCCGGTGCTTCAGGCCAGTATCGATAACGGAGACGTCTATCTCCAGAACGGCGCGGACATCCATGTCTTCTCCAGTCGCGACAACAGCCTGCGCAAGCTCTCCATCGAGATCGTCACCGACCGCGAGCAAACCCGGTTGCGCTCGATCGGCGATCCGCTGAGCCAGTTGGAAGCCGCGCGGATATCGCCCTCTGGCGAGAGCGTGGCAGTGACGGCCCGCGGCCGGGTCGCTCTGGGCGCGCCCAAGCACTTGCGCCGGGTGGATTTTTCGATCCCCTTGCAGGCACGCGGCCGACAGGCCGTGGCCGCGCCGAAGGGCGAGCGCGTGTTCATGATCCTCGACCGGGGCGAGCGCGGCGACATCTACACCATGCGCGCCGACGGTTCCGGCGAACCCGTCGCCATCACGCGCGGCTACGATGCCTATATCTGGTCCTTCGCCGTATCTCCGGACGGCAAGACGCTGGTGCTGTGGGACAAACAGGCGCGCCTGCAGAAGGTGGACATCGCCACCGGCCGCCTTACCCTGCTGGCCACCAACGACGCGGGAGACGATCAGCCATTCCACGACCTGGCCTTCTCTCCCGATTCCACGCATATCGCCTATGCGGAAGTCTCGCGGCTCAACAATGCCAACACCAGCGACCTCTTCGTGCAGAACCTCGCCACCGGCGCGCGGGCCAGGGCCACGTCCGGCAAATACAACAGCTATGCCCCGGCCTTCGCGCATGACGGCGCCTGGCTCTATTTCCTGTCAGACCGCAACTTCGATCCGACGCCGGGTTCGCCCTGGGGCGATCGCAACATGGGCGTAGCCTTCCCGGACCGGGGCGAGATCCATGCCCTCCAACTCGATCCCTCGGCCCCGTTCCGCTTCCGCGAGGATAACGAACTGACCGGCAAGGCGGACGACAGGCCGGAAGGGGGCAAGTCGGACGAAGAAAAGCCCGCTTCCCCGGAAGCCGACGAAAAGAAGGACAAGAAGGACGAAAAGCCCAAGCCGGCCCGCATCGTCCTGAACGGCCTTGCCGAACGGCTCTACAAGCTGCCGACCGAACCCGGCATGAGCGAAATGCTGCTGGCGTCCAAGGATTTTCTCTATAGCCGCAAGGGCGACAAGCTGGTCTCGATCGCGATCGACAAGAGCGATCCGAAAGTCGAGACGTTCGCCGACAAGGTTCAGGGGGCGGAGATTTCCGCCGATGGGAAGACGCTTCTGGTCGTGACCGGCCAGGCCCGGAAACCCCGGATGATGCTGGTTCCGGCCAAGGCCAAGCTGCCGGAAAAGGTGGAACCCAGTGTGGTCAGGCTGGACGACTGGCGCCTGGCGGTCGATCCCGCCGCCGAATGGAACCAGATGTTCGTGGACGCCTGGCGCCTGCATCGCGATTTCGCATACGATCCGGCCTTGCGCGGGGTGGACTGGAACGCCGTGCGCGTGCGGACGGAGCCTCTTCTGGCGCGCATCGGCCATCGCGCCGAACTCAACACGATCCTGGGCCAGATGGCCTCGCAACTGGGCATCCTGCACAGCCAGGTCCGCCCCGGCGACCTGCCGAAGGATGGCGAAAACAGCGAGATGGCCTTCCTGGGCGCGCGCTACACGCCGGTATCGGGCGGTTTACGCGTAGACAGCATCTTCCGCTCGGAGGCCGATCTGGTCTCCACCCGCCCGCCGCTCACGCGCCCCGGCGTGGACGTGCGCGTTGGCGACGTGATCCGCCGTGTCGACGGCCGTCCGGTGGCTTCGCTCGGCGCGCTCCAGCTCGAAATCGCGGCGAAGGCGGGGCAGGAAGTGCGTCTCGACCTCACGCGTGGCGGCAAGCCGCTGAGCGCGATCGTGGAGCCGATGAACTTCGACGGCGAAGTGACCGCCAGCTATCACGACTTCGTCGAGGGCAAGCGCCTTGCCGCCCGGAAGCTTTCGAACGACAGGATCGGCTACCTGCACTTGCGCGCCATGGGTTCGGACGATGTCGCCAGCTTCGCGCGCGACTACTTCGCGCAACTGGACAAGGACGGCCTCATCATCGACGTGCGCAACAACAACGGCGGCAACATCGACAGCCTGATCGTCTCGATGCTGATGCGCCGCGCCTGGGCCTTCTGGGCCAAGCCGGACGGCAGCGGCGTGCCGGGCACGAACATGCAGAATGCCTATCGCGGCAAGATCGCGGTGCTCATCGACGAGCGGACATATTCCGATGGCGAGACTTTCGCCGCCGCCATCAAGTCGCTGGGAATCGCGCCCCTGATCGGCAAGCGCACGGCGGGCGCGGGCATCTGGCTGTCCGACCGCAACCGCCTGAGCGACAGCGGCGCCGTCCGCATCGCCGAAAACGCCCAGTATGCCGCCGATGGCACCTGGATCGTCGAGGGGCTGGGGATCGGCCCTGACTACGAGGTGGAGAACGCACCGCATGCAAGCTTCGCGGGGCAGGATGCCCAGCTCGAAGCTGCCGTCTCGCTGCTCAAGCAGGAAATCGCCCGCGATCCCGTTCGACCGCTCAAACCGAAGCCCCTGCCCGCCATCGGCACGCCGGCCGCCGACGTGCGACCGCTGGGGCCACAGGTTCGGTAACGACTGCGGCAAGAACCGAGGCGGGTGGCGGTTGCCGCCACCCGCCTCGCGGAATCGCGGCACTCAGAGATAGCGTCAGCCTATACTTCCAGAAAATATCGTTATTTTACACGATGGACGGCCAGTGCCACTCTGACCCCAATGGCGTAAACAGGGGTGAGGCAGGCACGATGATCGATCGCAGGATGTTTATCGGCGCCACCGGCGCGTTCCTTGCCAGCCTGCCGATGGGCCACGCAGCAGCAGCCGCTATTGTTCCGCGCAAGCTGGCACGCGTCATCATCGACAACGATTTCGCCGGCGACCCCGATGGACTGTTCCAGCTTGCACACCATGTCCTGTGCCGCTCCGTGGATATTCCGCTGATCATCGGCTCTCACTTGCCCACCTCCTTCAGCAGCGGTCACGATGCAAGCGACGGGGCCGCACGCGCGCGCGAACTCCTGAAGATCATGAAATTGGACGCCGCCCACGGCCCGATCGCCGGGTCGGAAACGGCCATGCGCTCGCGCACGTCCTGGTCTGCCGGTGCGGCCTCCGCAGCCATCGTCCGGGAGGCCATGCGTGCGGATGCAAGCGAACCGCTGATCTACGCGGCGGGAGCGGGACTGACCGACCTGGCGCTCGCCTGGCTCAGCGAGCCGCGCATCGGCAAGCGACTGAAGCTCATCTGGATCGGCGGCAACGAACACGCGGGGCTTGCAAACCCCATTCCCGGTCCCGGCGAAGTCGAGTTCAATCTTTCCATCGACCCGATCGCCGCGCAAGTGATCTTCAACGAATCCGACATCGAAATCTGGCAGGTCCCGCGCGACGCCTATCGGCAGATGCTGTTTTCCAACACGGAGCTGGACGAACTTGCCGCATCCGGCGCCCTGGGTGTCTATCTGAAGACCAGAGTGGACGCCATGGCCGAGATGCTGGCGAACATCCCCGGTGGGCCAGCGGTTTCCGCATCGGAAACCTACGTGCTGGGAGACAGCCCCCTGGTGACCCTTTCCGCGCTCGTCTCGCCGGTGCTGCCGGACCCTTCCTCCTGCAAATACAGGGCGATGCCCACGCCCCGACTGCTGGAAAACGGCACTTATGCGACCAGGACGAACGCCCGGCCGATGCGCATCTATACCGATATCGATGCCGGGCTCACGTTTAGGGACATGCTGGCGAAGTTCCGGACGCTGAACCTTGGCGCGGTGCGGTAATCTGATCGCGCCCTCGCCCCGGTCAACGAACCTCCGACATCAACCGCAGCTGCGCGGTGGTACCGTCGCTCGCGCGGATGGTGAGCAGCTTGCCCGCGCGTTCCCAACGGCTGGCTTTGCCCATCAACTGCCAGAACCGGGCTGCGAAATTCTTCCCGTCTTTCGCCGGGCAGCCCATCACCGTGAAGATGATCGGGCCGCCGGTCCCGGTGAACGCGCCGGCCCTGGTCCAGCGCATGTAGGCCGATCCGCCGCTGTTGCATTCCCAGGTGCCACCAATCGTGCCGTCAGCTCCCATGAACAGCGTGGCGGCAGGAGCCTTCGACCTTCGGGGCGCTCGTTCGCCCCCGACACCGAGAACTTCCCATCGACTGCCCGGCGTCCCGCTGCTCATCCTGTCCAACGAAAGTGCTGCGCCGGCCGGGGCCACCGTCGTTGCAAGCGCTAATACCGAGGCCAACACGCTGGCGATCATAGCTGTTTTCCCCCTCTATCCAGCCATGCGGAAACTTGCCGAGATGACATGTCGCCTTGAAGACATCTCGGGCGCCGCCGCCTTCAGCGCGGGTTCTTCTGGACCTGCGCGGGGCCTTCCTGTCGGCCGGCACCGGGATCCTCCTGGCCGGGGCCGGGACGATCCCAGACGCCGATCGAAAGCCAGAGGATCGCAATAGCTATAGCGAACACCCCGAAGATCGCGCAGAGAATATAGGGCAGGATGCGGGGTGCTCCGCCGCGATGTTCGGTGCCGAGGCCCCCGTAGCTCTGGTTTGCATTCTCTTCCATCATCCTGCTCCGGTAGAGCGCGACGGAACGTTCGCGCCGGGTCTATGCGATTGCAACGCCGGACCGACATCGCAAGTTGCCGCCGGCCCCCGCGTCTTGAAGCGTGCCCGAAGCCGCGCTCCGCCCATCCGAACCGGCATTGCCGGTACTGCCAGCGGCATTGCCTGTTGCATGCCTGCGCCTTGACGGTTGATATGCAAGGAAATGGGGCGGCCATGGAGGCCGCCCTTTCCGCGATGCGTTCAGGCAGTGGGAGATGGAAGTGGTCGTCACCAAAATCGGCAAGGCAGTCCTTGCGTCCTCCCTGCTGGCGATCGCCCTGCCGTCGACATCGCGCGCTGCGGATGGACACGACAGCCCGGCAACGCCTACGCAGATTCTCGACGAAAAGAGCGCGGAGCGCCTGCTGGCGAACAAGGGTCTGACGCTTCAGTGGATCGACTGGGATCACCGCGGCACGGCAACCGTCACGAACAAGGACGGCGTATGGAGGCTGCATGGCCGTCAGGCGGGCGCAAACGGTCCGGGCCTGCTGGCACTGGATGGCGTCATCACCGAAATCGGTGCCGACTATTTCACCTTCCAGGGCAAGATCACCATCACCGACACGCCGGATCCGGGCCGCACCTGCTCAGCCGACAAGACCTGGCATTTCGCCGTCACGCAGAACCGAAGCTATTATCGGCTGCGCGAATTCGAATGGTGCGACAGGCTGACGGATTACATCGACGTCTACTTCTGAACGAAACGGAAAAGCCGGGGCCGCCGGAGAATGCCCCTGCGGGCATCCTCCGGCATGCCAGTCAGAACAGGACGAGCAGGCCGCGCGTCGGGTCTACCAGGCCTTCCCAGATCATCTTGCCGGCGACGTAGAGTATGACCAGCAGGCCGACATAGGCGATCCAGCGGTAACGCTCGATCACGCGGGCAAGAGCGTTTGCGGCAAGGCCCATCAGGGCGACCGAAAGGATCAGCCCGATGGCGAGAATGCCGGGATGGTCGCGCGCGGCACCGGCCACGGCCAGCACGTTGTCGAGGCTCATGCTGATGTCGGCCACGGCCACGGCCCAGGCGGCGGCCGCGAAGCTGCGCGGCGCGGCCTTGGCGACGGGATCATCCTCGCCGCCAACGTCCTCGCGCAGTTCGCGCCACATCTTCCAGGCCACCCAGACCAGCAGCAACCCGCCAGCGAAGACGAGGCCGACCATCTGCATGAGCTGCGTCACCACAAGCGCGAAAGCGATGCGCAGCACCAGCGCGGCGATCACGCCGATCAGGATGACCTTGCGGCGCATGGCCGCGGGAAGCCCGGCCGCCAGAGCGCCCACGACGATGGCATTGTCTGCCGCCAGCATCACGTCGATCAGCACCACCTGCCCGAAGGCGGCGAGCGCGGCGGGTGAGCCGAGGTTGGAGAAATCGGCAACGATGTGCTGCCACAGGTCGGTCATGCGGATAAGTTCCTGTTGGTCCAGGCGCCGCGAGCGGTCGCCACGAGGAAGTCGGGATAGCTCCAGCCTATGGCGGCCGCAGCAAGGGTGGAAAGGCTGTCTTCGTCCTCGCGGCCCGGACGGCCGGAGCCGGTCAGGTTGGGCTTGGCGTTGACGTCGAAAAGGAACTGGGCGCCATGGGCATCGGCGCGGCAGTCGATCCGCATGGGTGAGCGGATTTCGAGGAGCGCGGCGGCTTCCTCGCAGGCTGCGATGACGGCGACGATAGCCGGATCGGCGCATTCCTCGGGCGTCATCGCGGCGCTGTTGCGGCTGACCGGAACGTCGCCGTTATAGGGGGCGACGTCATCGTGCTGATCGAACCGGCGCACGGGCGGCAGGGCGAAAGGTGCCGTCGCTTCTGCCCGGCAGGCCGCGGGCATCACGGTAATAGTGATTTCCTGACCGGGCAGGAACTGCTCCAGCATGATCGCCGCGCCGAAGCGGCGGCTTTCGGCCAGATCGCGGACTTGCGCGGCCAATTGCCCGAAAGTTCGGGCCACGCCCACGCCCTGGCTGCCGCGGCCGCGTAGCGGTTTCACCACCAGCGGCGTCAGACTTGCGAAAGGCACGAGCTGGGCATCGAGATCGCCGTCGCCGTCGATCAGCCAGGATTGCGCGACCGGCAGGCCCGCCGCCAGCAGGCGCGCGTTGGTGGCGGCCTTGTCGTCGATCGCCTGCATGGCCTGCGGGTCGGGACCGACGATCCAGGCCTTGCGGCTGGCCGCCTCGATCGGATGCCCCTCGAACACGACGGTATTGGCCCAGAGCAGCGTCGCCCCTGCGTCCAGCGCGGCGGCAATGCCCTCCTCGGTATCGGGCCAGACCCAGTCGAAGACACGCGTCGGGTCGGGATCGGCCACCGGCGTCGCCAGGGTACAGCCCGCCGCCAGCAGGGCCACGCCGATATCGGCGCCGCTGTCGGAGTAGCCGCCGGGCTTGGCTTCCTTGCGGGCGCCGTCGATCACCGGCGGTTCGAGCGCCTGATAGAGGATGGCGATGGTCTGTTCGCCCGGTGTCTGTTCGCCAACGTCAGGCGCGGTCATTGGTGGCTCCCATGATGCGGAAGGACAGCGGCGCGCCGACGATGACCAGCATCACCCGGACGAGATGGTGAACGATCACGAAGCCTGCCTCCAGCGAGAGGCTCAGCGCGACCATGCTCATTTCCGCCACCCCGCCGGGCGAATAGGCCAGCGCGACGAGCGCCGGGTTGAGCCCCGTAACCCAACCGATCGCAAAGGCCCAAACGAAGGTTATGACGAGCAGGATCGCGGTCGATCCCGCCGCCAGCAGCAGAGTGCGGGCCAACGTCTTGAGGTCGAGGCCGACGAAGCGGCAGCCGATGGTGGCGCCAAGGCCCACTTGCGCAGCGGCGATGGCCCAGGCGGGAATGTGGAAATCGGAAAGGCCGGTCAGATGCACCAGCGCGCTTGCGAAGAGCGGCCCCATCAGGTGCCAGGCGGGCAGGCGCAAGGCGCGGCCGATCATGCCGCCCACGATCACGCAGCCGAGCCCCCAGAGCAGCAGCGGCCAGCCGGTCTCTTCGGTAACCAGCGGCCCGGTTAGCGGCGGGGCGTGGATGTCCGCCTCGAAGGCGCGGATCAGGAATGGCAGGATGAAGACGACGAGGAAGATGCGCGCGCCGTGAATCAGGCCGATCATGCGCTCGTCGGCACCGCGTTCCGAGCCCATCAGCACCATCTCGGCAATGCCGCCGGGCATGCCCGCGAAATAGGCGGTGGGGGGATCGAACCGGGCGACGCGGCGGAAATAGAGCACGCAGAGGAACGCCGCGCTGGCGAGGAACAGCGGCAGCAAGGCGATGGGCACGATCCACTCCGCCGCCTGTGTCATCAGGCCCGGATGGAAGGCACTGCCCAGCACGACGCCGATCACCGCCGACATCGGACGACGGGTGGCGGAAGAGGCGGCGATGGGCAAGCCGGCGATGCTCCCCGCCGCGCAGGCCGTCATCGCGCCGAGCACCCAGGGCAGCGGCGCGCCGACAGCCCAGAACAGCGCGCCGCCCGCCGCGCCGAGGGCCAGCGCGGCAAGGAAGCGCAGGATCATCGCTGCCTTCGTCATTGCGAGCCCCGCAGGGGCGCGGCAATCCAGAGCGGCTCTGCGCGACTCTGGATTGCTTCGCTACGCTCGCAATGACGA
>NZ_DAMDBA010000002.1:0-145849 GCF_032093395.1 Novosphingobium sp.
GATCGGGAACGAGGATTGGCGGCAAGTTCCGCCTCCCCCGGCCGCACGGCCTTGGCCACCTGATCGAACGTCGCCTGCGGGCCGGAGCCGACTTGCGGCAAGTGCCGCGAGATGGTCTGGGCCTGGCCGGCGGCGTCGCGCAGGAAGCGCTTCACCTTGCGGTCCTCGAGACTGTGGAAGGTCACCACCGCTAGCCGCCCCCCGGCGCTCAGCACGGTTTCAGCCCCTTCCATCCCGGCATCGAGTTCGTCCAGCTCTCCGTTCACGTGGATACGGATCGCCTGGAAGCTGCGCGTCGCCGGATCCTTCGGCGCGGAAGCTCCCTTGTAATTGGCATTGTACCCCAAGGCCTTGCGGACCACGCGGGCGAGTTCGCCGGTCGTCTCGATCGGCCGCGCCGCCACGATCGCGCGCGCCACGCGGCGCGACTGGCGCTCTTCGCCGTAGAGATAGAGCACGTCGGCGATCTGGGCCTCATCGGCCTCGTTCACGAAGTCGGCAGCGGACATCCCGGCCTGGCTCATGCGCATGTCGAGCGGACCATCGGCGCCGAAAGCGAAGCCGCGCTCCGCCTGATCGAGCTGCATCGAGGAGACACCGATATCCATGACGACGCCGTCCACGCTCGTGACTCCGGCTTCTTCCAGGCCCGCGACCATTTCGGAGAAGCGACGCGCGTGCAACACGAGGCGGGGCGGATTGGCATCGAGTTCCGGCCATTTCGCGCGGTTATCCACGATTGCAGCGATGGCGTCGGGATCGCGGTCGAAAGCATGGACGGTCGCGCCGGCATCCAGCAGGCGGCGGGTATAGCCGCCCGCGCCCAGGGTGCCGTCGACGATGACGTCGCCGCCCTGGGGGTTCAGGGCGGCGACGACCTCCTCAAGGAGCACCGGAACGTGGGGAACACCCTCGGGTATGGTGCGAGAGGCGCTCATTTCTTCGACGCTTTCTGAAGTTCCTTGGCGGCAAGGCTGCGGCAGGCGGTCTGCGCCGCCTTCCAGCCTTCGTCCATTTCGTTGAGGTTTTCCGGGCTCCACACCGTGAAGAAGCGGCCGTTGCCGCGGAAGTAGAGCTGGTCGGTGACATTGGCGAGGGCGGACAGATCCTCGGGCAGGACGAAGCGCCCGCTGCCGTCGAACGGCACTTCGTAGGAAGCGTAGATATCCGCCGCGCGCTTTTCCGCGTCGAAATCCTTACCCGCGCGAACGGCCATTTCCTGCTGTTCGCGGATTTCCTGCTCGAAGTCCTGGATGCGCGAGAGACCGAAGCCGACAAGGCAGGGCCAGCGGTCATGGGTGGTCAGGCAGAGCAGGTCCTTGCCGCTCGATTCGCGCACGGTGCCGCGAAATGCATTGGGCAGCACGAAACGGTTCTTGTCGCGTAGCAGCGAGAAGCCCTGTCCGTTGTAGATGAATGGCTGCCCAGCCATGATGTCCCTGTTTCGCCCCTTGGCTCGCCTCTCGGGCATGACGAGGCCCTACCCCACCGCACGGTCGCGCGATTGGGCCCGCACCCTGAGCACAGGGCACGACGAGACTCAGCCATTCCGATTGACATTGCTTTTATAACGGGAAATTCGGGGATTAAAGGGAAATGTGGGGATCAACGGGAATTAATCGGCGGATTTCTTCGGATTTTAGACACGGGTCATCCCACGGGCCGTCATGGTAACAGCCATTAAACTCTGAAAATACTTGATATCTATGGATTTTCCCTGAGCTGAAGCGCGCGCCTGCGTATTCCCCGCTCAATCCCCACTTTCGGCACGAGCGATCAGCGCCGCCAGGGCTTTCCGCCGCTGGGCAAGCATATCGGGATCATCGCCCTCTTCCAGGATGGACGCATCGGAAACCGCAAGAACCCGACCCTTTTCCACCCGACAGCGAGCGATGAGACCCTCAGCCTCCAGCTGGCAGATGCCCGGCGCGTCCCCGACTTTCCCCTTGATCCCGGATTTTCCCGTGGACGCTTCGCGGCCCCGCTTCTCCCCACTCTCCCCGAAATTCCCCAGGACGCGGAAACGTCCGGTAAAGTTCACCGGGATCGCACCAAGCGTGGTTTCGACCATATGCTCGCCGGAGGGCTGCACTTCGTCGAACTCCAGGCGCAATCCCCAGCGGGTAAGAATCGGCGAGAGCAGCACGGTGTCCTGCGGTCGACGCGGATCACCCAGGGCGTAAGCGGTCGGTGCGGTGAGCATCGGGTCGGCAAAAAGCAGGACCCTGCCGCCCTCTCGCACCCAACGATCCAGCGCCACGTTTTCCTGCGGGCCAAGCGGGCGCGGCTGGGCGAGCACCAGCAGCGCATCGCGGGGTAGCGGCAGACTGCCGTCCCCATCCGCCAGCGAATCCAGCGGAATCACCGGTCCCGCCGACGAGAGCGCGGCCAAGGCCCAGTGCTGCGGCCGTTCGGAAGCAAGCAGCTCGCGAATGTCGCCGCTCTCACTCCAGACGATCGGCAGACTGGTATAGAGGCCGATCGCACGACCGGAGCGAGGCGCCGCCGGGTCGCCGCAGGCAGCAAGGGCCAAGGCACCCGCCAGCACGAGGAGCATGACGATGCTGCGCAGCGTGCCTTCCGGCGACTTACTGAACCGCAGTACCGCTCGTTTCGACATCGGTGGCTTCAGGCGTCGGCGCGGGCGTTGGGCTGGGATCGGCTGCCGGCACCACGCCGATATCGGCAAGCGGATCGCTCGCCGTCTTTTTCGGCTTCGCGTCCACGGCGACGACCTGCTGGATCGGATCGGTGGTGTCGATCAGGCGGGTGCGATCGTTGATGATGTTCGCCAGCCCGACGATCAGCAGCATGGCGCAGAGGCCGAAAAGCCCCACCTGCAAGCGATGCACGGCCTGAGAGCGCAGTTCGCGCGCCGTCGGCGGCACGAAGTGCTGCGGTGCTGTGATCGGCTCGACCATCGTGGCCCCGACCAGAGTAGGCGGAATGTGTCCTGCCATCGACGGACCGTTTACCTCAGGATTGCAGCCATGGGAAGACGGGCAGGTTCTTCGACTTCAACCATTCCGGATTGTAGAGCGACGAAAGGTAGCGGAAGCCGGTGTCGCACAGGATCGTCGCCACGCGCGCATCGCCCCGGCCTTCCGCGACCAGCTTGCGGCCGAGCGCGACCGCCCCGGCCACGTTGATGCCCGATGACAGGCCGAGGCAGAGCCCTTCTTCCGTCAGCAGTCGGCGCACCCATTCGAGGCCTTCCTCGTCGGAGATGCGAAACTGGGTATCGATCGGCGCGCCTTCGAGATTGGCGGTAATCCGGCCCTGCCCGATACCTTCGGCAACCGAGCTGCCCTCGGCCTTGAGTTCGCCGTGCGCATAGTAGTTGTAAAGCGCGGCGCCATGCGGGTCGGTCAACGCGACGGCGATATTCTCGTCGAACGCCTTGAGGCCCAGCCCCGTGCCCGCGATCGTGCCGCCGGTGCCGGCCGCGCAAGTGAAGCCGTCGATGCGGCCTTCCATCTGCTGCCAGATTTCCGGCGCGGTGCTTTCGATGTGCGCCTTGCGGTTGGCGATATTGTCGAACTGGTTGGCCCAGATCGCGCCCGGCGTCTCCTCGGCCAGGCGGCGCGAGGTATGGACGAAGTGTCCGGGATTGGAGAACGGCGCTGCCGGGACGAGCACCAGCTCGGCGCCGAGCGCTCGCAGCGTATCCATCTTCTCGCGCGATTGGGTCTCGGGCATGACGATGATCGTCTTGTAGCCCAGCGCGTTGGCCACAAGCGCGATGCCGATGCCGGTATTGCCCGCCGTCCCCTCGACGATGGTGCCACCGGGCTGGAGCAGCCCCTTCGCCTCGGCATCCCGCACGATCCAGAGCGCCGCGCGGTCCTTCACCGAAGCGCCCGGATTCGCGAATTCGCACTTGCCCCAAATCTCGCAGGCCGCCGCTTCGCTCGGTCCCTTGAGGAGGACGAGCGGGGTGTTTCCGATGAGATCGAGAGTGGAGCGCTGGGGGATGGGTGCAGTCATGGCCGCACAGGTAGGAAGTGAATGGGAAAGGCGCAAATGTTTTGCGCGATTATCTGCCGAAAGCGAATTCTCCCCGCTTCCGGCACAGCCCCACCGTCGTCCCGGACCTGATCCGGGACCGCTGGCAGTTCTTGAGGCGATAGCTTGCGCGAGAGCGCCCTGCCATGGGGTGGGCGGTTCATAGCCAGCGGTCCCGGATCAAGTCCGGGACGGCGCCAGATCGCTAAGCCTTAGGCGCGACTCTCAGTCTTCCTGCGCGATAGTAACCTTGCAGCCTTCGAGCGCCGCAGTGATCGGAACCTGGCACGACAGGCGCGAGAATTCGTTGCGATGATCGGAACTGTCGAGCAGATCGTTCTCGTCTTCGCTCATCGCCGGCAGCTTGTCGGCGAAAGCGGGATCGATGTGGACATGGCAGGTTGCGCAGGAGCAGCAGCCGCCGCAGAGGGCCAGCAGTTCGTCGAAGCCGCTGTCGCGGATCGTTTCCATCAGGGTGCGGCCTTCGGCGGCCTCTACAGTGGATTCTTCGCCCGATTGATTGATGACGATGATCTGCGGCATTCTCGTCGATCCTCTTTTGATATTGCATGTATCATAACATGCGTGTTTCGGCCTTTGAGGCCGGCTGCTAATGACTGCAACCCGCTTTTGCAAGGTAATCGACGAATGGGCTTGAGCGCTGACGCACTGAAACTGGGACTGGACGCAATTGCAGCGAAAGAGCCCGCCGTCGCCCGCGCGCTCGATGCGGCCGGCTACCCCGAGCCGCGCCTGCGGCCGAGCGGCTATGCCACCCTGCTGAGGACGATCGTGGGCCAGCAGGTCTCGGTGGCGGCGGCGGCTTCGGTATGGAAACGCCTCGAAGACCTGCTGGGCGAGGGCATCGCGCCCGAAACCCTGCTGGCTGCGGAGTTCGACGCGCTTCGCGGCTGCGGCCTGTCACGCCAGAAACAGGGCTATGCGCGCAGCCTCTGCGAACTGGTGGTCGCCGGGGCGCTGGATTTCGACAACCTGCCTCACGACGACGAGGAAGCCATCGCCCAGCTGGTACGGATCAAGGGGATCGGCAGATGGTCCGCGGAAATCTACCTGCTTTTCGCGGAAGGCCGGGCCGACATCTGGCCTGCGGGCGACCTCGCCGTTCAGGCCGGGCTACACAAGATCCTGGGTCTGGCGGAACGCCCGAGCGAGAAGGAAACGCGCGCATTGGCCGAGGACTGGCGCCCCTATCGCGGCGCCGCCGCGATCTTCACTTGGCACTGCTACAACAATCCCGCGCTTTAGGGTGCGTGGGGATTCAGCTCATGCGGGCCTGCGAACGGCGGCCTTTCGCGCTTCCGGTGCTCACGTACCGAAAGTACGCTGCGCTCCGGGTCACGAAAGTCCACCATTCTCGGCTCCACCTGAGCTGAATCCCCACGCACCCTAGGCTGGCGCCATCCCGACAGGCGTTTCCAGGAAACGGGCCTCCATCCACCGGCGCAGACGCGGCGACTGGCGCTCCGTCAGGATCGATATCCCCGCGCAGGTCAGCACGATGAGCGCGATCAATGCCGCGAAAACCGGCAGGCTGCGGCCGGCCTCCAGCCCCCAGGACCGCAGGAGCTGGATAAGGGGCCAGTGGAACAGGTAGAGCGTGAAGGAGAAACCGGCGAGCGTCCGTGCTGCCTCGCCGCATCGCAGGATCGGGCCCTCCCACCGGCTCGCCACCGGGCGCAGGGCCACCAGCGCCAGCGTCATCACGATGCCCATGAACACGTCGGAAAGCGCCCATTGCGACCACTCGGCATCGCCCGGCCACCAGGCCTTCAGCAGCGGATTGAGCACATCGTGATCGACGCGGAACAGGGCAAGCGCCATCAAGAGCGCGCCAAGGGCCACGGGCGGCGCGGCGCCGAGCGGAAGACGACGCGCGACCGGCGCATGGGTCAGGGCCACGCCGAAAAGCCACACCGGCATCAGCAGCAGGATCGCCCCGCCCGCCGCCACGCAGCCCATGGCCACGGCGACGACGCGCGACCAGCCGCGCAGGAAGAAGGCCAGCGCAAAGATCGCGTAGTACCAGACCTCATAGCAGAGCGACCAGTAGGGCGGGTTCCAGACCGGCCCCGCCACGCCGGGCCAGGCGCTGATGAACGTCAGCGGCGCCAGGAGTTGCCTGGTCACGGCCAGCGCGTCTTCCGGGCTGTTGTCCATGCGCACCGGGCTCGGCCCCGCCAGCAGGTAGGCGGCAAGCGTGCTGAACACCAGCGAGGGGATCGCGACCGGCAGGATGCGGGACAGACGCGCCACCGCATAGCGCGGCAGGCTGGACCGACCGCCCAGCACCGAAGTGCTGATGACCAGCCCGGACAGCACGAAGAACACGATCACGCAGTAGTGCTGCATCCGCACGCCGAACGGAAACCAGCCGTGATAAAGTCCCAGTTGGACCGCGTGTCCCACGGCCACCAGCAGCGCCGCGCCGAAGCGCACGAAATCCAGCACGACCGACAGCGGACGCGTGAGAAAAGGTTCTTCGTGCTGCTTCACCGCAGCGCCCCTGTCAGGCCCGGGGCGCCAGGGCGTCTATGAAGCGCGCCATCTCCACATCGCGGCGGCTGAGCCCGCCTGCGTCATGCGTGGTCAGCGTGATCTCCACGCGATTGTAGACATTGAACCATTCGGGATGGTGATCGACCTTGTCCGCTTGGATCGCCACGCGCGTCATGAAGCCGAACGCCTCGTTGAAATCCTTGAATTTCAGCTTGCGCGAGAGAGCAAGGCCATCTTCCGCCAGTTCCCAGGCAGGCAGCGCAGGCAGCGCTTCGTCGCGTTCGGCATCGGTAAGGCGGGCAATCGACATCGGCGACTCCGTGTGGGACGCGGCCAGCTTGGCACTCGTGGCCCTTTCCACTATCGCCTCACGCCATGCAAGGGGCCTCCATCGCCATCGACGATCTCGCCTGCCGGCGCGGCGACAGGCTGCTGTTCCGTGGGCTCTCGCTGCGGCTGAAGGCGGGCGAGGCGCTACGGGTTTCCGGCCACAACGGCATCGGCAAGTCCAGCCTGCTGCGAATCGTCGCCGGGCTTGCTCCTGCTTTCGCGGGAACCGTGGTCACGGAAGGCGCGATCGGCCTGGTCGACGAACGTCCCGCGCTCGACCCGGCGGTGACGCTGGGCGCCGCCCTGGCCTTCTGGCAGCGGCTCGATGGCGGCATCCGCGAAAGGCACGTCGACCGGCTGGGCCTGAACGACTTGCTGGACGTTCCGGTCCGCTATCTTTCGACCGGGCAGAAGAAACGCGCCGCCCTCGCCCGCCTGCTCGGCCAGGACGCGCGGATATGGCTGCTCGACGAACCGCTCAACGGGCTGGACAGCCACGCCACGGCGCTTGCCGAGACGCTGGCGGCCGAGCACTGCGCCGAAGGCGGCATCGCCCTGATCGCCTCGCACCAGCCCTTCGCCCTGCCGGGAATGCGGGTGCTGGCACTTGCGGACCACGCGGCATGAGCGGCGCTTTCGGGCCGCTGCTCAAGCGCGACCTTGCCCGCCTGCTGATGGGCGGACGGGGGGGCGGGGCACTGTTGCCGATCCTGTTCTTCCTCTCGGTAGCGATGCTCTATCCCTTCGCGGTCGGGCCCGACGCCCCGCTGCTCGCGCGAACCGGCGGCGGCGTGATCTGGGTGGCCGCGCTGCTCGCCGCGATCCTGCCGCTCGACCACCTCGTCGAACCCGACATCGAGACGGGCCTGTTCGACCAGTGGGCCTTGCGCGGCATTTCCGAGGAACTGGTGCTCGCCGTGCGGGTTCTGGCCCACTGGCTCAGCTTCGGGCCGCCGCTCATGCTGGCGACTCTGCCCGCCGCCGCTCTGCTCGGGCTGGAGAGGCACACGCTGATCACGGTGGAAATCGGGCTCCTGGCGGGAACCCCCGGCCTCGCCGCGCTGGGGGTGACGGTGGCGGCGCTGACGGCGGGGTTGCGCGGCGGGGCAGCGCTGGCGGGCCTGCTGGTCATTCCGATGGCCGTGCCGGTGCTCGTATTCGGCGCCGGAAGCCTCGGCAGCGGGGGCGAAAGCGGACTGGCGCTTACCGCTGCGGCAAGCCTGATCCTGCTTGCCATCGCCCCTTTCGCAGGGGGCGCGGCGGTCCGCGCGGCGAGAGGGTGAACTCCCGAGATTCCGGGCAGAGTACGTCGTCCCGGACCTGATCCGGGACCGCTGGCCGGGAACAGCCCAACCCTCGGCAGGGCGCGGACCGGAAAGGTTGCGCCTAAAGAACTGACAGCGGTCCCGGATCAAGTCCGGGACGACGGTCTGAGCAACGGCCCCTTCATCGCCACGGCGGTTGGCGCAGCCGCACCCCACCTCGCATAGTGCCAACCCGATCCGGCCGGAAACGAGCCGGACGCCGGGAGAGCGTCATGCAGGGTTATCGCCAACTGATCGACCGAGCCAGAAACGAGACCGGCCTCGACGACTTCGGCCGTGATTCGTTTCGGGAAGGCCTCGAAATCCTGGTCGATTCGCTCAGGCGAGAGGCGCGCCTCAATGCGCTGGGCGAGAGCGCGCTGGCGGAACGGATCGTCCTGCATCTCAGGCAAAGGCTGGAAATCGAGGACTGGTACAGACGCCATCCGGAGATCGCGGAGGAGGAAATCCGCCAGCCGCTGTTCGGCGTCAGCCTGCCACGCACCGGCTCTTCCGCACTCTCCTTCCTGCTCGCGAGCGATCCGGCGATCCGCTACCTCCGCGTCTGGGAGAGCAGCCGCCCCTGCCCGCCGCCCGGCACGGTTGACGGGCCCGATCCGCGCCGGGGCGTCTCGGCCAGCAGCGCCGACGAAAGCCTCAAGGGTGGACATCGTACCCCAACCGGGATCGACGGTGCGATGGAGTGCCAGGATCTCATGGCGCTCGATTTCAAAAGCCAGATCTTCCAGGCCTTCGCCCAGGTTCCCCGCTATTCCGACTGGCTGCTCCAGGCCGACCTGACGGAGACCTACGCCTACCAGAAGCGCGTGCTGAAACTGCTTCAATGGCGCCAGCCGGCCCGGCCCTGGCGGCTGAAGGCGCCAAGCCACATGCTTTATCTGGACGCGCTGGTTTCCGCGTTTCCCGACGCCCGCTTCGTGATGACGCACCGCGATCCCAGCGAGGTGATCCTGTCGGTCGCCACCGTCTATGCCGACATCGTCGGCAAGTTCACCGACAGCATCGACCATGCCTATCTCGGCGACCTCAACCTGCGCACCTGGTCCGAGGCGATGCGCCGCGCCATCGCCTTCCGCGATGCGGGGAACGACCATCGGTTCCACGATATCCACTTCCGCGCCATGCACCGCGATCCGCTGGCGCAGGTTCGCGAACTCTATGCCTGGCTCGGCGAGCCGGTCTCTCCCGAATTCGCACGAACGATGGCCGAATGGTGGGCCGCAAACGAGGGCGGCGAGCGGCTGGCCAAGCCGGATCCCGCCCGGTTCGGCCTCGATCTGGCAGAAGTGCGGGGGATGTTCGGGGAATATCTGGCCCGCATGGAGCGCTGGGCGCCGTCCAGCGAAGCCGCATGACCCATTTACAGAAAAGCAGGTGATGACAGATGAGCGAAATAACCAGCGGCCCGGTGCAGTTCGACGCCGCTGCGCGAGAAGCGCAGACGATTGCGGGGGGCCCGCGCTATGCGCCGCTGCGCCTCGATGAAGTGAGCCCCGAGGGTCAGGAACAGGTGGATGCGATTCGCGCCGCTTTCCAGATTCCCGAGAGCCGCCCCTTCCCCGATGTCAGCCTTATCACCCTGCGTCATCCCGGCATGTTCAAGGGCCAGATGGTGCTGGGTATCGAGCTGGCGGCGAAGGGAGCGATTCCCGGCCGCGAACGGGAATTAATGATCCTGCGCCTGGCGCTTCTGGCAAGGGCGCCATTCGAATGGTGCGAACATGTGGATATCGGCAAGGTCTTCGGCATCGGCAGCGAAGAGATCGATCGGGTTATCGCGGGTTCTTCCGCTCCTGGCTGGAGCGATCACGAATCGGCCATGCTGCGCGCAGTAGAGGAACTCGTGGCGGATCACTGCATCAGCGATTCGACCTGGGATATCCTGGCGCGCACTTGGGATGAGAAGCAGATGCTCGAGGTTCCCATGTTGGTCGGCGCCTATCTGATGACGGCGATGCAGCAGAATTCCCTGAAAATTCAACCGAAGGGCAGCTTCGATTATCGCTGACCCAGATCTGTGCGATTCGCCCGATGACATGCGCGGCGATTCGCCGGACTGAAGTCCGCTGATTCGAATCCGAATCGAAAAGCCGCCGCCCCACGGGACCGGCGGCTTTTTGCCGTCCGGATATCACCCGTTTTCCTGCACGTTTCATCGGCGCGAGCCGCCGCACCGCCTGTGGAAAAAGCGGGCAAAAGCCGCGGATAACTGCGGCATAACTGGCGGAAATGCGGGGGAAAAAGTGGGCCGGGGCGGTTTCTCGCGCATAGCGTGAAATCGCCCCGGCCCAGTCGACAGGAAGGGCAGGACGGCGCCCCATGACAAGCGCCGGCCCTAGGTCCTTGGTGCAGACTTGACGGGCAAGACAAGCTGCGTAGACATAGCTAATGATAATCATTCTCAAATACAAGCCCATGGAGAACCAGGCATGTATCAGTACGTCGATCGCCCGCTGAATTCGCTCGACGAGGGCTGCCGTTTCCTCGTCTGGTCCATGCGCGCCTGGGTCACGACGCTGGCACGCCGGCAGTGCCCCGCCCAGGCTCTGGCACCCGCTTTCGCCAAGTGGCGGATGATCGGTGGCCTGCAACCTTTCCACCGCGCCATGCTGCTGTTCAACCGCGATGCGCTCGAGACTTTCGCCTTCTGCCCGATGGCATGCAGCCACGTATCGGAGCACGAAGCGGTGATCCTCGAGCTCATCACCTCGCTGCGCGATCGCGGCCCGCAGCAGACCCGCGCCACGCTCGAACTGGTGGTCTCGGAAGACAGCGTGGGCGACGTGCTGGAGACGCTTTCCAAGCTGGGCGCGGCGATGGCGATCGCGGGAATTTTTCCCGGCGAGCCTGTCGAAGCAAAGAACCAGCGGCACTGAAAGATAAGCAGGGTCCGGGGGTAACCCCGGAACCCTCTTTCTCTCAGGCTCCGATCAGTTCGCGCCCGATCAGCATCCGCCGGATCTCGTTCGTGCCCGCGCCGATATCCAGCAGCTTGGCATCGCGCAGATAGCGCTCGACCGGCCAGTCCCTGGTGTAACCGGCGCCGCCCAGCGCCTGTACGGCCTCTCCGGCGACGCGGAAGGCATTCTCGCTGGCCAGCAGGATCGCGCCCGCCGCGTCGAAGCGGGTCGTGCGCCCGGCATCGCAAGCCCGCGCCACCGCATAGACATAGGCGCGGGCGGATTGCAGCGCCACGTACATGTCCGCCACTTTGGCCTGGATGAGCTGGAACGTGCCGATCGCCGCGCCGAACTGGCGACGCTCGCGCACATAGGGAATCACGGTATCGAGGCAGGCCTGCATGATGCCGATCTGGAGCCCGGCCAGCACCACCCGCTCGTAGTCCAGCCCGCTCATCAGCACTTTCACGCCGCCGTTGAGCGGCCCCATCATGTTCTCCTCAGGCACGAAGCAATCGTCGAACACGAGTTCGCAGGTCGGCGAACCGCGCATGCCCATCTTGTCGATCTTCTGGCCGATCGAGAATCCCGGCATTTCCTTTTCGACCAGAAAGGCCGTGATGCCCTTCGAGCCGGCCTCGGCATCGGTCCGGGCATAGACCACCAGCACGTCCGCATAGGCGCCGTTGGTGATCCAGAACTTGGTGCCGTTCAGGCGGAAGCCGCCGGGCACTGGCTCGGCCCGCAACTTCATGCCGACGACATCGGAACCGGCCCCCGCCTCCGACATGGCAAGGCTGCCCACATGTTCGCCTGAAATCAGCCCCGGCAGATACTTGTCCTTCTGCGCGGCACTGCCCCAGCGCCGGATCTGGTTGACGCAGAGATTGGAATGGGCGCCGTAGGATAGTCCCACCGATGCCGAAGCCCGGCTGACCTCCTCCACTGCGATGACGTGTTCGAGGTAGCCCAGCCCGATGCCGCCCCATTCCTCTTCCACGGTGATCCCGTGCAGGCCGAGATCGCCCATCGCCGGCCAGAGTTCGCGCGGGAACCAGTCTTCCGCGTCCACTTTTGCGGCGATCGGGGCGATCTGTTCGTCGGCGAACCGCGCGACGCTTTCTCGGATCATCTCGGCCGATTCGCCCAGCGCGAAGTCGAAGTCGGGGGTTGCCTTCATGCCCTTGCTCCCATTCTCTGTTGAACCGGCCCGCGCTTTTCACCGGGCCGATTTTCACCAGGACGACAGCCGCTGTCCGGCCGTCCGTTCTTGATCCGCAAGGTAGTGCCCGCGTGTTCTCCAAACAAATTGAAACTTCCATCGCTATTGGATAAATTTTTCCAATGATAAAGCGCGCGCATGTCCGCCACTTCCTGGCCGTGGCCGATTCCGGGAGCTTCAAGCAGGCGGCGGCGCGGCTGCATGTCACCCAGCCCACGGTGTCCACCAGCATCGGCGAACTGGAGCGCCTGGTGGGTTCGCCGCTGTTCGTCCGCGATCGTCGCCATGTGCGGCTGACCGAAACCGGCGGCGCCTTCCTGCCCATCGCGCGTGACCTGGAAGCAGTTTTCCGCCGCGCCGACCAGTTCGGACGGCCGATGCTCGAGCAATGGCCCGGCCTGAAGCTGGGTGTGATCCCGACGGTTTCCGGGCCGATGCTGGAACGGATCGCTCATGAACTGGCGCGGGATTTCGGGATCGAATTGGTGGAGGGGCCTGACCGGGACTTGCGCGGGCAACTGGCGAGCGGGAAGATCCAGCTAGCGTTCACCTTGCTCGACGAGGATGAGACAGGCGACCGTGTCCATCCCCTGCTGGATGAGCCTTACGTCCTGGTCATGCCGGAGAGCCACCGCTTCGCAAAGGTTGCCGAAGTCGCGCCGCAGGACATCGCTGGCGATATCATGATCGCGCGGCGCTCCTGCGAGGTGCTGCAAAAAACCAGCCGGTTCTTCACGGACGCCGGCGTGCGGCCTCGTTTTGCCTTGCGAAGCGAGAACGAGGACCGCTGCATGCGCATGGTATCGGCCGGGCTGGGGATTACGGTGGCGCCGCTGTCGCTGGCTCCGGCGGGAACGGCAACGGCCGATATCGTCGGATATGGACTGCGCCGCCGGCTGGGTCTCGTTCGGGGCCCGGCCTTTCCGGAGGAAACGGCGGAACGACTGACGGCGACGCTGGAGATCGTCACCGCCAGCCTTCCCTCCCTGGCCCTTCGATCCGGGCCTGTCCCTCAAAACCTGCCCTGAACCTCAACCTTTTCCGCGAGTGGGGGCGCCCTTGCACAGGGTGTCCCTTTTTACTCCCGATGCAGGAAGTGCGCCCCCAACCGCCGCGCGGTCACGCGCCGGTCCGGCCCCGTTGGGAGGAGAGGCCGGACCGGCACGGTCGCGCGTTTCGGTGTTGCCGTATGGGTAAAGAGATGACAGGTAACGATCAAACGCAATGAATATGACACAGCGTTGCAAAAATTAGCGCAGGTGGAATGATCCGAAATGCCCGCATTTTCGCGTTTCCTTCGTTATTTCATGGCGGTCGGCCGCCTCGGCTCGATCCGCAAGGCGGCCGACGAGCTTAACGTCTCCGCCTCCGCGATCGACCGGCAGATCCTCAACGTCGAGGCGGAACTCGGGCTGCCGCTGTTCGAACGCCTGCCCACCGGACTGCGGCTCACCGCGGCGGGCGAGATGATGATGGCTTCCGGCGTCCAATGGCAGCGGGGGATGACAAGCCTTCGCGGCCGGATGGAGGACTTGCGAGGGCTCAAGCGCGGCCATGTCGATATCGCCGTGATCGACGCGCTGGCGACGGGCCATGTGCCCGCCGCGCTCCACGCGATCCAGGAGCGCTATCCCGGCATAACCCTGGGGGTGAAAGTGCTGGGGAACGATGCCGTTCGCCGCGCGGTGACCGATGGGGAAGTGGATTTCGGCATCCTGTTCGAGCCGCAATCCTATCGCGATCTCTCCGTGCGCGCCTTCACCGAAGTGGTGCTGGGCTTCGTCACGCCGCCCGATCATCCGCTGGCCCGCCTGCAAGAGACGCGCTTCTCGCGTTGCGTCGGAGAGCCGATGATCGTTCCGGCCAGACCGCTGGCCGGCTATCAGCAGATCGCCGTGCTGGAAGGCGCGACGGGCATTTCGCTCGACCGCAGGGTGAGCTCCGACAATATCCGGATGATCACCTCGCTGATCCTGCAAGGCGCCGGCGTGGGCGTGCTGACTTCGCTGGACGTGCAGACCGAGGTGCAGCGCGGCATCCTGGCCTTCACCCGCATTTCCGATTCGCTGCTGAGACCGATGACCCTCGCGCTCTGCACCGCTTCGGCGCGCACGCCGTCCCACGCCGCCGCGCTCCTGCTGGGCGAGTTCGAGACCGGCTTCCCTGCACTTGGTCATTCCGCTTCAACGACTTAGCCGATATCCTGATACAATCAGGCCGGATCGGCGCATTCCCACGATTGCGGATTTCGCAAGAACGCGGTAACCGGGGCAGCTTCCTCCCCAGATTGCCGTCAGGATATGCTGCAAATGAGTGAAGCTTCCGAGCCTCAGCTCCACTTTCTCGAATACTACGAAGATTTCCTCGCCAAAGTGCGCCAGCTTTCGCGGCAGGTGCAGCAGGCGACGTGGAAGCCGGATTTCATCATCGGCCTCGGTCGCGGTGGACTGGTCCCGGCGGTCTATATCTCGCACCAGCTATCGCTGCCGATGCTGTCGATCGATCATTCGTCGAAGATCCCCGGCTTTGCGGACGAACTTCTGGCGAAAGTCGCCGCGATGAGCGCCGAAGGCACCCGCATGCTGTTCGTGGACGACATCAATGATACCGGCGGCACCATCGCATATATCCGCGACCAGCTTACCGAGAGCGGCTGCAACCATGGTAACTTGCGGTTCGCGGTGGTGATCAACAACAGAAGCTCCAAGGTCGAGGTCGACGTCTGGGCCGATGTGATCGACCGCGCGGAGGACAAGCGCTGGTTCGTGTTCCCGTGGGAGTCGGTCGGCACCCGCGACAGCATCGTCGAGGAGGCCCTTTCGGTGCCCGAGCGGCTGGCTTGAAGTAAGGGAAGAAGCAGGGGAGCATAGCCCCCCTGCACCCCCAGGAATGTCGACGTCACGCGGACCAACCGCGTCGTGCGCCCATGGCGGCGTCGGGAGACATCTTGGCTGCGCCGCAGGGAGCGCGCATTGGATCGGACGCGCACAAAGTCGACATTCCGAGGGTCTGGGGGATCATCCCCCAGGACTTCCTTTCACCTTCAAGACATCCAACAACCCAGCATCATCCAGGTCTTCCAGGTCGAGCATCGCTCGATAGGGACCACCCTCCAGCCCAAGCACCTGCGCGAAGGCGGGCTCCGTCTTGGCGCCTTGCCGCCGCACGGTCATGACGGCCTCGCGCAAATCCTCGCCGCCCAACCGGAGCAGGCGCTTTTCTACCCAGAAATGCCGCCAACCATGCTGCTCCCGCACCGGCCGCGCCTGCCCGAATATCTCGAACGGAACGCCCGCCACGCGGAACGTCGCGATCACCGGACGATCTGCCCTCTTCCATTGCCACATCGCAAAATGGTCGAAGTCCCCACGCCCTTCCCACAAGGCAGCGGCAAACGCATCGGCATCGGGAGCATGGCACAGCACGTCGATATCGCTGCCGGGAACCGCGAGGCCCAGCGGAAACGTCCCGGCGACATGCGGATCGAAACAGGCGAGCCGCCGAAGAACGCCGCT
The DNA here is from genome assembly GCF_032093395.1 of Novosphingobium sp. Classification (GTDB taxonomy): domain Bacteria; phylum Pseudomonadota; class Alphaproteobacteria; order Sphingomonadales; family Sphingomonadaceae; genus Novosphingobium. The sequence goes on from NZ_DAMDBA010000002.1 coordinate 15,815, forward strand.
GGCGTCCAGTGCCGCGCGCCAGTCCGGCCCGCTCAGCGATGCGTCTCCAGATAGGCATCCAGGCGATCGAGATGATCCGCCACGGCCTGTGCGGGAAGGAAGGAGCCGGTGAAGCTGTTTCGCGCCAAAGTCCCAAGTGCATCCCGGCTCAGGTTCCGCGCCGAGGCGATGGCGCGATAGTTGTCCGCTACGTACCCCCCGAAATAGGCCGGATCGTCGGAGTTGATGGTTGCCTTGAGGCCGTGCGCCAGCATGGCGTCGATGGGATGATCGGCCAGGTCTTCCACCACGCAGAGCTTGTGGTTCGAAAGCGGGCAGACGGTCAGCGTCATTTCCTCGCGCACCAGCCGCTCGACGAGCGCGGGATCTTCCAACGCACGGTTGCCGTGGTCGATCCGGTGGACGCCGAGGAGGTCGAGCGCCTGGTGGACGTATTCCGGCGGGCCTTCCTCTCCGGCATGGGCGGTGATGCGCAGGCCCTTCTCGCGCGCGGCGGCGAAGACGCGGGCGAATTTCTCCGGCGGATGGCCCACTTCGGACGAATCCAGTCCCACCGCCGCGATCCGGTCCAGCCAGGGCTCGGCATCCTCCAGGGTGGCGAAGGCGGCCTCTTCCGGAAGGTGGCGCAGGAACGACAGGATCAGGCTGCTCGAAATACCGTGCTCCGCCTGTGCGACCTCCATTGCGGAAAGCAGGCCTTCGATCACTTCGGAGAACGGCACACCGCGATCGGTATGGGTCTGGGGATCGAACATGAGTTCGGCATGGACCACGCCGTCCGCCGCCGCCCGCGCGAAATAGGCCGCCGCAAGGTCGTGAAAGTCCTGACGCTTCAGCAACACGTTCGCGCCCGCGTAGTAGATGTCCAGGAAGTCCTGGAGACTGGAGAAATCGTAGGCCGCGCGCACGTCTTCCACGGTGGCGAAGGGGATCGAAACGCCGTTGCGCGCCGCCAGTGCGAACATGAGTTCCGGCTCCAGGCTGCCCTCGATGTGAAGATGAAGCTCGGCTTTGGGGAGCCCGGCGATGAAGGTGTCGAGGTCGGTCATTTCATGTCCCTGTTCCAGGCGCAGCGGCCCAGCAGATAAGTACGCGCCACGGCGCGGTCGTCCCCCAGCACCTGCAACGCAAAGAGGCGTTCCGCAAGATCGGCGTGGCGCGTCCGGCGCGCGAGCAGTGGCGTGGCCTGTGGATCGAGCACCAGGAAGTCGGCCTCCTGCCCCGGTTCCAGGCCACCCACGCGGTCGCCGATATGCAGCAGGTCGGCGCTGCCGGCAGTCGCCAGCCAGAGTGCGCGGAAGGGGTCCAGGGTAGTCCCCTTCGCCTGTGCCGCCTGATAGGCAAGACCCTGGGTATGGAGCAGCGAGAACGTGGTCCCCGCTCCGATGTCGGTGCCCAGGCCCAGGCGCAGGCCGTGCCGCTCCGCCTGCGCGAAATCGAACCAACCGGAGCCGAGAAACAGGTTGGAACTGGGGCACACCGCAACGCCCGCCCCGCTCTGCCCGAGACGACCGCAGGCACGATCGGGCAGGTGGATTCCATGCGCGAAGATCGATCGCTTGGTCACGAGGCCGAAGCGGTCGTAGACGTCGAGGTAGTCCCTCGCCTCGGGGAAGCGCGCCGCCACTTCCGCGCATTCGCGCAGGTTCTCGGCAAGGTGGGTGTGCATCAGGACATCGGGATGTTCGGCCAGCAACGCGCCCGCATCCGCCAGTTGCGCATCCGAGGATGCCAGCGCGAAACGGGGCGTGATCGCGTAGCCGAGCCGTCCTACACCGCGCCAGCGCCGCATCAGCGCCTCGCTCTCCGCACGGCCGGACGCCACCGTGTCGTTCAGGCCTTGCGGCCCCAGGTCCATCAACACCTTCCCGGAGATCACCCGCATGTCCCGTGCCGATGCCGCCTCGAATAGCGCATCGACCGACTGGGGGTGGACCGTGGGGTAGACGAGCGCGCTGGTGGTGCCGTTGCGCAGCAGTTCGTCCAGGAAGAACGCGGCGACCGCGTCGGCATGGGCCTTGTCCACGAAGGCCTTTTCGGCAGGGAAGATGTGCCGCTCCAGCCAGTCGAGAAGCTGCTCTCCGTGAGCGGCGATGCGGTCGGTCTGCGGATAGTGGACGTGGGCATCGACGAAGCCGGGCACGACGAGCCCCGGCAGCGTTTCCACCGGAACCTGCGCGTATCGCCCGGCCAGTTCGGCATAAGGCCCCCGTGCCGCGACCACGCCGTCCTCGACCACCAGCAACCCGTCGGGTTCATGCCGCACGGCCTCGGGATCATTACCGGGATCACGGGAAATGGAGAGGATTTCGGCGCGGAAGGCTTGGATCATCCACGTACCTTAAGGGGATGCCGATGCGAAGGCGAGTGTCCGGCGCCGCTCAGCCTCCGGCCAGCCAGGCGAAGCGGGCGACGAAGATCAGCGCCAGCACCAGCAGGAACCAGTCCTTCCGCGTGATCGTACCGCGCACCAGCTTGAGCAGGGCATGGGCGGTGATGCCGAAGGCAAGCCCGTTGGCGATCGAGAAGGTGAAGGGGATCATCGCCACGGTCAGGAAGGCCGGGATAGCGGCCAGCGGGTCTTCCCACTGCACTTCGGCCAGCGGCAGCAGCATGAGGCCGCCGACCACGATCAGCGCCGGAGCCGTGGCCGCGAGCGGAATGACCTGGGCGTAAGGGGCGACGAACAGCGTGGCGAGGAACAGCAGGCCAGTCACCACCGCGGTCAGCCCGGTGCGACCGCCCGCCTGCACCCCCGCCGCGCTTTCCACATAGCTGGTGACCGTGCTCGTCCCCGCCATGGAGCCGACGATGGTGGCGGCGGCATCCGTCACCAGGATGCGGTTGAGACGGGGGATACTGCCTTGCGCGTCGATCAATCCGGCGCGCTTGGTCACCGCGACGAGAGTGCCGATATTGTCGAACAGGTCGACGAACAGGAACACGAAGAGGATCTCGAACAGTCCCAGCCCATGGCTGCCCGAAAGGCCGAACACGCCCGCAAGGTCCAGCTTGAAGGCGGTGCCGGTCAACGCGTCCAGCGAATAGGGTTCCGGATGCACCGACACCAGGCCGAAGAGCCATCCCAGCGCGGTCGTGGCGAGAATGCCGATCAGCATCGCGCCGCGCACGTTCCATACGGAGAGCCCGCCGATCAGCACCAGCCCGAACAGCGCCAGCGCTGCGCTCGGCGCCTTCAGGTTGCCGAGGCCGACGATGGTCGCCGGGTCGGCCACGACGATGCCCGCGCTCTTCAGTCCCACGAAGCCGATGAACAGGCCGATGCCGCCTGCCACGGCCGCAAACAGATATTGCGGTATCGACGAGATGATCAACTGGCGCACGCCGGTGAGGGTCAACGCCAGGAATGCCACGCCGGACAGGAACACACAGCCCAGCGCCACCGGCCAGGGAACGCCCATCTGCTGAACGACGGTGAAGCTGAAATAGGCGTTGAGCCCCATGCCCGGCGCCAGCGCGAGCGGGACATTGGCTACGAGGCCCATCAGGATCGAGGCGAAGGCGGCCGCGAAACAGGTGGCCGCCGCCACCGATGCCACCGGCATGCCCGCCGCGCCGAGGATCGCCGGGTTGACCAGCACGATATAGGCCATCGTCAGGAACGTTGTCGTGCCCGCCAGCACTTCGGTGCGGACATCGGTGGCGCGTGCGCTCAGGGCGAAGCGGCGTTCCAGAAAGCCTGGGCGGGACGCATCGGCAGACGGACTTTCAGCTTGCATCGGTCGGCCGCCCTTTCGTTCCCGCGCGGCAATCCGGCGCAAAGACCATCATGCCCAAGCGCGAGGGGCCGGACAAGTCGCCGGTTCAGCGCTCCGCCACCCACTCCCGGCGCAAGGCGGGTCCGGCCAGGCTCATCAGCAGTGCGGCCAGCAGATAGAGGCCCAAGGCGAACAGCATGGAGAAGCGCAGAGACTCAGTGCCGTAGAACGGGGAAAGCGCCTTCGACAGCGCGCCTAGCGCATAGATACCGCCCCCCAGCCCGATCAGGTTGTTGATGAGCAGGAACAATGCCGAGGCGGTTGCGCGCGCGGGTGGTTCGACGAGGTGCTGGATGGCGCTCGTGACCGGCCCCAGCCAGACATAGGCGAGCGCCTGCGGCAGCAGGAACAGCAGGAAGGCCAGCGGCACGCTGGAGGTCCAGATGCCCCCGGCGAAAAGCGGCACGGCGACGACATAGGCCAGCGCCGGAACCCGTCCGTACCAGGCGCGGTCGGCCTTGCCGAGGCTGTCCGCGAGCAGCCCGCCCCCGAGCACGCCCACGGTCCCGCCGATCAGCAGCACCGCGCCGATGAACCAGGATGTCTCGACGAGATCGAGCCCGAAGCTGCGCTGGAGCAGGCTCGGCAACCAGAAGGCAAGGCCATAGCCCAGCATCGAACTGGACGCGGCGCCGAAGCTCAGCAGCCAGAACGCGCGCTTTCCGGCGAGCAGCGTGGCGACTTCGCGGAAGCGAACCGTGGGGGCTGCCGTTACCGGGCGCGGCTTGTCCTTGACCACCAGCTTGAACAACGGCGCGATCAGCAATCCGGCAAGGCCCACGGCGACGAAGGCCGCACGCCAGTCCACGCGCGCCGCGACGTAGCCGCCCGCCAGCACGCCCGCCGCCGAGCCGAGCGGAATGCCCAGGGAGTAGACCGAAAGCGCGAAGGCCCGCCGCTCGCTGGGGAAATGGTCGCCGATCACGGCATAGGACGGCGCCACTCCGCCCGCCTCCCCTACCCCGACGCCGAGCCGGGCGAGGAAGATGTGCCAGAACCCCGTCGCCGCGCCGCAAAGCCCGGTGAACAGGCTCCAGACCACCAGCGATACGGTGATGACCCAGGAACGGCTGGTCCTGTCCGCCAGCCAGGCGAGCGGCACGCCCAGCGTGGAATAGAGGATCGCGAAAGCCAGCCCACCCAGCATCCCCATCTGCGCATCGTCGAGCCCCAGTTCCTGCTGAATCGGCGCGGCCAGGATCGCGAGGATCTGGCGGTCCACGAAATTGAAGATGTAGACCAGTAGCAGCATCGCCAGCACCAGTCGGGGCGAGGCGCTGCGGGCTGTGTTTTCGTGGCTCATCGCGTTCATCTCTTTCGTCGTCCCGGACTTGATCCGGGACCGCTGGCCGGGAACAGCCCATTTCCCGGCAAGGTGCTCCACTGCTCCCGCCCGCCTAAAGACCGCCAGCGGTCCCGGATCAAGTCCGGGACGACGGTATGTGCTCGCGCAGGAACGCAGAGATCGCGCCCAGCGCGGGCAGTTCGTCAAGGAGCGGCGCATGGCCCACGCGGGGCACCTCCACGGCTGCGAAGGCGCCCGAATGGCGCGCCGCCATCTCTCGCACGGTCTCGACGGACAGGAGGTCGGACAGGGCTCCGCGTACCACCAGCACCGGCGCCGCATCGAGCAAGTCCCACAAGGGCCAGAGGTCGGCCGGCACCGTCTGCGGCGCGTCCCCGTCGATACTTTTCGCGATCGCCGGATCGTAAGCGAAGGAAACGGTGCCATCCGCGTTCTCCCGGCAGGTTCGCCGCGCGAAGGCCAGCCACTCGGCATCTCCGAAGTCCGGGAATGCCGCCGCGTTGATCGCCCGGCACCGCGCCGCGGCGGCTTGCCATGTAGGCATCGTCGCTCCCGGCCCGACATAACCCTGGATGCGCGCCAGCCCCGCCGGATCGAGCACCGGGCCGATGTCGTTGAACACGAAGCCGCTGGCGAGGTCGGGCCTGAGCGCGTTCATCACCATGGCCATGAGCCCGCCCATCGAGGTCCCGATCAGGCAGACCCGCGCAATGCCCAGGCTGTCCAGCAAGGCCAGCATGTCCTGCGCGTAGACATCGGGCCGGTATTGCGACGGGTCGGAATCCCATTCGGACAGCCCCCGCCCCCGCTGGTCCGGCACGAGGAGCCGGTAACGCCCGGCAAGATGGGCCGCGAGCGGTTCGAAATCGGCAGCGTTGCGGGTCAACCCGTGCATCAGCAACAGCACCGGCGCCCCGGCCTCCCGCGCCGGATATTCGCGCGCGGACAGGTCCAGCCTCCCGCAGGCGCTGCGGTAGCTATGGAGGCGATATTCCATGGCGGGCAATGTCCTTTCGCCGCTAAACAAGCGGATGACAGGCCTCGCCTTCCCCCGGCGAGGCCCATCCGGCGTGATCAGAATTCCAGCGTGCCGGTGACGAAGACCTGACGCGGATTGCCGTAGAACGCGGTCAGCGTTCCCTCCTTGCCGAGTGTCGGGATCAAGCCGCCGCTGGGACTGCGCAGGATCGTGCCCGTCACCGGATCGGCTCCGATGAAGGTATAGCCCGAAGTCTTGTATTCCTTGTCGAGGATGTTCTTGCCGTGGACGCCCAGGCTCCAGCGGCCGCCCGGCGCGGTGTAGACCAGGCTGGCGTCGAGCAGGGCATAGGCCTTCTGGTCGATGTAGGGGTTGGGCACTTCGAACTGATAGGTCTTGCTGCGGTAGGACAGCGTGGTGTTGAACGAGACGTCGCCCTCGCCCACCGGCGTGTTGTAGGACAGCGTCGCGCTGCCATTCCACTTCGGTGTGTTCTGCACCTTGCGGAAATCGGCCACGTCCACCGGTCCCTGCCCCGGAATCTGGGTGATGTATTCCTTGTAGCGGGCATGGATGTAGCCCAGCGAGCCCGAGAGATTCACCCGGTCTCCGGATATGGCAAGGTTCTGCGCCAGGCGCGCGTTGGCCTCGAACTCCACGCCGTCGATCTTGACCTTGCCGGCATTGGTGATGACGCCGCAGAAGCTGGGAACACCGGCGATGGTGCAGCCAGATGATCCAGGGATCTGCACGTCCTTGTAGTCCATGTGGAAGGCCGCCAGCGCCACGTAGAGCCCGCCGTCGAACAGGTTGCCCTTGTATCCGATCTCGTAGCTATCGACCGTTTCCGGATCGAAGCTGAGGTAATCGGCCACCTCGCTGTCTTCGCGAATGCCGTCTCCGTTGAGGTCGGGCGCATTGACGCCGACGCCGCGCGGGTCGAAGCCGCCGCCCTTGAAGCCTTGCGAGAAGCTGGCGTAAAGGTTGTGATCCGGCGTCGGCTTGAAGCTCAGCGAGGCGCGCGGGGTAAACTTCTTGAACACCGCCTTGCCCGAGAAGTCCGTGCTCGGCGCTCCGGACGGCACGCCCTGCCCGCCGAAGACCGGCGAACCGCCGCCGAGATAGTTCTGGCGCAGAATCTGCGCCTTGCGCTCGTCCCAGGTATAGCGGCCACCCACCGCCAGGCTGAGCTGATCGGTGAAGTCGAAAGTGAAGTCTCCAAAGATGGCCCAAGTGCTGGTGTCCACGTCGGCCTGGGTGAAGGCGGTGAGGCCGTTGACGGCGGTGAAAAGCCGCACGTCGAAAGCCGTGTCGGCCTTGGCGCCCAGATAGTAGGCGCCGATCATGCCCTGGAGCCAACTGCCGTTGTCATAGAGCAGCTGGAATTCCTGGCTGACCTGCTCGTTGTTGTAGAAGGCCGGCACATCGACATCGACGGCGGGCAGCGCGTCGAAATCGATAGGAGATGCGCTCTTGTCCTTGCGCCAGGCGCTGATCGAGCGGAACGTCAGAGCGTCCGTCAGCTCGGCGCTGGCATTGATCGCGAAACCATAGGCCTTCACGTCCTGCCGGGGGTCGATGAGGCCGCCCTGGCTGTCGAACACGTCGTCCAGCACCGGCGTGCCGGAAACCATGCCGGGGATCAGGCGGTGGCCGCCACGCGTGTTCGACTTGTCGCGCGTGTAGTCGCCGGAAATGCGGATCAGCACGGGCTGGCCTTTGCCGCCGATCTCCACCGTGCCGCGCCCGGCCCAGATGTCCTTGTTGTAGTTGTCCTCGCCGGTGGTCAGGTTCTTGCCGAAGCCCCCGCGCGACAGGCGCGCCACCGAGCCGCCGACGCGCAGAAGATCGCTGATCGGGGCGGAGACGGTCAGCACGCCGTCGGCCTGGTCGTAAGTGCCGTATGTGCCGCGCAGCTTGAGCGAGAAGTGGTCGGGCAGTTCGCGGGTGACGTACTTCACGGCGCCGCCGATGGTATTGCGGCCGTAGAGCGTGCCCTGCGGGCCGCGCAGCACCTCGATGCGCTCCACGTCGTAGATGTCGAGCACTGCGGCCTGTGGGCGGTTCAGATAGACGTCGTCGAGATAGATGCCCACGCCCTGCTCGAAGCCGGACACCGGATCCTGCTGGCCGATGCCGCGAATGAAGGCGGAAAGCGTGGAGTTGGTCCCGCGCGAGACTTCCAGCGTGACGTTGGGCGTGGACTGGGCGATGTCGGTAATGTCGAGCGCGCCGGACTTGGCGAGCTGGTCGCCGCTGAAGCTGGTGACGGCGATCGGCACGTCCACCAGCCGCTCCTCGCGGCGGCGGGCGGTTACGACGATCTCGCCGGTGCTCACCTCCTCGGCAGTAGACGGCGTATCGGCTTGTTGCTGCTGAGCGAAAGCGGGTGCCGCTACACCCAAACTCGTTACCAGCGCCAGGCGACTCGCCCAGCCACCGATCCCCATGCTGCGGAAACGCGCCTTCTGCATCTGATACTCCCATCGCACTCTAGTGGTGTTGCGGTCTCAGTATCGAAACATGAACCACCTTTCAATATTGAAGGTTTGCCACGCCGCCGATATGGGTCTAGCTGTGCTTTTGTGACCACAGACCAAGCGCCCCAGGATACGAAGATTTCGCGGCCGGAGATTTCGCGAGAGCCGGCCATTTCGGCGAAAGTTCCCCGCACGGAGCGCGGGCGGCGCACCTTGCGCAAGCTGCTCGACGCCGCCGCGGTCGAATTCGGCGAGAACGGTTTCCACGAAGCCTCGATTACCGGGATCACCCGGCGAGCCGGCACCGCGCTCGGCAGCTTCTACACCTACTTCGATTCCAAGGACGAAATCTTCCGCGCCCTGGTGGACGATCTCAGCGGCAAAGTGCGCGAGGCGGCGCGCGAGGCCCTTCGCGAGCCCCTTCCCGCGCTGGAAACCGAACAGGCCGCACTCGCCGCGTTCCTGCGCTTCGCCCGTGAGCACAAGGAAATCTACCGCATCATCGACGAGTGCGAGTTCGTCGATCCGGCCAGCTTTCGCATCCACTACGAATCGACCGCGCGCCGCATCCGCGAACGCCTTTCTGAAGGCGCCCGCAAAGGCGAGTTGCGCGAAGGATTGGGCGAGGCCCATGCCTGGGCGATCATGGGTATGAACGTGTTTCTGGGCCTGCGCTATGCCGTCTGGTCGAACGAGGGAACGCCGGAGAGCCTTGCCGAACTGGCGAACTCCATCCTGCGCGAAGGCATTGCGGTGCGGGATGGGGATGAGCAGGACAGTGACAAGAGCTGACCTATCGCCCACCACTCCGTCATCCTGAACTTGGTTCAGGATTTATTTCTGACCATCAACGGCGGCTCAATCGGCAAGATGGATCCTGAACCAAGTTCAGGATGACGAGTGCGTTACCCTAAGCGATTTCAGGTCCCCCACGTTAATCTTTGCCCTCCGCCAGTCCCCTTGCGGGACATCGCGCAGAGCGCGCTGGCCATCGCCGCGGCCATGCGCGATGTCAGGCTGGTGAAAACCACCGAACCGACAGGACACCCCTCCTCGTGAATGCCCGCCTCCTGCTCGCCTCCGGTGCGCTTGCGATTGCCGTGATCGTCGGCGTCTTCGCGCTGTCTTCCTCGAAGACGGGAACGACGATCGCGCAGGTCACCCCAACTCCTACCAAGGCGCCGGTCGCCGTTGCAAAGCCTGCGGCCCCGCCAAAGGAAGAGCCTTTCGTCATCAAGCGCATCCTGCCGATCGAGGGCGCGATCAAGTACGGCGACTGGCACTGGGACGATGCGCAAGTCCCGGCCGGTCAGATCGTCGTGACCGTGGACCTCGACGCGCGGGTGCTCTCGGTGTTCCGGGGCGGCTACGAGATCGGCGCCACCGCCGTCCTGCTCGGCACCGAGGACAAGCCCACTCCGCTTGGCGTCTTCCCGATCACGCAGAAGGACAAGGACCACGTCTCCAACATCTACACCGGCGCGCCGATGCCCTACATGCAGCGGCTGACCAACGACGGCATCACCCTCCACGGCTCTGACGTGGCGCTGGGCTATGCCAGCCACGGCTGCGTCGGCATGCCGGTGGATTTCGCCGCCAAGCTCTTCGCCACGACGAAGCTGGGCGACAAGGTGTACATCACACGCGGCAAGCAGGTGGGCCTGGGGGACAGTCTTACCGAGGGGTAGAGCGCCCCGTCATCCTCAACGCCCACCTTGCGCATGCTGCCGCGATGCCCGAAGACCCGCCACGATGACCGAAACCAGCCTCTACGACCGCATCGGCGGCGCCGCGACGATCGACGCCCTGGTCGACAGCTTCTACGCCCGCATGGACCAACTGGACGAAGCGCGCACCATTCGCGCCATGCACCCGCAGGATCTCGCCCCACTGGGACAGGTTCTGAAAGACTACCTGTCGGAATGGCTCGGCGGCCCGGCGCTGTTCTCTCCGGTGCGCGGCCATCCGCGCATGCGCCAGCGCCACCTGCGGGTACCGATCGACTCCGCCGCGCGCGACGCCTGGCTGCTCTGCATGCGCGGCGCGCTGGCCGAGACGGTGGCCGACGAACAGCCCCGCGCCGCCATTGACGAATCGATGGCCCGGCTTGCCGACTGGATGAGAAATGTCCCCGACACGGAACCCGCCGAAACCACGATTAGCCAGAACTAATCGGCGCCAAAGCCAATCCCCTTCGCCTTTCCTGCGGCTTCCGGCCTAGAATGACGGCCTGAAATTCCGATAATGCAGGAGAGCACGTGATGAGTGGTATCGTCGTCCAGAACATCGAGCGGGCCGACCCCGCGGTGATCGACGGCCTCGCCAAGTGCGGCGTCGCAACCGTCCATGAAGCCCAAGGCCGCACCGGGCTTCTCGCCAGCTATATGACCCCGATCTATCGCGGCGCGCGCATCGCCGGCTCGGCGGTGACCATCAGCGCACCTCCGGGCGACAACTGGATGGTCCACGTCGCCATCGAGCAGCTCAAGGAAGGCGACGTGCTGCTCCTCGCCCCGACCAGCCCCTGCGAGGACGGCTATTTCGGCGATCTCCTGGCCACCAGCGCCATCGCGCGCGGCTGCCGGGGCCTGATCATCGACGCCGGCGTGCGCGACGTGCGCGACCTTACCGAGATGGAATTCCCGGTCTGGTCCAAGGCGATCTACGCGCAGGGCACCGTCAAGAACACCCTCGGCTCGGTCAACGTCCCGGTCGTCTGCGCCAATGCCGCCGTGAATCCCGGCGACGTGATCGTGGCCGACGATGACGGCGTGGTCGTGGTGCCGCGTGAAAAGGCCGCCGAAGTGCTCGCCGCCGCGCAGGCCCGCGAAGCCAACGAAGGCGAAAAGCGCGAAAAGCTGGCCGCAGGCGTGCTCGGCCTCGACATGTACAAGATGCGCGAGCGCCTCGAAAAGGAAGGCCTCAAGTATGTCTGAGCGGATCACCTCGTGGCACGCGGCCCCGAGCAAGCCGCTCTACACGCCGCCCGCAGGCGCCGTTGACGCGCATTGCCACGTCTTCGGCCCGATGGCGCAGTTCCCGTTCAGCGCCAAGGCTAAGTACCTCCCCGAGGATGCCGGGCCGGACAAGCTCTTCGCCCTGCGCGATCACCTGGGCTTCGCCCGCAACGTGATCGTGCAGGCGAGCTGCCACGGCACCGACAACGCCGCGACGCTGGACGCCATCGCCAAGTCGGACGGAAAGGCACGCGGCGTGGCCGTGGTCGATCCGGCGATCTCCGACGCGGAACTCGCGGCGCTGCATGAAGGCGGCATTCGCGGCATCCGCTTCAACTTCCTGAAGCGCCTCGTCGACGATGCGCCGAAGGACAAGTTCCTCGAAGTCGCCGGTCGCCTGCCCGAAGGCTGGCACGTCGTGATCTACTTCGAGGCCGACATCCTCGACGAAATGCGCGCCTTCATCGACGCGATCCCCGTACCGGTCGTGATCGACCACATGGGCCGCCCGGACGTGACCCAGGGCCCTGACGGCGCGGACATGACAGCGTTCCGCGCCCTGCTCGATTCGCGCGAGGACATCTGGTTCAAGGCCACCTGCCCCGACCGCCTCGACCCGACGAATGACCCGTGGGACAAGTTTGCCGAAGCGGTCGCGCCGCTGGTGGCGGACTACCCGGACCGCGTGCTCTGGGGCACCGACTGGCCGCACCCGAACATGCAGGACAACATCCCGGACGACGGCCACCTGGTCGACATGATCCCCCGCATCGCACCTACGGAAGCGCTTCAGCAGAAGCTGCTCGTGACCAATCCGATGCGGCTTTACTGGCCCGAAGAGCTTTAAAGGTTAAGGGAAAAGCAGGGGAGCATAGCCCCCCTGCACCCCCAATACTTTCTCGGCGTGCCCCGCACTCGCGGTCGGCGCGCCGATTGCGTCGGGAGACATAAAGCCTGCGGCGCAGGGAGCGCGGAACAGGTAGGTAGCGCGCAAGGTAGACATTCCGAGGGTCCGGGGGATCATCCCCCGGGTCTTCCTCTTCTACTTCAACCTTTCCGCATGCCAGCCCACATGCTCGGCCATGAACGTCGAGATGAAGTAGTACGAATGGTCGTACCCCTCCTGCATCCGGATCGTCGCTGGCTGTCCGGCCTTGGCGCAAGCCTCTTCCAGCAGATTCGTCTTCAACTGACCTTCAAGGAAGCCGTCCGCCAAGCCCTGATCCACCAGCAGATCCGGCAGGCGCGCGCCATCCTCGATCAGTGCGCAGGCGTCGTACTCACGCCATGCTGCGCGGTCCGCGCCGATGTAACCCGTCAGCGCCTTCTCGCCCCAGGGGCAATTGAGCGGCGAGACGATCGGCGCAAAGGCGCTGACCGAGCGGAACCGCGAAGGATCGCGCAAGGCTATCGTCAGTGCGCCGTGGCCGCCCATCGAGTGGCCGGTAATGCCCTGCCGCGCCATGTCGGCGGGGAAGTGCTCGGCGATCACGGCGGGGAGTTCGATTTCCAGATAGGAGCGCATCCGGAAGTTCGCGCTCCACGGTGCCTGCGTCGCATCGACGTAAAAGCCCGCGCCCTTGCCGAAGTCGTAGCCTTCGTCGTCGGGCACATCGTCGCCGCGTGGAGAGGTGTCCGGCGCGACGAGGATCACGCCATGCTCGGCGCAGGCGCGGCGGAACTCGCCTTTTTCGGTGACGTTGGCGTGGGTGCAGGTCAGCCCCGAAAGGAACCACAGCACCGGCAGCTTCGTGCCCGGCGCATGCTCCGGCACGAAGACCGAAAAGGTCATCTCCGTGCTGGTCTCGGCGGAGGCGTGGGTGTAGACACCCTGCACTCCGCCGAACGCCTTGTTGGTCGAAACCGTCTCCATCAGAACACGACGACCGAGCGGATCGACTTGCCTTCATGCATCAGGTCGAAGGCGGTGTTGATCTCTTCCAGGCCCATGACGTGGGTGATCATCGGGTCGATCTCGATCTTGCCGGTCATGTACATGTCGACGATCTTCGGCACATCGGTACGGCCCTTGGCCCCGCCGAACGCGGTGCCGCGCCAATTGCGCCCCGTCACGAGCTGGAACGGGCGCGTCTCGATGGTCTTGCCCGCTTCGGCCACGCCGATCACGATCGAGGTGCCCCAGCCGCGATGGCAGGCTTCCAGTGCGGTGCGCATCACTTCGGTGTTGCCGGTGGCGTCGAAAGTGTAGTCCGCACCGCCGTCGGTCATCAGCACGATCCTGGCGACCACGTCTTCGCGGCTCATGCCCTTGGTATTGAGGAAGTCGGTCATGCCGAAGCGGCGGCCCCATTCCTCACGGTCCGGGTTTATGTCCACGCCGATGATCTTGTTGGCACCGGCGAGGCGCGCACCCTGGATCACGTTCAGGCCGATGCCGCCGAGGCCGAAGACCACCACGTTGTCGCCCACCTGCACCTTGGCAGTGTTGATGACCGCGCCGACGCCGGTGGTGACGCCGCAGCCGATGTAGCACGAGGACTGGAACGGCGCGTCTTCACGGATCTTAGCGACGGCGATCTCGGGCAACACAGTGAAGTTCGAGAAGGTCGAGCAGCCCATGTAGTGATAGATCGGCTGGCCCTTGTAGGAAAAGCGCGTGGTGCCGTCCGGCATCAGGCCCTTGCCCTGCGTGGCGCGGATCGCGGTGCAGAGGTTGGTCTTGCCCGAAAGGCACGACTTACACTGGCGGCATTCCGGAGTGTAGAGCGGGATCACGTGATCGCCCGGCACCACCGAGGTGACGCCCGCGCCCACTTCGCGCACGATGCCCGCGCCTTCGTGGCCGAGCACGCTGGGGAAGATCCCCTCGCTGTCGAAACCGTCCAGCGTATAGGCATCGGTATGACAGATGCCGGTCGCCATGATCTCGACCAGAACCTCACCCGCCTTGGGGCCTTCCAGGTCCAGTTCGACGATTTCGAGCGGCTTCTTGGCCTCGAAGGCGACGGCGGCGCGGGTCTTCATGGGTATGCTCCTTGAATGTCTTGCGCGCTTTGTAAAACCGGACGGTGCTGTGATAAAGCGCTCGTTCTGAAAAGGATTATCACCGTACGGGGACAATGATGCTGGGCCAGTGGGATGGTATCGAGGAATTCGTGATGGTGGCCCGCCACGGCAGCTTCACGCTGGCGGCGGAGGCCTATGGCGCCTCGGTCACACATATGAGCCGGGCGCTGGCGCGGCTGGAAGCCCGGCTTCAGGTCCAGCTGATGCTGCGCACCACACGCACGCTGCGGCTGACGGAAACGGGGCAGATCTTCCTCGAAACCTGCCGCCGCCTGATCGAGGAGCGCGACGAAGCCATCGCCGCGATCACCTCTCAAGGCGAGCCGCGCGGGCACTTGCGCGTCACCTGCTCCTACGCGCTGGGCGAGAAGTTCGTGGCGCCGCTGGTGCGCGAACTCTCGCAAGCCTTCCCGGCGATCTCGGTAACGCTGGACCTCGACAATTCGCTCGTGGACCTCATCGCCGAAGGGTACGATCTCGCCATCCGCACGGGCCATCTGGAGGACTCGCGACTGGTAGCGACGCGCGTCGCCAGCCGGGCGCTGGTGACGCTGGCCTCGCCCGCCTACCTCGATGCGCGGGGAAGACCTGGCGATATAGCCGAACTGTCTCGCCACGAATGCCTCATAGGTTCGGCGGCGCAGTGGCATTTCCGAGGCGGCCGAAGCTTTCGCCCGCAAGGCCGCTGGCGGTGCAACAGCGGCAACGCCCTGCTGGAAGCGGCGCTATCGGACATGGGCATCTGCCAGTTGCCGGCGTTCTATCTGGGCGACCACGTCTCCGCCGGACGGCTCGAGCCGGTACTGGCCGCGCTGGCACCGGAAGAGGAGCCGATCTGGGCCGTCTATCCGCAAAGGCGGCATCTCTCGCCCAAAGTGGGAGCATTGGTGGAGCACTTGCGGGCGCAGCTTCCGATGCGGTTGGCCGAAGCGAGTGCTCAGGCGTAAGCCGTGTAATTCGAGGGGTATATTTTGTCGTCCCGGACTTGATCCGGGACCGCTGGCCTTGCCACGCCCAACCCTCGGCAGGGCGCATGTCTGTCAGGTAGCGCCTAAAGACTCGCCAGCGGTCCCGGATCAGGTCCGGGACGACGTTATCTTCTGCACAATCTTCTACGTTATCTTCTGCGACGCCCTACCCGATCACCAGCGGCGGCGTGCCGTCTTCTTCCGCATCGTCGTTGGCATGCTCCACCGGATCGTCGATCGTCGGCGCAGGCACGCGGAAGTAGCCAAGCCGCTCCGCGCGATCGCCGATCTGCTGGCTTGACGTCAGGCTGATAAGCCAGGGCGAAGCGAGCAGGCCCAGGGTCAGCGGCGACAGCCAGAGCGCGGTTATCGGATCGATCAACACCGTGGCGGCGAAAAGCAGACCGAGCGCGATATGCTCCTTGAGGTCCGGCAGCACCTCGCGCACCGAAATGCGGCGCGCGTCGCGGTCCTGGGTGTTCCAGTGAACCGGAATGCCCAGCGCCAGGCCGACCAGCGCCTTGACCTGCATGACCATCGTCACCGGCGCGAGCAGGATCGCCAGCGGCACTTCCAACGCGACAGAGCGCAGGACGCCGCCAAACCCGCCGAAGCTGCGGCGGCGCTTGCCGTCGGCCAGAACCCAGATCGTGCCCATCGCCTTGGGGCCGAACAGCAGCAGCACGGTAAGCCAGAGCACGCTCGGCGGCGTCACCACGCCCAGCAGCTGCCCACCCTTGCTGGCCGCAGCCTGCGCGATCGAGGTCAGCAGCAGCAGCAGCCAGCCCGACGACGTCAGGTAGGCAGAGGCGCCGATCAGCAGGTGCAGGCGGCTCGCCCAGTGCAGGCCAGAGGCATCGAGCAGGCGCAGATGCTGGAGGTTGCCCTGCATCCAGCGCCGGTCGCGGATCGCGTGGTCGACGATGGTGGGCGGGAATTCCTCGTAGCTGCCGTCGATCATGACCATGTGAACGGCCCAGCCCCGGCGGCGGAGCAGTGCGGATTCGAGCATGTCGTGGCTGAGGATGTGTCCGCCGAACGGCGGCTTGCCCGGAAGCTCCGGCAGCCCGCAAGCCTCCGCGAAGGCACGGGTGCGCACGATCGCGTTGTGCCCCCAGAAGTTCGATTCCGCACCCGACCACCAGAGCAGGCCTGCCGAGGCGATCGGCCCGTAGGCGTCGCTGGCGAAGCGCATCCAGCGCTGGAAGACCGTGTGGGCATTGATGATCATCGGCACGGTCTGGAGCAGGCCGATGGAGGGCCGCTCTTCCATGATCGCCGCCATGCCGACGATGGCATCGCCGCTCATCAGCGAATCCGCGTCGAGGATCAGCATGTTCTCGTAGGCCCCGCCGAAGCGCTGGACCCATTCCGCGATATTGCCGGGCTTGCGCGCGATGTTCTTCTCGCGGCGGCGGTAATAGACGTTGATCGGCGCCTCTGCGGCGATCTCGCGCCAGGCCGCTTCCTCACGCTTGCCGTGGAAGGCATTGGAATCGCTGAGCACGAAGAAGTCGATCCACTCGGCCGCGCCCGCCGCGGCGATCGAATTGGTCATGGCGCGCACCCGGCCGAACGTCGCCTCCACGCTCTCGTTGTAGACCGGCATCAGCACGGCGGTGCGATGGCGCAGCGACGAGGCCGGGCTTGGGATCGCGGTAAAGCCGGGATGCTTGCCGCTGATGAGCTGGAGAAAGCCTATCATCGACGTCACGAAGCCGAAGGAAATCCAGCAGAACAGCGGCACGAAGAACAGCAGCAGGATCACGTCGATCACGCCGAGCCCATCGCGCGACAAGGCAAAGCGCACTTCGCTCGAGGCGGCGAGGCCGATCATGGCCGTCAGCGCGATCAGCAGCAGGCGTTTCACCAGCATGCCATGCGGGCTGGTGGCGACGGCGATCGTGCCGGGCGCGATGCCGTCCAGATCCTGGATCGGCATCGCCAGCGGCGCTTCCGCCGGAAGCGGGTTGAGGGCGCGGTTCATGGCTGAACTCCCTGGATTACCGTCTCACTGAGCGCCTGCTCGCCCCCCGACTTGCTTGTGCGCTTCAGATATAGCCTGAATTCCGGAGCAGGGACAGCCGATGGCAGCACGTCCAGCGTCACGCGCCAGCGGCCTTCCTGTCCCGCCACCGGATAGGCGGCGGCATGCAGCAGAGCCTTGGGCGGCAGGTTGGTGGCCGCGGTTACGCCGCTGTCGCGAGTCAGGCCCTTGAGCGCCGGGCCTTCGAAATCGAACACGAACTTGCGCGCTTCCTGTCCGCCGGGCGTATCGCCCGGACGGCCTGCCCGCCCCTGCCAGCTGTCGACACAGCGCGCCGTGGTGCCAAGCGTCGGATCCTGCGAAGTCCAATTCAGGCGATAGGAAAACTCGCGGCTTTGCCCCGCCTTCGCCGGCTGGTCGGAAACCCAGAAGGCGGCGATGTTGTCCTGCGTCTCCGCATCCGTGGGCATGCGATAGAGCATCACCGTGCCCGCGCCCCAGTCTCCCTGCGGCTCGACCCATAGCGAGGGGCGGCGGTCGTAATAGGCGCCGTCATCCTGGTAATGATCGAAGGCCTGATCGCGCTGGAGCAGCCCGAAGCCCTTCACATGATCCGCCCGCAATGCATTGGTGCGGTTCACCGAAGGGTTGGATAGAGGCACCCAGATCCGCTCGCCGCTCCCGGACCAGAGGGCCAGCCCGTCCGAATCGTGAATTTCCGGGCGCCAGTCGTCTCGCTTTGCGGAATCCGACTGGTCGTACCAAAACATGCTGGTGATCGGTGCGGCGCCCAGGCGTTCGATGTTGCGGCGGAAGAACAGCGCGGCGCGCACGTCCTGCGTCACCCCGGCCCCCGCGCCGGATCCGGCCTTGCGGCAATCGAAGGCGTAGGCTCCGGTCAGGCTCGGCCCGTCGAGCAGGGCGTGGATGCGGACGTGATCCGCGCCCAGGTTCTCGATCCAGAACTCCGTGAAGGAGGGGAACTCCTCAGCCTTGGGCAGCGCGGTGTCCACCGCGATACCCCTTGCCGAAAGCCCGTACTGGTCGCGCGAACCGGATGCCCGGAAATAGGATGCGCCGAGATAGGCCATCCAGTCCGATCGCTGGTCGGCGGTCATGACCCGGAAGCCGGCCGGGTCCGCCGCCTTGTCGCCCACGAAAAGCCCGCGCGCGTCGAGAAGCTCACGTGCGCTGCCGTTCTCCACGAGGTGAAGCTTGACGGCGTGAGGAGATGTTCCCTTCGCGGCCGGAAACAGGCGGACGTTGCCACCCAGTGCCTGTGCCTGCCCGTAAGTCAACTTGCCCACAGCGTCGAAGTCGGCCACGGCGCGTGAAGAGATGCCGGGCGCGGCCCAGGGGCTGGCAGCCAGGGCGCGGGCCTGTTGAACCAGACCGTCCCAGGAGAACGGCCTCGCCGCAGCAAATTTCGGCTGCACGGCTGCCTCCGCCAGGCGCGGAAAGGCCGCAACGCCGGCCATCAAAGCCAGAATACCGGCAAACTGGCGGCGAGCGAACGTTCCCTGGGCGGGGAACAAATCGGCCTCTTGCCGCGCTTCTGGGCTGGAGCCCCTCATGTTCGTCTGGTTCATGCGGTCAATACGCATGGACGAAACCAAAGTTTCGTTCCTGCGTCGCAACGGTCCTTCTATGGTGGGACGTTCATCTGGCGGGCGGGGTGCGCCAGCCGATGATGACTTCGTCGCCGGGCTTCAAATCGTTGGCCACGACTTCGGTGCGCTTGCCGTCGCCCGCGCCGGTGGAGACATAGACCCGGCGCGGCTCTCCGTCCGGGGAAACGAGGTAGATGCGCGCCCTGCTGCGATCAGCCGAGTTTTCCGGCTCGAAAGTAAGCGCCGCATCGGGGACCAGCATCACGCCCTTGCGCGGCGGCAGCACGATCTCCACCGTGGCGGCCATGCCCGGCCGGACCGTTTCGGCAGGGTTTTCCAAAGTGAACGCCGCCCGGCGAGAGCCCGGCGCGTCTGCCCGGTCCACCAGCACGCGCGCCAGCGTTGCCTGCTGGACGTCATCCGGCATGGCATCCAGCCGTATACGGGCGACGGTGCCGGCGCCGATTTCGGCATTGCCCGCCTTGGCGAGAGGCACTTCGACCTCCAGCGTCTCGTCGCTGGCCGCAAGGGTGAACAGGCGCATGCCCGCCCGCACCCGCTGGCCGTTGCGAATGTTGCGATCGACCACGAAGCCCGCAAACGGCGCGCGCACCACCGCTGCCGCCAATGTCTCGCTATCGGCCTTCAAACTGCTGCGGGCGGCGGAAAGGCGGGCCTGCGCGGCTGCAACCTCGCGCGTGGCGCGATCGACGGCACTCCGGGCGCTTTCCAGTTCGTTGATGGCCGGAACCCGGTGCCCGGAACGGCGCCAGACGTCCTCGAACCGGCCGAGCCGCGCTGCGGCCTCGTCACGCGATGCCTGGGCGGCGGCGACGTCGGCCTGGGCGGCGGAAACCAGCGACCGATCGGCGGCAAGGGTGCTGCGTAGCGGTTCCGCATCGATAGTAGCCAGAACCTGGCCTTCCTCCACCCGACCGCCGGCGGGAACGCCCTCTGCCGACACCGTGCCGTCGAGCGCGGCCGCAAGCACCACCTCGCCGCTGCCGTGAACCGTGCCGCGCTCGGAAACCAGGGGATTGACGTCGCCGCGTTCGACCAGGGCCGTGTAGTAAGGCGAATCCGTGCCGCTTACGAACCGCACCAGCAGCAAGACCGCCGCCACCGCCGCCACCGCCAGCAGCAGCAGGCTCAGCAGGTGACTTCGCCCACGCCGCCGCCCGGACCCGAGGAAAGTATCGAGCGCGCCCGATTCCGCGTCAGTCACAGGTAGCAGCCCCCATCGGCGGATCGAGATCGTCGGAAGACCAGCCTGCGCCCTCCTGCTTGTGCAGGCGAACGAGCGCTGCCGTGCGGTCCGCCTTCAGGTTCACGCGCGCCTCGTCCGCAGCCAGCGCCGCCGCTTCCGCGACATAGAGCGTGGCGAAATCCCCGAAGCCCGCCTTGTAGGCGGCGCGCGCATCGGCCACCGCACGCTTGGCCTGTGTCGCCGTTGCCTCGATCGCGGCCTCGCGGGCATCGAAAGTGGCAAGCGACTGGCGGGTGGAAGCGATTTCCGCCCGCGCGCCCTGCTCAGCCTTGGCCAGCTTCTGCAAGGCATCGCGCAAAGCGGGGGCGGTTGCGGGATCCTCGGGCGCGGCGCGCGCGGCGTCGAGCTGCTCCTGCGTGACCTTCTGGTGCGCCAGGCTGGATTCCAGCCGGCTGCGCAGGGCAAGCAGATCGGCGCGATGGAGCGGAGCGTCAGCAGCGGGGGCGATCTGCGCATCGGGCGAAACGGCCGGAACCTCCGCCTTTTCGCCCAGCGCCGTCAGCAGGTCGGTATCGGTCATCCCGGTCAGCGCGGCAAGGTTCCCCCGCGCGGCATCGAAGCGGGCGCGCGTGGCGGAAACATCGGCATCGACCACGCCCGCCATGCTATTGCCAAGCCCCCCGTCGATGGCATTGACCAGACCGGCCTGACGGCGGAACTCGGCAATCACGGCATTGTCGCGAAACTGGTCCAGCCGCTCGGTCCGCAGGACGAGTATCTGCTGGAGACGGCGCACCTGCACATAGGCCAGCGCCACCTCGGTCGCGCGATCGGCGCGGGCCTGCGCATAGGCATAGGCCCAGGCCATGCGCGCGGCGTCGCGTTCCGGCGCCTCGTCCCGGCCGACCAGCGCGCGGACTTTGCCCGAAAGCCCGCGCGAAGCGGAGGCATCGGTTTCCTCCTGCTCGTGCAGCCGCGCGGCACGGCAGGCCAGATCGTTGTCCGCCGCAAGTCCGCGCTCCACGAGATTGGCCAGCAGCGGATCGTCGGCGGTCTTCCACCAGTCTCCGTCCTGCGGCGCTGCCACCGGCGGCGCGATCACCAGGTTGGCGGGAGCCTCTGGCGCCCTGGACGTGGCGCACCCGGCCAGCGCAAGAGTGAGCCCAGTGGCTGACGCCAGCACGAAGGGGCCGCGTGCGCGGAGGAGAACAATAGGATTTCGCACAAGGGCTGCGATAGCAGCAAAGCGCGCGGAGGCAATCGTGCTGCGCATGCGAAGACCCCAAGTTCTTGCCTGGGAGGCGAAAAACCCGTCCTTACTTCCGTCGAGGGCGCCATCCCATGCCGAGCGCCGGTTGCCATCCATGTCCGCTCATCCCCTCCCTGCATCTCGCTCGAACGGAGCCGAAACGCACGGGAGAGTGAAGGGTTGTCGGAAAGAAAGAAAAGAGAAACGCAGGGGTTAATACCCCTGCACCCCGTTACTGTCTGCGGTGCGCCCTGCCCTATCCGTTGCGCGCCCAAGCCACCGTCGGGAGACATAATGGCTGCGCCGCAAGGAGCGCACCATGAAAAGGCGGTGCACAAGGTCTACATTCCGAGGGTCTGTGGGATCATCCCCCAGGACTTCCCCTTAGTCTTAAACCGGCAACCCCACGTAGTTCTCGGCGATGACCCGCCGCGCATGTTCGCTGGACGCTATGTAGTCCAGCTCCGCAAGCTGCATCCGGCGCTCGAACGGGCCGTCTTCCGGGAAACGGTGCATCAGCTTGGTCAGCGACCAACTGAAACGCTCCGCCGCCCAGACCCGGCGCAGGGCCTTTGTCGAATAGGCGGGAATGGCGTCGTTGTCGGCCTTCCTGAAGAAAGCGGTCAGCGCTTCATGCGCATAGTAGACGTCGCTGGCGGCAAGGTTCAGGCCCTTGGCTCCGGTCGGCGGAACGATATGCGCCGCGTCGCCGCAGAGCAGCAGGCTGCCGTGGCGCATCGGTTCGAACACGAAGGAGCGCAACGGCGCAATCGACTTCTCGATGGAGGGGCCGCGCGTGATATGGGCAGCGGCATCGGGGCCGAGGCGGATCGAGAGTTCGTCCCAGATGCGGTCGTCGCTCCAGTCTTCCAGCTTCTCGGTCAGCGGCACGTCGATGTAGTAGCGGCTGCGCGTGTGACTGCGCTGCGAGGCGAGCGCGAAGCCGCGTTCGTGGTGGGCGTAGATCAGTTCGTGATTGCACGGCGGCACATCGGCAAGGATGCCCAGCCAGCCGAAGGGATAGACGCGCTCGAAAGTCTGGCCGACGCTGGCCGGGATCGCCTGCCGCGAGGGGCCGTGGAAACCGTCGCAGCCGACGATGAACCGCGCATCGATGCGGTGCTCGGTGCCGTCTTTCGTATAGATGACGTAGGGCGCGTCGCTTTCGATGTCGTGCAGGGCAACGTCGGCGGCCTGATAGATCACTTCAAGGCCGCGTTCCTCGCTGGCTTCCATCAGGTCGCGCGTGAGTTCGGTCTGGCCGTAGACCATGACCTGCTTGCCGGTCAGCGCCTTGATGTCGATGCGGATCAGGCGCTCGCCGTCGGCCAGGTTGAAGCCGTCGTGCGGCAGGCCTTCCTCCTTCATGCGGGCATCGAGTCCGAGACGCTCCATCAGCGCGACGGTGCCCTGCTCCAGCACGCCGGCACGGATGCGCGATAGGACGTAATCGCCGGTCTGGCGCTCGACGACGACACAGTCGATGCCCTCGGCCCGCAACAGGTGTCCGAGGAGGAGACCGGCCGGACCGGCACCGATGATGGCTACTTGCGTGCGCATTTTCGCATTCTCCCAATTCCAAACCTGCGGGCTCGCACTTCGACCTTGTGGCCGACTTCCAGGGGAGCCTCGCTTCGCCATCGGGATTGACACTGAGCGCGGTCTGGCGGAATGCACCGGAAGGCCATTCTTCAGGTACTTTCGAGACACTCATCATGCTTGCCCGTCCCGTCCCGTCTTATGTCCTCTATGGTGAGGATATTCCCGAAAGCTCTGCGGAATTCGGACATATCGAGACGATCGCCGCGCGAAGTTCCCTGCATGATTGGGAAATCGCACCGCATCGCCATGTCCGGGGCGTGCAGGTCATGCTGGTATCGAAGGGACAGGTAACGCTCACCATCGACGATACCACCGAGACGCTGGAAGCGCCCTGTCACATCGTGATCCCGGCGGGCAGCATTCACGGCTTCCGCTTCCGGCCGGAGACCCTGGGCTATGTGCTGATGCTCAGCAGCGGCTTCGCGGAACGGCGGAGCGGATTGAGTGAGCGCCGCCGCGGGTTGGGCGACCCATTGCTCCATGCCGCCACCCACGGCCGCTTTGCGCCGACTCCGCCGGAGGTACTGCAGCGGGTCGAGTTTCTTTGCGCCGAGATGCTCGCGATCCCGCAGGATTGGCGGCGCCCGAACGCATTGTTCCTGTCCATGGCGGAGGCGCTGCTACGCTCGCTGCTGCCGGAGGAGGAGACGGCGGACGAAGGTAGCGGCGATCAGCGCATCTCGCACCTCCGCCATCTGGTTGAACTGCACTTCCGCGACCAGTTGCCGGTGAGCTGGTATGCCGAGCGGCTGGGCATGACCGCGCGCACGCTCACTCGCCTGTGCCGCGCCCGGCTGGACTGCTCGCCGCAGGAACTGCTCCACGCCCGGCTCGCGCTGGAAGCGCAGCGGCTGCTCTGCTTCGCCAATGCCAGCGTGGTGCAGGTGTCGAACGAACTGGGCTTTTCGGATCCTTCGTATTTCTCGCGGTTCTACCTACGGATGACGGGGCACCGGCCGCATCTGGACAAGTCCACCCATGCGCA
Organism: Novosphingobium sp.; assembly: GCF_032093395.1. Taxonomy (GTDB): domain Bacteria; phylum Pseudomonadota; class Alphaproteobacteria; order Sphingomonadales; family Sphingomonadaceae; genus Novosphingobium. Next base: position 39,951 of record NZ_DAMDBA010000002.1, read on the forward strand.
TGGGGAGTGAGGCTCCGCGCGGTGCTTCGTCATTGCGAGGAGGCGAAGCCGACGCGGCAATCCAGAGCGGGCGCAGGACCGCCCTGGATTGCTTCGCTACGCTCGCAATGACGAAAGGCAGGTATCTTCGCTGCACGCGGTGCCTCGAAGGCGCTGCTTACTTCTCCAAAACAACCGGCCCGATCAGTCCCGAAGGCCGAAGCGGCGCATCCGCCCGATAAGTCGGCATGGCCGTCCAGGTAATCGGCTTAGCCCCCGAATTCGGCTGAATCTGGGCATCGCCGACCAGGCGATTGACCCAGAGGTTCGCCACCTTCACCTCGATGGTATTGGCGCCGCCCTTCACGGCCTTGCCGATGTCGATCCGATAAGGCGCGTGCCACGCCGCACCGACCGGCTTTCCGTTCACCGTGACTTCCGCCAGATCGCCCACCTGCCCGAGATCGAGCCAGAGCGGCTGCCCGGCCCTGGCGCCCTTTGGCAGAGTGAAGCTGCGCGAATAGGTCGCCTCGCCGGAGAAGTATTTCACGCCCGCATCGGCGTTCCGTTCGAGCGGGGCCAACTTTGCCATCTCGATCGAGACGGGAGCGCCCCGGTCGGCCTGGAACCGCACGGTCCAGCCGTCGTCGAGCGAGGCCAGCGTCTGCACCGGCTTGGCGGGCAGCGTCAGGCTCTGCTTCGCGGCATCCTTGCGGAACACCACGAATACCGCGTCACCGTCCACCAGCGAGAGCGGCACCACCGTCTCGCCGTTTTCGATGCGGTAGCTTACCGGCTCGCTGGTTCCGGTTTCCGGGTGCCAGAGTTCTGGCACCTTGCCGGTGACGCGGAAGCGCGCCTGGATGCTCTGCGGACCCTGCGGGTTGGAGAGGTAGTAGATTTCACCCTGCGCGTCGCGGCGGTGGACGAAGGGAATTTTCGCGCCTTGCCCCGCGCCGGTGAAGGTGAAGTCGGGAGCGACTCCCATGGCCTTCAGCGCGCCTTCCACGTCCTTGCCCGCGATCACTCGGCCCTTGCCGACAGTCGCATCACCGCTGCCCGGCCAGAGCTTCGCCACCAGTGCCGACCACTCCGCGTTCTGCCCCCCCATCATACTGGGTGTCGAAACCGGCGCCTCACCGATCACCGTCGCACCGCCTTCGACCAGCGCCGCCAGCTTCTTCAGCGCCCCCAGCGTCATGCGCTGCGAGGAACCCCCGAGGTAGATCGCCCGATAGCGCGCACCGCTGGGTGCGACGACTTCGTTGCCGTCGTTCGACAGCAGGCCGGTCAGCGCGTCGTAGCTGAGGAAGTCGTAGGCGTGCGAAACCGGCGCATCGGCCACCGGCTTGTCGCCATAGAGCCCGGTCAACGGCGCTTCCTCGCCGTAGAAATAGGCCACGTCCGCCACGTTCCGCCCCGCCTGAAGCAGCAGCGAAGAGCGCGAGATATAGTCCACCCAGGGCTTCGCCATCTCGCCCCAGCTTTCCATCCGGTTGAAATATTGGCCGAAGATGAAGAGCGAGAGTCCGGGCTTCTTGTCATCCACCGGCACATGGACCGAGGTGTGGACCACCGGGCGGTTGACGCCGTTGACGAATTCCATGTCGATGAAGCGCTTCAGATCCTTGGGCGCGAAAGCCCAGGGTGACATCGAGGCGGTCATCGATTCCGCCGCGACGAGGTTCTGCCCATAGAGATGCGCGACCGAGGCCGCGCCTTTCATGTCGGCGATCAGCGTCTGGCGCGGGCCTTCCTCGCGGAAGGTCCACATGGCGGCCATCGGAATGTCCGTGTGGCTGCGCATGGTCATGTCGTCGCCCAGCATGGGGCGCTTGTCCTCCAGCGCCTCGCCATAGACCTTGAGGCCGTTCTCGTGGGCGACCTTGGCGACGGTGCCGTAGTGCTCGCTCGCGAGAAGATCCGCCAGCGTCCGGCGATAGTCGTAGAGGAACTTGTCCGTTTCAGCCCGAGTGCCGACCAGCACCCCGGTGAGCGTAGGCAGCCAGGGCCGCGCATCGTAGCCGCGCAGGCGCTGGAACTGCTCCAGCATCCGGGGCGTCCAGTTCGCCTCGCCCACCTCGATCGAGTCGGTCAGCAACGCGCGCACACCGCGCTGGCCGACCATGTCCGACCCTGCGGCCTCCTTGTACATGCCCAGGTAGTGGTCGAGATAACGTCGCACGGCATCGCCGTCGAACTTGTCCACCTCAAGCCCCGTGGCTTCCGGCGGCGCGGGGTGGTTGGTGGTGCCCAGCAGCGAATAGCCCATGCGCAGCACCCGCCAGCGCTGGCCCTTGGGCAGCGCCGGTGCCTGCCAGTCGAGCGTGCCGTCCGCCTTCAGCTTGCCGGTCAGATCGATGACGCTGGCAGGCGCGACACCGGTTGCGCCGTCCTTAGGCTCCGCGAGGGCGTAGTAATCGCGGCTCATCACGAAACCGGCCTTCGTCTCGAAGCGATCGACTTTCGTGCCCGTGTCGAGCGCGAAAGTGCCGACGATCAGCGGCCGCTTGGCCATCTCCGCGCCGACGCCGTCGAACAGGCCGTCCATGACGATGCCCGGCACGGGCGAACCCAGACCGCCATCCGGCTTGCGCGCATTGAGCACCAGCCGGAAATGCGCAGCGGTAACAGCCGGGAAGCTGACGGTGGTGGGCACCGCGCCCAGGGTCAGCGCTGCGATCGGCGTCCAGGTCTTGCCGTCCGCGCTCGATTCCAGCGCGCCGGTGAAGGCGGCTCCGGCAAAAGGCACCACCACGCCGAGCACGAAGACCGTGGCGGACGCAATGCGTGTCGGCTTGGCGTAGTCAAGTTGCAGGCTAGCCGCCTCGCCCTGCTTGCGTGCAAGGGTAACGCCCTTGCCGAGATCCGCGTCGAACAGAGCAGCGGCGGACAGCACGTTGCCCAGACCATCGACGGCGCGAGGAAGTCCCGGGCCCGTCTCGACGGCTTCCGGGAACGCGAAAAGCCCTACTTCGCCGTAGTAGGTGGGAGGCGGCGGAGCCGAATGGCCGGAGATCATCTCCTCGATCGACAGCGGTGCGCCAAGCGCCTGATAAGGCCCGGTCGCGGAGGGCGGCGAGGTCAGCTTGCCGGAGAAACGCCGCCCGGCGGGAACGGAAGTTTCCGACCAGACCAGCTTCTTCAAACCGTCCTGCGGCTTCACCCAAGGGCCGCCGGTTTCGGACCAGCCGGGCGAGGCGGCAATGGCCAGTTCCAGCCCTTGCCGGTCGGCCTCATGCGCGGCGAAGCGGAAGGCGTCCTTCCACTCGGGCGTCATGTAGACGAGGCGCTTGTCGACTACCTGGGGGGTCTGGAGATTGGCGTCGAAGTTTTGGAGGCCGCCGATGCCGACGCGCTTCATCCAGGCCATGTCCTTGGCGATACCGTCCTTCGAAATGTTGCCGTTCATCCAATGCCACCAGACGCGCGGGCGGGCGGAGTTCGGCGGATCGCGGAACTGTTCTTCGAGCTGGGCGGTGGCGCTATCAGCAGCGGTGCCCGTTGCGGTAGAGGCAGGCGCCTGCTCCTGCGCAATAGCGGGAACGGCAACGAGTGCGGTGGCGACGCACAGCAGAGTACGCAGCGTAAGGATCGGCATAGTCCCTCCCGGATCCAATGGTTGTTTTTTCGCGCAGTGGCCATGCCGGGAGGGCTTTTGCCCTTCCCGGCGGCAGTTCAGGTATTGATGTAATCAGACGATCCCGGCGCCGAGGCCCACGGCCTTGCGTTCCTGCGCCTTGCGGTCGCGCCAGCGGCTCTCGCGATAGACGCCCAGCACGTCCGCCGCGCCGCCTGCTTCCACGCGGGCCTTGGCGAGGATCGGGGTGACATCGACGTTGTAGGCCCGGCGCAGCGCCTGGAAGGCCATCATCGTGTCGTTGGCTTCCTGCGAAAGATGCAGCGCCTCGCGGTCCACCAGCAGCGCCTTGGCGTAGCAGGAGCCGATGGCTTCGGCCGAAGACAGCATCGATTCGATCGGATCTGTCACGTTGTGCGACTGGTCGATCATATAGCTGGGCTTGAAGCCGTCACGCGGGGCGAGTTCCGCCTCGACCAGTTCGTTGAACACCAGGAACAGCTGGTGCGGATTGATCGAACCCGAATCGAGATCGTCGTCGCCGTACTTGCTGTCGTTGAAGTGGAAGCCGCCCAGCTTGCCGAAGCGGTGGAGGCGGGCGACGATCTGTTCGATGTTCACGTTCGGCGCATGGTGGCCCAGATCGACCAGGCACTTGGCCTTGGGGCCCAATTCCTGCGCGGCGAGGATCGAGGAGCCCCAGTCGCTGATGACGGTGGAGTAGAACGCCGGTTCGAACATCTTGTGTTCGAGCAGCATGCGCCAGTCGTCCGGCAGCGCGGCATAGACTTGCGCGGCAGCATCCAGATAACGGTCGAGGCTGCGGCCCAGGTCCTGCTGGCCGGGGAAGTTGGTGCCGTCACCCACCCAGACGGTCAGGTCGGTGGAACCGAGCTGCCGGCCGATCTCGATGCACTCGATGTTATGCTCCACGGCCTGCTGGCGGGTCGCCTCGATGGTCGAGGAGAGCGAGCCGGTGGCGTAACTATGCGCCTGGTCCTTCTGGTCCTGGAACGTGTTGGAATTCACCGCATCGAAGCCGAGGCCGAGGCTTGCGGCTTCCTCTCGCAGCGCCTTGTAATCGCTCACCTTGTCCCAGGGGAAGTGCGGCGAGACGCGCGGGGTGAGGCGCGAAAGCTGGTTGATGACGGCGCAGTCTTCCAGCTTCTCGTGAATGTTGGTCGGCTCACCCGCGATGGGGAACTTGGCGAAGCGGGTGCCGCCCCGGCCCGCGCCCCACGAAGGCACGGCGACCGAGAAGGCGGCGACCTTGTCCTTGATCGCGTCGATGGCGATGCCCGAACGCTCCAGCTTGCGGCCGAGCGAGGCGTATTCGTCCTCCAGCGCGTCCGCCGCGCGGGCATTGGCTTCGGCGATCAGTTCATCCGAAATCGGCAGTCTGCTCATTCTTCTATCCTCTAGCCCGTTCGGGGGAACACACCGGTTCGCGCCTTCCCCCGACATATATCTCTTAGCGCGTGAACGCCTGTGCGTTACCCGCATCGACATTGATCATGTTGCCGGTCGATTTCGCCGACTGGTCCCCGGCGAGGAAATAGACCGCTTCGGCAATGTCCGATGGCAGCACGTCGCGCTTCAGCATCGAGCGCTGGCGGTAGTGCTCTTCCAGTTCCTTGCCGGTGTCGATGCCATGGGCGCCCGCGCGTTCCTTGCGCCAGTCGCCGTCCCAGATCTTGCTGCCCTTGATGACCGCATCCGGGTTGACGACGTTGACGCGAATGCCGTGGGGGGCGCCTTCCAGCGCGAGGCAGCGCGCAAGATGGTTCGCCGCCGCCTTGGCCGAAGCATAGGCCGAGGCATTGGTGGCCGCCGCCACGCCGTTCTTCGAACCGATGAACACCACCGAAGTACCGCCCTGCTCCTTCATGCCCTTCAGCAGCGGCCAGGCGGCGCGGCTGGTGAGGAAGTAGCCCTGCGCCAACACGTCGTAGTTGCGGTTCCACAGTTCGATCGTGGTCTCCTCGATCGGGGCCGAGGAAGCGATACCGGCATTGGCGACGAGGATGTCGAGCCCGCCGAACTCACGCGCGGCCACGGCAAAGGCTTCTGAGACTTGCGCTTCGTCGGTCACGTCGCAGACGGCGGCGCGAACCACGTCCTTGCCGAACTGCTTCGCGAAACCGGCGCGTACTTCTTCGACGGCATCGGCATCGCGATCGGCGAGCAGCACGCAGGCGCCGTCCGCCATCAGGCGCGCGGCGGTGGCTGCACCGATGCCGCCTGCGCCGCCGGTGACGAGCGCCACGCGGCCGACCAGCGGCTTGGGCGCGGGCATGCGCTGGAGCTTGGCTTCCTCAAGCAGCCAGTATTCGATGTCGAACGCTTCCTGCTCGTCGAGTGCGATGTAGTCGCCGATAGCCTCCGCCCCGCGCATCACGTTTATGGCGTTGCCGTAGAATTCCCCGGCAAGGCGCGCGGTGGTCTTGTCGGTGGCGAAGGTGATGCGGCCCAGGCCGGGCACCAGCACGACCACCGGGTTGGCGTCGCGCATGGCAGGTGAATTCGGACGCTTGCAGCGCTCGTAATAGGCGGCATACATGTCGCGATAGTCCGAGACCTTCTGCGCCAGATAGGCATCGTCCTGGAGGCGCGCGGGATCGAGGGTCAGGGGAGCGATCTTGGTGCGCAGGAAGTGATCGGGGCACGAGGTGCCGAGTCCGGCCAGCCGCTCGAACTCGGCAGAGTTCACGAATTCCAGCGCTTCGGCGTCGTCCGAAAAATGGCCGACCTTACGCCGTGCCCCAGTCATCTGGCTGCGCAGACGCGGCATAAGGTCGGCAGCAATGGCGGCTCGGTCCGAGGAGGAGGAGTGGACTTCGCCGCCGAAAGCGGGCTTTTCGGCAAGTTTCGCATTGAGGTACTTGGCGGCGTCGGCGATCAGCTCGACTGTGTGCTCGTAGCAGGACTTGGCCGTATCGGCCCAGCAGATGATGCCGTGGCCTGCCAGCATGACGCCCTCGACACCGGGATTGGCCGCCACGTAGTCGCGCAGCTGCACGCCCAGCGTATAACCGGGGCGCTTCCAGCCGAGCCAACCGATCTTGCCGCCCCAGATCGCCTGCGTCGCCGCTTCGCCGCCCGAGCTGGCCGCGAGCGCGATGATCGCATCCGGGTGGACGTGGTCGACATGCGCAAAGGGCAGCAGCGAGTGCAGCGGGGTATCGATCGAGGCGGCGCGGGCATTCAGGTTGAAGGTGCAGTGCGGCAGGTAGCCGACCATCTTGTCGTCGTCTTCCGGCCCGGCGTAGTGCGCTTCGAGGCCAAGCAGCTTTTCCTGGTAGAGCGTGGCGAAACCGTCGAGCTTCATCGAACCGATGTCGCCACCCGAACCCTTGACCCACAGCACTTCCACCTCGCCGCCGGTCAGCGGGTCCACTTCCGTCAGCTTGGCCGAGGTATTGCCGCCGCCGAAGTTGGTGACGGTGAGGTCGGAACCGAGCAGGTTGGAGCGGTAGAGCAGCAACGCTTCCGGAGAAAGCGTCGCAGCCAGCGAATCGTCCCAGCGGCTGGTGGGAACGGCAAACGGTATCGCGGCCGGGCGGGAAGCGGTCATGGTGTCCATAGTCATCCTCTACCAATTCGTGCTTGCATGAGCAATCTGTTTCGCTACAAAACGATCACGTTCGATCGCTTAAGTCAATCATAATTGGTCAGAGCGTCTTGGGATTTGAGGATGGTTGAAAGAGCCATGACGGGTACGGGTACATTCATCGTCGTCGATATCGGCAAGACTCTCAGCAAGTTGACGCTGTGGACGCGAAACGGGCGCATGGTCGATCGACAGGTGCGTCCCAACAGCCCTTGCGAACAGGACGGCCTGCGCTGCCTCGACGTTGCGGGGATCGGCCAATGGCTGCGCGCCACCCTGCGCGGCTGGTCGGGCCATCCGGTGGAAGCGATCGTCCCGGTGGCCCACGGCGCCGGTTTCGCGGCACTGGACGAAAATGGCCTGCTGTTCCCCCCGCTCGACTACGAACAAGCCATCCCCGAAGACGTGATGGCGGACTACCGCCGCGAGCGAGACGCCTTCACGGTTACCGGCTCCCCCGCCCTGCCCGACGGCCTCAACCTCGGCACCCAGGTCTACTGGATGAGCCGCCTTCATCCCGAGAAAATGGCCGAGGCCACGCTGGTGCCCTGGGCGCAATATTGGGCCTGGTTCCTCTCCGGCCAAGCGGCCAGCGAAGTGACCAGCCTGGGCTGCCATACCGACCTTTGGCGCCCGGCCGATGCGCGCTTTTCCCCGATGGCCGAGAGATTCGGATGGGCGGAACGGTTCGCGCCTGTCGTCAAGGCAAGCGATGCCGTGGGCACCCTGCGCCCCGAGCTTGCGGCCGAGACAGGACTTCCCGCCACGGCGCAAGTGCTTGCGGGGCTGCACGATTCCAACGCCGCCCTGCTCGCCGCACGCGGTTTTCCCGAAATCGCGCGGCAAGAGGCAACGATCCTGTCCACCGGCACCTGGTTCATCGCCATGCGCCTTGCCGCCGAAACATTCTCCATCGCCTCGCTGCCCGAAGCGCGCGACACGCTGGTCAATGTCGATGCCTATGGCTGGCCGGTGCCGTCTGCCCGCTTCATGGGCGGGCGAGAGATCGAATCGGTAATCCAGCTCGATACCCGCCGCGTCGATATCAGGCCGGATCAGCCCAAGCTCATGGAAGAAGTGCCCGGCCTGCTGCGCCGCCGCACCATGATGATGCCGACGCTTGCTCCCGGTTTCGGACCGTTCCCGGACGGCGAGGCGCGCTGGGTCAATGCGCCGGTCGAGTGGCAGGGCACCTGGTACGCCCGCCGCGCCGCGATCTGCCTCTATGCCGCGATGGTGGCCGATACCTCGCTGGACCTGATCGGATCGAAGCAGCGCCTGCTGATCGAAGGCCGCTTCGCCGAAGCCGAAGTGTTCGTTCGAGCACTCGCCGCGCTGCGACCGGATACCGAAGTCTACGTCGCCAACGCCCATAACGACGTCTCGTTCGGGGCGCTGCGTCTCATCAACCCGCTGCTGCAAGCACAGGGCGGGTTGCGCCGGGTCGAGCCGCTGGAGGGCGACCTCGCGGGTTACCGCGCGCTGTGGCGGGATTCCGTGGCGAAGGCCTTCGCATGATCACCGCATCGATCCCGGACTTCCGCGAAGCTGCCCGCCGCAAGCTGCCGCGCTTCCTGTTCGAATATATCGATGGCGGCTCCTATGCCGAGGCGACGCTGCGCCGCAACGTCTCGGACCTTGCCGATCTTGCCCTGCGCCAGCGGGTGCTGCGCGACGTCTCGCAGCTGGACCTCTCGACCGAGCTGTTCGGCCAGAAGCTGGCCCTGCCCGTCGCGCTCGCCCCGATCGGTCTGGCGGGCCTGAATGCCCGGCGCGGCGAGTGCCAGGCGGTGCGCGCGGCGGATAAGGCGGGCATTCCCTTCACGCTCTCCACCGTCGGCGCCTGCACCATCGGCGAAGTGGCCAAGGCGGCGGCCAAGCCGTTCTGGTTCCAGCTCTATATGATCCGCGACCGCGCCTTCATGAAGGATCTGCTGGCCAAGGCCGTGGAAGCGGGCTGCTCCACCCTGGTCTTCACGGTCGACATGCCCGTGCCCGGCAGCCGCTATCGCGACTATCACACCGGCCTTGCCGGGACCGGCGGGTTCAAGGGCGCGGCCTGGCGTTTCGCCCAGGCCGCCGCGCGCCCCGCATGGGCCTGGGACGTGGGCATCCACGGCCGTCCGCATACGCTGGGCAACGTCGCTCCCGTGCTGCTGGGCAAGACCGGCATCGAGGATTTCTTCGCCTGGATGCGCAATAACTTCGACCCTTCGATCAACTGGCGCGACCTCGATTTCATCCGCTCGGAATGGAAAGGGCCGCTGGTCATCAAGGGCATTCTCGACCCGGAGGACGCCAAGGAAGCCGCCGCGCTCGGCGCGGACGGGCTGGTCGTCTCCAACCACGGCGGCCGCCAGCTTGACGGCGTGCTCTCCAGCGCCCGCGCCCTGCCGCCGATCGCCGACGCGGTGGGAGACCGCATGACGGTGCTGGCAGACGGCGGCATCCGCTCCGGCCTCGACGTGGTGCGGATGCTGGCGCTGGGCGCCAAGGGCGTGCTGCTCGGCCGGGCCTGGGCCTGGGCACTGGCCGCAGGAGGCGAAGCGGGCGTCGCCAAGATGCTGAAGCTGATCGAGGCCGAGATGCGCGTCGCCATGGCGCTCACCGGCACCACGAAAATCGCAGAGATCGACAGAACGATCCTGGCGGGAGGGACCTGACAATGACGCAAACCGCAGGGCAAGAGGAAAACTGGCGCAACACCATACTCGCCGGCCTCGCCAATTATATCGACGCCGGCTCGATCGTCGCCGGTTCCGCCGCGCTCGCGCTGTGGCAAGAGAGTTATCATCTCTCCAACGACTTCGTCGGCCTGATCGCCGCCTTCGGCCCCAACGCCATCGGCGCGGGCGTTGGCGCGCTTATCGGCGGCTGGCTCTGCGACAAGCTGGGCCGCAAAAAGATCTACCAGTGGGACATGCTGATCTACGCGCTCGGCATGTCGATGCTGGTCTTCGCGGTGGCGCCGTGGATGATCGTCGTCGGCTTCCTGATCGTCGGTCTCGCGGTGGGCGCGGACATTCCGGCAAGCTGGTCGCTGATCGCCGAGCAGGCGCCGGACGACAAGCGCGGCAAGCATTCCGGCGTGGCGCAGGCGCTGTGGTACCTCGGCCCGGTCGTGGTGCTGCTGATGAGCCTGGCGCTGACCTCGCTGGGCGTGCTGGGCGCACGGATCGTCTTCGCGCATCTGGTGGTTATCGCGCTGGGCCTCACCCTGCTGCGCTCCAAGATGAAGGAATCCGAACGCTGGGAAGAAGCCCAGAAATCGGACGTAAAGCGCCCGCCCGTGTCCAGCCTGTTCAAGGGCAAGTATCTGACATCGATCCTTGGCCTCGTGGGCATGTACGGGTTCTGGAACCTCTGGGCCGGCACCAACGGGTTCTTCTTCCCCTACATCCTGCGCACCATGGGCGCGGCCACCCAGGCGCAGAGCGTCGCCATCCAGGCGGTATCGTTCTTCGTGGCGATGATTTCCGTCACCTTCGTGTTCATGCGCCTGTCCGACAAGGTGAACCAGCGCACGCTGTTCATCATCTCGGCAGTGATCCAGGTGGCGGGCATGATGCTGCTGGCGGTGTTCCCGCTGACGATCCCGGTGGCGCTGCTCTACGTCTTCCTGCTCCAGTTCGGCGGCGGCTTCGGGGCTCAGAGCTTCTTCCAGCTCTGGAGTTCGGAGATGTTCCCGACGATGCTGCGCTCCACCGCGCAGGGCGTCTGCTTCGCGATCGTGCGCATCTCGCTGGGCGTTTTCAGCTTCTTCGTGCCTATGCTCAACGCCACGGGCTTTACGAACCTGGCCTGGATTCTTACCGGGTTCCTTGTCATCAGCGGGATCATCGGCGCACTCTGGGCGCCCCGCAACGAGGGCAAGTCGCTCGAACAGCTCGAAGCGGAGCAGGCCGATCCCGGCCTGTCCCCTCAGAAGGAAGCACAAATCGCATGCACGCCGAGGAACGCGAACGCCTGATACTCGAGGCCGTCGCCGACACGGGCTTCGTGAGCTACCGTGCTCTCGAAGCCCAGCTCGACGCCTCGCCCGCCACGATCCGGCGCGACCTGACGCGGCTGGAGGAATCCGGCCGCATCCAGCGCGTCCACGGCGGCGCCAAACTGCCCGAAGAGGAAAAGCCCGACAGGCCCCAGGGTCTGGCCGGCACGCCGTTCGAACAGTCGATCACGCAGAACCTGCCCGCCAAGCAGGCGATCGGCCGCGCCGCCGCCAGGCTCTGCGGCCCCGGAGAGGGGATCATGATCGACGGTGGGAGCACCACTCTCCAGATGTGCCCCTATCTCGACGGGCTGGACGTGCAGGTGCTCACCAACTCGCTGCACATCGTCCACGCCTTGCTGCCGCAGGCGGGAACCCGCGTGCTGCTACCCTCGGGCACGGTCTTCCGCGAACAGAACATCGTCCTCGCCCCGGCGGGTGAGGATTCCATGCCGCGCTTTCACGCTCCCAAACTGTTCATGGGCGCGGCGGCGGTCGGCCCGCAAGGCGTGATGCAGCAGGACGTGATCCTCGTCGCTGCCGAGCGCCGGTTCATGGACCGGGCCGAGGAAGTGGTGCTGCTGGTGGACAGTTCGAAGTTCCGTTCCTCTTCCGGCGCCATCGTCTGCGGGCTGGATGAAGTGGACACGATCGTTACCGATGCCGGCATTCCACAGGACATGGTCGAGCGCCTAGAGGAACTCGGCGTCAAACTGATCGTGGTATAAGGTTCAGGCGTTCTGTGCGTCCGGCGCCGAAAGAGCGTTCAACATCGCTTCGGCCAGAGGCGAAAGCCGGCGCTCGGCCAGACGCAGCACGCCGACGCTGCGTTCGAACACGGCTTCCTCGATGGCGATAGCCCGGATCGATCCATCGGAAGCGCCGTCGAGCGCAACGGTGCGCGGCAGCACCGTAACCCGGTCCGTCTCGCGAACGATGGCGCGGGTGGTGAGCAGCGAGTCGCAGCGGATCGTCGTGCGCGGCACCGAAACGCCCGCGGTAATGAACAGGGCATCGACTTGCCTGCGGAAAGCGCCGCGCGCTTCGGGCAAGACCCAGGGATAGTGCTCCACGTCGCGCAAGGAAACGCGCTCGCCCAGGTCGGCATGGCGTGGGCCTACGATGAGCGCGAAGGGATCGCGCGCGCAAGTCACTTCGGACATGTCCTCGGGCACGTTCTGGATTTGCGTGGTGACGAAGGCCAGTTCGATCTCGCCCTTGCGCAGCATGTCGAGCAATTGCTCGTCCGCCCGCTCCACCGCGCTCAGGGCGAAGTCGCCCACGGCCTCCTCCACCCGCATGATGGCGCCGGGCAGCAACGTCAGCAAGGCGCCGGGCGTGCCGCCGATGCGCAGGGGCCCCGCAATATGGTGGCGCGCGTGAACCACGTCGCTCACTGCATCGGAGAGCAGGCGCGCCATCGCTTCGGCCGGTCGGCGCAGCACTTCGCCTTCGCGCGTGAGCACGATCCCGCCCCGCCGCCTTTCGAACAGGGTGACGCCCAGCCGCCGCTCCAGCAGCGCGATCGTGTTCGACACCGAGGGCTGCGCCAGATTGAGCGCCCGCGCCGCCGCGCTGATCGAGCCTGTTTCGCAGACCACGCGAAACGTCATCAAGGCGCGGGGATCGATCGCGGGAAGGCGTGCCAATGTAGGGGAAGTATTGTCCGTCATGTCGAAGCTGTTCCCCTCACCTATCCTCAAATATCCCAACCCTTAGAACACAACGTCATCCTGAACTTGTTTCAGGATCCATTTCGCGACACCAACGGCAGTCTGTTTGGCACAATGGATCCTGAGCCGAAGGCCAGCGCAGCTAAACAAGTTCAGGATGACGATTCCAGAACGGCCAATGAAGCCCTCTACAGCTGCCGTTTCTCAAGCTTGCGCGCGAGCGTGCGCCGGTGAAGGCCCAGACGGCGGGCGGCTTCGGAAATATTGAACTCGCACTCCACGAGGGTGCGGTGGATATATTCCCACTCCAGCGTCTTGATCGAGCTACGCCGTCCGTCGACCGGCACGCTGGCGTCGCCCTCGCCGCTGGTGAACGCCGCCTCGATGTCATCGGTATTGGAAGGCTTGGCGAGATAGTGCGAGGCGCCGAGCTTGATCGCCTCGACGGCCGTGGCGATCGAGGCGTAGCCGGTGAGCACCACGATCCGCGTCTCCGGCGAACGCGCGTGGAGCGACTGCACCACGGCCAAGCCCGACGAGGCGCCGAGCTTGAGATCGATTACCGCATATTCGAAGGCCTCGTCCCCGCTCAGGGCCTCGACCTCGTCGGGGCTGGCGGCGGAGCTGACGCGATAGCCACGCCGCTCGAACGATCGACGCAGGGTGCGTGCGAACGTGGGATCGTCCTCGACGATCAGCAGGCTGGCGCCCTCCACTTCGTTGATAGCTGTTTCTGTCATGCGGCCCCGGCTGTATCCTCGCCCTTTCTGGGCTCGAACGCCAGTGTAGCAAGGGGAATCGCAAGTTGCACCCTCGCCCCGCCCTCCGCCAGGTTGTCCACCGCAACCTTGCCGCCGAGCTTGCGCAGCACGTTGACCACCAGAAACAGCCCCAGCCCGCCGCCGTCGCGACCCTTGGTCGAGGCATAAGGCTGGCCGACGCGGGGCAGCATGTCCGGCGCGAAGCCGGGCCCGCGATCGCTGACGGTCAGGACCAGGCGGCCCTGCTCCACCCGTGCTTCGATGACGACCAGGCCGGGCGAGACTTCCACCGCATTGTCGATCACATTGCCGATCACCTGCCTCAGGCCGGGATCGGCAACGATGGAGCGGTCTTCCACGATGCGGTCGATGAAGCGCAGTTCGCCCGGCATGCGCGCACGCCATTCCTCCAGGATCTCGCCCAGGAACCCGCGCAAGGTGGTAACGGCTGGGTCGATGCCGCGAATTTCGCCCGCCGACATCAGGATGCCGCTGACGATGTTCTTGCAGCGCGCCAGTTCGCGGCGGACGTCGGCAAGGTCGGCGGCAAGGTCGGGATCATCGGCAATGCCCGGCTGCCGCGACCAGTCTCCCAAGATCACCGAAATCGACGACAGCGGCGTGCCCAGTTCATGCGCCGCGCCCGAGGCGAGCAGGCCCATGCGGATGATGTGGTCTTCCTCGACCGCCTGCTGGCGCATAGCCGCCAGCTTGGCGTCGCTCTCGCGCCGGGTGAAGTCAAGCCGGGCGACGAAGACGATCAGCAGGACCGCCGCCAGCACGAAGCAGAACAGGCTGCCATAGATATAGAGTTCGAACGGGTGCTGCGCATAGCGTGCCGGCAGTTGCAGCGGCACGTAGAAATAGGTCAGCAGCAGCATGCAGAGGCAGGCGTTGATCGCGACCAGCGAACTCCACCGAAGGTCGAGGATCACCGCCGCGATCACGATCTGGAGCAGGAACAGGAACGTGAAGGGATTGGTCGCGCCGCCGCTGTGGTAGAGTTGCCAGCACAGGGCGATCACGTCCACCATCAGCGCGGAGAACAGTTCGCCCTGACTGAAATCGCGCCGCCTCAGCACCACGCTGGCGGAAGCAAGGTTGACGACGATCAGCAACAGCGGCGCCAGCAGCAGCGGCGCCAGCTCCAGCTTCACGCCCAGCCCCTGCGATACGATCACGATCGTCGCAAGCTGGCCGAATACCGCCGTCCAGCGTAACTGGGTGAGCAGCACCACATTCGCCCGGCTCGCCGAGCCTCCCGGCAATCCGTGTGGTGCGAAAAGCTCTATCAGGCGATCCATCGCCCCCGCCGCCAGACGAAGATCAACGCCATGGCCGACATCGCCGCCATGGCGAACCAGGTCAGCGCATAGCTCAGGTGGCTGTCGGGAAAGTGGATCTGGGTGAGGCCGGGCACGGGCCGAAGACCCTGCACCGGCGCCGACTGCTCCACCTGGGCATCGACGAAGGCGGGGGCGACCGGACCGATGCCCCGCGCCAAGGCCAGCGCCTTCACGTCACGCGAATACCAGCGGTCGGCGCCGGGCTGGTTCGACTGGAGAATGCTGCCGCCCGGTTCCGTCGGCCGCAGCAGCCCGGTCACGACCACCTGACCCGCCGGGCTCGTTGCGGCGGCCTGTACGCGCTTGGTACCGGCGGGCACGAAGCCGCGATTGATCCAGACCTGCCGTCCTTCGGCCGTCCTGATCGGCGTCATCGTCCAGTAGCCGGTACCCAGTTTGGTCGCCGCGCGAACCAGCGACGTCGCCTCGGCCAGGTACGTCCCGGTAATCCGCACGCGCAGGTAATCGAGGTCGCGCGCGCCCTCTCCCGTCAGCCGGGCATCGTCCGGCACCGCGACGGGCGCCGCGTGGACCCGCGCCTCCACGCGGGCGATCAGGGCATGCTTCCACTGCATGCGCTGCACCTGCCAGAGGCCCAGCGCCAGGAAGGCGACAAGCGCCACCAGCAGAAACGCGGCGAGCCCCCAGGGCCGCCGCGCTTCCGTTCGATCCGTTTCTGTCCGCATTGGGTCGGTCAGTTTCGTCTCTTTTCCCAAGTCCCGATCAGGGCAGCTCGCCCATCTCGTGGCTCGTCATCGGCATCATGTTGTGGTTCAGGTGGTACATCACCCAAAGCGAGCCGGAAAGCGTGATCACAAGAATGACGATCGTGAAGATCAGCGCCATGACGGTCCAGCCGTTCTCGGACTTCGTGTTCATGTGCAGGAAGTAGATCATGTGAACCACGATCTGCACTGCCGCGAAGGCCATGATCACCAGGGCCGTGGTCGACTTGTCGGCAATCGCTCCGGTCATCACCAGCCAGAACGGAATGGCGGTGAGAACGACCGAGAGGAGGAAGCCGATCACGTAGTCGCGAAGCGATCCGTGGCTGCCGTGATCGTCGTCGAGGTGGTGGTTGGGGTGAACGTGGTCGCTCATCACAGCATTCCCATGAGATAGACGAAGGTGAAGACGCCGATCCAGATCACGTCGAGGAAGTGCCAGAACAGCGAAAGGCACATCAGGCGGCGCTTGTTGGCCGGGATCAGGCCCTTCTTGCCGATCTGGACGACCAGCGTGAACAGCCAGATCAGGCCGAAGGTGACGTGGAGGCCGTGGGTGCCCACCAGCGAGAAGAACGCGGTGAGGAAGCCCGAGCGCATCGGCGTCGCGCCTTCGTGGATCAGGTGGCTGAACTCATAGAGTTCGATGAAGAGGAACGCGCCGCCGAACACGGCGGTGACCAGCAGCCAGAGCTGCGTGGCGCCCTTATTGTTCTTCTCCATGGCCAGCATCGAGAAGCCGTAGGTGATCGACGAGAACAGCAGCATGGCCGTGTTCAGCGCGACCAGCGGCAGGTCGAAGAGATCCTTCGGCCCCGGGCCGGCGGCAAAGCTGCCGCCGAGCACGCCATAGGCGGCGAAGAGCATCGCGAAGATGAGGCAGTCGCTCATCAGGTACATCCAGAAGCCCAGCATGGTGCTGCCGCCTTCGGGATGGTCGTGCTCGTCCAGGTCGTAGAACGCGGCCTGGAGTTCAGGCTGGCTCAGCTTCATTTCAGCAGTGGCAGTCATCGATCAGGCTCCCGCCGCTGCAAGCTTGCGCGTGCGTTCGGCCTCGGTCGCTTCGACCGTCTCGACCGGGATGTGGTAGTCGCGCTTGTAGTTGAAGGTATGGAAGATGGCGTAGCCGAGGATCCCGACGAACGAGACCGCCGCAAGCCACCAGATGTACCAGATCATCGCGAAACCGAGGGCGACCGACAGGCCGGCCAGGATCAGGCCCGTGCCCGTGCCCTTGGGCATGTGGATCGGACGGTAGCCGGAGGTCGGACGTTCCACGCCGCAGCGCTTCATGTCGTCCCAGGCGTCGATGTCGTGGACGATCGGGGTGAAGGCGAAGTTGTACTCCGGCGGCGGCGACGAGGTCGACCATTCCAGGGTACGGCCGTTCCACGGATCGCCCGTCTCGTCCTTCAGTTCCTCGCGCTTCCAGATCGACACCGCGAACTGGATGAGCATGGCGCCGATGCCGCCCGCGATCATCGCCGCGCCGAAACCGGCGATGACGAAGAAGATCTGCAGCGACGGATCGTCGAACACGCGCATGCGGCGGGTCACGCCCATCAGGCCCAGGATGTAGAGCGGCATGAAGGCGAACCAGAAGCCCGGAACCCAGAGCCAGAAGCTGACCTTGCCCCAGAATTCATTGAGGCGGAAACCGAAGGCCTTGGGCCACCAGAAGTTGATCGCCGCGAAGATGCCGAACAGCACGCCGCCGATGATGACGTTGTGGAAGTGGGCGATCAGGAACAGCGAGTTGTGCAGCACGAAGTCGGCAGGCGGCACCGCGAGCAGCACGCCGGTCATGCCGCCGATCGTGAACGTCAGCATGAAGGCGATCGTCCACATCATCGGCAGTTCGAACCGGATGCGGCCACGGTACATCGTGAACAGCCAGTTGAAGAGCTTCGCGCCGGTCGGGATCGAGATCACCATGGTGGTGATGCCGAAGAACGAGTTGACGCTCGCGCCCGAACCCATGGTGAAGAAGTGGTGCAGCCAGACGAGGTACGAGAGGATGGTGATGACCAGCGTCGCGTAGACCATCGACGAGTAGCCGAACAGGCGCTTGCCGCTGAAGGTCGAAGTGACTTCCGAGAAGACGCCGAACAGCGGCAGGATGAGGATGTAGACTTCCGGGTGGCCCCAGATCCAGATCAGGTTGACGTACATCATCGGCGAGCCGCCGAAGTCGTTCGTGAAGAAGTTGAAGCCGAGGTAGCGGTCGACCGTGAGCATCGTCATCACTGCCGTCAGCACCGGGAAGGCCGCGACGATCAGGATGTTGGTGCAGAGCGAGGTCCAGGTGAAGATCGGCATGCGCATCATGGTCATGCCCGGCGCGCGCATCTTGACGATGGTCGCGATCAGGTTGACGCCCGAAAGCAATGTACCGACACCCGCGATCTGCAAGGCCCAGATGTAGTAATCGACGCCGACCCAGGGGCTGTACGCGAGGTTCGACAGCGGCGGATAGGCCAGCCAGCCGGTCTGCGCGAACTCACCGATGAACAGCGAGGCCATGACCAGCACCGCGCCCGCCGTCGTCATCCAGAAGCTGAAGTTGTTCAGGAACGGGAAGGAGACGTCGCGCGCGCCGATCTGCAACGGCACGATGTAGTTCATCAGGCCGGTGACGAAGGGCATCGCCACGAAGAAGATCATGATCACGCCATGAGCGGTGAAGATCTGATCGTAGTGGTGGGCGTTGAGGTAGCCCTCGTTGCCGTTGAAGGCGATCGCCTGCTGGATACGCATCATGACCGCGTCGGCGAAGCCGCGCAGGAACATGATCAGGCCCAGGATCATGTACATGATCCCGATCTTCTTGTGGTCCACGCTGGTGAACCACTCCTTCCAGAGATAGCCCCAGAGCTTGAAATAGGTCAGCCCGGCCACAAGCGCCGCGCCGCCGAGGGCGACGACGACGAACGTGGCGAGCACGATCGGTTCCTGTGGCATGGCGTCCCACCACAGGCGGCCCAATAACGGGCTCCAGTGAGAATGGTCTACAACTTCCATTGTTCTATCAGTTCCGGGAAATCTGAGAGGAGTGCGCGGCGTCGTTGACGGCTACCGGCTCGGTCTTCGGTTTCGCGAGCGCCTGCTCGCCCTTGCCGAAGAGCGGCAGCGACTGCGGTGCCGCCATGCCGGCGCCGGTCAGCGAACGCAGGTTGTCCGGCGCCTTCACCGTATTGTCGGGCGCGGCGCCCGGCATCTGGCGGCAGAGCGCGCGAACCCAGGCCAGCTCGCGCTGGACGGCGGCGTTCGGATTGGCATTGGCCTTGGCGACGACATCGCGGCCATGCTTGTCGTAGGCGAGCATCTCGACGTTGCGGATGCCGGCCTTGCCCAGGCCGCCGCGCGCGTCGAGCGCCATCATTTCGCTCATGCACATCTTGCCGGGCTCGACGCACATGTCGACGATCGCGTCATAGAGATCGGGCGAGACCGTGGCGAAACGGGTGACCGGAACCTTCTCGCTCGGCTTTTCGAGCTGGAGATAGGCGGCGCGGTCGAGAATGCCGCCGTCCTTGTTGCCCTTCACCTCTGCCGTCCACTTGGCGAAGTCCGCATCGGTGACGGCATGCGTGGCGAAGCGCATGTTGGAGAAGCCGGCGCCGGAGTAGTTGGCCGAGAAGCCGACAGTCTCGATCGGCTTGTTGATCACGGCGTGCAGGCGGGTTTCCATGCCCGGCATCGCGTAGATCTGGCCGGCCATGGCGGGCACGTAGAACGAGTTCATCACGCTAGACGAGGTGATCTTGAAGTGAAGCGGACGGCCGGTCGGCACGACCAGCTCGTTTACGGTGGCCACGCCCTGCTCGGGATAGATGAACAGCCACTTCCAGTCGAGCGCGACGACTTCGACTTCCAGCGGCTTGGCACTGGCGGCGACCGGCGTCGTCGCGTCGATGCGGCCAAGGGTGCGGTAGGGATCGAGAAGGTGGGTCGTGACCCAGGTCAGGGCGCCGAGGCAGATGATGATGAGAAGCGGCGCGGTCCAGATCAGCAGTTCGAGCTGGGTCGAGTGATCCCAGTCGGGCTGGTAGACGGCCTCCTTGTTGGACGCGCGGTAACGCCACGCGAAAAGACACGTCGCGGCCATGACCGGAACGATGATGAGCAGCATCAGCAGCGTGGAGATGACCACAAGGTCACCCTGCTGACGCGCGACATCCCCGGCCGGGTTGAGCACGACGGTGTTGCAAGCGGAAAGCGCGCCAGTCAGGGACAAGGCGGCAAGGACTTTGGCGAGCGCGGTCAACTGCCGCGGCTTCGGTCTGGACTCGGGTGGGCGCATGGGTGGAGCGCCTAGGCCCATGCCGCGAGTGCGAACATAGGACATTTTGTCCAATCCCCTTGAAGGCCGGCAATGACGATACGCCCCCCTATATGTAGCCGGGCGTCTCGCGCGCCCGCCTTGATTCGTCCGCGTCCGGCAGGCTTTCCAGGGCCCGCCGCCCGCGGACCCGAAACGAAGGCCGCAGAATCGAAATGACCAGCACCCCCCAGCCCCGCGAAGCCCTGGGACTGCCGACGTTCAAGGAGCATCACCAGCCCTCGCCGGGTGAGATCGCCATCGGCGTGATCATCGGCCGAACCTCGGAGTTCTTCGACTTCTTCGTATACGCCATCGCTTCGGTGCTGGTGTTCCCGAAGCTGTTCTTCCCCTTCGTGGACGCGCTGACCGGCACCATCTACTCCTTCGCCGTCTTCGCGCTGGCCTTCATTGCCCGCCCGGTCGGCTCGCTGGCCTTCATGGCGCTCGACCGTGCCTATGGCCGCGGTACCAAGCTGACGATCGCACTGTTCATGCTCGGTGGCTCCACCGCGGCAATCGCGTTCCTGCCTTCCTATGAGTCGGCCGGCAGCAATGCGATCATCCTGCTCTGCCTGTTCCGCCTGGGCCAGGGCTTCGCGCTGGGCGGCACCTGGGACGGCCTCGCTTCGCTGCTGGCGCTCAACGCGCCCGAGCACAAGCGCGGCTGGTACGCGATGATTCCGCAGCTCGGCGCGCCGTTCGGCCTGATCGTGGCCTCCACGCTCTTCGCCTTCATGATCGCCGCCCTGCCCGCCGAGGACTTCCTCGACTGGGGCTGGCGCTATCCGTTCTTCGTGGCCTTCGCGATCAACGTCGTCGCGCTGTTCGCGCGCCTGCGCATCGTCGTCACCGAGGAGTTCGAGAACCTCTTCGCCAGCCGCGACCTTCAGCCGGTCAGCGTCGGCGCGACGCTTCGCACCGAGTGGAAGACCATCGTTCTGGGTGCCTTCGCCCCGCTCGCCAGCTTCGCGCTGTTCCACATGGTCACCGTGTTCCCGCTTTCGTGGGTCTTCCTGTTCACCCCCGATTCGCCGATCGGCTTCCTGCTGATCGAAGCGCTGGCAGCCGCGTTCGGCGTGGTCGCCGTGATCGCCTCGGGCCGGATCGCCGACAAGTTCGGCCGCCGCAACCTGCTCGGCACCTGCGCCGTCGCCATCGCCGTGTTCTCGGGCTTCGCCCCGCAGCTCCTCGATGCCGGCCCGGCAGGCGAGATCGCCTTCATGATCGTGGGCTTCATCCTGCTCGGCCTCGCCTTCGGCCAGTCCTCGGGCGTCGTCGCCTCGGGCTTCGCCAGCGAGCACCGCTACACCGGCTCGGCGCTTACGAGCGATCTTGCCTGGCTGTTCGGCGCCGGTTTCGCACCGCTCGCGGCGCTGCTGCTGTCGAGCAACTGGGGCCTGATCGCCTCGGGCGGCTATCTGCTCTCGGGCGCGATCGCCACGCTGGTGGCGCTCTGGCTGAACAAGGGTCTGGCCAGCCGCAACTGAGCGGGTCGCTGCCGAGGATGCCGATCCGGCATTCCGGTCCGAAACGAGAAAGGGGCGCTACGGCGCCCCTTTTTTTATGCGACTCGCCGGCAGGAAGGCTGACGGCGATGATCTCCCGGCGAATCGGCTGTTCTCAGCTTCTTACGGCGATGTTGATCATGTGTTCAAATAACGCCATGCCGTAGTTTGCACGAAATGAAGGCATTTCATTTGACAACTCAGGCGTTCAAACAGCACCTGATCCCGACAAGATAGCAAAGACATCGGAGGGAGAGTTCATGCGTGCGTTCAAGCAGCTTATGCTGTGTTCGGCGGGCCTGTCGGGCATCTGCGGCATCGGGTTAGGCGCCCCGGCACTGGCGCAAACGGCACCTGCGGCCGACGCCGGATCCGCAAGCGAAGCCAACGTCATCATCGTCCAGGCACGCCGCCGCGATGAAGACGTGCAGGACGTTCCCGCCGTGATCGATACCGTCACCGCCGACGAGATCGGCAAGCTCAACCTTCGCGACTTCCGGGAAGTCTCGACGCTGGCGCCGGGCCTCCAGCTCGACACCAACGCGAACGGCATCGGCGGCAACGCCAAGCTGCGCGGCGTCAACTTCGACGTGAACGCCAGCGGCAACAATCCCACCGTCGAATTCTACATGAACGACGCGCCGATCACCGCCGGCGTCGTGCTCCAGCAGATGTACGACATCGGCCAGATCGAAGTGCAGCGCGGCCCCCAGGGCACCCTGCGCGGTCGCGCCTCGCCCTCGGGCTCCATCACCGTCACCACCAAGAAGCCCGACCTCTATTCGCTGGGCGGCTTCATCGACATGACCGCCAACGACATCGGCACCCAGAACGTCAAGGGCGCGCTGAACATCCCGGTGATCGAAGGCATCGCCGCGATTCGCGCCGCCGGCGTCTGGGACGAAAACGAAGTGGACCGCGTCCGCTCGATATATACCAACCGCGATCCCTGGTCCCGCACCAAGAGCGGCCGTATTTCGGCGCTCGTGACCCCGACAGACTGGCTGCGCTTCGAAGGCACGTACCAGCGCCTCGACCGCGAACAGCGCAGCTACGACCAGATCGCCTCGTTCTCGGAAGTGAACCCGGACGCGCCCGCCAGCCCGGTCTACATCTCATCGAAGGACCGCCGCTCGAACTACGAGCAGCCGCGCCTCGTCAACCAGGCGTTCGACGTCTACAACTGGCGCGCGGAAGCGGCCCAGTGGGGCCAGCGCCTGATATACCAGGGCCAGTACTACAAGCAGAAGATCTTCTCGACCGAGAACTTCGATCGCGGCAATCGCTTTGCGGGCGACATCCTGCAGCAGACCAACACGCGCTCTACCTCCAAGTCGCATGAAATCCGCTTGCAGAACGAAGAACGCCTGTTCGACATGGTCGACTATGTCGTCGGCTTCTTCGACAGCCGCAACCAGCCGCACACCGATCTCACCAACCCCACCGCGGTAGCCCTGCCGGCCGCGCTCGGCGGCGGTCTGGCGCAAGTGGTGCAAACGCCGATCACCAGCCAGGGCAAGACCCACGAGCAGTCGATCTTCGGCAACCTCACCGTACACATCGGCGATTCCACCGAAATCTCGGGCGGTGCCCGCCACATCGACTATCAGGACGAGAGCCAGCTGATCGTCAACGGCGCAACGATTGCCAACAATGCCCAGAAGGCGAAGAAATGGATCTACAGCGGATCCATCAAGCACAACTTTACCCCGGACCTGATGATCTACGCCGCCACCGGCAGTTCGTGGCGCCCCGGCATCAACGTGGTGGGTGACTTCAACATCACGCCCTCGCCGCTGGAAAATTCGTTCCTGCAATTGCCGGCCGAGACTTCGGAATCCTATGAGATCGGCTTGAAGTCCACGCTGATGGACGGGCGCCTGCGCTTCAATCTCACCGGCTACCACCAGAAGTTCAAGAACTACCCCTACCGCGTGCCGGGATCGGGCGTGTTCTACGTCAACACGGTGGCCCTGCAGAACGCCAGCGGCGCGGTCACCGGTCTGGCGCAACAGGTCAACAACTTCAACTTCGTGGGCGCCGTGCCAGTCGAAGTGAACGGTGTGGAAGGCGACGTTTCGTTCGACATCACGCCGACATGGAAGCTCAATGCCTCGGCCAGCTACTCGCTGGGCAAGATCAAGAACGGCACCATCCCGTGCAACGATCTCAACGGCGATGGCGTGCCTGACGCAACCACCAACGCACCCAGCCTTGCGGAATTGCAGGCCGCCGTCGGCGCCGATAATATCGCCGCATGCCAGGTGAACCAGCGCGCCTCGTTCATGGCGCCCTTCTCGGCCACCCTCCAGAGTGAGTACTCTTTCCCGGCGTTCGGCGACACCGATGCCTATGTGCGCGGTCTCATGACGTACACCGGCAAGTCGCAGGGCGATCCGGGCAATGCCTGGGACGACGTGAGCGACTACGCCCTGGTCAATCTGTTTGCTGGCCTGCGTGCGCAGGACGGCGCGTGGGAAATCGGGTTCTACGCCAAGAACGTGTTCGAGACGACCAAGACCCTCACCCGCACCAATCCGCTGTTCACCGCCTATCAGCAGTTGGGCTTCGGTGGCATCCAGAATGGCGCGCCGGTCTTCACCGGGCCGACCGCGGCAACTTACACCAGCACCTACACCGGCGTGACGGTAACGGCGCCGCGTGAGTTCGGCATCAACGTCCGCTACGCTTTCGGCTCGCGCTGATCGGATTAGCCGGACAGGAAAGAGGGGCGGCAAGGATCACCTTGCCGCCCCTTCTTTTTGCCTGCCATCCCTGTCGGATCTTCTGCCCGTCAGGTCTGCTGCCAGCTTCCACCGAGCGCCCGGAACAGGTCCACTTGCGCGAAGGCCACCGCGCGGGTCGCCGCCGCATAGTCGGCCTCGGACTGGGCCAGCGTGCGCTGGGCATCGAGTACGTCGAGAGCATCGATCTGCCCCCTGCTCTCGCGCGCGAGGCTGACATTGGCGGCCCGCTCCGCCGCATCCCGCGCCGAGCCGAGCCGCTCCTTGCGCAACAGGGCATTGCGATAAGCCGAAAGGGCGGTCTCGGTCTCTTCCAGCGCCCGCAGCACCGTGCCGTCGAAGCTGGCGAGATCGGCCTTGGCATCGGCCTTGGCGCCGCCGATCCGGGCCCGGATCGCTTCCTGGTTGGGGAAAGCCCAGGAGATCATCGGCCCGAGCAGCCAGCGCAGCGGCCCTCCGCCGAACACATCGGTCACGCCGACCGCCGTGGTGCCCACCGAGCCGCCCAGCGTGATCTTCGGGTAGAGGTCCGCCGTCGCCACGCCCACGCGGGCCGTAGCGGCCGCCAGACGCCGCTCGGCCGCCTTCACGTCGGGGCGGCGCGCCAGCAAAGTGGCGCCGTCCCCCACCGGGATCGGCTTGCCGACGTCCGGCGTGGTCGTGCGGGTGCGCGCCGCCTCGGGCAGATCCTGCGGGGTCCGGCCCGTCAGGGTAGCGAGACGGAACAGCGCCGCGTCGCGCGCAGCCTGAAGGCTGGGGATAGCCGCCGCCTGCTGCTCGCGAAGCTGGGTCACCCGGATCACGTCGAGCTTCTGGTTGAGTCCCCGCTCGAAGCGGGCGTTGGTGATCCGCGCCGAACGGTCGAGCAGATCGACGGTCCGCTGGGCCACACCGAGCTGGTCGGCGGCGCTGGTGGCATCGACATAGGCCCGCACGGTGTCGGCCACCACCGTCACCCGCACCGCGTCGGCATCCTCCTGCGCGGCGGCGAGATCGGCGCGCGAAGCCTCGATCCCGCGCGAGACGCGCCCGAACAGGTCGAGTTCGTAGCTGACCGCGAACTCGCCGTCCACGCGGCGCCCCTCGCGGTCGAAGCCGGGAAGAACCTGCGCCTCGGAAACGCGGCCATAAGTGCCGGTGGCGCTTATGTCGGTCTGCGGGAGCCGGTCCGAACGCGAATCGCGCAGGCTGGCGCGGGCCTTCTCGATCCGCGCGACCGCCACCCGCACATCGGTATTGGCAGCGAGCGCATCGGCGACGAGACCATCGAGCACCGGGTCTTCGTAAAGCCGCCACCAGGTAGCGTCGGGCGCGGCGCTGGTCACTTCGGCGGTCTGGACGCCCACGAAGGGCGCCCCCGCCGCGACCGGCGGCGTCGGCGCGACATAGTCGGGTCCGACGGCGCAGGCCGAGAGGCTGGTCGCAGTGAGAAGTCCCACAGCGAAGGTTTTGATATTCATGGACATCATCGGTCCTTTCATTCCGCCGGGACGACCGCATGGCTGGCGTGCGGCTCCTTGGGCTTGCGCCTCAACGAGACCGCCAGCTTGCGGCAGACGACGTAGAAGGTTGGCGTGAACAGCAGGCCGAAGCCGGTAACGCCGGTCATGCCGAAGAACACCGCCGTGCCCAGCGCCTGGCGAAGCTCGGCGCCTGCCCCGCTCGCGATCACCAGCGGCACCGTGCCGAGGATGAAGGCCAGCGACGTCATCAGGATCGGGCGCAGGCGGGTGCGGGCCGCATAGACGGCTGCCTCCACCGGCGAATAGCCCCGTTCCTCTTCCGCCTGCTTGGCGAACTCGACAACGAGGATCGCGTTCTTGGCGGCCAGCGCGATCAGCACAACGAGGCCGATCTGGGTGAGGATATTGTTGTCCATCCCCCTGAGGTTCACGCCGAGCATGGCCGCGAAGAGGCACATTGGCACGATCAGGATGATCGACAGCGGCAGGGTCAGGCTCTCGTACTGGGCGGCGAGCACCAGGAAGACGAACAGTACCGCCATGCCGAACACGATTCCGGCGGTATTGCCCGCATGGGCCTGCTGGTAGGCGATGCCGGTCCACTCGGTGTCATAGCCGGTGGGCAGGGTTTCGCCCGCGATCTGCTCCATCGTCGCCAGCGACTGGCCCGAAGAGTAGCCCTTGCCGTAGCTGCCGTCGATTTCCACCGCCGGGTGCAGGTTGTAGCGCACCACGCGGTAGGGGCCGGTCTCGTCCTTGAAGGTCGCGACCGAGCCGACCGGCACCATCGCACCCGAATCGGAGCGGGTCTGGAGGTTGGCGATGTCCGCCGTCGATCCGCGATGCTCGGCATCGGCCTGCGCGGTGACGCGATAGGTGCGTCCCAGCAGGTTGAAGTCGTTGATGTAGGACGATCCGAGATAGACCTGCATCGCCTCGAAGACCTTGGCGGGGGAGACGCCCAGCATGTCTGCCTTGCGGCGATCGACATCGGCATAGACGCGCGGCGTGTTCATCGTGAACAGGGTGTAGACCTGGCTCAGTTCGGGGGCCTGGTTGGCCTTGGCGATCAGCGCTCCGGCAGCCTTCTGAAGCTCCGCGAGACCGCGTCCTTCCTTGTCCTCCACGACCATGCGGTAGCCGCCCGGAGGGACGATGCCGTTGATGGTCGGCGGCGGGATCAGCAGGACCTGCGCCTTGTCGTAACCCTGCATGGCGGCCTGGGCCTGGGCCATGATCCCCTCATAGGTCACGCCGAGAGCTTTCCGCTCCTCGAAGCTCTTGAAGGGGAAGTAGATGGCGGCGGCGTCCGGCGCGGCGGTCTGCGAGGGACCGTGGAAACCGGCGAACATCACCGCACCGCGCAGGCCCTTGACCGGCAGGATGCGCTTGGCGACTTCCTGCGTCACTTCGTCCGTGCGGTTCAGCGAGGAACCGGGCGGCAGGAAGATGGCGGCCAGGAAGTAGCCCTGGTCCTGGTTCGGGATGAAGCCCGCAGGCGTCGCCCAGAACATGCCCACGGTGGCGGCGATGAGCGCGGCATAACCGGCCATCATCTTCACCGGGCGCTTCACCAGCGTCAGCGTGAGACGGGCATAGCCGTCGCTCATCCGGTCGAAGCCGCGGTTGAACCGGTCGGCGGCGCCTTGCACCGCGCGCTTCCAGCGCGGGGCATCGGCGGGAAGTCCATGCTTTTCCTTCAGCAGGATCGCCGCCAGCGCCGGGGACAGCGTGAGCGAGAGCAGCAGCGAGATCGCCGTGGCCGTGGTGATGGTCACCGCGAACTGCTTGTAGAACTGGCCCGACATGCCGGTGATGAAGAGCGTCGGCACGAAGACCGCGCAGAGCACGAGGACGATGGCGATCAGCGCACCGGTCACTTCGTCCATAGAGCGGCGGGCTGCCTCCAGCGGAGACATGCCTTCCTCGATGTAGCGCTCCACGTTCTCGACCACGACGATGGCGTCGTCGACGACGATGCCGATGGCGAGCACCAGCCCGAACAGCGAGAGGTTGTTCAGCGAGTATCCGACCGCCGCGAGCATGATCGCGGTCCCGACCAGCGAGACCGGGATCGCGATGATCGGAATCACCGCTGCGCGCCAGTTCTGGAGGAACACGAGGATGACGAGAACGACGAGAATCACCGCCTCGAACAGGGTGTGATACACCGCGTCGATCGACTGGCCGATGAACTCGGTGGGATTGTAGATGACGGAGTATTCGAGGCCCTTGGGGAAGTGCGTGGCCACGTCGTCCATCTCGGCGCGCACGGCCTTGGCGGCGTCTAGCGCGTTCGAACCCGGGCGCTGGAGCACGGCGATTACGACCGTGGGCTTGCCCGAGAGGTAGGTGTTGGTGGTGTAGTCCTGCGCGCCCAGCTCGACACGCGCGACGTCGCGAACGCGGACCTGGCGGCCTTCGGCATCGGTACGCACGACGATGTCGCCGAACTGCTCGGGCGTGGTCAGGCGGCCCTGCATCTCGACGCCGACCTGATAGGCATTGCCGCGATCGTAAGGCGGTGCGCCGATCGCACCCGAGGAGACCTGCACGTTCTGGGCCTTGAGCGCGGCGACGATCTCGCCAGCGGTCAGGTTCATGGCGGCGGCCTTGGTGGGGTCGATCCAGATGCGCATGCCGTAGTCGCGCGAGCCGAACAGCTGCACGTCACCCACACCGTTCAGGCGGGAAAGGCGATCCTTGACCTGCGTCAGGGCATAGTTCGACAGGTAGTCGCGGCTGAACGTGCCATCCGGGGATTGCAGGTTCACGACCATCAGGAACTCAGGCGAGGTCTTGCGCGTCACCACGCCCATCGCGCGCACCGCGTCGGGGAGGCGCGGTTCGGCAATGGCGACGCGGTTCTGCACGAGAACCTGCGCGGCATCGAGATCGGTGCCGATCTTGAAGGTGACGGTGATCGTCACCTTGCCGTCGCCGGTCGACTGCGAGGACATGTAGAGCATGTCGTCCACGCCGTTGATTTCCTGCTCGATGGGAGCAGCCACGGTGTCGGCGACGGTTTCGGCGGAAGCGCCGGGATATTGGGCGGTCACCGTCACCGTCGGCGGGACGATGTCGGGATATTGGCTGACCGGCAGGCCGAAGAACGCAAGCGCGCCCACCACGGTGAGGATCACCGCGATGACGCCCGCGAAGATCGGCCGGTCGATGAAGAACCGGGAAAATCGCATGGGAATATGCCCCTCTCACGGGGAGCGGTCACTCAGGACGAGGACCGCTCCCCCGGTTGGGTGAATGTCAGTTGGCGAGCGTGGCCTGCGCCGCGACCGGCGCGCTGGGGCCAGAGACGGCAGTGGCCGCCTTGGGGTCCGCCGCGATCTGGCCGCGACGGGTATTGACCTTGGCCCCGGCAATCGCGGCCTGGTAGTTGGAGATGACGACGCGGTCGGTTGGAGCAAGGCCGGAGCGGATGACGCGAAGGCCGTCCACCAAGGGGCCGAGTTCGACCGGCTTGGCCGCGACCACGCTGTCCTTGCCCACCGTCAGCACCACCTTGCGCGCCTGATCGGACTGCACGGCATCGTCGGGCACCAGCATGGCCTTGACCGTGCCGCCCTCGGCCAGACGCATGTTGCCGAACATGCCCGGCGTCAGGAAACCGTCGGCATTGTCGAGCACGGCGCGCACGCGGATCGTGCCCGAACGCGGGTCGAGCCCATTGTCGGTGAAGTCCAGCTTGCCGTTCCAGCGGTACTGCGCCTCGTCCTGAAGACGGACCTGGACGTTGGCCGCATCCTTGTGCTCGGCCTTCTCGCGCTGGGTCTTGAGGAACAGCGCTTCGGAAGCGTCGAAGGTAAAGTAGATCGGGCTGACCGCATTGATCGTCGTCAGCAGGGTCGCCCCGGTGCCGTTCTCGCCCGAGACGAGGTTGCCCACGTCCACCCGGCGATCCGAGATGCGGCCAGAGATCGGCGCGCGCACGGTGGCGAACTCGACGTCGAGCGCGCGCTGGCGTACGCGGGCCTCCGCGCCTGCCAGCGCGGCGGTGGCGGCGCGGACCTTGGCGCGAAGCTGGTCCACTTCGCTGGCGGCCATGGCCTCGTCACCCTTCAGTCCGGCCACGCGGGCATAGTCCGACTTGGCGAGGACGACCGCGCTCTGGGCCGAGGCCACTTCCGCCTGCGCCTCGGCAAGTGCCGCGCGGTAAGGACGCGGGTCGACAGTGAAGAGCGGCTGTCCTTCGCGAACGAAATCACCGTCCTTGAAGAAGAGCTGCGTTATCGCGCCCGAGACGCGCGGGCGCACTTCCACCGATTTGCTGGGCGCGAAGCGGCCGACATAATCGTCCCACTCGGTCACGTCGCGTATCAGCGGATTGGCGGCCTGGACGACGGCGGGTGCCATCGGTGCCGCGTCGGCTTCGGAATGGCTGAAGGTCTTCCAGCCGATGCCCGCCACGGCGATCAGCGCGATGGCGGCGACGGCGGCCTGACGTCCGCGCCTCGGGCGACGCGAGGGGCTGGGATGCCGCTCAGCCTCCGCTTCCGCCGCAGCGAGGGTTTCTGGGGATACGGGGAAATTCACGCGGCAAGCCTCCGGAACGGGGCGCGCGAGCGCCCGATAAAATCGATGACGGCGCCGATCTTGGCTTCGCTATGACCGGCCACGCGCGCTTCCTTCATGACGGAAGCGGGCAACGTGTAACCATTGTGCCAGGCCTGCACGGCCAGGCGGCGCAGCGCTTCCAGCTGCTCGTTGGCGAGCATGGGCGAAGGCGGCTGCGGGCCGAAGATCAGGCGGGCGAACCAGCCGCGCTTGCGCTGCGGCCGGAGCGTGTCGAGGCTGTCCGTCCGTGCCAGTTCGACGATCCTGCGCTCGAAGCGCGACAGGGGATCGGCGGCGGCGACGACAGGCGTCTCGGGAATGGTGCGCCCGAAAGCGGCGGAAGTCGCGGGCAGCGCCTGGAGCGCTGCATCGGTGAAGTCGATGAAGGCCATGTTGTGTGCTCCCTGGAAAGGTGCCCGGCGTGCGCCCTCGGGACAGGAGGGGGAAAAAGGGCGCACGCCGGGGTCTTCCGGCGCAAGGGGCGTCGGAAAGTTTTCAGGCACAGCAGGACACCCTCCGGAATCGCATTCCGAAAACGCCAGCTGCACAGGTTCGTATTCTAGGAGTCACCTGCGGGGACAGGCGGCGCCGAGGGGAGGCCCGGTGGACCGGACCCTTGGGAACTTGGCCCCCGCTACTCCCTCAAGCGGCGAGTCGGGCTACCTCGTTCTGTACCAAGCGGTATATATTGCGGTGCGGTATCTCGTCAAGCGACTTTCTGTACCGCTTGGTAAGATTTGTTCGAAAGTGCCCATTTCAAGGGTCTGAACGCCGGTTGAATGGAATTTTTTCGAGCTTGCGAGCGCATGCGGACACCGCGGGCCTAGTAGGTTAGACATAACCGCATAGCGCCGCCTCACACACCGACGCATCCTGAACTTGTTTCAGGATCCATTTTGCCGCTCAGGCCAATGGTCGAGGTCGAGAGATGGATCCTGAAACGAGTTCAGGATGACGTGGCGGGTGACGGTAACGTTCCTCCCCGCCCTAACTAAAGGACTTACTTCCCCGGCCACATCGTCAGGTAGGTATCGACGACGCCCTTAAGTTCCTGCGCGCAGGAGCCGCCTTGCGCCTTCACCGACATGCCCTGGAGCACCGTGGTGAGGCACTGCGCGAGGCAGCGGGGATCGACGCTATCGGGCAGGTCGCCCTCGTCCTTGCCGCGTGCGAAGCGCTCGATAAGGGCATCCTCGGTGGCGATCCGGCGCTCGGTCACGAAATCGCGGATCGAGGGATCTTCCATCGTGCAGGTCACGGTGGACATGACGCCGAGGCAGCCGTGCGGATCGCTGCCGCCGCAGTGGGTGGAGATCGCGCCGGTCAGCAGCCGCTCGGCCACGCCGCGCGCAGTGGGGGCTTCCAGAGCCTTGCCGACATAGGCCAGCTTGTCGCGTTCGTAGAGGTCGAGCGCTTTCTTGAAGAGCGCTTCCTTGTTGCCGAAGCAGGCATAGAGGCTGGGCTTGGTAATGCCCATCGCCTCGGTCAGCTCCGCCATCGACGCGCCTTCGTAGCCGCGCTGCCAGAACACCCGAAGCGCAGCCGTCAGCGCCTCTTCGGGGTCGAACTCACGCGGACGACCGCGAGTCGTAGTGGGGGCCGAACATTTCATACCGGTCGGTATATAGGTAGCGCGACCCTGTCCGTAAAGTGTCACGCTCGATCATAGACCGAGCGTGAAACACACTGAACGGAGCCCTGCCCTCTTAACCGACGAACGCGCGTTCGATCACGAAATCGCCCGGCTTGGCGTTCGAACCTTCGGTGAAGCCCCAGGATTCGAGATCGGCCGAGAAGTCCTTGATCATGTCCATGGAGCCGCAGAGCATCACCCGGTCGGTTTCGGGATTGAAGCGCGCATCGCCCTTCAAGCCTTCGAACATGCGGCCGCTTTCGACCAGCGAGCCGATGCGGCCGGTGGTGTGGAACGGCTCGCGGGTGACGGTGGGCACATAGTGCAGCTGCACCAGCGCCTGCTCGGAAACCAGCGGATCCTCGGCCAGCTGGCTTTCCAGTTCCTCGCGGTAGGCCAGGTCGCTGACGCGGCGGACGCAGTGGACGACGATCACTTCGTCGTAGAGATCATAGACGTCCGGGTCGCGGATCAGCGACATGAACGGCGCCAGGCCGGTGCCGGTCGAGAGCATGAACAGGCGCTTGCCGGGCAGCAGCGCGTCGGTGACGAGCGTGCCGGTGGGCTTGCGGCCGAGATAGATCTGGTCGCCCGGCTGGACGAGCTGGAGGCGCGAGGTCAGCGGGCCGTCCTGTACCTTGATCGAGAGGAATTCGATTTCCTCGGCCCAGGAAGGGCTGGCGATCGAATAGGCGCGCAGCAGCGGGCGCTTCTCGCCCTGGAGGCCGAGCATGACGAATTCGCCCGAGCGGAAGCGGAACGAGGCCGGGCGCGACATCGTGAAGCTGAACAGGTGCTCGTTCCAGTGACGGACGGTGAGAACTTCCTCGACCGTCAGGGCGGCAGTGGGTTCAAGAGGGGCCAATACGGCCTGACCGTCGCTCATCAATTCATTCCTCGGGTGGTAAAGTGGTTAAGTCCACGGCTGGACCCAAACAGGCCGAGCGCCGCTTTCGCGCGCTGGCGGCGCATAGCAGATGCATTCGCAGGCGCAAGCGCCCGGTGCCGGAAGAGGCCGAAGGGGATCATGGCTTGAAGCGTCTGCCTAGTAGCGCGGCGCCGGCATCATGCAACGCAATTGCGTTTGCAGCGCCGAAAGCCTGGCTTGGCGAAAACCGCCGCATCAAGCACGGCTCGCTTTCGCGGTCGAATAGGGAAGCAGGCCGATTCATCATGGGCGACCTACTATTATTGATATCGAGTTTCAATAGCGATTGAAGGTGGCAAACTTACGCCTCGCCCTCGCCATTCAAGAAAATAGAACAAATACGACCAACTTATCCCAATTCCCGGAATGCCTGAAAGCGACGAAGAAAGGGGCACGCCCCGCAAACTTCTGAAAGTCACCGCCATGCCCCGCCTGCTCCAACCCTTTCACAACCGCGCCAACCGCCTTGCGGACATGGCCCAGCCCGTGATCCTCGCCATGGGAACGGCAGGCCTCACGGGTGGTGCCATGGCAGCCCTGGCGCTTGTCACGGACCGGGCGATCCATTCCCGCGCATCCGCGCGCTGAGGGATCGGATCACGGCTTTTGTTCTCCGCGTCAGAGGCTTCCCCCGAGAACGCGGACAGTCTATCTGTCCCCGCGCAAAAGCCACCATGCCTCCTGACGCGCCGCCTTTCCCTTCCCGATCGGGCCTTGAAGCGACTTTTCTCGAAAATCGGGACAAGCTGCTGCAATTCCTGCGCGCCCGCGGCGCCGGT
Source organism: Novosphingobium sp. (assembly GCF_032093395.1). GTDB lineage: Bacteria > Pseudomonadota > Alphaproteobacteria > Sphingomonadales > Sphingomonadaceae > Novosphingobium. Next base: position 73,564 of record NZ_DAMDBA010000002.1, read on the forward strand.
GATGCCGCGGAAGACCTGGTGCAGGAGGTCTGGCTGAAGATATCACGCAGTACGCCGGGCCCCGTCGCTTCGCCCCTGTCGTATCTTTTTCGCACCGCCGACCTGTTGATGATCGACCGCTATCGCGCCTCGCGCCAAGCCGGTACGCGCGAGCGGGATTGGAACGAAGCCCATGCCGACGCGGCGGGCACGTCCCCCGAGCCGTCGGCCGAACGCCGCCTCTCGGCCGCGCAGGAGGCCGGGCGCGTGCTCTCGTTGCTGGACAGCCTCGGCCCGCGCGTATCCACGATCTTTCGCCGTCACCGGATCGACGGGATGGCGCAGAAACAGATAGCCGCCGAACTCAGCATCAGCCTCAGCACGGTGGAAAGCGACTTGCGCGTGGCCTACCGGGCGCTCGCCCAATGGAAAGAACGCAATGATGAGGGCTGACAGCGCAGAGGCTGGTTGCGGCAAGGCGCGGCCCGATCGTCTCCGTCTTCGCCGCAGAAGGAGCGCGCGATGAGTGATGACGACAGGATTCGAGCCGAAGCCCTCGATTGGGCGCTGGCCGTCGGCGACCCGGCCTTCGAGGATTGGGAAGGCTTCACGCGCTGGCTCGACCAGGATCCCGCCCATGCCCGGGCTTATGACCGCGTGGCCGCGGCCGTGGCGGAAGGTGCCGAGTTGATCGTCTCGACCGCACCCGCGAACGACGATGCCGCGCCTGCCGTCATGCCGCCGGCCGATAGCTCCCGCCGCCCGCGCCGCGCCTGGCTGGGTAGCGCCATCGCCGCCTCGCTCGTGCTGGCGGGAGGACTCTGGGCATGGCAGGCGGGAAGCCGCGATCTCTACCGGATCGAGACCGCGCCGGGCCAGGTTCGCACCGTGTCGCTGGACGCGCAGACCCGCGTGGACCTGGCGGGCGGCACCGCCATGGAGTTCGACCGCAAGGACGCGCGCTTCGCCAGACTGGAAAGCGGCCAGGCATTGTTCACCGTCCGGCACGACGAAGCCCGCCCGTTCCGCGTGACGGTGGGCAAGGACACGCTGCTGGACGTGGGAACCGTGTTCGACGTGCGCCATGACGGCGAGAATCTCCGCGTGGCGGTGGCGGAAGGGGCAGTGCGGTTCAATCCCGAAGCGCAGGATCTGCGGATCTCCCCCGGCGAATTGCTCGAACGCCGTGGCAGGACGGGGGACTATACCCTCGGCAGGATCGCGGCCGCCCAGGTGGGCGAATGGCGCGAGGGGCGGGTGACCTTCCAGGACACTCCGCTCGATGCCGTCGTCGCCGATCTGACCCGCGCCACCGGCGTGACTTATACCGTCGCGGCGGGCAGCGCGGACCGGAAGGTTTCCGGCTCGCTGCTGGTCGCGCCGCTGCGCGACGATCCGGCGGTGCTGGGCCCGCTGCTCGGCGTCCAGGTTCGCGCGGACGGTAAGCGCTGGATCGTCGGCGTGCCCTGAACGTGAAAGGCGCGGTCTGGCTTCTGGCGGCCGTCGCGGCCATGCCTTGTTCCGTCCTCGCCCGCGAGGCGGAAGTGATCACGCGCGCCGGTGCCGCCGGCGAGGCCGTCGTCGATCTGGCGAGGCAGACCGGTACCAGCATCGTCATCGCCGATCCTGCTGTGGCCCGGCGCACCATCCCCGCCATGCGCGGGCGCATGCCCGTGGCCGAGGCGCTCGCTCGCCTTGCGCGGGCCGCCGGAGCGCGGGCCGTGCCGGTCGGACGGTCGGCCTGGCGCCTTGAAGCGGCGAGCCCGCCGATGGCGGCCCAGCGCCCCGTTTCCGAGGCACACCGGCCTCCGGCCCCGCGCGCGCCCATCGAGACGCATGGCGAACCGATTTTCGTTCAGGCCACCAAGCGCGACCTTCGGGTGGAGGACGTTCCCGGCCAGCTTGCGATTCTCGATGGCAAGTCGCTGGAATCGGGCGGCGTGGGCGGCACCGAGAAGATCACGCGTCAGCTTGCAACGGTGTCTTCCACCCATCTCGGCAGCGGACGCAACAAGCTGTTCATTCGCGGCATCGCCGATTCCAGCTTCACCGGCCCGACCCAGGCCACCGTGGGCCAGTACCTGGGCGACATGCGCCTGACCTACAATGCCCCGGACCCGGACCTGCGCCTGTCCGACCTTGCCCGCGTGGAAGTGCTGGAGGGTCCGCAAGGCACGCTCTACGGCGCCGGATCGCTGGGCGGGATCATCCGCCTGGTGCCCAATGCCCCGGTCATGGGCGAGACCGGGGGCACGGTGATCCTCGGCGGCTCCATCACCCGCCATGGCGCCCCCGGCGCGGATGCCAGCGCTACGGCCAACCTTCCGATTGCAGGCGAGAGCGTGGCCCTGCGCGCCACTTTCGACAGCGCCACCTTCGGCGGCTACATCGACAAGCCCCTGCTCGGGCGCAGGAACGTGAACCGGTCCAACATGCTGGGCGGCAAGATCGCCCTGCGTGCCGAAGTCGCGCCGGACTGGACGATCGACGTGCTTGCCATCGCTCAGAGCACCGAGGCGGACGACAGCCAGTACGCCGACCGCAACGGCAAGCCCCTCGAAAGTTCGGCACGCGTTCCGGAGGGATCGAAGGCGGACTACACCCTCGGCCAGTTCGTCGTTTCCGGCCGCATCGGCGAGGTGAACCTGCGTTCCACGACGGGCCTGGTGGCGCAGGACTTGCGCGAGCACTACGACGCCAGCCAGTTTGGCAGTGACCCGCGCCTGTTCTCGCAGACGAACGACACCCGGATGATCGTGCACGAAACGCGGCTATGGCAAAGCGAACGCCACGGTTTCGGCTGGCTGCTCGGTGCCAGCTACACGCATAACCGCACGAGGCTGAACCGCGACTTCAGCAGCCCCGCCTTCGACATGCGCAAGGCGACGACGGGCGTGCGCAATACCATCGACGAGTTCACGGTCTACGGCGAGGCCAGCCTGCACCTCATGGGGCCGCTCACGGCCACCGGCGGCGGCCGTTTCACCCGCTCGCGGCTGGGCGGAGACGGTGAGGACATCGGCATGGCCATGGCCAGCCTCCTTTCCACGACCGGGGTCACGGCACGGCGGACGATGAGCCGGTTCCTGCCCTCGCTTGCGCTCAACGCGCGGTTCTCGCCGCAGGATTCGTTCTACTTGCGCTACCAGCAGGGTTTCCGCCCCGGCGGCTTCGCGATCGAGAGCAATGCGGTTCGCCGCTTCCAGAGCGATCGCACCGGCACGTTCGAGATCGGCGCCCGCCACGGCCGCGCCGGTGCCACGCCGTTCGACCTGGCGATGAGCCTGTCCTACACCCGCTGGCAGGATATCCAGGCCGATTTCATCGACGGCTCCGGGCTTCCCAGCACCGCCAATATCGGGGACGGCCAGGTCTGGTCCGCCAGCGTTTCGGCAGGCCTCCTGCTCGCGCCCGGCCTGCGCATGGAACTCGGCGCGACCTGGAACGAGAGCCGGGTGGACGAGCCCTCGGCGGCATTGGTGCAATATGTGCTGGCGCCGGTCGGGCTGGCTGCCGCCACGCTGTCGCGGGCGGACGCGCTGCGCTATGTCTCCGCTCGCGGCATGCAGGTGCCGAATATTGCCCGGTTTGCGGGTCATTCGGCGCTGTCCTGGACGCACGAGGTGCGCGGCGACTGGAGCGTGGGCGCCAATGCCTGGGCCAACTACATCGGCCGCTCGCGCCTCGGAATCGGCCCGGAACTGGGCGCGCCGCAAGGCGACTATTTCGACAGCGGCTTCGACGTGCGCCTGGGAACGGCGCAGCATGGTGTCACCTTGAGCGTCACCAACCTTGCCGACGTGCGCGGCAACCGCTTCTCGCTCGGCACCCCGTTCAGCACCGGCCGCGAGCAAGTGACCCCGCTGCGCCCCCGCACCCTGCGACTGGGGCTCGACGCGCGATTCTGACGGAACGCACGGCCACTCCGTAAACCTTCGTCACGCGAGCGATATTTTTTTCCAAGGCTGACGGCCAAGGGCTCCGTCTCAGGTCTCGATATCGACCTGAAGGGACGAAGATGCCTCGCTACCTGCTTGCCTCCACCGCGCTTCTCGCCATGGCGACCGCCGCTCATGCGGAGGACGTGACCACCAAGAAGACCACGCCGCTCCTCACCTCCACGATCAAGAACGGTGCGGCCGACGCGATCAACGTGACCAAGGACGGCTCGGTCGTCCTGACCGGCGGTACGGCGGTGACGATGGACAGCAACCACAACGTCGCCAATGCCGGCACCATAACGGTCGCCAATGCCAACGACGCGCGCGGCATCGTCGCCAATGCGGGTACCACCGGCGACATCGTCAACACCGGCACGATCACGCTGGACGAGCCCTATACCCCCACCGATGACGACAAGGACGGCGATCTCGACGGGCCCTTCGCGCTCGGTTCGAACAAGATCGGCATCCGCACCGAGGGCGACCACACCGGCAAGATCACCCACAGCGGCACGATCACCGTGGAAGGCAACGATTCCGCGGGGATCTCGCTGGGCGGCAAGCTCACCGGCAATTTCACCCATGACGGCAAGACCAGCGTTCTGGGCGACAACGCGATCGGCGTGAAGACCGGCCAGATCGACGGCAACGTCCGCCTTGCCGGCAGCGTCCAGGCGCAGGGCAAGAATGCGATCGGCGCCCAATTCGGCGGCGACGTCAACGGCGCCATGGTGGTGCAGGGCCAGATCGTCTCGACCGGCTACCGCTACCCCACCCCGCCCGCCGATCCCTCCAAGCTCGACGCCGACGATCTGCTCCAGGGCGGCTCGGCCATCGTCGTGGAAGGCAACGTCACGGGCGGCATCGTCCTGGCCGTCGCCCCCAAGGACAGCGATCCAAACAATGCCGACGAGGACGGCGACGGCATTCCCGATGCCACCGAAGGCGCCGCCAAGGTCGCGACTTACGGCAAGGCCCCGGCCATCGTGATCGGCTCGGCCTCCAGGGACATCGCCATCGGCCCGGTGGCGAGCACCGCCAGCAAGTTCGGCCTCCAGATCGACGGCACCGTGGAAAGCCACGGGCTCTACGCGGGCGTGGACGGCAACGGCGTGGCCATCGGCGGCCTCGGCGGCAAGGTGACGATCGCCAACGGCATCGGCATCGCGGGCGGCATCGCGGCAACGTCGAAGGACGCGGCGGCCACCGCCCTGCGCCTCGGCGCGGGCGCCAGCACCCCGCTGGTCCAGAACGCCGGCACCATCGCCGCCACCGGGGCGCAGGCCATCGCCGTTCGTATCGACGCGGGCGCCAGCCTGCCCACCTTGCGCAATTCGGGCACGATCAAGGCCGCCGCCGTCAACGAGAACGGCGCGGCCACGGCGATCAGCGACGCCAGCGGCACGCTGAACCTCATCGAGAACAGCGGCGCGATCTCGGCCACCGGCGCCAAGGCCGGCTCGGGCAAGAACATCGCCATCGACCTCTCGAATGCGGCCGGCGGCGTGACCGTGAAGCAAACCCAGGTCGGCGCGGGTTTCACCGCCCCTTCGATCGTGGGCGACATCCTGCTGGCAGGCGGCAACGACCTGGTGGACATCGCGGACGGCACCCTCACCGGCAACGTCCTGTTCGGCGGCGGCAACAACACTCTCGCCCTCTCCGGTGACGCGATCCAGACCGGCAACGTCACTTTCGGCGCCGGTTCGGACACGATGACGCTGGCCGGCACCTCGCGCTTCGTCGGCACGGCCGATTTCGGAGGCGGCGCCGATACCCTCACCCTCACCGGCACATCGGTGTTCTCGGGCGCGCTGGCGAATGCGGGCAACCTGGCGGTCAAAGTCACGGGCGGCATGCTCGACGTGAACCGGCCCGCCTCGATCGCCTCGCTCGACGTCGCCAAGGACGGCGTGCTGGCCGTGACGCTGAACAAGGCCCCCGGCCAGGGCTCTGCCTACACGGTCGCCGGCACCGCCTCCTTCGCGGACGGCGCCAAGCTTGCGATCAAGCTGGCCGACGTCTCGACGGCGGAAGGCAGTTATCAGGTGCTGACCGCAGGCTCGATCCAGGGCCGTGACAAGCTCAAGGCCGCGACCGAACTAGTGCCCTTCATGTTCAAGGCCACGCTCAACGATCAGGCAGCTGCCAACACCGTCGTCGTGGACGTGGCCCGCCGCACGGTGGCCGAACTGGGGCTCAACCGCTCGCAGGCGACCGCCTATAACGCCATCTTCGCCGCACTCGGCCAGGACGAGAAGATCGAGGACGTGTTCCTGGGCATCGCCGACGGCGACCGCTTCCGCCAGGCCGTGGGGCAGATGCTGCCCGATCATGCGGGCGGCTCGTTCGAAGGCCTCAGCCTCGGCACGCGCACCGTCGCGCGCCAGTTGATGGAGCCGATGAACCCGGTTTGGGGCGAAAGCCGGTTCAGCACGACCCTGAACCTGTCGTTCTGGGGCAGCGACAAGAAGAGCGGCGCCAGCGCAGCCTATAACCTCCAGGGCTACGCCATGTCGCTCGGCGCCGAATACCTCACCGCCATCGGCCGGTTCGGCGGCACCTTCTCGTACTTGTGGAACCGCCATACCAGTGGCGGCGCCAGCGAGATCAAGTCGAACTCCTTCGAACTCGCCGGCCACTGGCGCGGCCAGTTCGGCGCGGTGCAGGGCTTCGGCCGCGCCTCGATCGGTCGCTCCAACTTCGACAGCGAGCGCCAGTTCCTCGGCGCGATCGGCACGGAGAACGTCAGCCGCACGATCAAGGGCAAGTGGGACGGCACCTTCGTGACGGCTTCGGGCGGCGCTTCGTGGGAGGGCGGCGGCAGCCACTTCTTCTACCGCCCCGCCGTCACCGTGGACTACGTGCGCCTGAAGGAAGACGGCTATGGCGAGACCGGCGGCGGCAAGGCGCTCGACCTCACGGTCGCTTCGCGCACCAGCGACGAGCTGGGCGTGAACGGCGGCGTCACGCTGGGCATCGACTTCATGGGCATGCAGCGCCGCGACGAGAACTGGTTCCGTGTCGAAACCGAAGGCGGCTGGCGCGAGATCGTCAGTGGCGGCCTCGGTGCCACCACCGCGCATTTCGCGGGCGGCCAGAACTTCACGCTCGACGGCGACGAAGCAACCAGCGGCTGGTTCGCGCGCCTGCGTGCCATCGGCGGCACCCTGGGCCTGACCATGGGCGGCGAACTCTCGGCCGAAGATCGCCACGGCCACGTCAATCTGGCGCTGCGTGGGTCGGTGACCATCGGCTGGTGATTGGCGGCTGGTAAACCGGCTCTTCGAGAAAGGCTGGAAAAGCCACCGGCTACGGCGCCCCAGCCGGGCCGGTTGCCGCAGAGAGAGCGTCACCCCCACCCAACCCCTGCGCTCCCCGGCGCAAGGCGCTCCTTCCGCCCGGCCTCCGGCCCCGATCGTCTCCTGGCGATCGGGGCCGGACCCTTTTGACAGACCCTAACCGCGCGATCCGGCTCTTCCGGGCACTACTGAGCACAGGAGCCATTTCCCGTTTCGCGCGCTCTCCTATCGTCACGGTCGTTCAAGACCGGCAACCGCAGGAGAGAAGACATGAGCATCAAGGGTCAAGCAAAGGAAGCCGCCGGCTACGTGAAGGAAGAAGCCTTCGAGCACGGCACCTCGCCGGAGGCCAAGCAGAAGGCCCAGGAAGGCCGCGATCTTCGCAACGAGGGCCGCGTCGAGGATGGCAAGGCGCCGAAGACCAGCGCACCGGGCACCGACAAGCCCTGAACCGCATAGGCTTCAAGGCCTAGATGGGCGGCCGGGAAGGTTCCTCGATGGAGCTTCCCGGCCGCTCTTGCGTTCAATCCCCCATGATCACCGTCCATCACCTCGAAAACTCGCGCTCCCAACGTGTGCTCTGGCTGCTGGAGGAATTGCAGCTGCCCTACCGGGTGCAACGCTACCAACGGGACGAGCGGACCATGCTGGCCCCGCCCCAGTTGCGCAAAGTCCACCCGCTCGGCAAATCGCCGGTCATCGTCGATGAAACCGATGGGGCATCGCCGCGCACGATCGCTGAGACCGGCGCCATCGTCGAGTACCTCACCGAGCAGGCAGGCGGCAGGCTGGGTACCCCGGCCGGGCGCGAGGACGCCCTGCGCTATCGGCATTTCCTGCACTATGCCGAGGGATCGCTGATGCCGCCCCTGCTCGTGAAGCTGGTGCTGGGGCAGGTTCCGATCTTCGGCCGGATGGCGCAGAAGCGGCTGCAACCGATGATCGACGTCCATCTCGACTATGTCGAACAGGAACTTGCGCGCCGGGAATGGTTCGCCGGCGGGAGCTTCACAGCCGCCGACGTCATGATGAGCTTCCCGCTCGAAGCCGCCCATAGCCGCGCCGGGCTGGACGGGTCGCGCCCGGCGACGATGCGCTGGCTGGACCGGATTCACGCGCGCCCCGCCTACCAGGCCGCGCTGGCCAGCGGCGGACCGTATAAATACGCCTGATCCGACGAAGCGCCCGCTATTCCGCCGATGGCCGAATTGACAGCCGGCGACCGACCGGAGCAAAGCGGTACCCGGCGCGTTTCGATGCGTGACGATTTCGACAGGGGCAATTTTCAGATATGACCATCAACCGGGCGCGGGTCGAGAACGGGGGCCTGATCCTCTTTCTGGCCGCCATCACCATCGCTCTGATCCTGGTGGTGTCGAGCTTCCTTGGCGCGCTGTTGTGGGCGGCACTGGCCGCGCTGCTGTTTCAGCCGCTGTTCCAGCGCTTCCTCGCCCGCTGGCCCGATCGGCGCAACCTTGCCGCAGCGCTGACGCTGCTGGTGATCGCGGTGGCGGTCGTGATTCCGGCGCTGGTCGTGACCAGCCTGGTCGTGGAGCAGGCGGCCGGGGTCTATGCCCAGATGCGCGATGGCCAGATCGACTTCGCCAGGTACTTCCAGCAGGTTCATGACGCCCTGCCCCTGCGCCTCCAGAACATGCTCGACGGGTTCGGTTTCAATTCCTTCGAACGCGCCCAGGCCCGGATCAGCGAAGCGGTGAGCAACAGCGTCAGCGTGATCGCCAGCCGCGCCCTCGCCATCGGCGCCAATGCGGCGGCGTTCCTGCTCGCCTTCGGCGTCGGCCTTTACGTCACCTACTTCCTGCTGCGCGACGGCGAGCGGATCGGCCCGGCCATCGTCCGTGCGCTACCTCTGGAGCAGGGCGTGGCCAAGCGCCTGGCGGAACGTTTCGTGACGGTGGTACGGGCGACGATCAAGGGCAGCGGCCTCGTCGCACTCGCGCAGGGCGCGCTGGGCGCGGTCACCTTCTCGATCGTGGGCCTTCCGGCGGCATTGCTCTGGGGCATGCTCATGGCGATCGCGGCCCTGCTGCCCGCCATCGGACCCGCCATCATCTGGGGGCCCGTCGCCATCTACCTGCTGGCGACCGGCGCGATCTGGCAGGCGGCGGTGGTGGTCGGATCGGGCGTGCTGGTGATCGGCCTGGCCGACAACGTGCTGCGCCCGATGCTGGTCGGGCGCGACACCGGCATTCCCGACTGGCTGGTGCTGGTGACGACACTGGGCGGGATCGAACTGATGGGCCTTAGCGGCATCGTCGTCGGGCCGCTGGCGGGCGCCCTGTTCATGACCGGCTGGAAGATCATGACCGAAGAACGCGTCGGCCACGCGATTTAGGAGCAAGAGTCCGTTTGAAAAATGCCCGAGGGGCATTTTCGATGCGGCACCGGCCCGCTCTAAAACGTCGCGGCGGGCCGACCCGCCGCGACGCCTGCATTTCCGCTCCGGCTCAGTCCACCACGAAGCTGGTGGTGGCGATGCGGTGCAGCACGGCCACCTTGCCAACTGAAGTATCGAACGCGCCCTCGTCCTTCTGCGAGGCGGTCAGCAGATAGCGCCCCTTGCCCAGCATCGGCACCGTGACGGCACCCTTGGCATCGGTCTTGATCGACTTCGTCCACTTGTCGGGCGAGATCACCGTAACGGCCGCATCGGCCACCGGCTTGCCGTCGCGCACGACCACGAAGCTGTCTCCACCCGCACGAACGGGAGCGATCTCGAACGGCATGACCGCGCGCGCATCGGCGCGGCCGGCACGCGCGTAATAGGCCACCGCTTCCTTCTTGCCTTCTTCGCCCCAAGGCTGGAACACGCTGTCGTCATGGGCGCGGACGTCGCCCGCCGGCACCGCAACCTCGAGGTAGCCCGCCTTGCGCGCCATCGCCGCCGTGCTGGCGGGAACCAGCTTCGGCGCCTTGAGGTGATCGAACTCCGGATCCCCGCCGGCGGGCAGCGGTTCCGCCGGTTCGCCCAGATAGATCCGGGCAGGACCAGTGCCGTCGCGCTCGATCCAGACTTCGTGGGCCTGCGCGGCCGGGGCCAGAACGGCCAGCAGCAACGGGGCCAGATATAGTGCCTTCATGTCATCCTCCTGTTTGACGAGCGGAACTCAAGGGTAGGCGAAACGGAGCGTGGCGAACACCGTGCGCGGCGTGCCGAAGTAATTGCCGCGACCGGTGGACGAGATACGCGCGTAGTAGGTCTTGTCGAGCAGGTTGTTGACGTTGACCGAGAGCGAGATCTTCTCGTCGAACTCGTAGCCCGCGCGCAAGTCCACCACGGCATAAGCGCCCTGGCGAACGATGGAGGAACGCGTCACCAACGTCCCCGCCGCGTTGAAGACTGCCGGGTTGCCGCCATAAGTCGAACTGAACCAGGTCAGTCCGCCGCCCACGCTGAAACCTGCCAGAGCGCCTTCCGGAGCCTTGTAGTTGGTGAAGACCTTGATCGAGTGCTTCGGAATGATCGGCACCAGCGGCAGCCCTTCGAACTGCGCATTGGCATCTTCCAGATATTTGGTGCGCGTGAAGCTGTAGCCGCCGTTGATGCGCCAGCCGGGCAGGATCTCGCCCGCCGCCTCGGCCTCGAAGCCCCGCGCGCGCACCTTGCCGATCTGGAGCACGACAGTGGCGTCGTCGGGATCGTTGAACAGGCGATTGGTCTGCTCGATCTGGTATGCCGCCGCGCTCAGCAGCAGGCGATCGTCCATCAGCGAGAGCTTGGTTCCCACCTCGTACTGGGCGCCGAGCAGGGGTTCGATCTGCTTGCCATCGGGACGGCTGCGACCAGCAGGAGCTGCCTGGGGACTGAAGCTGTCGGCATAGGAGGCGTAGAGATTCCAGTCGCGCGTCACATCCCAGACCAGCCCGGCGTAAGGCGTGAACCGCGCCTCGATCGAATATCCGCCTTTCTTGCCGAGCACCGGAAGCAAGGTCTGGGTATCGGTATCCCACCAGGTCAGGCGCCCACCGCCGATCGCGGTCAGGCCCTCCACCGGGTTGAAGCGGAGCTGACCGTAGGCGCCGAATTGCGCGACGCGCGTGTCGCTGCCGCCGTAGTTCTGAGTCGCGGTCTGGCCCGGCGTTCCGCCCTGCACCGGGTAAGGCGGCAGCGGCCCATAGGGATCGAGCGGCGGCTCCAGCGGCGAGACGGGATTGTAGACGTCGATCTTCGCGTAGTTGGAAAGACGCGTGTAGTACGACTGATAGGAACTGTCCTGGTAATCGACGCCCAGGATCAGCGTATGATCGCGCCCGAACGCAGGGAAGCTGCCGACGGCGTTGAAGTCGAACGAATGCGATTTCATGAAGCTGTCGCCGCGATAGGCGATGTGGTTCGTCAGCCCGTTGGTCGCGGTGATCGGCTGGTTGCCGATGTAGCTGTAGATATCGACACGCTCGACGTCGGTGTACAACCCGCTCGCCCGGATCGTCCATCGATCGCTGATCTCGTGCGTCACGTCCGCGAAGACCGACCAGATATCGGACCGGAAGCGATTCCAGTCGGCACCAAGGTAGGTTGAACGCGGAATATCCAGCAGTTGCCCGTCGCTGCCGTCGAGCCCACCGATGATGCCGGGCAGACCCGACTGGATCGCCGGCTTGAAGCGATCGTAGGTAGCACCGAAGGTGAACGTCGTGCGCTCGCCGATGTCGACCTTGCCGACGCCGAACAGGCTGAGACGATTTCGATGCGCCACGTCGAAGAACTGGTCCTGGTCCTGCACCATGGCCCCTGCCCGCACCGCCACGCCCTTGGCGATCGGCGCGGAGATATCCAGTTCGCCGCGGAAGTTCTGATAGCTGCCGTAGCCAAGCGAACCCTGGAGCTTCAGTTCCTCCAGCGGTCGCTTGCGGACGAGGTTGATGCTGCCGGCGGGATTACCCGACCCGCTGAACAGCCCCGCAGGTCCGCGCAGCACTTCCAGGCGATCGTAGGAAAACAGGTCCGGCACCACTGCTGGGAAACCGAAAGACAGTGTCGGCGTGCCGTCGATCAGGTAATTGCTGATCGCGAAACCGCGCGACATGTAGGAAGGATCCTCGCTGCCCACGCCGGTTACGGTGATGCCCGGTGTCGCCGTAAGCGCGTCTTCGAGCGTGAACAGGTTCTGTGCCTGGATCTGCTCACGATCGACCAGCGTGACGGTGTTCGGAATATCCTTCAGCGGCGTCACCGTCTTTCCGACTTCCTCGCCGTAGCTCTTGCCGACGACGACGATTTCGGGACCGCGCTCGCCTGCCGCCTCTGCCTCTTCCGCCATCGCATAAGTCGGGCACAAGCAAAGCACGGCCACGCCAGCCATGCCGGCGCTATTCAAAAGTCTGGTTTTCAAGATGTCGCTCCCTGATTCGCCGGAGCCGATACCGCATAATGCTATCGCAAGTCACTCTCATTAACTCGCGGCACGTAACTTCTTCGCGGGTGGCGCACCTTTTCCCTGCCGAGACATGTTACGAGGAGCACGGAAGCAAAACGGAAGAGCCGATGGAACAGCGACAATTCGAGATCGAGGGAAGCCGGATCGCCGACATTCCCTCGTTCTACGCTGAGATCAACAGGCTGCTCATGGCAGATGAAAGCTGGCAACTCGCCGAAAGCCTCGACGCTCTGAACGACGTCCGCTACGGCGGCTACGGCGCGATCCAGGGTAGAGAACCGGTTCGCATAGTCTGGAAAGACATGTCCGCCACGAAATCCGCCCTGGGCCGCCCTGCAACATCGGCCTTCCTGAAAGCCAGACTTGCCACGAGAACGATGTTCAACGGCAGACCGATCGTCGATCAACTTGCTGCGTTCGAAAATGGAGAAGGGGCCACCTACTTCGACGTCATCATGGAAGTGTTTTCAGAACACCCCAACATCGAGATCGTACCGGCATGACCCGCAGGAATGCCACCTGACTGTTGGCGATAGCGATCGTAGACGATCAAGCTCTTGGCGGAGAGGGTGGGATTCGAACCCACGGTACGGTTGCCCGTACACTGCATTTCGAGTGCAGCGCATTCGACCACTCTGCCACCTCTCCGCTAGAGATGCGATAGCGACGGAAGGTCTCCGTCGGGTCGGGAAGCGCGCCGATAGCCCGGCTTGTGGGACTTGCCAACCCCCTCTTTTCAAAAAATGGGGATTGTCCACAAGGCTCGCTTGTGGGCACCTCGCAGGAAACCTATATTTCCAACATGAACAAGGCGTCTTTTTTTTCCCCGGCGGCCGGTCGCGTCATCGATGCACCGCTTGAAACACGCGCTCGATTCGGGATTGGGGATGTCGTTCGCCATCGAAACCATGACTTTCGGGGCGTGGTGTTCGACATCGATCCCGTGTTTGCCAATAGTGAGGAATGGTACGAATCCATCCCGCTCAACGTTCGGCCCAGGCGCGATCAGCCGTTCTATCACCTCCTCGCCGAAAACGAGGATTCCAGTTACGTGGCCTATGTAAGCCAGCAGAACCTCATGGCTGATGCCGAGGGCGGCCCGGTCGACCATCCTTCGCTTTCGCAGATTTTCGACGATTTCGACGATGGTCGCTATCATCTGCGGCGCGGCCTGACACACTGAAATAGCGGATTTACTTCGGCCCAAATGCCGGAAAACCCCGGTCGGATGATCCGTCGGGGGTTTTCCGGTGCCGCCTGGCGTAAGGGTCAGCCCTTGAGCTTCCAGCCCGTTCGCAGGATCATGTAGACGATGCCGGCAAGCACGAGGTCCAGCAGGCCCATTCCCAGGGCGCTATGCAGCACCGCCATGTTGGTATCGCCGATGTCGCTTACGCCCAGGAAGCCGAAGCGGAAGCCTGAAATCACATAGAAGAACGGGTTCAGGCGGCTGATCACCTGGAAAGCCGGCGCGAGGTTGTCGATCACATAGAACGTGCCCGATAGCAGCGAGAGCGGCGCGATCACGAAATTGGTGACGGCGGCGTTGTGATCGAACTTTTCGGCCCAGATCGAGGAAAGCAGGCCGAGCAGGGAAAGGAAGATCGAGCCGGTCAGGCCGAACCACACCACGGCCCAGGGGTGGGCCATCGACAGGTTCACGTCGGGCCACAGCAGCATTGCCGCCGTCAGCGCGAGGCCGACGAAGACCGCGCGAGTGACTGCCGCGCCCGTCATCGCCAGCATGAGTTCGCCTTCGCTCAGCGGCGGCATCAGATAGTCGATGATCGTACCCTGGATCTTGCCGGCCAGGAAAGAGAAGCTGGCATTGGCGAAGGCGTTCTGCATCATGCCCATGACGATCAGGCCCGGCGCCACGAAAGTCGCGAAATTCACGCCGAGCACTTCGCGGCCGCCGCGCCCGAGCGCCACGGTGAAGATCACCAGGAACAGCAGGGTGGTGATCGCGGGTGCCCAGATCGTCTGGGTCTGGACCTTGAAGAAGCGCCTGACCTCCTTCATATAAAGGGTCTTGAGCCCCTCCCAGTTCACCTGGTGGATCAGGGGTTCTCCCTTAGCCGGGAACTGGCGGGCCGAAATCGCGCCGGGAGCGATCCCGTCGGAAGACGGCAGTTCGGTCGAATTCGTTTGATCGGGCATGGACCGGCGAGTATCGGCTGCGGCTTTCCAAGGCAAGCCGCGCCACGGAATTTAGGGGCGATTCTCATGTCGTCCGGTAACGAGATGGAACACGAATGAGCTGGACGGACGAGCGGATCGAGAAGCTGACCAAGATGTGGGAGGGCGGTGCCACCGCCAGCCAGATCGCGGACGAGCTTGGCGGCGTCAGCCGCAATGCAGTGATCGGCAAGGCGCATCGCCTGGGCCTCAAGGCTCGCCCTTCCCCGGTCAAGGCGAACGAAAAGCCTGCGCGCCCCGCACCCGCGCCCAAGAAGCCCAAGCCGGTGGAAGCCGCGCCTGCCGCGCCGGCACCCAAGGCGGAAGCTCCGGTGGTGCGGGCCGCGCCGCCCCCCGCCGCCGCGCCTGCACCGCGCGCGCCCGAGCCTGCCGCTCCGGCTGTCGCGGCCGACGATGCCGCGCCGCCTGTCACGCCCCGTGGTCCGCGCGTGGTTTCGGTCGGCCCCGGCGGCTTCCTGCGCCAGGGCCCCGGCGATCAGCAGCAGCCGATCCCGCCCGCGCCGCCGCGCCGCCTGGTTCCGGCCAAGCCGAGCGCAGAGATCGCCGACAAGACCAGCCTGCTCGATCTGAACGATCGCGTCTGCCGCTGGCCGATGGGCCATCCCGGCGAACCCGACTTCCACTTCTGCGGAGACAAGGTGAACCCCGGGTTCCCTTATTGCGTCGAGCATTGCGGCCGGGCCTATCAGGCCCAGCTGCCGCGCGGCGCCCGCCGTCCTCCTCCGCCGCTGCCGTTCGGCGGCCCGCGGGTTCGCTGATCCCATGAACAAGGCGCGGCGCAAGGTTCCGGCAATCCGGCTCCTGGCCGCGCCACTTGTTCTTGCTTTTTCGGCAGCTGTCCCGGCATTGGCCCAAGACAGCCCGCCTGCTTCTTCGGCAACGGCTCCTCCGGCACCCGCCTCGCCCGCTCCGGCCGTGGCGACGTCTCCGGTCGAGCACGTCTATGTGGCGCTGACCACCAGCGCGGGCGTCATCGTGCTGGATCTCGACAAGACCCACGCTCCGCTGACGGTCGCCAACTTCCTCAAGTACGTGGACGGCAAGCGCTTCGACGGCGCGAACTTCTACCGCGCGATGCACCTTGATTGGGGCGATCAACCGAACGGGCTGCTCCAGGGCGGTCTCCAGGGCGTGAACGTCCTGCCGCCGGTAGCCCATGAGCCAACCAGCGCGACCGGCATCAGCCACAAGGCCGGAACGATCTCGATGGCACGCTTCGCACCGGGTAGCGCCACGGCCGACTTCACCATCATGCTGGGCGACATCCCCTCGCTGGATGCCAAGCCCGATTCCGACAACCCGGACCTCAAGGCAGGCTTTGCCGCTTTCGGCCATGTCGTCTCCGGGATGGACGTGGTGCGCAAGATCTGGGACGAGCCACGTTCCCCCACCAAGGGCGACGGCGTGATGAAGGGCCAGATGCTGGATCCGATGGTGAAGATCGTCAGCGCTCGCCGGATGGCCGCACCGCCGCGCCCCGCTCCGCCGGCTCCAACTCCGATCGCACGCTGAGGGCCCGGCCTTCCTGACCGAGGCGGTTTCGGGCTCCCCTTACCAAGAGTTCATCCCTGGGCGAGCGTTAGCAGCCGGGCGCAACCGGCTTTCCAGCAGGGTTGAGGCAATTCGATTATCTTGTAATTTCAACGTCGCACTTGACGCCTATTTCCTTCCCAGTCCTCCCTAGGGGCGGCGGTAAGAGAAGATTTACTATGTTTCCGATGGAATAAGGGAAATCCCTTAGTTGGTCCTGCTGACTCGGCCAGCCATTGCTTTTGCAGGGGTTGCGTAATTACCTCTCAGGTCCGGGGGCACGGACTGTATATTCGGTTCGATGTACTATTGAGAGTGCGATGATAGAAAATTTACCTTTCAATTGCGCCGGCGAAGCCGGTCCCAATGTCGTTTCGCACGAAGAATTCTGGTTTTCGCTGAAGGTAAGGGTCGATTCCACGGCCCAGCTTTGGCAGGCCGCCGCGCTTCGCTGCATGAGCCATTCGGACATGTCCTATGAAGACGTGGACGAATTGATCGGTCCCATCGACGATCCGTCGATCGCGGACTGCCTGATGATCCTGGCCTTGCCGGATCGGATACCCGGCTGCACGCGCCTGGACGTGGCCCTTCAGGCCTCGGAAAGCCCGGGCCTGGTGACCATGACCGGCAGCAACGACTGTCGCAGCACGGTGGGCCTTTCCTGAACGAAGTTCGCCCCTGAACCGCGATGGCGGTTCAGGGGCGAACTTTATCCGGATCGCAAGCAGGCCGTTCATCCCGGCCCGATGTGATCACCCGGCCGGGAAGAACGTGGACCTCAATCGTCGGTATTGGTGCCGGCCGCAGCGATGGCGACAAGGCCGGAGGCCGACATGCGGATGCCGTTCACGCCGAGCATGATGTTGGTCCCGTCGGTCACCACGTCGCTGACGACCGCGACCGAATTGATCGTGGTGTCCAGCTTGTCGCCGGCGGTATTGGTGGCCTCTACCGAAAGCGTATAGGCGCCGTTTTCCGCCTTCGTGCCGTCCGCCTTGGTGCCGTCCCACTTGTAGGTGCCCTGGCTGGCCGGATCGAGCTTGACGGTGTTCACCACCTTGCCGGCGGAATCCTTGATCGTGGCCGTGAGCGCGGACGGCGTTCCGTCGACGTAGTAGGTCCACTGGGCCGGAGCATCGCCCAGGCCTGCCACCGGCGAGTCGAAGCGCGCCTCGCGGCCGATATAGTTCGAAGCGGCCGACATCTGCTGCGATGCCAGCTGGCCCAGGATGTCGCCCAGCTTGCCGGTCTGCTGGATCGACTGTTCTACCTGCGAATACTGCACGAGCTGCTGGGTATATTCGGAAGTGTCCATGGGATCGAGCGGATCCTGATGCGTCATCTGCGTCGTCAGCAGCTTGAGGAACAGGTTGTAGTCGGCCAGCAGGCCCGAAGTGGATGCCGCGGTCTTGTCGGTCGTCGCCGTGGACGAAGTGCCTGAAACGGTTGTCATTGTGCTACTGCCTTATGCCATGAGATCGACATGGCCGCTGCTGCGCAGGGGCCGATAGATCGGGTCGTCGCTCCCGCCGAAGCCGTCTGAAAGGCCGCCGCCCTGGGACTGGTGTCCGGCCTGGTGCTGGCCTTGCTGGTCGCCCTGCCAGCGCCCGCCGCCCTGCCCGCCTGACCGGCTGTCGAAGCGCAGGGACTGGCCGTCGGAACGGACCCCGGCATCGGCCAGGGCGCGGCCCAGATCCGTGCTTTCCCGGCGCAGCATATCCAGCGAGGACGCGCTGTCGGCCGAGACGATCGCACGCAGGACGCCGTCGTGATCGAAGGAAAGCCGCACGTCGATCCTGCCCATGTGACGCGGGTCGAGGCGGATAAGCAGATCGTCGCTGCCCTTGTCGAGGGCGCGGGCGATCTCGACGCCGATGTCGTTGCCGAACTGTCCCTGCTGCACGGAAACCGTGGCGCTCTGCGCAGCGGTCTGCGGCGCCGGTGCGTAAGGCAGCGCGGCCGGACGGCTGGCCGTGCCTGTCAGCGTCTGGGTGAACAGGGGCGTGGACAGGCTGGTGTCGGTCGAAGAAGGGGCCTGATCCGGTGCAGCTTCGGCCGCACCGGCAGCGGTGGCTATCGTCCCCTGGCTGCGCGGGGCCGACGCCTCCGGTACGGCCTTTTCGAAGGCGATTGCCGCGGTACCGGCCTTCGCGGATTTGGCCGAAACCTTGCCGGCGCCCTCGCTCTTGTCCTTGGCGGCATCGCCAGCAACACCATCGTCAGCGACGTTCACGGCCTGCTGACCGACCGCGAGTTGCGGTTGCAACGAAGCGGCGGGCGCTGTCTGTGCGGTTTGCGGCACCTGCACCTGAAGGACCGGAACGATATCCGCAGCATCCGCCTCACCGTGTTTGGCGGCGGGAGCATCGGCATCGTCCGAAGCCTCATCCACGGCGATGGCCTGGGTTTCTCCCCCGGCATCGGCGCTTTCAGGCGAGGCGGCCTGTTTGACGAGTTCCGACAGGAGCGGTTGCCTTGCGGCGACCTGGGGCTTGATATGCTCGGCAACCGGCGCCTTGTCGGAGCTGCCCGCGTTCTCACTCGGGGCAGCAGATTGGTCCTTGCCCACCGGCTTTGCATCGGCAGCAGGGGTCTCTGGCAGCGCGGGCTCCGCCGCGACCTGCGGCAGTGGGGCCATCTCGCCCGTCAGGGTGTCGGCGGCGGTTGCCGGCATGACGGCCGGATCGGAAGCTGCCGCCTGCTCCGGGGCCGTCGAGCCTGCCGGGACGGCGGTCTTCGTCGGCGCCAGCCGGGCCGCGCCGAGCAGCGACTGGAACGATCCCGCAGCCGCGTTCACGCCTTTCAGGGCACCGGCCAGGCTGTCGGCCGCCGACGTGGGGCCGACAGCAGCAGCGGCCATCGGAAACAGGGAATTCACCGAAACCGGCATTGCAAGACGTCTCCCGGCCGACGAACAGCGGCCATCATGTCATCATAGAAGGATTGCGACCCAGCCGGTCGGCGATCCGGGCATTTGCGGCCATAATCAGCCGACATTTCCCAGGCTGCGCAGGCGGGCGCGCGGATGGATCTCGTTTTGCGACAGCACCACCGTGGCCGGGCGCACGCGCTCGATGATCGAGCGCACGAAGGGGCGCAGCGGTGGGCTCGTCAGCAGGCAGGGAATCTCGCCCTGCCCGGCCAGCCGGTCGTAAGTATCGCGAACCGATCCGATGAAGGCCTGGAGCTGCGAGGGCGCCATGGCCAGGTGGCGATCGTCGCCCTGCCCGACGATCGCCTCTCCGAAGGCTTCGTCCCATTCGCCGCCCAGCGTGACGATGGGGATCGTGCCGTCGAAGGTCTGCTGCGCCGAAATCTGGCGGGCGAGCCGGGCGCGGACATGCTCGGTCACTTGCGTAAGGTTGCCGGTCATCGCCGTCGCTTCCGCAATGCCTTCGAGGATCGTCGGGATGTCACGGATCGACACGCTTTCTGCCAGCAGGTTCTGGAGCACGCGCTGCACGCCGGAGATGGAGATCTTGGCCGGAATGAGGTCCGCGATCAGCTTCTCGGTTTCCTTATGGACTTCGTTCAGCAGCTTCTGCGTCTCGCCATAGGATAGCAGGTCGGCGATGTTGTCCTTGACGATCTCGGTCAGGTGGGTGGTGACGACAGTGCCGCAATCGACGACGGTCAGGCCCCGGAAGCCCGCTTCCTGGCGCATGTCGCGGTCGATCCACAGCGCGGGAAGCTGGAACACCGGCTCCTTGGTGGGTTCGCCGCGAATGCCGATGTCCTGCCCGGCGGCATTGATCACCAGCAGCTTGCCGATGCGCAGCTCTCCGCGCGCGATCTCGGTTTCCTTGACGAAGACGATATATTCATTGGGCAGCAGCGCCATGTTGTCCAGGATGCGGACGGAAGGCAGCACGAAGCCGTAGTCGATCGCCATCTGGCGGCGCAATGCGCGGACCTGGTCGTCCAGGCGCGGCTCGGCCTGGGAATCGTTGATCAGCGGCAGCAGGCCATAGCCCAGTTCGATACGCAGCGCGTCGATCGCCAATGTGCGCGAGATCGGCTCCTCGGCCTGCGCCTCCATCTGCTGTTGCTGCGCCATCGCCTCCTGCATGCGCTCCTGCGCGGCAGTGGCCTGCGCCTTGCGCGACATCGACCACGCCATCCATCCGCACATCCCGGCCATCGCCGCGAAGGGTATGAACGGCAGGCCCGGCATCAGCGCGAGCACGCCCATCAGCACCGCGACGATACCGAACGCCTTGGGATAGCGACCCAGCTGGTCGCCCAGCGCCGCGCCGGTCTTGCCGACGACGCCGCCCTTGGAGACGAGCAGACCGGCCGCCGTGGAGACGATCAGCGCCGGGATCTGGCTGACCAGGCCGTCGCCCACGGTGAGGATGGTGTAGGTGGTGAAGGCCTCCCCGAACGGCACGCCGTGGATGGCGACGCCGATGATCAGTCCGACCACGATGTTGATCGCCGTGATCAGCAGGCCGGCAACGGCATCGCCCTTCACGAACTTCGAGGCACCGTCCATGGCACCGTAGAAGCCGCTCTCCGCCTCGATCTCGGCGCGGCGCTCGCGCGCCTGCGTCTCGGTGATCGTGCCGGCATTGAGATCGGCATCGATCGCCATCTGCTTGCCGGGCATGGCATCGAGGCTGAAGCGCGCCGCCACTTCGGCGATGCGGCCCGCGCCCTTGGTGATGACCACGAAGTTGATGACGATCAGGATCGCGAAGATGGTGAGGCCGATGACGGTCTCGCCGCCCATCAGGAACTCGCCGAAGGCCGCGATCACCCCGCCGGCCGCATGGTGCCCCTCATGCCCGTGGCCCAGGATCAGGCGCGTCGAGGCAAGGTTGAGGCCGAGACGCAGCATCGTCACGATCAGCAGGATCGTCGGGAAGCTGGACAGTTGCAGCGGCTTCTCGATGAACAGCGCCGTCATCAGGATCAGCACCGATGCGGTGATCGACAGGGCCAGGCCCATGTCGAGCATCCAGCCCGGCATCGGCAGGATCAGCATGCCGATGATCGCACTGACGCCCAGCGCCAGCGCGAGATCGCGGCTGGGGCCGAGGCGCGTCAGGAACTGGTCCAGCCTTGCAGAAACGATTGCGTTCATCGGGTCACCGGATGCCTATGGGTCAGTGGTGTCGGATCAGGCCGGGAGGCACCGGAACGCCGTCGGACAGGAACGTGCGCAGCTTGTTGCGCATGGTCCGGACCGAGATGCCCAGCATCGAGGCCGCATTGGTGCGGTTGCCCCGGCAATGTTCGAGAGTCTTGAGGATCAGTTCGCGCTCGACGTCGGCAATGTTCTGACCGACGAGTTCGGAAACGGCCATGCCCACTGACGGACCCACCGAAACCATATCGTCGGCCCGCTCGCCGCGCAGGCGGGCGAGGACGTCCTCCAGGTTCACGGCGATATCTACGACCACGAGATCGGCGCGCGCGCGGTGCCAGTCCTCGAACACGGTGGAGTTGGCAGTGCCCACGGCGATGCTGGCGGGCGAGCCGCGCACCATCTCCACCGCAAGGCCCATCGCGTTTCCGAGATCGCCGACCAGCATGAGCCGCGTGGGATCGTGTTCGGATGGAGGCATCATGCCTCCTGCCGGACGATTTCGGTGAGCGTGATGCCCAGCGTGCTGTCGATCAGCACCACTTCGCCGCGCGCGATCAGGCGATTGTTGACGAAGATGTCCACCGGCTCGCCCACGCGGCGGTCGAGTTCGACCACCATGCCGGGCTTGAGGCGCAGCAGATCGCCGATATCCATCCGCGACCGGCCCAGCACGGCCTGGACCTTCACCGGCACGTCGAACACGGCCTGGAGATCGTCCGGGGTGGGCGGCGTGGTGGGGCGCGGCGGGATCGCCTGCTCCTCGAAGTTGCCGTCTGCGGGAATTTCGTCGGACAGGTGAGCAGGCGCCAGTTGGCGCGGCTCGAGCTCGTCGCTCATGGTCATACCTTTCAGCTGTTCATCCATTGACGGATTACGGATGCGGATTCTGCGGGACTGGCCGAGATGGCGTCACCGATGCGGCGCAGCGCCGAGAGCTTGATGCGCCCGTCCACTTGCGCCAGCGCGATTTCCTGATCGAGCATCTCGCCCTCGGCCGCGCGCTTTTCCTCAAGCTGGCGCATGGCGTCCTCGTCGCCCTCGGCGGCACGCTCGTTGAGCGCCATGAGTTCGGCGTCGTCCGCAGTCAGGCGCTGCTCCACCACGCCCTCGACCAGTGGCGGCGGGGCCAGCTTGGGCTTGAGCATCTTGATGGCGAAGAGGATCACGCCGCCCACGATCAGCACCTTGAGAACGTCGAAGATGCGCTCCCAGGTCAGGCCGAAGGGCAACCCGCCGTCCGCGCCGTCGAGGTCGGTCGGCGCGTTGAAGGCCATGTTCTCGACCACCACGCTGTCGCCGCGTTCGGCATCGAAGCCCACCGCGTTCTCGACCAGGCGCTGGAGGCGCTGGACTTGCGGCGCGGGCAGGCCCTGCGGCCCGCCGTCCACCATGACCGCCACCGTCAGGCGCTTTACCTGGCCCGGCGTGCGGACGGCAACCTTCTGGGTGCGGCTGTTCTGGTAGGTGACGTCTTCCGATGTCTCGTTCTGGGCCGAGCGACGAGCATCGCCGCCGCTGCCGTTCACGTTACCCTGGTTGTCCGGCAGCTGCGCGCCGACCGTCACGCCGTCGGCACCGGCGGAGTTCTCATCGCTCTGGTTGCTGGATTCGACCGTCGTTTGATGCGCGATGACCTGGGTGTCGGGATCGAAGACTTCCGATTCCTCACGCACCTGATCGCGTTCCAGCACGGCGGCCACTTCGGCGCGGACTTTGCCCTGGCCGACGATCGGCTCGATCATGCCCTCGATTTCGCTGCGCAGGCGCGCTTCCACGGCAGTCTGGCGGTCTTCGAGATTGCCTGCCCCGGCATCGCCGCCCTCGCCCGCCCGCGCCAGCAGCGCGCCGGTCTGGTCGACGATCGAGACGGCCTCGGGATTGAGATCGGGAACGGCGGAAGCAACGAGGTAGCGGATCGCCTGGATCTGCTCGCCGGAAAGGCGACCGTTGGTCTTCACCGTCACCGAGGCACTGGCCTTGCGCGGTTCGGTCTCGAACATCGCACGCTCGGGCATGACCACGTGGACACGGGCCTTGCTGACTTTTTCGAGGCTCTCGATCGAGCGGACCAGTTCGCCTTCGATGGCGCGGGTCTCGTTCAGCTTGGCGCGCGAGGAGGATATGCCGAAAGGCTCTTCAGCGTCGAGCACTTCATAGCCGATCTTGCCGCCCAGTTGCTCGGAGGCCATCGACATCCGCAGCTGCGCCAGCTTGTCGACCGGCGCCATCACCGCGGTGCCGTCGGCGGAGATCTGGAAGGGGACGTTCTGCCCCTTCAGCTTCTCGGTGATAGATTGCGCCGCCGATGGGTCGAGATCGGTATAGAGATAGCCCATCTCGGCCGCAGGGGTGCGGAAGGCCATCCATCCGAGGCCGACCAGCAGGGCCAGGGCCACGCCGCCCATCAGCAGGGCCCGGCGGGGGCCGATCTGCTCGATAAAGTTCCGCAACGGGTTCAAAAGTCGCCTCTTGTGTCAGCGGCGTCACCCCCTGGTGTCGCCCCTGACATTATAGGATAAGAAGCTAGGCAACTCTTGCCGGGAACAGGAAAAGTTTACGCGGCGTCTTCCCGGCCGGCTGCGGTTCCCAGAACACCGGCGAGTTCGGCCATGACGGCGGCGCGACGCGACGCGGCGTCCACGTTGAGACCGCCTTCCGCCCAGCCGATATGGGCATCGCCGAGGGGCAGCGTCTCGTCGTCGACCACCACGATGGACATCGAGCGGCGCTCGCGCGCGCGGCGATCCTCCACCAGACGCTCGATATCCTCGCGCATGGCGGGATTGGCGCGGATCGACAGGGCGGTATCGCGCGCGACCTGATCGAGCGCACGGGTCAGCGCCTCATCGATGGCGCGCGCCGGCTGTGCGGTAATGGCATGTCCGGCCAGCAGTTCGGCGGCCTGGAGCGCGATCGCCCCGGCTTCCGCGATGACCTGGTCCATCACCGCATCGAAGCGGCGCTCGACATCGTCGATCGAGGCATGAAGCGCGTCCGTGGCAGCGAGCATGGCTTCCGCCCGCTCGCCCCGCGCCTGCTCCAGCCCTGCCTCGAAGCCATCGACGCGAGCCCGTGCAAGCTCGGCGACGTGATCCTCATGCAGGCGCTCGATCCGGGCCTGGAGTTCCTCGACATGTTCACGCAACTCGTCGTGCCGCCGCTCGTCGACGGCCGGCTGCTCACTGTTAGGGAATCGAAATATCCTGTCGAAACCGAATGGCTGAATGGTCATGGGATCCTCCATCATCGCCGCACCCTCGGAATTCGCACGACCTTCCGGCCGTTCGTCGCGGACATTGCACCGCAACGTGTGAAACAGTTCTGAATCGTTCAGCCGATACGCCATTGGCTTCCCCAAATGGCAAGCTCGCGACAATAGCCGCGAGCGCACCGGATACCGGAATCTTTCCCGCCTGCCCAGCCACTTGGCCTGCACGCGCGGAAGTTTAAGCGGGCCATCGCACCGATCAATAGATCATCGCATCGTCGCTCTTGGGATCGACCAGCATGATCTCGCCGCGATCTCCAAGCGACTTGGCCAGACGCACCAGTGCGGTCTGCGCTTCCTCGCATTCGCGCGCGCGGACCGGTCCCATGGCGGCCATGTCGTCGCGCATCAGCTTGGCGGCGCGCTCGGTCATGGCGTTGAAGAACATCTTCTTCATCTCTTCCGGCGAGCCCTTGAGTGCCAGTGCCAGTTCGCGCTTGTTGCAGTTGCGCACGATCGTCTGGATCGCGCCCGGCAGCAGGTTGCCCAGATCCTCGAAAGTGAACATGAGCGCACGAATGCGTTCGGCCGATTCCGGCGCCTTTTCGTCGAGTGCGCCGAGCATGGCTTCCTCGGTCGAACGATCGAGCGCGTTGAACAGTTCGGCCATGGTCTCGTGCGGATCGCGGCGCTGGGCACGCGACAGGTTGGTCATGAACTCGCTCTTGAGCGTCTGCTCGACCTGGACGATCACGTCCTTCTGCACCGTATCCATCCGCAGCATGCGCATGACCACATCGGTGGCGAACTCGCGCGGCAGTTCCGACAGCACGCGCGCGGCATGATCCGGCCGCAGCTTGTGCAGGATCACCGCAACCGTCTGCGGATATTCGTTCTTGAGGTAACCGGCGAGCACAGCCTCGCTGACGTTGGACAGCTTGTCCCACATCGTGCGACCGGAAGGACCGCGAATGTCCTCCATGATCTCCTTGACGCGATCCGCCGACAGGATGCCTTCCAGCAGCCTTTCGGTGGTTTCGTAGGAGCCATGCAGCGACGCCATGCTCGATACTTCGCCGGAGAACTGCACCAGCAGATGCTCGACCACGACCGAGGGCACCCGGCCGAGCTGCGCGATCGTGGAGGACAGCTCCTTGATCTCGTCGGTGTTGAGCTGCTCCCAGATCGGACCGCCATGGTCACGGCCAAGCGCCAGCATCAACGCCGCAGCGCGCTGCATTCCCGAGTATTTCTTGAGTTCCGGCGGCTCAACCACCGCGGCCATCATCGTCACTTCGATACCCCCGAAAAATTGCTCGATCCCGCACGGTCTGGGCGCTGTTCCCTCTATTTATAGGAGGAAGGCGCGTGCCGCCACCCGATGGAGACAGAATTGGCGATAAATTTAAACAATGGGTTGATCGGCCTGTCTGTTCTGGGCGGCACCAGCGCCTATTCCGCGCTTTCGACCTCGCTGGCGACTCTGGACAGTGCAGCCGTGATGAAGGCGAAGAAGGCTTTCACCCTCGCCGTCCCGGAAACCACACCGCCCTGGCAGGAAGATGCGGACACCCGACCGGTGAGCAGCCAGATCCAGGCCATCAAGAAGATGCTGTCGATCGTGGACACGACCAAGGACAGCAACCTTGAGGATCTGCCCGACGTGCAGACCGCCTTCACCACCTACAAGGCGCTGGACAGCCTGCGCATCCTCGCGGAGAGCGCGGCCAAGGCCACCACCTCCTCTTCGGAACGCGCATCGCTGCAAAAGGCCTTCGCGAAAGGCCTGGCTGATCTCCAGTCCTATCTGGGATCGGCCGCGACCGACCTGCTCAGCATGAATTTCGGGACGCCTTCCAGCGTCGCGACCACGGTCGGCACGAAGCCTGCCGGGATCACCACCAAGATTGCCGGCGAAGGCGTTTCCAAGACCCGTGACGCGGCCATTGCCGGAATGACCGGCAACGAAGTGCTGCAAATCAAGCTCACGCGCGGCACGACGTCCGAGACGGTGCAGGTGGACCTGTCGCAGACGACGCAGCCGCCGACGCTGGATTCGGTCGCCGCCGCCATCAACGCGGCCATCGGTGCGACGCAATCGACGGACACCAGCGGCAATCCCGTCGTCGATGCGGACGGCAACCCGGTCAGCAAGTGGAAATCCTCCTTCACCGTCGAGAAGAACGACGGCAAATGGGGCCTGGTCTTCAATCCCAGCGGCATCGAAAAGGTCGCCATTGACCAGGTCGGCGCCGAGGACGCGCTGATCATCGCCAGCGGCGAGACGGCGAGTTCCGCGCCCACCGCAGCCCGCATCTATCGGGTGGAGGATCTTGAGGGCTCACTCTCCTGGCAGCGCCTCAACAAGATCAACGCCGTGGACACCGCCGCGACGGCAACCGCGAAAGCCGTCGCCGCCGCGCGGGCCGCTTCCACCAAGACCACGACAACCAGCTCCACCGATACCACCGAGCCGGACTACACCGTCGCCGCCGCCACCGAGGCCCGCGCCGTGGTGACCGACGCCGAAGGGTTCAGCTACGTCGTCGGGACGACGGCGGGCGATCTCGGCTCCAACCTCTCGGACGGCGCCAACGACCTGTTCCTCACCAAGGTCGACAGCGAAGGCAAAGTCGTATGGCAGCGCAGCCTCGGCGCGGCCGGTACTGCCGAAGGCGCGGCCGTCACCATCGGCGCCAATGGGGATATCGTCGTCGCCGGCACCGTGAGCGGCGCCTTCAGCAACAGCGACGACAGCCAGACCGACATGCTCGTGGCCCGCTTCAGCGCGGCCGGCAGCGAATTGTCCAGCACCGTGATCCGCCAGGTCGGCAACGAAACCGCCAGTGCCGTGACCGTTGGCGACGATGGCAGCATCTACGTTGCCGGCAGGGCGTCCACGGGCGGCGGCGACGCTTTCGTCGCCCGGCTGGACGCCACCGGCAAGCTGCAGGAACGTCGCATCATCGACAGCGGCGGCTCGGATTCGATCTCGTCGCTGGCGATAGACGGCTCCGGCAATCTCCTGGCGCTGACCAACGAGAAAGGCGTGGCCACCGTCCGCCGGCTCGACGCCTCCTCATTGAGTACCGACCTCGGCTCTATCTCGCTGGGCAACGTCACCGCCCGCGCCATCGCGGTTTCCGACAGCGGCGAAATCGCGGTGGTCGGCTCGACCAGCTCTCCCGCCAGCGGCAGCCAGGTCAATGGCATGAGCGGCGGGCAGGATGCCTTCGTCACCCGGATCGACGCGGGCCTGACGACGGCCTCCACCACCTACATCGGCACGTCAGAGACCGATCAGGCCGACAGCGTGGCCTATGTCAACGGTACGCTCTACGTAGGCGGCCGTACCGCCGGAGCGCTTGACGGGACCAGGTCGGGCACCGTGGACGGCTTCGTCGCGCGCATCGATTCCGCCAGTGGCGCAATCGAGAAGATTTCCCAATGGGGACTGCCCAGCGGGAAAGCCGAGCCCGTGAAGATCTCCGTCGCCACGGGCGGTTCCACCGTGCTCGGCGCGCTGGGCCTCAGCCGGGGCACGATCAACCAGCAGGAATCGACCACCCTGACGTCGCAGACCAGCCTGCGCGCCGGAGACCAGTTCACCATCCGCGTCGATGCCGGGGCCGTGCGCACGATCACGATCGATGCGGAAGAGACGATGGCCACGCTGTCGCACAAGATTTCGCGGATCACCGGTACCAAAGCGACGATCACCACGCCCAAGGTGGACGGCGAAACCACGCTGCGCATCCAGGTCAAGTCCGGCTTCAAGATCGAGCTGGGCGCCGGGGCGGACGGCAAGGACGCCTTGTCCAAGCTGGGCATCGATCCGGTCCGGCTGGTCGCGTCCAAGACGCCGGTGAAGGATGCGCCGAAAGTGACGCCGGGCGGCGTCTACAGCCTCAATCTCTCGCTTTCGCTGAGCCTGACCGACGCCAAGACCGCTGCCGCGGCGGTTACCAAGGTCACGGCCGCGCTTTCCATGACCCAGTCCGCCTATCGCTCGCTCTACTGGGATTCCGGCAAGGCCGCGCAGGTGGACGGCACGCTCGCCACCGGTGCCGGCTCGGCCTACCAGCAGAAGCAACTCGCCAACTACCAGGCCGCGCTGTCGCGCCTTTCCGGTTCCTGAGGTAATCTTTCATGTCATCTCTTCCTCCTATTTTCGACGGCATGGGCCAGGCCATGAAGTTCATGGCCGGCCACCAGCGGGTGATCGCCGAGAACATCGCCAACAACGAGACGCCGGGGTTCAAGGCCCGCACCATGGAGGCGCCGGACTTCTCCTCGCTCGTTTCGCAATATGGCCAGGCGAACGGCGCGCCCCGCGTTTCCCGCCCTCGCGTGGAACTGTCCGGCGGCATGACCGCTCTGGGCGCGAAGCCGCCTCAGGCGGGCAGCCACATCGTGCTGGACGGCGACACCACGGAAACGAAACCTGACGGCAACAACGTCACTCTTGAAGATCAACTTCTCAACCTCGGCCAGGTGCAGGCCGATTTCGCGGCCATGACCAATCTCTATCGCAAGCAGATCGGCCTGATGAAGGCGGCGCTGGGGCGCGGCTGACCCTGACGGTCGGAGCCTGCCGCGCGCCGGCAGGTTTCGCAGGTAGACCTCGCAAGTGTTTCAGGGGGCCGCCGTCCTTCGCGGGCGCGGCCCCCTTTTGTTTTTGCGGATACCGTCCGCGTGCCGGGCGCCGCTCTACCTCTTTAGGATTAGCGCAACGCCCAGCCGATACCGATAGCCGTCACGCCTCGACAACGCCGCTGCGTTCAGCCTGACTTCAAGTTGCCAGGCGCTAATCCTAAAAATGAGGAAGGGGATTCTGATAGGAGGAACCAGATAACGTCGAGAACGTTCTGGCTACAACCTACTTAAGTTTCAGCTTCTTAAATTGGATATCACAGGCAGGTCGTTACTCGCCTGGGTATTCCAAAGCAGGAGGAAATTTTTTCCTGCAATGAAGCTGAAATTTCCCGGAAACACGACAAGAGTACCCGTTATGGTGCAAAATAGGAAGGATACTAGTGGAAGTTATTGCCGCCCTCCACGATCCGACCCACTTTGGTACGATATACATAATGGATTATTGACCAACCGTCCGTTCCATGGAACAAAATCCACATCCACAGCTAAATTAAGAGCTTCAATGACCCAAAAACCGCTTGGATCGCATAAGCGGACTGGGAAGGCGCTTGCCACGGCGCCGACCGCTATCGAGATCGATGCTTATCGCACGCTCGTCTTTCCGAACCGCATCCGGAAATTTCGCAAGCAGTTGAATATTGGATCACTGCTGGAGTTGTCGGATAAGCTTCCGACGATCACTTATATTCGCCTTTCGAAGATCGAGCGGGGCGAAATATTCTCCCGTGCGGCAGAACTGCGGGACATTGCCACCGCGCTGGGCATCGACCCCGAAGAACTGCTGATCGACATCGACGATCCGGAGTTCGACATCGCTGCCTGGGCCGATCCGCTCCACGGCAACGATCGCACCGATCCCGAAGCGGAACGTTTCGCGGTCCTGCTGGCCGCCGCGTTGCGCAACCGGCGCGGGTCGGATGACGCACTGACGATCGCTGCGCTGGAACAGGAATATGGGATTGCCCCGGTCATCCTCTCCAGGATCGAAAACGCCCTAAAGCCTTACGACCGCTGGAACGATGACGTTCGTGGATCGCTGCGCCGTCTTTTCGCCGCTTCCAGCGACGCCGATCTGACCGCGATCGTGCAGGAAGCGCACCAGCGCGGGGATCTCGACGCAGCGCTGCCGCTGGTGGCAAATCCCGAGCTTCGCATCGCCAAGTCCCGCGCCCGCATCGCCGCTCTTCGCGAAGAGCTTCGCCAGGGGCAGGACGCCGTTGCCCCGCCCGCCGGTAAGGGCATGCCGCATCCGCTCTTCGATCGGGGCACTGCAAGGCTGAAAACGGCAGCGCCGGAAGCCAAGCCTGCCCCGGAGAGCGCGCCCGTCGAAGCCGCGCCCCCCGAAGCCGCTCAGCGCCTGCTGCCGGTCTATGGCAGTCCCCTTCCGGAAGGCCTGATCGCGCGCACTCCGACCGAAGACCAGGTAGAAGCCCCGCGCAATGCCGGACCGCGCGCCTATGGCCTGCGGCTTGGCCGTCCCACACTGGGCGCCGGGCTGCCGGGGCGATCGATCCTCATCGTCGATCCCGATCGGTTCCCCTCTGCCGGTGGCCTCGCCGTCGTCACCGAAGGACAGGGCCTGCGCGTGCTCTCGGTAACTCTGGATCGCCATGGCCGCATGCTCGGCTATAGCGAGAATCCGGATCTGGAAGTGGCGATCGACGAACGCGATCCGGCCGACCTGGCCACTGTACTGGCAGCTGTTTTCGAATAGGCGTCTTCGAATAGATGACAGCAATTGACATGTCGCCCGGACCGCAGTCCCCGCCGGTGCGATATAATGGGGTGTCAGACGTCCGGAAAGCACGATGCGCACACCCAGACCGTTCAAGCCGAATGGAGAGCGGCCCCCGCCGCGATCCACGGCCCGCTCATCGGCACGGCCTGTCGCCCCCCTGCGGGTAGCTCCGTTGCGCCTGATCGAGCAGGCCCTGCAAGACCTTCGCGCCGGGCCGGCTGACGGCAATCACGCCTCTTCGCTGCACACCGGACCGATTTCGATGCTCCTGGTGAATCTCGATCGCTTCAAGCTGGTCAACGATCTCTGCGGCCATCTGGCCGGCGACATCCTCATCCACGTCGTGCACGAACGCTGCTCCCGCTTTCTGCCCGCGTCGCAGGTGATCCACCTGGGGGCGGACGAGTTCGCGCTCCTACTGCCTGACCGGGCGGCTCAAGCTGCCGCCGAGCAGATCGCCGGCCAATTGCTCAAGGCCATCGCGGAGCCTGTCAGCCGTGGCCGTCATATCGTCCACCCAACAGCCTCGATCGGCATCGCGACCGATCTCCTTGGCGAGGATCCCGGCGCGGAACTGCTGCGCGGCGCCTCGATCGCCCTCTCCCAAGCCAAGGAGGCCGGCGGAGATTGCGCGCGAAGCTTCGTCCCGGAAATGCTGGCCCACCTCGTAGACCGCGCGGCGCTGGAAGAAGATCTGCGCGGCGGCTTGCAGCGCGGTGAACTCGTGCCGCATTACCAGCCCATCGTTGCCCTTCCCTCCCGCGAGATCGTGCGCTTCGAGGCGCTTGCGCGCTGGGATCACGCCCGCCAAGGCCTGCTCGGCCCGGACTGCTTCCTGCCGCTGGCAGAGGACGTCGGCCTTGACGACGAACTGCTCTATACGATGTTTCGCCAAGCCTGCCGCGACGCCTGCGGCTGGGACGAGGGCATCGGCCTCTCGCTCAATCTGGCCCCGCGGCAGGTCTGCGATCCCGGCATCGCCACGCGATTGCTGCGCATCGTCTTTGCCAGCGGCATTAGGCCCAGCCGGATCACCGTGGAAATCACCGAGAACGCTTCGGTGGAGGACGTCGAGGCGGCGCAGGCCACCTTGGCGGCGCTGCGGGAAGCGGGCATCGGCGTGGCTCTGGACGATTTCGGCGCCGGCTACGCCAGCCTCGCTCGAATCTGCGCGCTGCCGCTGGACATGATCAAGATCGACCGCACCCTGGTCCAGTCGCTCGACAGCGATGCGGGGTGCAAGTTGGTGAAAGTGGTCGCCGATCTGGGCCGCAGCCTCGGGATGCCGGTTACCGCCGAAGGTATCGAGACGGCGGAGCAGGCGCTTCGCCTCCACGAACTGGGATGCGCTTTCGGGCAAGGCTACCTGTTCGGCCGCCCCGCCTCCGCTGCGGACACTGCCGTTCTCCTGGCGCGCGGCAACCCTTTGTAGAAACGATGAAGGGCTCCCGGCGATCGTGTCGCCGGGAGCCCTTCACGCCTTGCAGCCCCCCGCAATCGGTATCAGGCGATCAATATTCGGTGTTGAACGAGATCGGCGTCGTCAGGTCCAGGCGCGCGATGTCGCCTTTCGCCCCATAAGTGTAAGTGCGGTTGCCCGAGAGCCGCTTGGCTTCATTGGCGATGGCACCCATCATCTCCATCGAAAGGTCGATCTGCCGCTCCAGCAGCGCCGAGTTCACCATCGAAGCGGCGCGCAGTTCGCCCAGCGCTTCGGCCAGACGTTCCCGCGTCTCGTCGTCCATCTGATCTGTCCATTCCGGATCGAGCCGGTTGCGCCGCGCGAGCACTTCCTCCAGCGACGCCACCAGCCGCGTCTTGGCGGCCGCCAGTTCGGCCAGATCGAGCGCGCGCTCGCGGCCTTCCAGGCGCTCCGTCTCCTCGCGCATGACCATAGACAGCGAGGTCATGATCTCGATCAGTTCATCGGGCATGGCCGCTACCTCCCTGCAGGCGGATGATCTGCGCTTCCACGGCCGAGGCGATGCCCAGCCCCTTGCCTTTCGCGATCTGGTTGCCGATCTGCTCGGCCAGCACGCCGCGGAACATCTCCTCGCCGTGGCCGCCGTTGAAATCTTCGCCCTGTTCGACGGTCTCCAGCATGATCTTGGTGATCTGCCCGGCAAAGACGCCTTCGAAATCGCGCGCCACCTTGGCGGGGCTGCGGTCCGGCGCCTGGACGACGGGGCGGGAAGGAAGCGAGGGAAGAACCGGATCTGCCATCTTTACTGTACCGCTATTTCGGCCTGAAGCGCGCCCGCCGTGCGCAGCGCCTGCAGGATGGTGATGAGGTCGCGCGGGCTGACGCCGAGCGAGTTGAGACCGGCGACCAGGGTCTGGAGCGAAGTGCCGCTGTTCAGCACCGCCAGATGCGCGCCGCTGCCGTCGTCCGCCTCCACGCGGGTGCGCGGCACCACGGTGGTCTCGCCATTGGAGAACGGCGCGGGCTGCGAGACGATCGGCGTCTCGGTGACGCTGATCGTAAGGCCGCCCTGGGCGATGGCGACGGGGCTGACGCGCACGTCCGCACCCATGACCACGGTGCCTGCTGCCTCGTTGATGACGATGCGCGCGACCTGGTCCACCTGCACCGGCAGGTTCTCGACGCGAGTGATGAGGTCGATCACCGAACCGCCGGCGGGATTGATCTCCACCGTGCCGGGATCGAGCACTTGCGCGGCGCCGGGGGCCTCCTGGTTGATGGTTGCGGCGATCTGGCGCGCCGTGGTGAAGTCCGGGTTCTTGAGCGCCAGCTTCAGCGTCTGGGCCGAGCGCAGGTCGTAGGGAACCTCGCGCTCGACGATGGCGCCGCCGGCGATGCGCGCCGTGGTCATGACGCCCCGGCTCAGCTTCGCGGCCGCGCCCTGCGCCTTGAAGCCGGACACGGCGACCGGCCCCTGCGCCACCGCATAGATCTCGCCATCGAGCGCGCGCAGCGAGGAGACCAGCAGGATGCCGCCCTGCAGGCTGGTGGAATCGCCCAGTGCGGAGACCTGCACGTCGATCGTCGAACCGGCGCGGGCGTAGGGCGGCATGGTGGCCGTCACTGTCACCGCTGCCACGTTCTGCGTCAGCATCTGCGTCCCGCGAATGTTGACGCCCATGCGTTCGAGCATGGCCTGGAGCGTTTCCTCGGTGAACGGCACGTTGCGGATACGGTCGCCGGTGCCCTGAAGACCCACGACCAGCCCGTAGCCCACCAACTGGTTCGGCCGCACGTTCTCGACATCGACGATGTCCTTGATGCGCGGCTGCGGGCCCGCCAGCGCCACACCGGGCGCAAGCAGCGCGGCACCGGCGGCCAGCGCCAGCAGGGATCCGTGCATCCTCGATTTCAAAGGCTTTGGCATCACTGACCTTATAGGATGGTTGCTGAGGCGGACGGCGGAATGACGCGGCATTTTCACCTCACTTCCGCCCGGTCCGGGCAAGCCGCATGACGTAGCCGATGATCTCGGCAACGGCGGCGTAGTGTTCGATCGGGATCGGCCGGTCGATATCGACCGCGGCGTAAAGCGCGCGGGCGAGCGGCGGGCTTTCGACGATCGGCACCTTGGATTCGGTGGCGATCTCGCGAATGCGCAAGGCGATGGCGTCCACGCCCTTGGCCACCACCACCGGCGCGGCCATGGCGCCGTGATCGTACTTGAGCGCGATGGCATAGTGCGTGGGGTTGGTGATGATCACGCTGGCCTCGGGCACCGCCGCCATCATCCGCTTGCGCGAACGCTGCATCTGGATCTGGCGGATCTTGGCCTTGATCTTGGGATCGCCGTCGCTCTGCTTGTGCTCGTCCTTCACTTCCTGAAGCGTCATCATCATGCGCTTCATGAAGGCGCGGCGCTGGTAGATGAAATCGAACAGCGCCAGCGCCAGGACCAGCAGCATCACCGCGCGGATCGCCTCGAACGCCATCTGTCCCGCCGCCGCGCCCACCGCGCCCGGCGCGAAGCCCACAAGCTGATCGAAGCCGGTCATGCGCGGCTTCAGCACCAGGAACACCACCAGGCCGATCGCGCTGAACTTGGCGAGCGTCTTGGCGAACTCCACCAGGGCGCGCATCCCGAAGATGCGCTTCAAGCCGCTGGCGGGATTGAGCTTGGACCATTTCGGCTTCAGCCGCGACCAGCTCAGCGTCACGCGTCCCTGGAGAAAGATGATGGAGACGGCGCAGGCGAACAGCACGCCCAACACCGGCAGCAGAGAAACGATGAAATGGCGCGCCACGCCGGTCATCAGGTTCTGCGCGCCGGCGGAATCGAGCGAATAGTCCTCGGCGCTGCCCCAGAGGCGCGTCATCATCATGCCCAGGTGGCGGATTGCGGAGATGCCGACCCAGCCGGTGACGATCAGCGCGCCGGCCATCATCGTGGCGTGGCGCACTTCCGGCGCCATCGCCACTTCGCCGCGCTTGCGCGCATCCTCCAG
Organism: Novosphingobium sp.; assembly: GCF_032093395.1. Taxonomy (GTDB): domain Bacteria; phylum Pseudomonadota; class Alphaproteobacteria; order Sphingomonadales; family Sphingomonadaceae; genus Novosphingobium. Next base: position 109,039 of record NZ_DAMDBA010000002.1, read on the forward strand.
CTTCTTCTGGGTCGGCTCGTGGGTCCGCTGGTCCTTGTCGCTCTCGGCCATGGCGTCAGAAACTCCATCCGTTCTGCATGAAGCTGCCCATGGCAGTAGCGAATGCGGTCAGCATCGTGCCGAGCGTCATGGCCAGCACCGAAATGCCAAGCAGCAGGTTGAGCGGCTGGGTAATGAAGAACACCTGGATCGAAGGCGCCACGCGCGCTGCCAGGCCAAGCCCGACATTGAACAACGCGCCGTAGAGGATCAACGGCGCGGAAAGGCTGACTCCAAGCGCCATCGCCTGCCCCGTGACCTTCACCGCGAGGTCGGCGAACTGCGCGGCGGGCGGCAGGCCGCCGACCGGAAATACGGAATAGGACTGGAAGATCGAGGCGATCCACAAGTGATGGACGCCCAGGCTCATGCAGACGATGATCGCGGCGATGCCGAACAGGCGCGACAGCAGCGGCGCCTGGCCGCCCATCGACGGGTCCGCAACGAGCGCCGAGGCAAGGCCCACCTGTTGGCTGGCGATGGAACCGGCGATCGCGGCGGCGCTGAACAGGATCTTCACGATCATGCCCATGGCGATACCCACCAGCATTTCGCCGATCACCAGCAGCGGTAGCGATGCCTCGGACTTCACGGCAGGCGCAACGTGTCCCTGAAGCATGCCGTAAAGCCCGAGCGTGAAGCCCAGCGCCATGACCAGCCTGATCTGCGGCGGGATCGTGTCCTCCGAGAAGGCCGGCAACAGCATGATCACCGCGCCGACCCGGCAGAACAGGATCAGGAACGTCGCCGCGTCGATCGGCAGCGCCGCCAGCGAGGCGATATCGAGAGAGGCGCCGCCCATCGCGTCAGCCAGTGACTATGGCGTCGGCGATGCGGTCCATGAAGGCACCGAGAGCGTGCCCGATCATGGGCAGCGAGAGCAGCATCACCACCCCCAGCACCAGGATCTTCGGCACGAAAGTCAGCGTCATTTCCTGCACTTGCGTAAGCGCCTGGAGCAGGCCGATGACGACGCCGACGATCAGCGCGGCGCTCAGCATGGGGCCGGCAATGGTCAGCACCAGCACCAGCGCCGCGCGCGCGATCTCGATGGCTTCGGGTGAGGTCATGACGGACGACTTTCCCTTGAACTTGCTCTAGATCTGCATCCGCATGATTTCGGAATAGGCGTTCACCACGCGGTCGCGCACGGCGACGACGGTATCGAGCGCGGTTTCCGCCGCCCCGATGGCCGTCACCACGTCGATCAGGTCGCCCTTGCCCGCCACCTGCTTGACGCTTTCCGCCTCGGCGGTGCGCAGCGAGGTGGAGGCGTCGGTGACCATGGATTCGACCATGCCGGCGAAGTTGCCGCCGGTGCTGCCGCTCGCCGCGGACATGCCGCCGGCCATGTCGCCAAGACCGGTGAGGCCACCGGTCGAGGGTGCAGCCGTCTTCATCGCGCGGCCATAGGCGGCCGCGGCGTCAAGTGCTCCGATTGCCATGGAACTGTTCCTTACTTGAGCAGGTCGATCGTGCGCATGGTCATGCCGCGCGCGGATTCGATCGCATTGAGATTGGCTTCGTAGGATCGCTGCGCCGCCTTCATGTCGGCGGCCTCGATCAGCGGATTGACGTTGGGCTGGCTGACATAGCCTTGCGCGTCGGCGGCCGGGCTGCCCGGCTGATAGACGCGCCCGAACTGGCTCTTGTCGCCTTCGATCGACTTGACGGCCACCTGGGTGGCGCCGCTGGCGCGATCGACTTCGGCAGTGAAAGTGGCCACCCGGCGGCGATAGGGATCGGCATCCGGCGTCTTCGCCACGGAGTCCGAGTTCGCCAGGTTTTCCGCGATCACGCGCATCCGCAGCGACTGGGCGCGAAGGCCCGATGCCGAGACGCCGATCGAGTTGTTCAATTCCATCAAGACAGCTCCTGCCCTGCCCTTGCGGCAGTCAGCATTCTTATAGGCATTTTTTGCCTAGCTCGACGTGATCCTATAAAATTAATTCCTATAAGCAGGCTTGAAAGGAGACGCGCCATGTCCGTCCTCGAAGGCATTCCCATCGACATGTCGATCGTACTCGGATCGACCAGCATCCCCATCCGCCAGGTTCTCAAGATGAGCCGCGGCGCGATGATCCCGCTCGACTGCGGTCACAACGATCCCACCCGCGTCTACGTGAACGACCAGCTGGTAGCGGAAGGCAAGATCCTGATGAACGGCGAGATGATGTCGCTGGAGATCACCAAGGTCGTCGAGCGCGAGCGCTGAGCGAATGGACTTCCTCTCCCTCCTGCGCACGATCGGCGCGCTCGGCGTGGTGCTCGGCATGCTTGTCGGCGCACTATGGGTGGTGCGCCGCTACGACCTGAAGCTGCCGCAGAAATGGCTGAACGGACAGCTTTTCGCGGGCCTCGGCGCCGATCGCTCCGACCGGCGGCTTGAACTGATCGAGCGCCTTGCCATCGATCCGCGCCGCTCGGTCGTCCTCATCCGCCGCGACTACCGCGAGATCAGCTTGCTGATCGCGCCCGAAGGCGTCGTCATGCTCGATTCCGCGCCGTGCATCGGTCCGGTCACTCCGAAAGCTCCACCGAAAGCCCCTTCCGATGCATAAGCGTTACGCCGTCGCCGCCGCACTTTGCGGGGCGGCAATTCTTGCCGTATTGCCCGAGGCCGCCATGGCCCAGAAGGCCGCAGGCGCGCTCGGGGAAGGCGCCATGTCGGGCCGCGTGATCCAGCTCGTCCTGCTGATGACCGTGCTGAGCCTGGCACCCGGCATCCTGATGACGATCACGTCCTTCACCCGCATCATCGTCGCCCTGTCGCTGCTGCGCTCAGGCCTGGGCGTACAGGGCGTACCGCCGAACCCGGTGGTGATCAGCCTGGCGCTGTTCCTCTCGTTCTTCGTCATGGCGCCCACGTTCGACGCGGCCTGGAAGGACGGCATGGTTCCCTACAACCAGGGCCGCATCAACGAGATGCAGGCGCTCGATCGCGCGAGCAAGCCGTTCCACACCTTCATGCTGAAGCAGGTCCGCGACGACGACGTGAAGCTGTTCGTCCAGCTTTCCGGCAAAGTCCCCGCCTCGCGCGCGGAGCTGCCGATGACGACGCTGATGCCGGCGTTCATGATCTCGGAACTGCGCCGCGCGTTCGAAATCGGCTTCCTGCTGCTGCTGCCGTTCCTGGTGATCGACCTTGCCGTAGCGGCCGTGCTGATGGCCATGGGCATGATGATGCTGCCGCCCGCAACGATCTCGCTGCCGATGAAGATCATCTTCTTCGTGCTGGTTGATGGCTGGGCGCTGATCGCGGGGTCGCTGGTGAAGAGTTTCGGCGGGCCGGGATGAAGGAAACCTGGCCAGCGGTCCCGGACTTGATCCGGGACCGCTGGCAATACTTTAGGCACGAAACCTCGGCAGGGCGCCCTGCCGAGGTTTGGGCTGGTCACGACCAGCGGTCCCGGATCAAGTCCGGGACGACGGGACTCGGGCCCTCAAGCGCCGTAGCGCAGCGATCGGTTGATCAGCCACGCCCCGAAGTCCGCAAAGGCGAGCGGTTCCAGGAACGAGAGGCCATAGGCGCCCTCGCCCACCCAGCGCACGGCCGCCTCGCGTTCGCCCAGACCGGGAACGATGAAGCGGACGATGCTGTCGCGCTCGATGCGCAAGTCCGCGAAAAGACGCGCCCCGCCCTGCGACAAGTCGATCAGCCGCACCTCGTGGCGTTGATGCGCGACCAGCAGTTCGGCGCGGCAATCGACATCGAACCGGGGCCCCCGGGCGATCCCTTCCGGCCCTATGCGGTTGGCGACATGGCCGAGCAGTTCGGCAACGTCGACCGGACCGTCGAATTCCATGCCGATCCTGCCATTGAGCGACCAGCGCACGCGGCCATGCAGGACGTCGCCCGCCTTCAGCCTCACCTCCACCTTGTCGTCGACGCCGAAGGTGCCGTGGACTTCGGCCATGAGGCCATGGTCGGAGATGTTGCGGATACGGCAGATCGTCTCGCCGGACCGGCCGGCGAGCTTGCCGATGAGCAGGATCGTGGTGACGCGAGGTCCGCGCGGCATCCTGGCGGACGCATCCGGCATGGCGAAAAGGGATGCGGGGCCGGAAGCCGGGCCGGAAGCGGGATTCGAAAGAGGCATCGCGTCCTTTCTACCCCCACTCAGACCGGCGAGGCCTGGGTGACGACCACCCGGCGGACGAGATCCTTGCCGTAGACTTCGACGGCTGCATCCATGACCACGCGGCGGAACGCCTCGACACCGGGCACCATGCCGTCCGGCCCGGAGGCCAGCGGCGTGCGGTAGGTGCGCATGTTCACGGCGTTGAGCAGCAGCGGAAGCTGGCTGGTGACGTTCTCGGCCTCGCCCTTGGCGACTTCGACCTGACATTCGAACGAGGCATAGCCGGAGAGCCTCCCGTCCGGGAAGGTCAGCGGCGCCAGCATGGTGCCCGTCGGCACGAATTCGGTTTCGACCTTCACCGGGCCGAGGTCCGGCATGACCTGCGGCAGGAACTGCCGTGCCGCATAGGCCCCGCCGATACCGACACCGGTCCCGGCGATCAGGGCGGCAAGGCCGATCACGATCCGCTTGATCACGATAGTCTCCAGTCAGGATAGGAAATGCGGGCCGGTGCCGCTTTAAAAATGCCACGCATTTTTACGAAAGACTCTCAGAACTTGAAGCTGGCGTCGCGCGGCAGCGCAGAGGGTTCGGCCATCACGACGATGGTGATGCGGCGGTTCTCCGGACGATCCGGGCGGTCGGGATAGACCGGCTCGGTGCCCGCCTTGGCGACGACTTCGGCGAAGCGGTCCGCCGGCAGGCCCGAGGCCACCATCGCCGCGCGGGCCGAAAGGGCACGCTGCGCTGAAAGGTTCCAGTTGGCTTCGCTCTGGCCGCCGCTGCTGTCGGTATGGCCCTCGATCGCCACTTGCGCGCCGGTGCCCGCCAGCTTCTGCGCGATCCGGCCCAATACGCCGCGCGCATAATCGTTGAGCTGCGCGGTCGGCCCCTTGAACATCGAGCGGTGCGCATTGTCCATCAAGTGGATGCGGAAGCCGTCGCGATCCGGCTGGACGTCGATGTTGCGCTTGCCCTGCGTGGCATCGACCGGCGGGTCCAGCGAAAGCTGCATCTCCTGCGCCATGACGCGGAGCGAAGCTTCCGGCACGTCGGCAGTGCCGCCCCGCGCCGCGCCCTTGGTGCCGGCTTCGGCCGAAGGCTGGCCCATGGAGACGCTGTCGGCAGACTGGGCGCGGCGGCTGTGCCCGCCCATGCCCGGCTGCGAGCCCGGCTGGTTGGTCAGCGTCGTCGCCGGCGAGGCCTTTTCGGCGTTGGGCGAGAAATATTCCGCCAGCCCCTTCAACTGCTCCTTGTCCGGATTGGCCAGCAACCAGAGCAGCATGAAGAAAGCCATCATCGCAGTCACGAAGTCGGCATAGGCCACCTTCCAGGCGCCGCCGTGGTGACCGGCGTGCGCATGTTTCTTGACCTTGCGGATGACTATCGTGGGATGATCGTCGTTACCCCGTGCCACTGTCTATTCCTCAGTCCAGCGCGGCGCGAAGCCGGTCCTGCATTACGCTCAGGCGCACCTGGCCGACCGCCTCGCCGGGGCTCTGCCCTCCGGCGACGCGGTCCAGCAGAGCGGCGCTCTCGTCCACGTGCTGGGCGATCAGGTCGAAGGCCTGAAGCTGGTCGATATAGTCGAGGACGAAACGCTCGTCCGTCACCAGCACTCCGGCCAGCTGCTCCAGCAACTGGCGCGCCACCCGCATCTCCTGCGCAAGCGCCTGCCAGAGCGGGGCCGCGGCCGAAGCCGTTGGCGAGCCCTCTTCGTCGATGATCATTGCTTTTTCCTGCGTTTCCATTCGCTCGGCCATGGTCAGAACAGTTCCAGTTCGCCGGCCGGCTCCGGGATCGGCGCGGGCTTGGGCCGCACGACCGGCGGCAGCGGCTGATCCTGCACCTGCGTCGCGCGAACGCGCCCTTCGTAAGGCATGAATTCCACTTTCCGGGCCTGCGTGCCGCCAAGATCGGAGTGATCGACGGCGATCCCCTCGGTCTGCATGAAATTGCGGGCGAACTGGGCGTTCTTGGTGCCGATCCCGCCGAGCCCGGCGACGATGTTGGCACCCCCGTAGAGGTGGCCGCGCAGGCGCGAACGCTGGGCGCCGCGTTTCATCAGGGCATTGATCAGCAGCTCCATGGCATGAAGGCCATAGCGCTGCATGTCCGCCGGGTTCACCGGCACGTCGGCGCCCGGCTCTCCCAGCAGGAAATGGTTCATGCCGCCCACCCGCGCGACCGGATCCTGAAGACAGGCCGCGACGCACGAGCCCAGCAGCGTCGAGATGACGACGCCGGGCTGGTACACCACATGATATTCACCCTGAACGATGGCGACGCGGCGCATGGACTTAGACCAGCTCCCCGAAGACGCGTTCGATCTTTTCCTTCAGCGCCGCCGGCGCGAAGGGCTTCACGACATAGTTGTTCACGCCCAGTGCCGCGGCCTTCTGGACGACTTCCTTGTCGGCCGAGCCGGTGAGCATGATGAACACGGTCTTCCCGATCACGGGATCCTGCCGCACCGCTTCCAGGAACTGGAGCCCGTCCATGTCGGGCATGTTGTAGTCGGAGATGATGAGGTGGACGCGGTCGGACTTGATCGCGGCAAGTGCCTCGACCGGGCCCGCCTTGTCGCGGATATCCTTGAAACCAAGATCCTGTAACGTGCGACGGATCATCGCGCGCATGGACGTCTGATCGTCGACCACCATTACTTTTATTGCAGACGCTGCCGGCATGAACCGCTCCATTTACCGCCGACACGCGCCGAGGATAGCCTCGGGCATGGCGGACAAACTGAATTCCTTTTCCACCGCGCCCGCCTCGAAGGCGGCGCGGGGCATTCCATAGACCACGCAGGTCTCTCGATTCTGCCCGAGCGTGCGGGCTCCGCCGTCGCGCATGGCCTTGAGGCCGAGAGCGCCGTCGGAGCCCATCCCCGTGAGGATGACGCCCACGGCGCGCGAACCGATCCGCGCGACCGAGCGGAACAGTACGTCCACCGAGGGACGGTGCCCGCTGACGGTATCGCCCGCCACAAGCTTGACCTGTCCGCTCGTGCCGCCGAGCAATTCCATGTGCTGGCCGCCACCGGGCGCGAGGTAGACCGTGCCCCGGCGCAGGTTCATGCCGTTCTGGGCCTCCACCACCTGCACCCGCGCGGCCTTGTCGAGCCGCGTGGCGAAGCTGCCGGTGAAGGCGGCGGGCATGTGCTGCACCACCAGGACCGGCGGGCAGTCCGGCGGCAGGGCGCCGATGATCGAGAACAGGGCTTCCACCCCGCCGGTCGAGGCGCCCACCGCGATCACGACGTCGCGCAGAGTTCCTTGCGCGGCATTGACCGGGGTCGGCGGACTGGCGGTGCGGCGCACCGAGGAGCGCGCGGCCGCCTTGACGATCTTGCGCAGCAGCGCCCCGTCCTGGGCGATTTCCAGCGGATTGCCGGAAGGCTTGGCGATGCAGTCCACGGCGCCCAGGCGCATGGCCTCGATGGTCGCCTCGGTCCCGCGCGCCGTCAGGGTAGAGCACATGACCACCGGCATCGGCCGCAGGCGCATGATGCGTTCGAGGAAGGACAGGCCGTCCATCCCCGGCATCTCGATATCGAGCGTGACCACGTCGGGATTGAGGGTCTTGATCATCTCGCGCGCGGCGTGCGGCTCGGGTGCCATGCCGACGACCTCGATCGCCGGGTCGTGGCTGAGCAGCTTGTTCAGCAGCGCGCGCATCGCCGCGCTGTCATCGACGATGAGGACGCGCGTCTTTTCCGGAGCGACCGTCATGCGGCGCCTCCATCATTACGCGCGTAGATGGTCTGGCCGACCGGCTTCATCTGCCGCGCGGCGGGACCGATCAGGCGCTCGGAATGGCCGATGTAGAGATAGCCGCCGGGCGCCAGCATCTCGACGAAGCGCGCCTCCAGCTCGGCCTTGGCGGTATCGTCGAAATAGATCATCACGTTGCGGCAGAAGATCACGTCGTACTTGCGCCGCATCGGCCAGGGCTCGAACAGGTTCAGCACCCGCGCCGCGACCAGTTCGCGCAGCGGCTCGACCACGACATGGTCGCCGTTCGACTCGGCGCGCATCCACCGCCGGCGGTAGCTCTCCGGAACCGGCTCGACCGTTGCGGCGGAATAGCGCGCATCCTGCACGGACTGCACCACGTGCGGCGCGATGTCGGTGGCCAGCAGGCGCACGTCGCCCTGCTGGAGCCAGGCCGCGCTCGTCGGCCCGTCTCCTGCCAGGCACATGGCGATCGAGTAGACTTCCTCGCCGCTGGAGCAGCCAGCGGACCAGATGCGCACCTTCTCGCCCTTGCGCGCGCGATCCTGCAATTGGGGCAGGACCTCGCGGCGCAAGTGGTCGAAATGGTGGTTCTCGCGGAAGAAGTGCGTGTGGTTGGTCGTCAGCGCCACCACCATGGCGTGGCGTTCCTCGGCATCGCGCTGGACCAGCGAAACGTAGTCCACGAAGCTGGACAGCCCATGCTCGCGAAGCCTCCGGCTCAGGCGCGAGTGGACGAGCGTCATCTTGGCCTCGACCAGATGGATGCGCGCCTCTCGCTGCATGATCGCGGCGATGTCGCGGAACTGGGCGGGACGCAGCTCGGCCGTGCCGGCCAGAGTCGCACCCGTTCCCGCAGAGGAAGCCAGCACGGTCATTACGCGACGAAGTCCGGCACCTGGCGGGTCAGGCTCAGCGCGTCGAGGTCGAGCAGCAGGCACATGGCTTCGGCATTGGCCGCGTCATGGGTGCGGCGCTCGATCTTGACGAGGCCGGCGATGGCGCCCTGCTCGTTGATCTCGACGTCCGGCGCGGGCTGGATTTCGCTGCCCTGGATCACGACGATGTCCTGCACTTCGTCCACCAGGAACCCGGCGTGGCGCCCGGCGATGGTGACGACCAGGATGCACGAGCGCGAATGCAGCTCGCTCGGCGCCCAGCCCAGTCGCTCGGACAGGCCGACGACGGGGACGACCGAGCCGCGCAAGTTGGTCACGCCCTTCACATAGGCCGGGACGCTGGGCAGCGGGGTGGGCTCTTCCCACTCGCGGATTTCGATCAGCGAGCGCATGTCGATGCCGAACAGGCGGTTGCCCAACGTGAAGGTGACGATCTTGCGTTCGTCGAGTTCGGTGTCTTCGGTGCTCATGCTGCCATTCCTTTCAGCGCATACTTGGAAGAGCCGCCGGTCGATGCGACCAGGGCGTCGATGTCGAGGATCAGCGCGATCGAGCCGTCTCCCAGGATCGTCGCGCCGCCGAGGCCGCGGATCGGGTGGAGGTTGTCTTCCAGGCTCTTGATCACGACCTCGCGGCGGTTATCGATGGTGTCGACCATCAGGCCGACATGTCCGGCGGTCTCGCTCTCGACGATGATGACGAGCGATTCCTCGGCAGGCCGCTGCGAGCGCATGCCGAACAGCTCTCCCACCCGCCGCATCGGCAGATACTGGCCGCGCAGCTCGATCACTTCCGATGTCGGCGAAGTCGCCTGCACCTGTCCCGTCTCGGGCTGGACGGTCTCGACCACATTGGCCAGCGGCAGCACGAAGCGCTGGTCGCCCAAGCGCACGATCATGCCGTCGAGGATCGCCAGAGTGAGCGGCAGCGCCATGGTGAAGGTCGTGCCCTCGCCCGGCACCGAGTTGATCTCCAGCCTGCCACCCAGCGCCTCGACGTTGGAGCGGACCACGTCCATGCCGACGCCGCGACCCGAAATGTTCGAGATCGTCTCGGCGGTGGAGAAGCCCGGCGCGCAGATCAGGCCGTCGATCTCCTCGTCGGAAATCGGCACGTCGGCGGAAATGATGCCGCGCTCGATCGCCTTCGCCCGCACCCGTTCGCGGTTGATGCCGCGCCCGTCGTCACGCACGCGCACGATGATGCGCGCGCCCTTCTGCTCGGCGGAGAGATGGATCGTGCCCTCGGCGGGCTTGCCGGCGGCGATGCGCTCTTCCGCGCTTTCGATGCCGTGATCCACCGCGTTGCGGATCATATGGGTCAGGGGGTCGCCGATCTTTTCGATCACGCCCTTGTCCACTTCGGTCATCTCGCCGATGGTTTCAAGCACCACCTTCTTGCCGGTCTCGGCCGAAAGATCGCGCAGCATCCGGGGCACGCGCGAGAACGCCTGCTTGATCGGCTGTGCGCGCAGCGACATGACGTTGTCCTGAATCTGCCGCGTCAGGCGCGACAGTTCGGGAAGCTCCACGCGCTCCTGATCGGCGGGCGAGAGCCGGTCGGACAGGATCGACCCCCGGATCACCAGTTCGCCCACGAGGTTCAGCAACTGATCCAGCTTGGCCAGATCGACGCGGATGCTCTGCGCCACTTCGACGCTGGCCTGGCGCGCCTCGGCCTTGGGCGCGGGCGCCGGTGCGGCCTTGGCGATTGCAACGGGGGCAGCCACCGCCGCAGTGCTGGGAGCGGTGGGAACCAGCGTCAGCAGTTCCTCTACTGGAGCGGGCAGCGGTTCGAAAACGCCGAAGCCGTCGAAGTCCTCGACCGCCGGATCTTCCACCACGACCACCACGGCTTCGTCCCGCACGACTTCCACGATCGAATCCGGCGCAACGAAGTCGAAGCAATCGCGAATGTCCTGCTCGCCGACAGTGCCGGGAACGTGCAGGGTCCAGACGAAGTAGCTTTCCTCGGGATCGAGGTCGCGCAGGCCGGGAAGGGTTTCCATGTCGACGCTCGCGACGGCGGCGCCCATTTCCTCCAGCTCGCGGATCACCAGCATCGGCTCGCCGCCGTTGCCCAGCGCCCCGCGCGATGGACCGAAGCGAACGGTCCATCCTGCCGGTTCGGCAGGTTCGAAATCGTCGAGATCGACCGCGACAGGTTCGAAACCGAAGGGATCGAAGTCGTCGATCACCGCCGCAACCGGGGTGAAACCGAAATCATCGGCTTCCTCGGCCTGGATCGGCGCGGGTTCCGCCACGGCAGGCGCCGCTGCACCCTTGCTTTCGAGAATCGCGTCGAGCTGTTCCAGCATGGTCCCGTCGGCGGGCGGCTCGGTGCCGCCCTGTGCCGCCGTGACATGGTCGGAAAGGATGTCGAACGCCCCCAGCAGGGTCTGCGTCACGGAACCGCTGGCCGGGATACGACCACCGCGCACTTCGTCGAGCACGTTCTCGAAGCGGTGCGAGAACGCCAGCAGCGCCGAATGCCCGAAGGCGCCCGATCCGCCCTTGATCGAGTGGACCGCGCGAAACACGCCCGCGATCGTCTCGGAGGAAGCATCGCCCGCCGCCATGGCCGAAAGGCCGGCCTCGGCCACGGCAAGGCCCTCGGCGCATTCCTCGAAGAAGATGCCCTGGATTTCGTCGAGTTCGCTGCTCACGGGCAGACGCGGCGGACGGCCGCTCCCAGCTTGGCGGCTTCGAACGGCTTGGTGATCCAGCCGGTGGCGCCGGCTTCGCGGGCGCGGGTCTTCTTCTCGTCCGAGAACTCGGTCGAGAGCACCAGGATCGGCGTGCCACGGAACTCGGGCACGGCGCGCACCGCCTCGATCAGTTCGAAGCCGTCCATCTTGGGCATGTTGATGTCGGTGATCAGCAGGTCCGGCTTGACCTCGTGCATGCGCTCCAGGCCATGCTCGCCGTCATCGGCGGCTTCGACGCGGAAACCCTGCGCGGCAAGGGAGGCCTTGAGAAGCATCCGCATCGATGCGGAGTCGTCGACGGTCAGGATGAGTTTGCTCACGACGGAAATTCCTCTTCAGAAAGGCCGACGGCTTCCGCGAGCCCACAGGCCTGCACGCGCTGGACGAAGGCGGTGCTGGGATTGACGATTTCGAACTCGTGGCCGGCCTCGCGCGCTTCGGCACGGGCGGCGACAAGCAATTGCAGCACGGCCTGGCCGACGGTTTCGACCTGGCTGGCGTCGATCTGGATCGCACCGTCGAAGTCGCAGGCCAGGACCATGCGCACGCGCAGGTCTTCGGCCGTCACGGTCGTGCCGTGAACGGGCAGGTGCAGGGAACGGTCTTCGATGGCGATCTCCGGCGCCGCATCTGCGAGCTGCACGGGTTCAGGCGGGTTTGGCATTGAGCTGATCCTTCACTTCGTCGAGCGCGGTTTCGAGCTGCGTGAACGAGGGCGCATAGGGCGACGGCGTCATGCGGCGCGCCAGCTCGATGGCCACTTCGGTGGGCTGGCCCTGCGCGTGGCCGATGATCGCGGTCTTGACGATGAGGTAGGGCTTGAAGTCGGAATCGATGATCTGCTGGAGCTTCTGCGCGATCGGACCGACCAGGCAGTAGGCCAGGAGCACGCCCAGGAAGGTGCCGACCAGAGCGCCGCCGATCATCGCGCCGAGGATCTCGGTGGGCTGGTCGATCGAGCTCATGGTCTTGATCACGCCCAGCACGGCGGCGACGATGCCCAGCGCGGGCAGGCCGTCGGCCATCATCTGGAGGGCATGCTGCGGCGCCAGTTCCTCGGCGTGGTGGCGTTCGATGTCACCTTCCATGGCTTCCGCGATCTGGTGGGGATCCTCGAAATTGACCGTCATCATGCGCAAATAGTCGCAGGTGAATTCGATCAGCCCCTTGTCTTCCAGCAGACGCGGATAGCGGGTGAAGATGGGGCTTTCCTCCGGCTCGTCGAGATGTTTCTCGATCGAGTTGGCGCCTTCCTTGCGGAAGGTGGCAAGCAGCGTGAAGAGCAGGGCCAGCAGGTCGCGGAAGTCGACCTCCGTCCAGCGGCCGCCCTGGAACACGCGCTTGATCCCGGCCCAGGTCTTCTTGACCGTGGTCATGGAGTTGCCGAGGATGAACGCACCCACCGCCGCTCCGGCGATCGCCAGCATTTCGTGCGGCAGGGCGTGGGCGATGACCATGATATTGCCGCCCGACATCAGGAAGCTGCCGAAGACGCACAGCAGGATGACGACAAGGCCGATGGCGTTGAGCATGAAGAAGATCCGCGATTGATGGCCGCAACAGGTGAGAGGGCCGAAGCCCTGCGTTAGTTATAGGATGCTCGGCGCAAGGCCGGTGCGGCGCGATGGATTTTCCGTCACATCAGGCCATGACCGGAACCGTCGGCCGCAAAACCGGCATAGTCGCGACCGGGATGGGCGCCTTTGTCCTATATGGAGTTGGCGCACGTCTTCGCTGGAGCCTTTATGTCACTCAATGCCTATCAACGCGTGCAGCAGATCGCCGCCACGCCCCGCCGCAACGAATACCGCCTGATGAGCCAGATCACCGGCGAGATGATCGCCGCGCGTGACGCGGGCCTTGCCGGCGCGCAACTTGCTCCGGCCCTTCACCGCAATCGAATGGCGTGGTCCACGTTCTCCTCGATGTGCGCCACGCAGGGTAATCAGCTTCCCGACGACTTGCGCGCCAGGATCATTTCGATCGGCATGTGGGTGGACAAGTACACATCGGAGGTCATTACAGGACGCGACACCATCGATGATTTGATCGTGGTGAACCGAGCGATAATCGAAGGGCTGGCCAACGAGAACGGTACTGGCAACTAAGGAATATCACTTATCATATGTTGATAAGTTTTTAGAAAATATAATCAGGCGCTTATTGCTGTACCGCCCGAACGCATCGGATTGTCGCCGCGCCCGTCTATTTACAAAAACGAACAAACCTATATTGGCCCGCTCTCCTTGATGCTTAAGACGCAAGGCGGAACAAGCGGGTCGGAATGCAGGAACTGAATCCACCGCCGCAGCGCCTGGGCGGGCCAATTCCTGCGCGGATGGCTCCGGTCGTTCCCGCCCTCGTGATCGCGGCGCACCTTGTCTGCTCCCTTGTCCTGCTCGGCTGGGCATTGGGGCTGCCCCGGTTGACCCGCATCGTCGATGACGGCTTTCCGATGCAGCCGCTCACCGCCGTAGCGGGTATCGCCATCGGCTTGGGAATCCTGCTGAGCGGACTATCCCGGCCCCGCGCCGCCGCCTGGGTGCTCGCACTTCCCCTGCTGGTAGCCCTCACGGCTCTTGCGCAGGATTATTCGGGGCATTCTTTCGGGATAGACGGACTGCTCTTCCCGAACGGTATCGCCTTCCAGACGCGATACAACCCCGGCAGACCCGGCTTGCTTCCCGCACTCGGCATCGTGCTGTTGTCCCTTGCCGTCCTGGCGCTCCGTGCGCGACGCCGCGCTCTCAGGCGTCTGGCCGTCACTTTCGCCTGCGTGGCGATTGCCGTCGCCGCGATTTCCGGCCTGCTCATCCCGCTCGGCATCACCCAACCGGGCCCGGGGAACCGCCATGCCCTGATGTCGGTGCCCACTGCGGTCACCCTCTGCCTGCTCGCTCTCGGCGTCATAGCTCTACGCCGCCAGTATGCCTGGCCCCGCAGGCCGGATTGCGGCTTCGGCTCTGCCACGCTGCAATCGTGCCTTCTGCTTTGCGTGATCCTGCCGGTGGTTTCTGCCCTCGCCCATTTCTGGGCCGAGCGCAGCGGCATCGCGTCGCCTGAAATGATCGAAATCGTACAGGCCGTAGCGCAAGTGGCACTCTCCTGCGGGCTGATCGCCTGGGCCTGGGTACGCATCGCCCGCGAAAGCAGCGCGCGCTGGGCGGTGAACCTGGCGCTCGACTCCGCTCCGGTTTCCATCACCGACGTGGACGGACGGATCCTGCGCTGGTCGGCGGGATGCGAACGCCTCTACGGCTGGACTTCCGAGCAGGCGATCGGCCGCTTTCAGCACACCCTTACCGGCACGCCGCCCACCTCCCCCGCCTGCATCGAGGCCCTGCTGCAAGGCGCTTGCCACGAAGGCGAAGTCACCGCCTACCGCAGGGACGGCAGCGCCTTGCGCGTGCTCCATAATCGCCAGGCGGTGCAGCCGCGCGCCGATCTCGCGCCGATGGTCGTCCACGCGATGACCGACATGACGGCGCGCATCCAGGCAGAGCGGGCGATGCTGGCCAGCGACGCCCGGCTGTCGCTGGCGGTCGATCTCCATGAGCTGGGCATCTTCGAATGGTCGCTATCGACCGATCGCTTCGTCTTCCACGGTCATGCCGAACGGCTGTTTGCCTTGGAGCCCAGCGGCTTCGAGGGCGGGATTGACGCCTGGAAAAGGCATCTGCTCACCACCTTCGGATCATCGTTCCGTATGCCCGGCCCTCCCGAATCCTGGCAGGCCGGACGGCACGGATTCCGCCTGGTCACGGTGGCCCCCGCGACTGCCCCCGCGACCGCAAGGGTGATTGAGGGCACCGCCCATATCCACCGCGGACCGGGAGACGAGATCTCCATGATCGGCATCGTGATGGATGCCACCGAACGCGAGCAGCGTGCCGAGATGCTGCGCTCGCGCGAGTCCGAACTGCGCTCCATCCTCGACACCGTACCGGAAGCGATGATCACCATCGACGAGCACGGCCAGATCCGCTCGTTCTCGGTGACCGCGGAAGCCCTGTTCGGCTATGCCGCCGCCGAAGTGCTGGGCAAGGACGTGCGGCTGCTGCTGCCTCGCTACGTGCGCCCGGATTCCGCATCCGTGCTGCCCGGTCCCGGACAAGCCGCGATCACCAGCATCACCGCCGGCCGCGACCGGCTGGGCAACGAACTGCCGATCGAGATCGCCGTGGGCGCCGCCAACATCGGCAACGAGCGCATCGCCATCGCCTTCATCCGCAACATGCGCGAGCAACTTGCCGCCCAGGCCCGCCTCAGCGAGTTGCGGGAGCAGTTCCTCCACGCCTCACGGCTCAGCGCCATGGGCGAGATGGGCGCCGGACTGGCCCACGAACTTAACCAGCCGCTCACCGCCACCTCGAACCTGTTGGGCGCCATCGACCTGATGATGGCCCGCGACGGCGATCCCGAACAGGTCCGCTGCATGCTGGAACTCGCCCGCCAGGAAGTGCTGCGTGCAGGCTCCATCATCCGCCGGATGCGCGCCTTCGTCGCCAAGGGTGAACTGGACTTCCAGGCCGAACCGCTCGACGACGTGATCGCCGAAACCTTGCAACTCGCACGCTCGCGCAGCCATGCGCCAGGCACACGCCTCACCTATCGCCCGAGTGTCGATGCACCATGCGTCCTTGCCGATCGCATCCAAATGCAGCAGGTGCTGATCAACGTCATCAACAATGCCTTCGACGCGCTCGCGGGCCTCAACGACAGGCAGCCGGAAATCACTCTCTCGACCCGCCAACTGAACGATGGCCACATCATGATCAGCGTTATCGACAACGGCCCCGGCTTGCCCGAAGCCATCATCAACCGACCCTTCGAGGCATTTTCATCCACGAAACCGAGCGGCATGGGCCTGGGCCTGTCGATCTGCCGCCGCATCGTGGAAGCGCATGGCGGGCGCTTCTCGTTGCGGAACGTGCCCGATGGCGGCGCGGCGATCGAATTCACCCTGCCCGCCTATACCGAGCTGGAGCGCAGGGCAGGATGACGATGCGCCGGATATATATCGTCGACGACGACCTCGCCGTGCGCACCTCGCTGGAATATCTGCTGGCGATGATCGGCGACAGCCGGATCACCTGCTTCGATTCCGGCGATGCCTTCCTGGAATCCGCCGCTTTGCTGGAACCGGGATGCCTGCTGCTCGACCTCCAGATGCCTGGGGCTTCCGGGCTTCAGGTTCTCAGCACGGTCGGTGGCCGCCCAACCCGCTTCGTCCCGATCGTGCTGACGGGAGAAGGCGACGTCTCGGTGGCGGTCCAGGCGATGAAGCTCGGTGCGATCGACTTCATCGAAAAGCCCTGCGACCACCTGAAACTGATGAACGCCGTGGAATCCGCCTTCACCCATCAGGCCGCTTCCACGGCAGAAGAAAAGCGCAAGGAAAAGGCGATCTCGCTGCTGGAGCAGCTTTCCCCCCGCGAACTGGACGTGTTGAAGGGCCTGATCGACGGACAGTCCAACAAGATCATCGCCCACGCCCTGGACATCAGCCCGCGCACGGTGGAGATCTATCGCGCCAAGCTGATGGAGAAACTTCAGGTCCGCAGCCTCTCGGAAGTGCTGCGCATCGCCTTCGCCGCCGGCCTGGTGCCGATGGATTAGTCGCTAAACGGACAAGCCCCCGCGCCGTTGGTGCGGGGGCTTGTCTAGGGCTGAATGTCGGTCCGACCTCAGAAGTCGAAGTAGAGGTCGATGTAGCCGTATTTGGTGTCGCCGGTTGCAGGCGCGTTCGGGGCATCCCTGAGGAAGCGGCCTTTGGCGAGGTAGGCAACGCCGGTATCGACGCGCAGAACCTCTGGGATCAGCGTGCGGCGATAGCGTGCTTCCACCTGGTGTCCGGCGAAGCTGCCGCTCCGGCCGGATGCGTCCCTGACGCCGGTGTTGGAGAAGCTGTCGGTCTTGGAATCGAGCCAGAGCGCACGGTACATGACCATCACGTCCGACTTCGCGTCCGCCTTCACCTCGCCCCGCGCACCGCCCGAGATCGTGTTGAAACGGCCTACGGCGCCGTGAAGGCCCGTGGGGCCGAAGTCGAAGCGACGCGCGCCGAACAGGGTATCGAAGCGGTTGTAGGTCCGGCCATTGCGGCGATCGCCGCTGGCGATGTCGAAGTTCAGCGACAGGCGCGGCTGCCAGCTACCGGTGAACGTGCGGCCGGCCTCGGCATGGATGAAATAGGCCGAAACGTCGAGGTCGGTCCGATTGGTCGGCGCGGTGGTGGCTCTGGCGCGGCCGAACTGGTAGGCGCCTTCGATGTCGTAATCCACGCGCCCCTTCTTCGGCGCGCGATAGGCGCGCAGGCCCGGCGTGAAGATGTGGCGGTTGCGGGTCGGCCGATCGGCGCTGTCGCGTTCCGCCAGGCCATAGCCGTAAAGCTCCAGCGATCCGCCGAGAACGCGGGCCTTCGTCAGCGAGGCGCCGAAGAGCTGCAGGTCGCTGGTCTCCTGGTCCCACTTGATCGAATTGTCGTGAATGCCTTCGGAATCGTCGGGCAGGCGAAGCTGCGGCATCGCCCAGAGCAGGGTCAACTGGTCCCCGCCGCGCCCCTTCCACTGGAAATTGACGCCGGTATAGGCATTGGTGGTGTTCCGGAATGCCTGCCGCGCGATCAGGCGGCGCGATCCCAGGTTCATGGTGAACCGCCCCGCTGTCAGTTGCGCCTTGGATCCGCCACCCAGCCCGAAGTCCAGCCCGACATAGGCCTGGACCATCTCCATCGCGTCCACTTCGCCGGTGCCGGCAGAGGAATTGGACTTCTCGCCATAGGCGCGGCCGTCCCACAGTTCGCCGCCGATGCGCCAGGGGCCTCCGTCGTACTCGACCTGAAGCGTCGTCTTCAGTGAGAACATCGCATCGTCCTGCGCCGCGTTGGGCCTGAACTGGCCGTCGATGCCTTCGACGCGGGCGCGTACTTCGCCCTTGATCGTCAGTCCCTCGGGTGCGCCTACCGCGCGTTCCAACAGCCCTTGTGCATGAGCGGTCGTGCCTTGCCCTGCCAGCAGCAGTCCCCCACCCACAAAGCCCAGAAGCGTCACGAACGATGTCGAATGGAAAAGGGATTTGCGGTCGCCCGGAACAAGGGCGGACAATACTGGCCCGGACTTTACCGGAACCGAGAGGCAGGCAGGCATTACGATCTCCCGAAGTTGCGGTCCATTATAGGATGGCGCTCGCAATCGTCGGGGGCGATAGCCCGGATTTTACCCGCAGTCGTGTCGAAATTTCTTACACGCTGCGGGGGACGGCGACCCTGCCCGGCAGGATCGCCGCAATCGTTTAAGGCACTTTCCAATCCGACAGCTTCCGATGCGGTTGGCTGAGCCGAGTTCTCAGGCGTAAGCCGTCGTCCCGGACTTGATCCGGGACCGCTGGCCTTGTCGCGCCCACCCCTCGGCAGGGCGTATGTCTGCGAGGTAGCGCCTCAAGGATTGCCAGCGGTCCCGGATCAAGTCCGGGACGACGCTATCTTCTATGGGCCTGAACTGCCCTCAATGGGCGGCGACGGGCGCCAGCATGGACTGGCGATATTCCGCCATCATCGTGAAGCGCGGATCGGCGCCGGTGAGGTCGCTCATCGTCTTGGCCGCGCGCTTGGCGATCTGGCGGACGCGCTCCTTCGCAACCCCGCTGTCGTCATCGCCGGTGTCGAGCGCAGCAATCTCGAAAAGACGCCCCTCGACGACGCGACGGTTGTGTTCGAGGCGCTCTTCCAGTTCGGCCATTTCGGCGGGATCGAGCATGGACTTGCCGGTACGCCATACCGAGCGGCGGGCGCCGGTTTCGCCCAGCGACGCCTCGGTCAAGGAATTCTGGGCGCGCGTTGCCTTCTTCGGCTGCGCCTTGCGGCGGATGCGTTCCACGCCGATGTTGCGCAGATGCTCGACGTAGCTGTCGGTCAGCGACGCCATGGCCTGACGCGCGAGATAATCGGAAGCACCGGCTTCGGTCCGTCCCAGGGCGTCCTCGTCCTCGATCGAGGCCACGATCGACTGGCCCTCTCCGTCCTCGCCCACGCCCACGGCGTCCAGCGACACGGTGACCGCCTCCACCTTCTTGGCCGAAGGGCGCTGGTCGGTCATCAGGCGGAAGCGCAGGCTCTGAAGCTCGCCCCGGATCTGCCAGTTCACGAAAGTGGTGAACTGCGCCTTGGTCGGGTCGTAGGCCTGGATCGCCCGGTGCACGGCGATCGCACAGACCTGTTCGGCGTCGTCCCAATGGGCGACAAGGCCGTACTGGCGAATGAAATGGCGGATGCGCGGCGCGATCAGCTTGATGATCTGCGCGAAGGCGCGGTCCACGGCAACGCGCTGGCGCGCGGATTGTGCCTGGCCCTCGGCCGGCATGTTCGCGCTGACCGTCGCTACCGCGGACTCCAGAGCGATGGTGATCTTCGACATGTTGAACCCCCGGTTAGAGAGGAGCTACGGGCGCCCATCGCCGCTGCTCCGCTTCAACGAGACCCGTTGTCTCGTGAATTTCTGAACGCGAGGTTAATCCTATAAACGTCTTTCCTTTATTTCCTATAATTTTTTTCGCTTCGTCGGGAACTAAGTGCGTTTCGCCGCTGGATCAGGCCGAAAAGCGGTCCGGACGGATGTTGCGGCCGACATAGTCGAGCAGCCAGGAACGGTGCGCGGCGACCGCGCTGCCGGCCATTTCGATCCGGCGATTCGCATTCGCGGCGCCAACTTGCGCATGGAGGAGCGTGCGGGCGCGTTCAGGCGACAGGCCGCCTTTCAGGAAGCGCACGGCATCGCCCAGCCCCAGGTGATGGCCAAGATAGGCCGCCTGCGCCATTTCGACCTCGCCGCCACCGATCCGCACACCCGAACCGCGCAGCGAATCGAGATTGGCGCGGGCGTAGTCGGCGATCGTCTCGATCGAAGCCTGCGGATCGTAGCGCAGCGCCAGCAACGCGCCCCGGCTCTCGCTGCGGACATGTCCGCGCGCATTGAGCCAGCCGTTCGCTTGCGCGAAAGTGTGCAGCCACGTACCCTCGCGCTCAGCCTCGCCTTCCCAGGTGCGATTCAGGAACTGGCCCATTCCGGCCGCACTGGATCGTGGGTTGCGCGAATAGGGCAGCCAGCGTCCGTCCGAACCCTTGGCCGCCTCGGCATTGACGATCGTGGCAAGCGCCGCCGCCGGTATGCCGGTGCGCGAGGCCGCAGAGCCGAGAATGCCTGCGTAGCGAGCGTTCGGGCCGCCCTGCATCGAGAACGCGCCCTTGGAACCGTCACCGGGATTCTCGCCGGAGCCTTCGCTCCCCTGCTGCCGCGCAAAGCGTTCCCAGACGCCTGCCTGGGAGGAGCACGATGGATCCTCCGTCTGCGGCCTGGGATAAGCCGGCCCGGTTGCCGCAGGTTGGGCGGAAGCGGCCTTGGTGCGCTCGTCCAGCAGCGCCAGCAGCCCGTCGAGACCGAGCGGATCGGTGCGCTTGTCGACCAGTCCTCCGGCCTGCTTCTCATCTTCGCCGCCCAGTGCGGCGCGCCAGAGGCGGCCGGAAAGCTCGCTGCGGGCCTGGGTATAGATCAGCTGTGCTTTCTGCGCCGGGGTGAGCCCGTTAAGGTTGCTGGTCTGGGCTCCGAGAACGGCATTGCCCATCATCGCACCGGCGGTGCCCTCGATCATCGTGAATCTTCCCGACGCATCGCGCGACGCGCCTTGATGAAGGACATCGCCGCGAAATCATCGATCCCCGCCTGCTCGGCATTGGCGATCACACGCTGGGCATCCTGCCGGAAGCCGTCCGCCGCCGTCTCGATCGCGCGGAAAGTGCCATAGGCATCGACCGCCTGGTCGCGCAGTTCGTCGAGCTTGGCCTTCAGCACGACTTGCGTCGCCGCCAGTTGCCGACGCTCGCCGCGCATCCGCTGGAGATAGGCGTGCGAACAGACCGCCATGTCGCCCGCAGCCAGACCGGCTTCGCGCGTGATCGATCGGGAAACCCGGTCCCGCGCCTTCTCGACCTCGCCCAGCACGCCGGAATGGGTGCTGATCGCCGCGCTCATCTCGTCGATCTCGCGCTGCTGCACCCGCAGCGCGGCGTCATAGGGCGTCTTCATCGGTGACCTCCATGAGCGCCGCCAGCGCCTCGAAACTCTCCTGCGCGAAGCCGCGATCCTGCTTGCCCTGCTTCAGCAAGTCCTCGATGCGCGGGGCCAGCGCCACGGCTCGGTCCACTTCGGTGCTCGACCCGGCGCGATAGGCGCCGAGACGGACCATCTCTTCCATGTCCTTGTAGGTCGCCATTTCGCGACGCGCGGCAAGGCGGATATGGTTCTCCTCCTCGCCCAGACAGTGCGGCAGGGTTCGCGACACCGACTTGAGCACGTCGATCGCAGGATAACGGCCGCGCTCGGCAATCTGGCGGGTGATGACGATATGTCCGTCCAGAATGCCGCGCACCGCATCGGCCACCGGTTCGTTGTGATCGTCGCCGTCCACCAGCACCGTGAACAGGCCAGTAATCGTGCCCTGTCCCGGCAGTCCCGGCCCGGCGCGTTCCAGCAAACGCGGCAGTTCCGCAAAGACGGTGGGCGTATAGCCCTTGGTTGCGGGCGGCTCGCCGCTGGCCAAGCCGATCTCGCGCTGCGCCATGGCGAAGCGGGTGACCGAATCCATCAGGCACAGCACGTTGAGGCCCTGATCGCGGAAATGCTCGGCCACCGTCAGGGTGGTCCAGGCGGCCTGGCGCCGCATCAGCGCGGGCTCGTCCGAAGTGGCGACGACGACGACGCTGCGGGCCAGGCCCTCTTCACCGAGATCGTCCTGTACGAATTCCTGCACTTCGCGGCCACGCTCGCCGATCAGGCCGATCACGGCGACGTCGCACTCCGTCCAGCGCGCCAGCATCGAAAGCAGCACCGACTTGCCGACGCCGGACCCGGCGAACAGGCCCAAGCGCTGGCCCTGGCACAGCGGCGCGAAGAGATCGAGCGCGCGCACCCCGGTGGAGAGGCGCGCACCAACGCGCGCCCGCGCCGAGGCTGGCGGTGGCGAGGCCTTGATCTTGCGCAGCATCGCGCCCTGTTCGAGCGGTCCCTTGCCGTCGACCGGACGGCCGAGCCCGTCGACCATCCGGCCGAGCCAACCGCTCGAAGGCCGCAGGGCGAACTGGCTGGCGGACAGGTTGGCGCGCGATCCCGAGGCGATGCCCTGCGGCTCGCTGAAGGGCATGCAGTGTGCGATGCCCCTGTCCAGCCCGGTCACTTCCGCCTCCACCTGGCCGGTGGGCGAGTTGAGCGTGACCCGCGAACCGATCTGGGCGGCGCCCGACAGGCCCTCAACCTCGATCAGCGCACCGCGCACGGCCACGACCCGACCATAGCGCAAGTCGGGCGTGAGCAGGCGAAGTCCTGCGGCAGCGGCGGCTAGACTGGCCATGAAACCCTTCCCGCGTCAGTGTGCGGGGGCGATTTCGGACGTGGCTTCGGCGTGGCTTTCCTGCACGCCGGCCGCTTCCGCCAGGCGCGAAAGCGCGTCGGATTCGTAGCCGATCAGCCAGCGGCAGTCCGCCAGCGCATTATAGAATTGGCCGGTCGCCACTTTCTGCGCGAAGCGGATGCAGACCGCCTTGGCCTCTGCGGTTTCCAGCGCCAGCATCAGCGATTCCAGCCGCGCCAGCAGCACCTGCTGATGCCGCGCGAGATCGGCGGGATCGATATAGGCCATCATGCAGGCGAAATAGAGTTGGCGTGCCGGAGAGGTCGCCTCCTCCGGCTTCATTACGTCGCGTCCGCGCAGGATCGTGGCCTCGTTCTCGACCACCAGGTCGGTGCGGCCCACAGCCCGCAGAACCGCGCCGTTTACGATTACCGGCTCCCCATTGCGAAGCGAAATGCGAAGAGTCATGTCCATTGCCCCCGTGACATCTGCCTCATTTATAGGATGACTGAGGCAGGCGCGTGGCAATCCGTTACAAATTTTCGTGACGGCTCATCAGGGTAGGATCGCAATTCTTCCTACAATGGCTCTGTTCGGTGGCCGGCACGCCTCAACCCCGGCCGTCACGCACAGGAGAACCACATGAGCCTCTATTCAGCTCTTTACGCCGGCGTTTCCGGCCTCGGCGCGCAGGCGAGCGCCATGGCCACGGTCGCGGACAACATCACCAACGTCAACACCATCGGCTACAAGGGCGTTTCCGCCCAGTTCCAGACGCTCGTCACCGACGGCAAGATGAAGAGCAGCTATTCGGCCGGTGGCGTCACCGCCGCGCCCAAGGCGCTCATCTCCAAGCAGGGCCTGCTCCAGGCATCCAGCAGCCTGACCGACATCGGCATCGACGGCGCCGGCTTCTTCGTCGTCCGCTCCAGCGCCGACACCAGCGGCCAGATCGCCTATACCCGCGCCGGTTCGTTCACGCCCGATGCCGACGGCTATCTGCGCAACACCGCCGGTTACTACCTGACCGGCTGGCCACTCGACGCCAACGGCACCTACACCAACAACGGCAGCATGGACTCGCTGGAGCCTATCCGCCCGAATTCGCTGACCGGCGCTGCGCTGCCGACGACCAAGATCTCGATGCGCGCGAACCTGGATTCCACCGCGACCCCGATCACCGGCGCCTATGTCCCTGGCTCCATGGCCTCGGGTGCGCTTTCGCCGCAGTTCTCGCGTTCGGTCGAGATCTACGACGCACAGGGCACGGCGCACACCTTGACGTTCAACTACGTCAAGACTGCCGCCAACGAATGGGTTGCCGAAATCTCGGGCGATCCGGCACAGATCGCCAGCTCGAACGGCGCCGCGATCACGAACGGCGTTCTCGCCAGCGGCACCGTGAAGTTCAATGCCGACGGCAGCCTCGACCTTGCCGGTTCGGACGCCGCACTCTTCGCCAACCTCGACATCGGCTGGTCCAACGGCGCCGGCTCCACGCCGATCACGCTCGGCCTCGGCACCGATGGCGGCCTGAACGGCCTGACCCAGTTCGGCAGCGATTCGGCTCTGCTCTCGTCCAGCGTGGACGGCGGCGTGCTGGGCACCGTGGCCTCGGTCGAGATCTCGGACACCGGCATCGTCAGCGCCGTGTTCGACGACGGCACCACGCGTGCGATCTACCAGCTGCCCATCGCCACTTTCCAGAACCCGGACGGCCTGACCCGCACCAGCGGCAACGCCTACGTCGCCTCGGCCACTTCGGGCAACGTCGCGATCAACGAACCTGGCGCACTCGGCGGTGGATCGATCGCGGCGGGCGTTCTGGAAGCCTCGAACGTCGACCTGGCGTCGGAATTCTCGAACATGATCCTGTTCCAGCGCGCCTACAGCGCCTCGTCGAAGATCATCACCACGGTCGACGACATGCTCCAGGAAGTCAGCAACCTGAAGCGCTGACCTTGCCCGAAAGACCGGAGCGTTTTCGCTCGAAGTGAGAACGCTCCGGCCGACTTCCCCAAGACCTTACCTTTCCCGGCGATACTTTCAGGAAGACCACAACCGTGTCCCTCAACCAGATACTCAATTCCGCAATGTCCGGCCTCTCGGCCTCTCAATCCGGAATGGCGACGGTTTCCAACAATATCGCCAACGTCAACACGGTGGGCTACGCAAGGCAGAAGCCGGCGCTCACCACCGGCGTCGCGGGCGGGAAGGTCAGCGGCGTCGTCGTCGGCGAGCCCTCGCGCGTGGCGGACAAGTTCCTGGAGAACGCCGTCTACCAGCGCGCGGGCGCTGCCGGGCGCGGCGAAGCGGCCTCGACCTACCTCGATCGCCTGCAATCGCTGCTTGGCTCCACCGATTCCAAGTCGGGCATCGCGGCGCGCCTGAACGCCATCACCACTTCGGTGTCGCAGATCGCCAGCCTTCAGGGCTCGGCCCAGTCGATCGCGCTGTTCACCGGCAATGTCTCCGACACGATCCAGAGCCTGAACCAGTTGCAAGGCGACGTTGCCAACCTTCAGGCCGATGTCGAGAGCGAAGTCTCCGACACGGTCGACCGCGCCAATGTGCTGCTCAAGAAAATCCATGACCTCAACAGCGAGGTCGCCCGCCTCCAGGGCCTGGGCAAGAGCGTCTCCGGCCCCGCCGACGAGCGCATGTCCGCGCTGGAGGAACTGAGCGGGATGATGAACGTGACCGTGCGCGAACAGAGCGACGGCCGCGTAACCATCGACAGCGCATCCGGCCAGGTGCTGCTGGACAAGCGCCTGCGCCAGCTGAGCTACCCTTCGGGCGCCGCCGCCTCTCAGGCGACCTATCCGGCGATCGACATCCGCTTCGCCTCCGACAACGGCGTGATCGGCGCCTCCACCGGCGAGAAGATCGATTCCACGGCGGTCGGCGGGAAGCTTGGCGGCCTGCTCGACATTCGCGACCGGGCGCTGCCCAACTTCTCGGAGCAGCTTGGCCAGCTGTTCACCGGCATGGCCGAGGCTCTGAACAAGGTTTCCAACGAAGGCACCACCTTCCCCGCGCCCCAGTCGCTGACGGGCCAGAACAACGGGCTGGTCGGCACCGACCGCCTGGGCTTCACCGGCAAGGCGACTTTCGCGGTCGTGGCCAAGGACGGCACGCTGGTCTCGAAGGCGACGATCGACTTCGACGCCCTGGGCCCCACGGCCACCGTCGACGATGCGATCGCCGCGATCAACGCCGGCCTCGCGCCTGACGGCTCCGCCAGCTTCACCAACGGCGTCCTGTCGATCGGCGCGAGTTCCAACGCGAACGGCATTGCCATCGCGCAGGATCCGACCACCCCCAGCGACCGCGCGGGCGTGGGCTTCTCGCAGTTCTTCGGGCTCAACAACCTGATCCGTTCGGACAGCAGCGCCCTGGCGCCCTCGGGCTTCACCGCCACCGACCCGCACGGCTTCGGCACCGGCGAGACCGCCCAGATCGTCCTGCGCGACCCGACCGGCAAGATTCTGACCGAATATACGCTCACCGGCTCGGGCGGGTCGACCTGGGGCGATCTCGTCACCGAACTCAACGGTAGCCCGCTTTCGGCCTATGGCAGCTTCGCGCTGGACGATCGCGGCCGCGTGCAGTTCAACTCCAACACCGCCAGTTCCGGTTCGACGATCTCGGTCCCCTCGGACTCGACCAACCGCGCGGGAACCGGCCTTTCCTTCTCGGCGCTGTCCGGGCTGACCGGGGCCGCCAGCGGGCTCGGCTCGGCCGAAGTGCCCGCCAACATCCTGGCGGACCCGACGAAGCTGCCGCTGGCGCAGCTCCAGCTTACGGCGGCCGTGGGCGAGAAGGCGATCGGTTCGGGCGACATCCGCAACGTAACCGGTTTCGTCGACGCTCTGTCCGCCGCCGTGGATTTCGGCAAGGACGGCAGCAGCACGATCGGCAACTTCGCCAATCGCCTGCTCGGCAGCGCCGGATCGCAGGCCTCGCTGGCGCTGACCAACTACAACGATGCTTCCTCGCGCCTCAGCGATGCGCTGGACCGGCGCGATTCGTTCTCCGGCGTCAACGTGGACGAGGAACTCGCGCAGATGGTCATTCTCCAGAACAGCTATTCGGCTGCGGCACGCGTGATGTCGACGGCTTCGGACATGTACGACGAACTGCTCGGCATGATCCGCTAATTTTCGAAAGGACGAGGACCAGACAATGACTCGCGTAGCGACGATCCCCCTCCAGCGCACGCTCGCCAGCGCCATGTCGCGCTCGCAGGAAAACCTGGCGACGAGCCAGCTTCAGCTCAACTCCGGCAAGAAAGCGACCGACTACGCAGGCCTCGGCCTCGATGCCGTGCGCACCCTTTCGGCACGCTCGATGCTGGCCCAGCAGGAATCGTACAAGAGCAACACCGCCCGTGTCTCCACCACGCTGTCGCTCTACGACGCCAATCTGGGCCAGATCGACACGTCGCTCACGAAAATGAGGACCGATCTGATGACCGCGCTGGGCACGGGCGATTCGCCGGGCCTCCAGGCTATCGTCGAGGATTCCTTCGGCGACCTGCGCATGGCGCTGAACGCCAACGAAGCCGGCATCCCCCTCTTCGCGGGATCGCAGACCTCGGGCAGTCCTTTCCTTCCCAAGACGCTACAGGACACGATCGGCCTCGATGCCGCCGATGCCTTCGCCAATGACGCCGTGCGCCAGTCCACGCGCATCGGAGAGAGCGTCGATCTGGAATATGGTGTGGGTGCCAGCGAAGTCGCCACCAACCTCATCCCCGCCTTCCGCACGCTTGCCGAAGCCGGGCCCTTCGGCGAAAAGCTTACGGATGCCCAGAAGCAGGCGATAACGGACGCCCTCGCGCAGCTCGATACCGGCATTACCGACGTCCGCACGGTGAACGCCACCAATGGCCGCAACCAGAACAAGGTCGAACAGCTCAGCGAACGCGCGGACGACCGGATCGACCTGTTCAAGGAACTGATCGGCTCGGTCGAGGACGCCGATCTTGGCCAGGTTGCGATCGACATCACCCAACGCAAGACCATTCTCGAAGCGAGCTATTCCGTCTTCGCGCAGCTCAATTCGATGTCGCTGGCCCAGTTCCTGAAATAAGGGATACCGCCAGGACGACACATGAAAAAGGGCGCCGGGATTGTGATCCCGGCGCCCTTTTTCGTATCCTTGCTTCTCGCTTTCAGCCTTTCGGCGCGACGCTTCCGGGCGCTCGTTCCAGCAGGTCCGCGAAATCGCCCGCCGGGCTGGCCGAGGGCATGGCCGCCATGGCGCGCGCCAGTTGCGGTCCGTTGGCCTCCTTGGGGCTGCCGGTAAGCATCTCGAAGACGGGCGCCGAGGGAAGTCCCTGGAATGCCGCCGCATAGCGCCCGTGAAGGCCCGACAGAGCTTCCTCGCGCCCCAGCATGGCCAGCGAGATCGCGTGGCGCAGGACGACCGCCTGGCCCACGGAATCGAGCGCCCGCCCCTTGGGAAGCCCGGATGCCGAGGCTTCGGCATAGCGCGCCCAGTCGCGCTGCTTCCAGAGAATCTCGGCGCGCAGGGTATCCGCGTCCGGCACGTCCTGAAGCACGGCCATGGCCTCGTCGATGCGGCCGATCTGGCTGAGTGCCGCCGCCTCCACCCGCTTGCGCGCGGCGATCATGGCGTCGGGGAAGGACGGGTCGTCCGATTTGCGCAGGGTGTCCAGCGCGCGATCGGGTCGTCCGGCCAGGATGAACAGCGTCGCCACCCGCGCCGAGAGCGGCCCGCGCGCCAGGTCGCCCGCGCGCACGAACAGCTGATAGGTCAGCAGGTCGCCTGCCCGTTCGTAAAGCCCGGCCTGTTGAAGACGCTCGGCCAAGTGGCTGGCCATGAGGTCTCCCTCCGCCCCGCCCGGCGCGATGTCGCGGTAGTCCCAGTAGAGCCCCGCCGCCTTGTCCAGCGGCAGCTTGCGGGCCGGATCCAGCGCCGTCGTCAGCTTGGTGCGCAGGCCCGGCAGGAAGTCCGCCCCCTGCCGCGCCACGTCGTGGTAGCGGAACAGGGCAGCGCCTGCGGCCAGCGCGCCGGGCAGGTCGCCGCGTGCATCGTAGAGCTTGTAGGTCAGCCGCAGCGCGCGTTCCTCGATGGCGTCGCCGCGCCAGGCATAGCGGATCGCATCGAGCCGCTTGAGCGCCGCTTCCGGCCCGACCGCCTTATGGGCGACCTCGGACTCGATCTCGCTCAGCCGCGCGTCCATGCGCTGCTCCATCGAACCCGACCGTTCCACGCGCGCGAAACGGAGACGCGCCTGATCGACATGGCCGAGCGCCAGTTCGGCGCGTCCGCGATAGAGGTTCGCCGCCGGATCGCGGTCAGGCAAAGGCGCCAACCACTGCATGGCCTTGTCCGGCGCGCCGCCCTCCACGGCCGCACGTGCGGCAGCCAGCACGAAAGCCTTGGGCCGGGGCGTCTTGAGCGCAGGCCGCGCGCAATCGAGCTGTTGCAGGGCCTGCTCGGCCAAAGCGCTCTGCGCCAAGGCACGCAGCCGCCAGGCACAGGCCTCGGCGTTCGCGCCCAGTCCCGGTGCACCCAGGGCAGCCAGCGCGTCCGGATAGCGGCTCAGCAGCGTAAGGGCGGCACCTTGCGCCAAGCGGAAAGTATCGACCATCTCCAGGTCGGGATCGTCCTGCCGCATGACCTCCAGCACGCCGAAAGCCTCGCCGCCGCGCTCCTGGCCGATCAGGCTGCGGGCATAGTTCCACCGCGCCTGCTGGCGTTCGGGACGGGGCGCACGAGCGATGCGGGTCCAGGCATCCTGCTCCGTCAGCTTCGTCCAGGCTGCCGGTCCGACGATCGCGGGTTGCTGCGCCAGGTCGGCGGCAAAGCCCGGCAATCGCGGCGCCGGCGGCAGGACCACGGCTTTAGGCGCGGGTCCAGGCGCAGGACTTGCCGCCGAAGCGGGCGCTTCCGGGGCCGAGGTGATGGGCGACGCGGCAGGCGCGGCCAGCAATGCCGCACCGGGCACCAGCGCGGCGGTCGCCAGCAAACGGGTAAGGATCACAGCAAGGCTCCGGGAAACAGGACCGACATCGTGAACAGCACGCCGCCTAGCGCGCTACCGATGAGAAACAGGATAACGGCGAAAACCACCCACAATGCGCCGCCGCGCTTGACCGCTTGCGCCCCGGCGCCATCGACGCCGACCTGCGGGGCATCGGTGCGGCGGCGGCCCGGATTGGGCGCGACGGGATTCGATGGGCCGCCCGATCCAGAGGAAAATACCCTGACTTTCGCCGGACGCCGATCGTCGCTCATGTTAACCTGACTCCTGGGGTTTCGTTCTATTATAGAGGAAGAAGCCGGCGGACGGTCCGCGCCGCCCGGCTCGATCCGGAGTCACCGATGCCGCCTTCCGCCTCTTCCCTTACCGACGCCCGCAAGACCTTGCGGCGTGTCCGGCCGGTCATCGCATGTACCCTGGCAGCCGCAGCGGCGACTTCGGCACAGGCCGAAACCAAGAAGGCCGATGCCGTCCCGCCGCCGGATCCCTCGTTCGTGGTGATGGAACCGATCGATGCACCGATCGTCGATAGCGGCCGTATCGACGGAGTGCTGCATCTTTCCATCACGGTGAAAACGAAATCGGCCGAGAATGCCGCCGAACTGGCCAAGCGCATGCCCGAACTGCGCGCGGCATCGCTGGCTGCGGCGATCGAATTCGCCCGGCTTCACGCCTCCCCTTACACGCCGGTCAACGTCGCCCGGCTGTCGGCGATGATGGCACCACCGATCAAGCGCCTCGACAAGGGCATCGAGAAAGTGCTGATCGTGAAGGTCTCCGCCGACGAGGGCTGACCCCGTTTCGCCGGTTGACCTTGTTCGTCGGTTGACCTTGTTCGTCGTCCCGGACTTGATCCGGGACCGCTGGCCGTGAACGGCCCACGTCGCGGCAGAGCGCTCTCGCGCAAGCTATCGCCTCAAGAACTGCCAGCGGTCCCGGATCAGGTCCGGGACGACGGTATGAAAAAAGCCCCCGTCCGCACTGGATGGGGGCTTTTTCGTTACTGCGCGGGAGGCGCTGCCGGTTGCACCGGCTTGCCGGAGGCCGCAAGCGCCTGCGGCTTGCCACGCCTCGGCTGCGGCGGAACGGAAGGCGGCGCCTTGATGACCTTGCGTCCGGCCAGCGCCATCGACAGTTCGACGGCGGAACTCGGCGTCATGTAGGCCATGATCTGCGCCGTCGCGCGTTCGCGCATACGGCGTGCGACTTGTGCCTGGACCTCGATGTCGAGCTTCTCGAAGATCGGGGCGGCGCGCTGCGGTTTCATCGTCTGATAGATACGCGCGAGGTTGTCATAGGGCACTTCCGGTTCCGGAGCGCCGCCACGTCCCGGCGTCGGCGCGGCCGCGGCCTGTTCCTGCTGGGCCTGTCCGGCCAGTCGCGCCTCGCTGGCCTTGACCGCCTGCTCGCGCATTTCCAGCTTGCGGCGCTCGGCGGCGAGCACCTTGTCGCGCTGCACGGTTGCGTCCTGAAGCGAGGCGCCCAGGCGACCGGAGTCGCCCTTGACGCTGCTGACCGGCGGAGCGGCCAGGGCGATGGCATTGGCCACGGCTGCCACCCCGGCCACGCCCAGGATCAGCCGCGAAGGCGTCACCAGGGCGCGGAGCGGAGCAAGCATCCCGCCGATAGGCCCGAAAGCCTCGCGCTTCATCATGCAACGGCGCTTTCACGCGAAGCGCGGGCAGTGGCGATGTCGCGCACGACACCGCTGGCATCGTTGATCGCGGCGGGAACGGCAACCTTGCGACGCGAACGGGTGCGGGCCGGAGCGGCGACCTTCTCGGATTCGAGAATGCCGGCGACGACCTTCTCGGCGTCGGTCGCCTTGGGCTTGGCGGCCGTCTTCGGCTTGGTAGTGCGCGGCTTGCGGACGGCGCGCTTCTTCGGCGCCTGTTCCTCTGCCTTGGGCGTCTTGGCGGCGGCCTCCATGATGCGGTCCGCCACGGCATTGCCGATGCCGACCATCAGGGTCAGTTCGTCGCGGATTTCCTCGGCGGCGGCGATGGCGGTGGCCTGGGCCTGGCCATCGGTCGACAGCACGCGCTTGAGATCACCCAGGACGATGCGGGCCTGACCGGTCGCCCGTTCCATCTGGGCCACGCCTTCGGCAAGCTGGGTATCGCGCAGGGTGCGCAGGCGGCGGCTCATCCGCGCGCTCTGCACGAGCACGGAGAGGCAAACCAGGATCAGCACGGCATTGATCGTTGTGGCGAAGGTCATTTCGGATACCCCTTGGAAATGTCGGTGGCCATGCGAATGGCGATATTGCTTGAACGTTGGCCGATATGCGCGCGGCCCAGCGGCACGCCGCCGCATTGGACCTGAAGCGCATCGTTCGGGCTGTGGCTGAGGGCGATCGTCTGCCCCACCTTGAGAGTCATCACGTCGCGCAGGCTCATCAGCTTCTCGCCGAGCACCACGTCCACGGTCACTTCGGTATTGGTGAGTTCCTTGGCCATATGCGCGGCCCACATGCGATCGCGGCCGAGCTTTTCGCCCATGAAGCGTTGCAGCAGCTTGTCGCGCACCGGCTCGATCGTCGCGTAAGGCAGCAGGACCGAGAACTTGCCGCCGCGCCCTTCCATGTCGACGCGGAACGTGGCGACGGCGGCGATGTTGCTCGGCCCCGCGATCGCGGCGAAGCGCGGGCTCGATTCCATGCGCTCGACCACCATGGTCACCGCCTCGATGGCCTCGAACGCCTGCGACAGATCGTCGAGCGCCAGCTGCACCATCTTGGAAACCAGCATGGTCTCGATCGTGGTGAAGGCGCGCCCTTCGACACGCATCGGGCGCGAACCCTTGCGACCGCCCAGAAGCGCATCGACCACCGCGTAGATCAGGCCGGAATCGACCGTGACCACGCCGTAGTTCTCCCACTCCGTCACCTGGAACACCCCGAACATCGCGGGCAGCGCCACACGGTTCATGAACTCGCCGAAGCGGGTGGAGGTGATCTCCTCCAGGCTTACGTCGATCGCGTCCGAGGTGAGGTTGCGCATGCTGGTGGCGAAGGAGCGCACCATGCGTTCGCAGACCACTTCCAGCATGGGCAGCCGCTCGTGGCTGATCACGTTGGATTCGATCATCGCCTTCAGCCCGCTCTTGGGCTGCGCCGGCATGTCGCTGTCGAACCCGAACAGCGCGTCGATGCTGTCCTGATCGAACATGTCGTCGTTGATCGCGCCCATCTTGGGCGGATCGGGGAGGATGAAGTCGTCGAAATCGTCGCTCATTGCTGGACGAGGTCCTGAATCAGCACGTCCTTGACCATCCCGGCGCCCAGCGCCTGGGTGGCCCGCGTCATCATCTCTTCCTTGATGCGGAACACCGCGGCCGAACCGTTGAGGTCGTCGGGCCTGAGTTCCCGCAGGAAGGGTTGCAGCGCGTCGAGCACGGCCGGGAGCTTGTCCTTCACCTTGTCGGTCTTGCCGTCGGCGGCGACGATGATGAAGCGCAGCTTCAGGAAGCGCGCCTGGCTGTCGCTGCCCCGCAAGTTGACGATCATCGGCGGCACTTCGATATAGGATGACTTGTCGCCCTCGGCAGACCCTGCTTCCGCACTGGCCTCATGCTCGGCACCGCCTTCGTCGCCGCCGCGCATGAACCACCAGGCTCCGCCGCCGCCCGCAAGCAACGCCAGGACCGCAGCCCCGCCGATAACCAGCATTTTCTTACCGGACTTCTTGGGTTCCGGCACATCGACCGCCGTAATGTCGATCACGTCGTCGCTGGACACATTCATCCCCTTGGCTGTCGGGATGCGCCCCCTGCACCGAAATGGTGTTCGCGCATCCGCTTTCGCGATTTCGCCTCTATTATAGGAAAGCTGAGCGGCAAAATCTGCCTAGCGCCGAATATCTGGAACTTTTTCGCAAGGTGCCCGAATGGACGTCTCTTCCTTCGTTCTGCTAAGCCATGAGCAGGCCTTGCGCCGCCAGCTCGACATCACCGCCAACAACATGGCGAACACCAGTACCGTGGGGTACAAGCGCGAGCAGGCGCTGTTCCACGAATATGTCGAGACGGTGAAGGATGCGCCCGTCGAGGATGCGCGCAAGACCTCCTTCGTGCTGGACTTCGGCGCCGTTCACGATGCCTCGCAGGGCGCGTTCCAGTCGACCGGCAATGCGCTGGACGTCATGATCGACGGCCCCGGCTATCTCAATGTCGAGACGCCCGAAGGCGGCGTCGCCTATACGCGCGCCGGTTTCGTCAAGATTCTGAGCACGGGCGAGCTCGCCACGTCCGGCGGGCAGCGCCTGCTGGACGAGAACGGCCAGCCGATCGCCATTCCTGCCGACCTCAAGCACCAGGTTTCGATCACCGAGGACGGCACGGTCATGGCCGGCGACGGCCCGGTCGGACGCCTGGCGGTGACCGATTTCGCCGACGAGAACATGCTGGAGCCACGCGGCGACGGCATGCTCACCGGCACCAACGGCCGCATGCTCGCGGCGGCGCAGACCAAGCTCAAGACGGGCGGCGTGGAAGCGTCCAACGTCGAGCCGATCACCGAAACCACGCACATGGTGGAAATCCTGCGCTCGTACCAGACCAGCCAGCGCCTTTCTGCCGATCTCAACGACATGCGCAAGCGCGCCATCGACCGGCTCAGCCGCGTCGGCTGATCGCTCGCCCGTCCCCCCCTCATCCTATACTAACGAGGAGCTACCATGCGTTCTCTCTCCATCGCCTCGACCGGCATGCTTGCCCAACAGACCAATGTCGATGTCATCTCGAACAACATCGCCAACATGAACACCACGGCGTTCAAGCGCCAGCGCGCGGAATTCCAGGATCTGCTCTATCAGCAGGTCTCTCGTCCGGGCGCCAATACCAGCGACAGCGGCACCAAGGTTCCCACCGGCATCCAGATCGGCGCGGGCGTGCGCACCGGCGGCGTCTATCGCATCACCGAACAGGGCGCGCTGACCAACACCGGCAATACTTACGACATGGCGATCGATGGCCCCGGCTACTTCCAGATCACCATGCCCTCGGGCGACGTGGCCTATACCCGCGCGGGCTCGTTCCAGCTTTCGGACCAGGGCGAACTCGTCACCAGCGACGGCTATCTCGTCCAGCCCAACGTCACCGTCCCGCAAGGCGCGATGGACGTCACCGTCTCCAAGACCGGCGAAATCCAGGTGAAGATCGCCGGCCAGGCCGAGATGCAGACCGTCGGCCAGCTCGAACTCGCCACTTTCGTCAACGAAGGCGGCCTGGAAGCGATCGGCTCAAACCTGTTCCTGGAAACCGGCGCGTCGGGCCAGCCTACCGTCTCGACGCCGGGCCAGCCTTCGTTCGGCACTCTCAGCCAGGGCTTCGTCGAAGCCTCGAACGTCAATCCGGTTTCGGAAATCACGTCGCTCATCACCGCCCAGCGCGCCTACGAGATGAACAGCCGCGTGCTGAAGACGGCTGACGAGATGCTCCAGACCTCAACGCAGATCAGCTAAAGCCATGCTCACCGCACTCCTTCTCGCCCCGGCACTGGCTGCCGCCCCGGCAATGCCCTCCGGCGAACCCGCACCGGTCCTCGCCCGCACCGTCGAACGCGGCGAAGTCCTCACGGCGGCGGACTTCGTCACCGCGCCGGTCTTCCCGGCGATCGCGCGCAATGCGCTCAGCCCGGCGGAAGCGGCGGGACAGGAGGCGGTGCGCCGCCTCAACGCCGGCGCGCCGGTACGCTCCACCGACATCACCCCGCCCCGCCTCGTCCGGCGCGGCGAGACGGTGACTATCTCGCTCGTCTCGGGCGCGCTCAAGATCACCTCGGCCGGACGTGCGCTCAGCGACGGCGGCAAGGGACAGCCGGTGCGCGTGCTGAACCTCGCCACCAACCGCACGCTCGATGCCGTTGCCGTCGGCTCGGGCGACGTGCGCATCACCGCGCAATAGGGAGAAGCCGGCCGTGAAGAACCGTTTCGCACCTTTCGTCTCCGTACTTCTCGCCGCCAGCCTGCTCTCGGGCTGCGGCGCGGTGGGCCGGCTCAAGAACGTGGGCAAGCCGCCGAGGATGTCGGAGGCGGAAGATCCGGTGGCGCCTCGGCTCGAACCGTCGCTGGGCAATCACTCGGTGGACGATCGCGCCCTGGCGGAAAACGGCCGCACCGCCGATACGGCTCGCGGTGCATCGCTGTTCCGGACCGGCGGCGGCGCCTTCTTCCGCGACCAGCGTGCCTCGCGCGTCGGCGACATCGTGACGATCCGCATCAACATCGCGGACAATGCGCAAGTCGCAAACTCGACCACGCGCACCCGCAACGGCAGCGAGAACAGCGGCATCGCCGCCTTGCTCGGCCTGGAAACCGTGATCCCCAAGATCCTGCCCGGCAACCCCGACCCCTCGAACCTGGTCAGCACGGACTCCAAGTCCAGCGCCACGGGCGTGGGCAACACCACCCGCAGCGAGCAGATCAACATGACCGTGGCCGCCACCGTCATCGGCGTCCTGCCCAACGGCAACCTCCAGATCCGGGGCAAGCAGGAAGTGCGCGTAAACTACGAGCTGCGCGAACTGGTCGTCACCGGCGTGATCCGGCCCGAGGACATCGCCCGCGACAACTCGATCAAGCACTCCCAGATCGCCGAGGCGCGGATCAGCTACGGCGGTCGCGGCCAGCTTACCGACGCGCAGCAGGCCCGCTGGGGACAACAGATCTACGACGCCCTCTTCCCGTTCTGATCGGGCGTACTATTGCGACATGAATTGCACCTCTCCGGCAGTTGCCGGAGAGGTTTCGTGCGTAATGAAATCCAATAATGGGCACCGGACACGGAAGATCGAGGATCGCCTACGGCATACGCGTCAGCATTCGAAAACTTTTCTTCCCAAATTTCCGGGCGGTTATTTTCCCTTCCTAGAATGAACATGCAGCCGGAAGAACCAGCTGTGCGCATGGCGGCGCTCCCGTCATCCGGCCGCA
>NZ_DAMDBA010000002.1:145949-147513 GCF_032093395.1 Novosphingobium sp.
ATCACCACGATCATCAAGTCGTCGGAATTCAACAACACCAACCTGCTCGACGAAGACTTCACGGGCACGACCACCGTTGCTGCTCTTCAGTCGCTGACGATCACCACGGGTGCCGACACCACGGACAGCCTCAACGTCGCCAACCAGGGCTTCACCGCCAAGGTGACCGACGCCATCGACACCACCATCGCCTCGCAGACCGACGCCGAAGCGATGGTCGGCAAGCTCGATGACGTCATCAAGGACGTCAACACCAGCCTCAGCGACATGGGCGCGGCTTCGCGCAAGATCGAGGGCCAGCTCTCGTTCACCAGCAAGCTGTCGGACGTGGTCGAAACCGGCATTGGCAACCTCGTCGACGCTGACCTCGCCAAGGAATCGGCGAAGCTTCAGGCCCTTCAGGTTCAGCAGCAGCTGGGCGTGCAGGCTCTGTCGATCGCCAACCAGGCGCCGCAGACGATCCTGTCGCTCTTCCGTTAATCGGAGGATCGATGGTCTCCCGGTCCGCCGGGAGGCCAATCGTCTGGAAGGCCGGGGTGGTTCAACCATCCCGGCCTTCTGTCTTTTCAAGAACATAAGATGGGTGGGGCCTGAAAGCAGGGTCACGAAGCAGCGCTACCGAGCAGCATGCCCGGCAGCAGCAAACTGAGCCCGTGACTTACCGGAAATCTGCGATTTTCCGGGCGCTCCGCACCTGCGATTCACCCGCCGAACTATAATGAAGAAGACGCTCCCATGGCGGGGCCGACCCCCCAAGCAGGAACTGGAATACTGATGCTTGATTTTCTGAACAATTGGCGATTGCCCAAAAAATTGTGGGCGGCCTTTTCGATCATCAATGTGATGATCGCCGTGGTGGGCCTCAACGGCTTCCTCTCGACACGTGAGCTCAATGCCGTTGCGGAATCGCACGTTTCGCGCGGCATGGCAGGCATGTCCGGACTCACTGACGTCATCAGCAACGTCAAGGAACTGCGGATCATCGTCTACAGCTACTACAACGCCGCCAGTGCCAGCGATGCGCAGAACCTGCGTGACCGCCTCAAGGCCGGCGACGACGAACTGCTGAAGTCGGTGGATGCCTACAAGGTCATCGGTGAGGAAGCTTTCGGCCCGGAAGTGGCTGAACTGCGCACCCGCGCGGTCGCGCTGACCCAGGTGAACGACCGAATCTTCGCCCTGCGCACCGCCGGTGATGTCGATGCCGCGATGGCGATGATCAAGGACGAGGGCAAGAAAGCCTCGCACGACATGATCGAGCAGACCGACAAGCTGATCGAACTCACGCGTGAACGCGTTGCCGCCAAGGCCGAAGACGGCGCCGCGACCGCGCGCACGGCCACGATCCTCTGCGTGACGCTGGCCCTCTTCGCGATGGCTCTGATCGTCTTCATCTGGCTGCTCATCAACCGCACGGTTGCCGCGCCGATGAGCCGCATCGCCCATGTCACGACCACGCTGGCCGAAGGCGGCAAGGTCGAAGTTCCGTTCCGCGAACGCGGTGACGAAATCGGCGAGATCGCGGAAGCGGTCGAGCAGTTCCGCAGCGCCGCCGAAGCCCGCG
>NZ_DAMDBA010000003.1:0-15448 GCF_032093395.1 Novosphingobium sp.
AGCCGCGCCCTCACGCGGAACAGAAATCCCCGACCGCCCCTTTACCAACGATATTCCAAAGGACGCAAAGACCATGCTCGACGCCAACCTGAAGCAACAGCTCTCGCAATATCTCGGCATGCTGCGCGAGCCGATCGAGCTCGTCGCCTCGCTTGGCGATGACGCAAAGTCCACCGATACCCGCGAGCTGCTGACCGTGATCGCCTCGCTCTCGGACAAGGTCACCGCCACTTTCGACGGCGACGATAAGCGCCGCCCCAGTTTCATCATCCGCCGCGCGAGCGACGCAAGCGCTTGGGTGCGCTTCGCAGGGCTTCCGCTCGGCCATGAATTCACTTCGCTGGTCCTCGCCCTGCTCTGGGCCGGCGGCCACCCGCCCAAGGTTTCCGAAGAAGCGCTCGAGATCGCCCGCGCCATCGAGGGCGAGCACGAATTCGAGATGTATTTCTCGCTCTCCTGCCACAACTGCCCCGACGTGGTGCAGGCGCTGACCCTGCTCGCGCTCAACAACCCGCATGTGAACGCCACCCTGATCGAGGGCGGCACGTTCCAGGCGGAAGTCGACGAGCGCGGTGTCATGGCCGTCCCCGCCGTCTTCCTGAACGGGAAGATGTGGGGTTCGGGCAAGATGAGCATCGAGGAGATTCTCGCCAAGCTCGATACCGGCGCCGATGAGAAGGCCGCCGCCGTGCTGGCCGGCAAGAAGCCTTTCGAAGTGCTCGTCGTCGGCGGCGGACCCGCCGGAGCCTCGGCGGCGATCTACACCGCGCGCAAGGGCTTCTCCACCGGCGTGGTCGCGGAGCGTTTCGGCGGCCAGGTGCAGGACACCATGGGCATCGAGAACTTCATCTCGGTTCCCTATACCGAAGGCCCCAAGCTGGCGGCCGCGCTGGAATCGCATGTCGCTGAATACGACATCGACGTGATGAACCTTCAGCGCGCCGAAAAGCTGATCCCGGCCACGGAACTGGGCGGCTATCACGAAGTGGTCTTCGCCAACGGCGCTTCGCTCAAGGCGCGCAGTCTGGTGCTGACCACCGGAGCCCGCTGGCGGAACCTGGGCGTGCCCGGTGAGGCCGAGTACAAGAACAAGGGCGTGGCCTATTGCCCGCACTGCGACGGCCCGCTGTTCAAGGGCAAGCGCGTGGCGGTGATCGGCGGCGGTAACTCCGGCGTGGAAGCGGCGATCGATCTCGCCAACATCGTCGGCCACGTCACCCTGATCGAATTCGACGCCAAGCTGCGCGCCGACCAGGTTCTGGTCGACAAGCTGAAGTCGATGAAGAACGTGGTGATCCTCACCAGCGCCCAGACCACCGAGGTCGAAGGCGACGGGGACAAGGTGAATGCCTTGGTCTACAAGGATCGCGAAACCGGCCGGGAACACAAGGTCGAACTGGAAGGCGTTTTCGTCCAGATCGGCCTGGTACCCAACACCGAATGGCTCAAGGACTCCGGCGTCGAACTCACGGCTCGCGGCGAGATCGTGATCGACGACAAGGCGGCCACCAACCTGCCCGGCATTTTCGCCGCGGGTGACGTGACCACGGTGCCTTACAAGCAGATCATCATCGCCATGGGCGAAGGCTCGAAGGCGGCGCTGTCGGCCTTCGACTACCTGATCCGCAACGAGGCACCGGAAGAGGTCGCGGAGGCCGCAGAAGCGGCCTGATTTTCGAGAAGCCATGAACAAAGGGGCGGGAGTCGCAAGGCTCGCCGCCCTTTTCATACCTCAATGCCGGAAGAACAGCGAAACCGAGGCGACATGGTTCACCCGCGTGCGTCCACGGGTCTGGTCGATCACCTGGTTGAGATAACCCAGTTCCACCGTCGTCGCGTCCTTTACGCCCAGTTCCACGCCCACGAAGGAGCGCAACTGGTCGAACCCGCTCCGCGCGCCCCAGTCGGTATCGTTGAGCGCCAGGAAGCCTTCCGCATAGACCAGCGCGTTCACCGTCTGGGTGCCGGGCTTCAGCGGTTTTTCGTAGCGCAGCATTTCGCGCAGGCGCCAGCCCATGTCGCCGCCATCCGATCGCCAGCGCTGTTCGAAACGCGTGCGCGAGGTCAGTTCGCCGCCCCAGGGCTTACCCATGGCCCAGTTGAGCTGCTGGAAACTGCGCTCTTCGTTCACGTCCCGACCGCCGTCCAAGGGCGAAACGACGTGGGCATAGCCCTGGTAGAGCGTAACGGCAGGCGAGAGCTTCAAGCCGACCGCCCCGCGCAGAAGCAGCTGGTCTAGCCGCGAGGCGCCGTCGCCCATGCGCGGCTGAAGTTCGGCGAAATAGACCACATCCCCGGAGATCGGCCCCATGGCCGTGAGATTGACCCAGACCTGCTCGTCCTCGCGCGTCTCGGCGCAGGCAGGAGCGGCATGGGCGGGCAAAGAGGCAGTGGCAAGGGAACAGGCAAGAACGCGGCGCATGGGAAGTTCCGGATTCACGAAAAGAGATCATGCTCCTTTATGAACCGTCCGTTTCCCAATCATGTCCTGGCCGTATTCGCTCGTGGCCCGCGGACCTCACAAAAGCGCGAAGACGGGCCCGGCACCCTGGGGGATGGTGCCGAGCCCGTGCGGCGGGGCCTGCGGAAGACCTCAGGGGCCCGCCGACTTGCTCACGGATTGCGCCTGTCTTAGCGCAGCAGCGAAAGCACGTTCTGCTGGCTCTGGTTGGCCTGCGCCAGCATGGCCGTGGACGCCTGGCTGAGGATCTGCGCCTTGGCCATCTGGGTCGTTTCGGCCGAGTAGTCCGCGTCCTCGATCCGCGAACGCGCGTCCGACAGGTTGGTCACGTTGTTGGTGAGGTTGTTCACGGCCGATTCGAGGCGGTTCTGGCCGGCGCCCAGCGAGGCGCGGGTCTGGTTCACGTCTTCCAGCGCCAGATCGACGTTGTCGATCGTGTCAGAGGCGTCGGCGGCGGTCGAGACGTCGAGCGCCGAAGCGGTGATGTTCGCACCGTTGATGGCCGAGGACGTCAGCGTGATCGTTTCGCCCGAATTCGCGCCGGTCTGGATGTCGAACGTCACGTCGCTGCCGGAAGTGGTCGAGAACAGGGCATTGCCGTTGAACGTCGTGTCGGAAAGGATGTCGCTGATCTGGCTGGTCAGCGCGGTGACTTCCGACTGCATGGCATCGCGGTCACTGTCCTGGTAGGTGCCCGAGGACGACTGGATCGCCAGTTCGCGAACGCGCTGGAGCATGTTCGACACTTCCGACAGCGCGCCTTCGGCGGTCTGGGCCAGCGAAATGCCGTCGTTGGCGTTGCGGATGCCCTGGCTCATGCCGCGGACCTGCGCGGTCATAGAGGTGGCGATGGCGAGGCCGGCGGCATCGTCCTTGGCGGAGTTGATGCGCTTGCCAGTCGACAGGCGCTCCATGGCGGTGCCGAGCATCTTGTTGGCGGCGTTCGAGGCATTCGAAGCGCGAATCGCGCTGATATTGGTGTTGATGACGGACATGAATTGGCTCCCGTAGAGTATCCCGAAGAGGAAACAGCTCCTGCCGGCCCATCCGGCGCTGCTGTCGGGACAAAGACCGGCAAGGGGCAGGAGAATTTAAGCCCGCCACCAGCACGGCTCGTCTCGGAAACGCCTGGATATCTGCCGAAATTTACCTTCACTAAGGGTCGCTACGGGGCCTTAAATTTCCCAAAGATTCGCCGTTAGCCCCCCATATCCCTCCCCGGAACAGATTAATTCGACTGGGGACGCGACACATGGTCGAACGGGTTTTCGAGACGGAATTTAACCGGCGCCACGGACCGCTCGTCCAGCGCGCCGCCGCCATCGCCGGATCGCTGTTCGACGGGTCGGCGATCGACTTGCGCGATACCGGTGACGAGAAGGCCGGTGACGAGAGGGCGGCTTCCGGACGCAAGCGGACGGTGCGGCTGGCGCGCGGCCATCACGCCGCGCTGACCCGTGAAAGCACAGGCGTCACCACCGTGACATATGCCGATCCCACCGCCGAAGCCTCGCTTGCCATGTTGCTGGCGGCCATGGCCGGCCCGGACGAGC
The DNA here is from genome assembly GCF_032093395.1 of Novosphingobium sp. Taxonomy (GTDB): domain Bacteria; phylum Pseudomonadota; class Alphaproteobacteria; order Sphingomonadales; family Sphingomonadaceae; genus Novosphingobium. The sequence continues at coordinate 4,015 of NZ_DAMDBA010000003.1, forward strand.
CGATCGCGGCCGATCCGGAAAGCCTCTCCGTCTTCGCCTTGGCAGACCGTCTGGCCAACACCGACATCCCGGTCCTGATCAATGGCCCCACCGGCACCGGCAAGGAAGTGCTCAGCCGCTTCATCCACGCCCGCAGCCCGCGCCGGAACGGGCCGTTCGTGGCCGTGAACTGCGCCGCCATGCCGGAGGCCATGCTGGAAGCCCTGCTGTTCGGCCACGTGAAAGGCGCGTTTACCGGGGCGATCCAGGCCAGCGAGGGCTTCATGCGCGCGGCCGACGGCGGCACCCTTCTGCTCGACGAGATCGCCGAACTTCCCCTGCCGCTCCAGGCCAAGCTGCTGCGCGCGCTTCAGGAACAGGAAGTGGTGCCGATCGGCGCGACGCGGCCGATCAAGGTGGACTTGCGCGTGATCGCCTGCGCCAACCGCGACTTGGCCACCGAAGTGGCCGAAGGCCGTTTCCGCGCCGACCTGTACTATCGCCTCAACGTCTTCCCGCTCGCCCTGCGGCCCCTGCGCGAACGCCCGGAAGATATCGCCCCGCTCGCCTTCGCCCTGGCATTGCGCCATGCGCCAGCGGACCGGCAGGACGGGGCGACGCGGGTGCCCTGCCTCAGCGATGCGGCGCTGGCCATGCTCAGGCTCCATTCCTGGCCCGGCAACGTGCGCGAACTGGAAAACGTCATTCGCCGCGCACTTCTGCTCGCGCATGGAAAGGCGGCGATCACGCCCGAGCATATCGTATTCGACAGCCCCGCTCGGCTCCTCTCCGCCGGTCCCGGCCATTCGGGAGAACAGGCGCGGGCCGAGGTCTTCGGAAACGACGGGGCCCGCAAGCTGTCGAGCATCGTCCAGAATTCGGAAGCACGCGCGATAGTCGCGACGCTGGAAGCTTGTGGCGGCAACCGCCTGCGCGCGGCGCGCGAACTCGGCATTTCAGAACGCACGCTGCGCTATCGTCTCGCCTCCCTGCGCGAAGCGGGCATCGACATCGCCCCACGCGGCCTTGCCGGAGGGCTGCGATGAACACGCTTCCCCTCCCTTCTGCTGGGGGCATCGGCCAGATCATGGCCCTGCGCGAACAGATCATCCAGCGTAGCGACCTGCTCCGGCAAATCCACGCGACACAGGGCAGCGCCTCGACGCAGGCGCAAGCGGCGCTCCCCGTCGAACCGGCCGGACAAGGGTTCGCCGATGCGCTCGAAACCGCGCTGCAAGGCGTGAATGCCGTGCAGGGCCGCGCCGAGCTGGTGACAACCGCCTACCAGAGAGGCGAAGTCACCGACGTCGCCAAAGTGATGCTCGCCCGCCAGGAGGCCGGCATCGCGTTCGAAGCCACCATGCAGGTGCGCAACAAGCTGCTGTCCGCCTATCAGGACATCATGCGGATGGGAGTGTGACCTGAATGGCCAACCTCGTTCCCGCGACTGCCGAGGGCGCCCCCGCCTTCTCCGCGCCCTCCCTCTTCGCTCCGCTCATGGACCGATCCGGCGGCCCGGTGCTGACGCGCCTGAGCGCCTTCGCGGCGCAGCCGGCGGTCAGGAAGATGCTGCCGGTGTTCCTCGGCCTGGCGGCGGTGGGCGGGGCGCTGCTGGCATGGGCCATGCTGGCGCCCTCGCCGCAACGGGTGCTCTATGGCCAGTTGGACGATGCGACCGCGCAGGCGTGGTCGCCGCGCTCGATCAGGCCGGGATAGACTATCGCATAGACAGCGGCACCGGCGCGCTGACTGTGGGAGAGGGAGACTTCTACAAGGCCCGGATGCTGGTTGCTTCCGACGGCGCGCTGGCAACGCCCGAAAGCGGCGATCAGATGCTGGACAAGCTGCCGATGGGCGCCAGCCGCGTATTGGAAGGCGAACGCCTGCGCTCCGCGCGCGAGCACGACCTGCAAATGACCGTGGCCGAGATCGACGGCGTCGATTCCGTCCGCGTTCACATCGCCGAGGGCGAGAAATCCGTCTTCGTACGCGACAATCTGCCGCCCACGGCCTCGGTCATGGTCAGGCTCAAGGCAGGTCGGCAGCTTTCCGAAAGCCAGGTTTCGGCCATCGTGAACCTCGTCGCCGGCTCCGTTCCCGGCCTTTCCCCCGACGCCGTGAAGGTGGCCGACCAGCACGGACGCCTGCTTTCGGCGGGGAGCGGCGGCCCAGATGGGGACAGGCTTGACCTGCAAGCCCGGCTGGAGACGAAAATTCGCGACCAAGTGTCCAGTCTGCTGACGCCGGTTCTGGGCCACGACAACTTCACCACCGAGGCGCAAGTCGCGCTCGACATGGACGACGTGACCTCCGCCCGCGAAAGCTACGACAAGGACGGGGTCGTGCGCAGCGAAACCCAGGAACAGTCGCAATCGACCGGGACGGGCCCGGCCCTCGGCGTTCCGGGGGTACTCTCCAACACGCCGCCGCCCGCCGCGCAGCCGCGCCCGGGCCCACCGCAGGGCACGCAACCCGCGCCTTCCGGCGCCCCGCCGACCAACGGCGAATCCTCGTCCAGCCGCACATACGAACTGGGCCGCCAGGTTTCCGTCGCCAATACCCGGCCGGGTGGGATCAAGCGCATATCGGTGGCGGTGGCGATCAAGGCAGAGGCCGTGAAGGGCGCGCGGGCGCAGGAAATCCGGGACATAGAGTCACTGGTCAGCGCCGCCGTGGGTGCCGATCCCCAGCGCGGAGACGTGGTGAAGGTCGTGACCCGCTCGTTCGAGGCGGCCAACGACAATGTCATGCCGTTCTACGAAACGCCGTGGTTCGCCATGGTCGTGCGCAACGGCGCGGCACTGCTGGCGGTGCTGATGGTGCTCCTGCTCGGCGTCCGGCCGCTCATCAAGGCCGCGCGAGGCGACAAGGCTGCGACCAGAGGGCGGAAGGGCCGCAAATCGAAGCGCGGCGCGCAGGAGGATGCCCAGGAGGATCCTTTGCAAATGGCGCTTGAGCGCGCGCTGGAAGGCACGCCGGACGGCGCTTCCGGACCGCTCGTCGGCGCCCTGCCGCATCGGCCCGAGATTCCCGGCGCCGATGGCCTCGACATCGACTTGCGCCGCGCAGACCTGCTCTCTCGCCAGGTCAATCTGGCGCAGCGGCTGGTCGCGGAAAAACCGGACAGCGCCGTCGCGGCGCTGCGCCAGATGATCAACGATCCGCAGCCAGACGAAAACGCAGCTGGCGTGCGGGCGGCGTGATGACCGAGACTTCCCTTCCCGCCGCCGATCCGGTCGCCGTCCTTTCCGGCACCGACAACGCCGCGATCATGATGATGCTGCTCGACGAGGAACAGACCAGCCGTATCCTGTCCGAATTCGAACCGGAGGAATTGCGCCGCCTGGGCGAAAGAATGTGCGCGCTGGGCGAGATCGGCCCCGACCTGATCGCCGAGGCCATCGCCGGCTTCGTGGTCAGGACGGAAGCACTCGGCCTGGTCGCCCACGATCGCGTTGGGCAAGTGCGCGGCATGTTCGCCCGCGCCGTGGGCGATGTGAAGGCGGACAATACGATGAGCCGCATCTTGCCGGAAGCGCAGCAACACCGGGCGCTGGAACTCGCGCGGTGGCTCACGCCGGAATCGCTGGGGCCGCTGGTGCGCGGCGAGCACCCGCAGGCGATCGCGGTGCTGCTGGTCCAGCTCGATGCCGACGTGGCCGCCGCCGTGCTCCATGCCTTGCCGGCGGAGGACCAGCCGGGCATCGTCCACCGCATCGCCACGCTGGGGCCGGTATCCCCGCAGGCGATCCAGATGCTGGAGGAACTGCTCTCGCGCCGGATCGCCCAGCATCACGGCAATCGCCCGCTCTCCATCGGCGGCGCGCGCGAGGCGGCGGAAATCATCAACGGTGTCGGCAAAGTGGTGGAAAAGCGCGTGCTGGGCGAATTCACCCGCCGCGACAAGGGACTGGCGCGGCGGATCGAGGACGAGATGTTCAAGTTCGAACATCTCTTCGTGCTCGATCCCAAGTCCATGGGTTCGCTGCTGCGCGACGTGCCGAACGACACCTTGATCGACGCGCTCAAGGGTGTGGGCGAGGACGAGCGCGAACACTTCTTCCGCGCCATGTCCAGCCGCGCCGCGGACGGCGTGAAGGACGAGATCGTCGCGCGCGGGCGCACGCGGCTTGCCGATGTGGTCGCAGCCCAGAAGGAAGTCGTCGGTATTGCCCGCCGTCTTGCCGCGGACGGCACGATCGCGTTCGGATCGGGAGACGACGACTATGTCTGATCTTGGGTTTTCGCGTCGAAGGCAAAAACCGGGGAAAGACGGCCCGGAAGACGGGCAGGAAAGCGCCACCCGGCTGCTGCTAGGCCAGCTCGCCGTGCCTTCCGGGTTTCAGCCGGACGCCCGCTTCGCAGGGGAAACGGCTCCCACACCGCCCGAGCCCCCGCCCTCCCCAAGCCCGGACCCGGCGCCCGAACCCTCGGACCCGATCGCCGAAGCCTTCAGCCACGGGTTCACGATGGGGCACGATCAGGCGCTGCAGGAAGCACGGGTCCGCGCAGAGACGGAAGCCGCCGCTCTTCAACGGCTATCGCTCGCCTTCGAAAAGATGGACGAAGCGCTGGAAGAGGAACTGCGCATGCGTCTGCGCGATACGGTGACCGCCTTGTGCGAAGTCGCCATCGCGCCGATGGCGATAGAGCCCGACGCCCTGCTGCGACGCATAGGGGTGGCGGTGGCGATGCTGAGAAGGGCCGAGGACGAACGGCTGATCCGCCTTCATCCGGACGATCTGCGACTGGTGTCTCCCCGCCTTTCCGCCGAATGGCAGGTTCAGCCCGACAACACGCTCGAACGCGGGACCATCCGCATCGAAACGGCGACCGGCGGCATCGAGGATGGCCCTGCCAACTGGCGGCGCGCAATCACCGAGGCACTCCAGCGGTGCTGACGGTTTCCAAGCAAATCCTGGCCGATCTCGGCGCGCAGCCGCTGGACCTGGCGCCCCGCCGTTTCGGCCTGGTCGCGGCCTGCGACGGCGGCCTGCTGGAAGTGAGCGGACTGTCGGTGCCGGTCGGCGCGATGTGCCGGGTCTCCCATGCGCCCGGCCAGTCGCTGGCCGCCGAAGTGATCGGCTTCCGCAACGGTCGAACGATGATGATGCTGCTGGGTGACATGATCCTGCTGCGCCCCGGCGCCCGCGTCTGGGCGGAAGGGCGACCCGGCCTGCTGCCGGTAGGCGACCCGTTCCTGGGCCGCGCCGTCGATGGCGAAGGCCTGCCGATCGACGGCGGCTTCCCGATCCACAGCCGCATGGAATGGCCTTCCGGGGGAGTGCGCACTTCCGCGCTGGACCGCAGCCCGGTGCGTCTGCCGTTCGATACCGGCGTGCGGGCGCTCAATGCCCTCACCACTTTCGGCGTCGGTCAGCGCATCGGCGTGATGGCGGGCTCGGGGGTGGGCAAGTCGGTGCTGATCGACATGATCGCGCGCGGCGCGTCTGCCGATGTGGTGGTCGTCGGCCTGATCGGAGAGCGCGCGCGCGAGGTATCCGATTTCGTCGAGCGGCACATGCAGGCCGAGAAGAAGGACAAGACCGTGGTGGTCGCGGTTCCCGCCGACCACGCGCCGAACTTGCGGCTGCGGGGGGCCATGCTGGCCACTTCCCTGGCCGAACACTTCCGGGGGCGCGGCAAGCGGGTGCTGCTGATCCTGGACAGCCTGACCCGCGTGGCCCATGCCGCGCGCGAGATCGGCCTGCTGCTGGGCGAGCCTGGCGCGGCACGCGGCTATCCGCCCTCGGCCCTGGCGACGATCACCAAGCTGGTCGAGCGCGCGGGCAATTCCGCCGCCTCTGGCGGTTCGATAACCGGCCTCTACACCGTGCTCGCCGATGGCGACAACCAGGACGACCCGGTGGTCGATACCGCGCGCTCGATCCTCGACGGCCATATTGTGCTGTCTCGCGACCTCGCCCAGCGCGGGCAATATCCGGCCGTGGACATCGCCGCCTCGCTCAGCCGGGTGATGAACGACATCGTTCCCGACGAGCACCAGCGGCTCGCCCGGCAGTTCCGCGCCCTCTCGGCCAGCTACGAGGCCAACCGCGACCTCGTGCTGATGGGCGCCTATCGCGTCGGCGCCGACCCGCAACTCGATCGCGCCATCGCCATGCACGAGCATCTCGCCGCCTTCCTCGGCCAACCCCAGGCCGAAGTCGTGAACCTTGAGACAAGCGCCGCGCAGCTCGCCGCCCTGCTGGCAGGCTGACGATGAAGGAGGAACGATGAAGGACGACATCAGGCGCCTCGCCCGGTTGCGCCGTCTCGAAAAGATCCGCGCGATTGCCCGGCAGAACGCCGCGCTGGAGGCGGCGCAGGCCGAAAGCACCCTTTCCCGGCTGCGCGACCTGTCCGATCGCACGCGCCGCATGGCCGACGATTACGGCAGTCGGCGGGAGATGAGGGACGGTGCGGCGCTGCATCAGGTCGGCCGCTTCGTGGGCGGGCTTCAGGCGATCCGCCGCACCACCGACGGCGATACCTTGCGCGCCCGCGCCATCGCCGATGCCAAGCAGCAGCTCCTGGCCGAAGCCGAACGCCGCCGCGCCGCGGTGGAGGAACGGGCGATCCTTCAGGAGCGCTCGATCGCAAAAGCCGGAAAGACGCCTGCTCTCGGCAGCCGAAAGCGATCTGGCACGGGACTTGAATAACACTGCTGGACCGATCCGCATGAACGCTACGAGGACTTGCAAGGCATGATCCAGTTTTCCGCCTCGGCAGCCGTGAATTCCCCGGCAAAAGCCGGATTGTCAGCTGCCGGAACCTCTCCCGAAGCGACGGAAAGCGCCGCTGTCGAGGGCTTCGCCGCTTTGCTGGCGCTGCTCGGGGACGATGGGCTTGCGGGCGCCGGGGGCATCGCCCTGCCGCCGCCCGAGACGGCGGATCTTTCGGAAGTAGGCCCGGAAGTCGGCAAAGTCGGCAAGCAGACCGGCAAGACCGTGCCGGACGGCGGCGATGATGCCGGGCCCGGCGGACCCGCTACCGGCCTTGGTGTGGAAGATATAGGCGGCGACGGTTCGACGCCTGCCTCGCCTCAGCCCGTCACCGTCACGCCGTTGCCCGATCCGGCCAGCATCGGTTTCGCGATTCCAGTCGCGCCGATCGCCGCGACCGTACCCAGCCCCGTACAGGGCACGGTTCCGGCACAAGCTGGCCCTCCGCCTGCGCCCCCCTCTCGAACCGTCGCGATCGTCGCCGGCGTTCCACTCGCCAGCCCGGCGTCCGAGCAAATCAGGCTCGCGCCCGTGACGATCGTTGCCGCGCCCATTTCCGCCGCAGCCGGATTGCCGCTGCAACCGCTCGCCGCAGACGGGGCTCCGACGGTTCAGCCCGGCGCCAACTCCATCTCGGCATCGGCCGTGAACGCCGCTCCCAGCCGCGTCGAACCCACCGAAGCGAAAATGCGCGAGCACTCCGCCCGGTTCGCCCCTCCCTCTCTGGGTGAGGCCCCGCTGGGTAAGCCCACGCTGGACGAACCCTCCCTGCGTGAATCGGCACCGCGCACCCGGGCAAGCGCCATCCTTGCCGCGGCCCCCTCCGAGCCCGCCGAGATCGCGTTCAGGCCCGGCGGCGGTGATGCCCTCGCCGGGACGGCGCTTGCAGTGCCGTCCCAAATGTCGCTTGCCGCCCCGCCGACGCTTGTCGTGGGGCGACCGAACGCATCACCGCAGCAGCCGCAGGACTTCGATACGCTCGTGGGCCGACTGTCCGAAGCGCGCGAAGCCGCCATGCCGCATATCGTGCGCACCGCCATGCATCACGGCCAGTTCGGGCAAGTCTCGCTGGAATTCCGTCATGAAGACGGCGGTCTGGCCGTGACGATGGCCAGTTCCGCGCCCGGCTTCAACGGCTCGGTCCAGGCCGCCGTCGCTGCGAATCTGGCCGGCGATCAGCCACGCGACAGCGGCCAGACGTCCACGCCGCACCAGTCCTCCCATGCGGGTCTTTCCAGCAACGGCGGGGCGGGCAACGGCGGGGCGGGCACCGAGCAGCGCCAGCAGGCCGACACCCGAGGCGGCGCCGAACGACAGGCGTCCGACCACAGCCCTTTCCGGCAGAAGCAGGCGACGGGGAACCGGACTTCCGATCCCGCAGCCGGTGATGACGGACGCGGCGACATCTACGCCTGATCCGGCACCATTTCGGGGGAGACGCAAGACGTGAGCGAGAAAGTTGCGCAGGACGGTGCCGCCACAAAAGGCAAGGGCAAACTGGGCCTGATACTCGTCGCGCTGGCTATGCTCGTTGTGGGCGGCGGCGGGGTGCTCGGGCTGGTGATGAGCGGGCTGGTCGGCGGCAACCATGCGGAAAGCCGGGAGGACAACCAGCCAAAGCTCATCCGCAAGGGCGAGGAAGATCCCTACATGCCCAAGACCGAGGGCGAAGGGGAAGGCGCCCCGCCGGAGGTCGAAGGCGAGGGCGGAGACCCCTATCGCACCGCCTACTTCACCTTCAGCGACGATTTCACCTCCAACCTCAAGGATTCCGACGCGCTGGTCCAGCTCAGCCTCGCTTGTTCGACGCGGCGCGACGGCCGGGTGCTGATCTGGATGAAGAAGCATGAACTGGCGATCCGCTCGGCCCTGCTCGAAATCCTGGCCGATACGCCGGAGAACGATGTCTACACGATCCCAGGCAAGGACCGGCTGGAAAAGCGCATGACGGCGGCGATCAACACGGTGTTGCTGCGCAAGGAAGGCTTCGGCGGCGTGGACGGCGTCTATTTCCGCACTTTCATCATCCAGTGAGCATGACGATGGCCTTCCCGCAAACCTCGCCGGAGCGCACAGCCGCCCGCCATTGCCCTGAACTCCTCGGCACGGCGCCGGTGATGACCGACCTGGCGCCCGCGCTGTCGCTGATCGGCGAGCGGCTGGCGCGCGGCCTTGCCGCCGGACTGGCGCGACTGTCCGGCGGCGAGCCACCGATTGTCCGCGCAGGCCTGCCAATGGATGCCACGCTTTCGTCGATCGCGGGCGAGATCGAGGGGCTGGCAGCCCATAGCCTCATGGGCATGGGCGCTGCGTCCCTGCCGGTCCTCGTCATCTTCGACGGGGCTCCGGTGTTCCGGCTGGTCGATCGTGCCTTCGGCGGTCCCGGCGAAGTGCCCGAACCGCTGCCGGACGGCTTCCCGCTCTCGGCCGAACTGCTGCTCTCCCGCATCGAGGGGTGCGTGGCCGATGCCCTGACATCGGCATTGGCCGGAGCACGGGCTCCGAGGCCGGACCATGCCGAGGATCACCGCGTCCGGCCCTTGCGCCGCGATACCAGCCTGCGCCAGCTCGATCCGTTCCCCGCCAGTGCCGACGTGCTGACGCTTTCGCTGGAGATCGAGGAGCCGGGTATCGCGCCATGGTCGCTCACGCTGGCGCTGCCGACGGAAACCCTGGAGGCCGCTCTCGCCGCTCCGCAACACCCGGTGCGCCAGCGTCGCGCCGCACCTCCCGATCCATCGGTGGAACCGTTCGCCTCGATGGCGATGGACGTGACGGCGGTGCTGGTGGACATGCACATCGGCATGACGCGCCTCGCCGGCTTGCGGCCGGGCGATGTCCTGCCGGTGGCGGTGGCGCGCAGCGTCCCCCTCCAGGTGGGCGGCCGCACGCTTGCCAGCGGCACCATCGGCGAAATCGACGACCGCGTCGCGGTGCAAGTCACTCACGCCTTCTGAAGCCTTACCACAGGGAAACCGACCCAAGATGAGCATCCATCCCCGCGGCCTGGACTTTCTCCGCGACGTCGACGTGCGCCTGACCGTGGAACTGGGCCGCACCCAGATGAAGCTGAAGGAGGTGCTCTCGCTCGGCCCGGAAAGCCTCGTCGTGCTCGAACGCATGACGGACGAGCTGCTCGACGTGCTGGTCAACGGCAAGCCGATCGCACGGGGCGAAGTGGTATCCCACAATGGCCGCTTCGGATTGAGGATCGTCGAGATCGCGGGGCTTGAGGGCCAACCGCCGGACGATGCACTGTCCCCGGCCTTGCCGGACGGCGAGGAAGGCCAGTCCTGATGCTCTGGTACGCGATAAAGCTGCTTGTGCTGCTGCCGCTGATCGGCCTGCTCGCCTGGGGTTGCCTGGTGCTGGCGCGGCGGGTGCAGGATGGCGCGGGACGAAACGGCGGATCGCGCTCGCTGCGCGTGGTCGAGACGATGATGCTTTCGCCCACGCAGCGGCTGGCGGTGATCGCCTTCCATGACCGCGAGATCCTGGTCGCCGCGACCCGACAGGGCCTGACCCGTCTGGCCGAAGCCCCAGCGCGGCAGGACTTCGCGGAGATCGCCGCCGAAACGCCCGAGCCGTGAAGCGGCTGTCTGTCCTCCCTGCCGCATTTGCGCTGCTCCTTCCGGTCGCCGCGAAAGCGCAGACGGCCATCCCCGGCGCGCTGGACCGGGCGCTGGGCTCGCTCGGAGGCACGAACGCCGGAGGGCCGGGCCTGAGCCTGTCGCTGCAACTCCTACTGGTCATGGGGCTGCTGACGATCTTGCCCAGCCTGATCCTGATGATGACCAGCTTCACCCGCATCCTGGTGGTGCTGGCGATCCTGCGGCAGGCGCTGGGGCTTCAGCAATCGCCGCCCAACCAGGTGCTCATCGGCCTTGCCCTGTTCCTGTCGCTGTTCGTCATGGCGCCCACGCTCGAACGGGTGAACGCACAGGCCGTCGCGCCCTATGCGGCGGGGCGCCTCAATGCAGAGCAGGCCATCGCGGCGGGCGGGCGGGAGTTCCACGCCTTCATGATCCGCCAGACCCGCGAACGCGACCTCACCCTGTTCGCATCGATGGCCGCCGGAAGCCGAAACGAAACCCCGCGGTTCCGCAGCGCCGCGGAAGTGCCCTACTCGATCCTGCTGCCGGCCTTCGTCACGAGCGAACTCAAGACGGCCTTCCAGATCGGCTTCATGCTGTTCCTGCCGTTCCTGGTCATCGATCTGGTGGTTTCCTCGGTGCTGATGAGCCTGGGCATGATGATGATGAGCCCGATGGTGGTTTCCTTGCCGTTCAAGCTGTTGCTCTTCGTCATGGTGGACGGCTGGGCCCTGCTGATGGGCTCGCTGGCGGCGAGTTTCAGCTGATGGAGGACATCACCGCCCTGCTCGCCCTGGCCGACCGGATGCTCTGGGTCACCGCGCTCGTCGCCGCGCCGGTGCTGCTCGCCTCGCTGGGCGTCGGCCTGGCCGTGGGGGTGGTGCAGGCCGCGACATCGGTCAACGAACAGACCCTTACTTTCGTGCCCAAGCTGGCGGTGACGGCCGTGGTACTGGTGGTGTTCGGCGGCTCGATGATGACGCTGGTGGGTGAGTTCGCGCAGGACGTCTTCGCCCAGATCGCACACACCGGACAGGCGGCGCAGATGTCTCGATGATCCAGCTCGATTTCGGCTTCGGCCCGCTGGAGGCCGAGTTCTGGCGGTTCGTCTTCGTGATGACGCGGATCGGTGCGGCG
>NZ_DAMDBA010000003.1:15458-65064 GCF_032093395.1 Novosphingobium sp.
GGTGCGGCGCTGGTGGCGGCGCCGCTGTTCGGCATAGCCGGCGTACCCCCGCAAGTGCGGGTGATCGGCGCCGGGGCCCTCGCCGTGCTGGTCTGTGCCTGGACCCCTGTCGTGCCGCCGCCGGTACTGCTGTCGGCGGCGGGAATGCTTGCCGTCATGGGTGAGGTCCTGGTGGGGCTGTCGCTCGGCTTCGTGCTGCAACTGTCGTTCGCCGCGCCGATCCTGGCCGCCGAACTGATCGGCGGATCGATGGGCATGAACGTGGCCACCGCCGTCGATCCCAGTTCCGGCGCGCAGTCTCCAGCGCTGGGGCAATATTTCGCGGTCGTGCTCTCGCTGGTGTTCCTGGCTCTCGGCGCGCACCTGCAATGGTTCGCGCTGATCGTGGAAAGCTATCGCGCGCTGCCGCCGGGACAGACCTGGCTGGGCGCCGCGCGCTTCGCGCTGATCGGCGCCTTTGCCGCGCGCATGTTCGCCACCGCCGTGACCATCGCCCTGCCTGCCTGCCTGATTCTGCTGGTGGTGCAGGTGATCACCGGCGTACTCGGCCGATCGGCGCCCTCGCTCAACCTGTTCTCACTGGGGCTGCCTGCGGGCGTGCTGGGCGGTATCGCGGCGTTGTTGGTGGGCGCGCCGGTCCTGACCGACCTCGTCGTGCGGCTCTCCGCCGACGCCATCCAGCAGACGGCGGAGCTTCTTGCGCCATGAGTGAGCAGGAAGGCGAAAAGAGCTTCGCCCCGTCAGAAAAACGGAAGCGCGAGGCGGCCCGGCGCGGCGACGTGATCCGCTCCCGCGAAATGGCTACCGCCGCCACGGTGGCGATCGGCGCGGTCTGGCTGATGCTGGCGGGGCCGTGGATGCTGGACCTGCTGGCAGCCGTGCTGCGCGCCGGCTTCACCTGGGACAGGGCGGCGCTGGACGACTTCACGCCGGGCCGGATCCTGACAGGCGCATTGATGGCCATGCTGCCGCCGATCCTCGTACTGGGCGCGGTCGTCATCCTCGCCTCGCTACTATCGCAGCTGGGGTTCGGCGAGGGCCGCTGGATCGGCGGCAATCTCGCGCCCAAGGGCTCGCGGATCAATCCGCTCTCGGGGCTCAAGCGCATGTTCGGCCCGACCGGGCTGATCGAGATGGTCAAGGGCATGGCCAAGGTCGCCCTGCTCGGCACGATCGCCTGGGTCTGGGCGAAAGACCGCCTGGACACATTCGCCCGGCTGGGCCGGGGCAACCTGTTCGGAGAACTCGCCTACGCCTGGGATGCACTGATCCAGTTGCTGTTCTGGCTGGCGGCGGGACTTGTCGTGATCGCCCTGGTGGATCTGCCGGTGCAACTGGTGCGCCGGATGTTGCGCCTGAAGATGACGCTCCAGGACGTGCGCGACGAGGCCAAGGAAAACGAAGGCTCGCCCGAGAAGAAAGGCGCGATCCGGGAACGCCAGCGCAAGATCGCCATGGGCGGCCTGGTGCCCGCAATGAAGGAGGCGCAGTTCATCGTTACCAACCCCGCGCACTTCGCGGTGGCGCTCGCCTACGATCCCGCCCGGGCGCCCGCCCCGATCGTCATCGCCAAGGGCCGGGGCGAGAGGGCCCTCGCCATGCGCGAGCTTGCCCCCGAATTCACCGTGCCGGTGCTGCGCTATCCCGCGCTGGCCCGGTCGGTCTACTTCACCACGCGCGAGAAGCAGATGATCCGCGAGGACCACTATGTCGCGGTGGCCGCCATCCTCGCCTTCGTACTGGCATTGAAGCGGGGGGAGCAGCGCCATGCGCCGGAGGTCTCGGTGCCGGTAACCGTCCGCTTCGACGCTGAGGGCCGCCTCGATCCGCGACAGGACAGATGAAGCAGCCTTTTCCGTGAAGATCATCCTTAACAAGCTTTCGCCACTGCCGTTCTTCCGCGCATGGCTATCTCCCCCACCTCCACTTCGCCGACCACATCCTCGCTGGTGACCGCGCTGGGCGGCGGCAGCGGCGTGGACATGGCCGCGCTGGCGAACAACCTCGCCACCGCACAGTTCGCCAACCGCAACGACCGGCTGACCGCCCGGTCCGACAAGCTCACGACGCAGATCTCCACCGCATCCAACATCAAGTCGATGATGCTCTCGCTCAGCACCTCGCTCGGCACGCTGGTGCGCTCGGGAGATCTCGCCCGCAATCCAAGCGTGGCCAACGGCGCGGTCGCCTCCGGCACGCTGACCGGCACCACGACGCCGAAGGGTAGCTATTCGCTCGAAGTGACCCAACTCGCCGGCGGCCAGCAGCTTGCCAGCCGGGCTTATGCCGCGTCGACGTCCACCGTAGGCGCCGGGACGCTGACCTTGCGCTTCGGCACCGTGTCCGGCGGCAGCTTCGCCCCGGATACGGCCCATGCCGCCGTAGATGTGACGATCGCAGCCGGAGCGACGCTGGCCGACGTGGCCAAGGCCATCAACGCCACCAATTCCGGCGTCAGCGCCTATGTCGCCCAGACCGTGGACGGTGCCCGGCTCGTCCTCAAGGGCCAGGAAGGCGCCGCCAATGGTTTCGTGCTGGAGGCGGCTGCGAACCCGGCCAATCCGGGCCTTTCCGATCTGGCCTGGACCCCGGCCTCGACCGAAGGCCAGCTTCTGGCCGGCGCCCGGGATGCCGCCTTCAAGATCGACGGCCTGTTCATGACGGCGAAGTCGAACACCGTCTCCGACGCCATTCCCGGCGTGAAACTGCAATTGAAGACCGTCAACCCCGGCGCCCCCACCACGGTTACGTTCGCAGACCCCGCCAGCTCCATCTCCGGCGCCATGCAGGATCTGACCGATGCCCTCAACGAAGTGATCTCCGCGCTCAACACGTCCACCGCGATCGGCGGCGAACTGGCCGCGGACAGCGGCGCGCGGGCGCTGAAGCGCGCGCTTTCCGGACTGGCCGGCTCGACGGTCATGCCCAATGCCACGGGCGTGGCGAAGACGCTGGCGGACCTGGGCCTGAAGACCCAGCGCGACGGCACGTTCGCCCTGGACACCGACCGCCTGACCAAGACCATGGCCGCCGATCCGGAAGGGGTCGCCGCGATGTTCACCAATGGCCTCCACGGCGTCTACGCCAGCTACGACAAGATCTACCGCGCCGCCAGTTCCACCACCGACGGCAACTCGCTGGGCGGCTCTATCGGGCGTTACACCAAGCAGCTCACGCAGATCGCGGAGAACCGCACGGAGCTTGCCGAGCAGCAGGAAAAGCTGCGCGCGCGCCTGGCGAGCCAGTTTACGGCTTCCGAAACGCGCATCGGCATCTCCAAGTCCACGCTGACGATGCTTCAGAACCAGATCGCCCAGTGGAACAAGAGCACTTGAGATGCGACGGCAACTTTCCCCGGTCGAGGCCTATCGTCGGGTAGACTTCGACGCCCGCGTCAGCGGAGCCGGTCCCGCCGAACTCGTGCATCTCTGCTACGAACACCTCGTGGCCGCGCTGGGAACCGCGATCCATGCCGACCGGAGGGGCGACAACGGGCTCAAGAGCCGGTCCCTCACCCGCGCCCTCACCGCCATCACCGCCCTGCACCTGGGAGTCACGGGCGACAGCGACGTGGCCGCCGCGCTCAACCAGCTCTACGATGCGGCCCGGCGCACGGTCCTCGACAGCGCCATCGCCTTCGACCCGGCCGCCATCGCGAACTTGCGCGCGGATTTCGCGGAGATCGGCCAGGCCCTCCTCGCCAGATGAGTTTCGGTAGAGGGTTAGGGCCGTTTCGGTTGTGGGAATTGCCAGTTCGCCACCGTTTACGGAGGTGCGCTACCGATCATAGGTCGATTTCGGAGCAGGTCCGGCAAGCGCCGGACGCGTCATGCGAATATCCCCCTAGGCACAAGCCGAAGAGGGAGAATATTCATGGAGCGGATTTCCAACCTCATTCTCATCGACAACGATCTGCGTAGACGCGCCGCCATAAGCCATGCCCTCTCGGCAGCGCAGATCCATGTCGAGCCGTTCGAGAATATTTCCGAACTTTCCGGCGCCTGGCCGCGCTCGGGCGTCATTCTGATCCAGGACGAGGCCGGATCGATCGACGATCTGATCGATAACATGGCCCGGCATGGCGAATGGTTCCCCATCATCGCCTTCAGCGAACAGCCCAGCGCCAACCGGATCGTCGAAGCCGTGCTGGACGGTGCCATCGACTACATCGCCTGGCCCATCGCCGCCGAGGAACTGAACGCCACGCTAGCGCGCGCCATCGACCGGGCCGAGCACGTCGGAAACACCAAGTTGCGCGAAGTCATGGCGCGTGCCCGGATCGATCGCCTGACCCGCCGCGAACGCGAGGTATTGGGCGGCGTCGCCAGCGGGTTGTCCAACCGGCTGATCGGCGAACGCCTCTCTATCAGCCCGCGAACCGTGGAAATCCATCGCGCGAACATGCTCAACAAGCTGGGCGCCAACCATACCTCCGATGCCATCCGCATCGCCATCGAGGCTGCCCTGGTCAATTGAAGTGCCCGCAGCCCCCGCCTGCGGCACCTGCCCTCGGGCATGAACCTAGCGCCTGTCCTACCAATGGTTAGGAGCCGCCATGCTACAGGATCGGTGCCGGCACGCCACTCCAACAGGGCCGGCCCCGCGTCGAATGAACGGGCCGTTCCCCTCCCGGCCACTTCGCGGGAACGCCGAACTGGCGGCGCTTCCGCATCGACGTGCGACGTTGCGGAACGCCGCCCCGTTCAGTGAAGCCTGACGCCCAGGGGCAGCCTGGCCTGGCTTTTTTCCTGGTTCCGCCGCTCCATCGTCGTCAGAAGTTTCGACACATAGGCTGCGAGGAGCGCCAGTGAAAGCGTGGCGGCCTCACAGATCATTTCCTCCGATCCATCCGCCATCACCAGCGTCGCCAGGCAGGTGCCGTTCATCCCGCGAGACAGCATGAAAGTATCGTCCGGGCCGATCAGGGCCAGCACCGCGCTTTCCGAGGCGTTGCAACCCAGCATCGCCTCGATCGCGGCAGGATCGAAGTGCGGACGATGCGGCTTGCCGTCCTCACGCGGGCGCGGGTCGTGCAGAAGCAACAGCACCGCCTCGCGAATGCGATCATGCTCCTCTGAAGGCGCGCTGCCCGCGCAATCGTGCAGGAAGTCCCGAAGACGCGCGGTCCAAACTTCCTTGCTGCATACGGGTTGGGTCAAGGGACTCGCCACCGAACTGTTGGTTGATATGCGCCAAAGGCTCCAACCGGCGCGGACTGTCAATCCGCACAACCCGGCACAAGGAGGTGCGCGTCCCAGGTTGCTACAGAGGTGCGACCAATGGTGAAACGCTACTCGCTGTTAAATGCCGTTTCACCAGGTTCGCAGATTCAATGACTTCCGTCGCGACTGGCGCGCATTGCCGCCTTCAAGCCTGCCGGGCGACGGCATCCAGTCGCTCCGCGACCCACTCCGGTTCGGTCAACATCAGGTCATGCCCGGTATCGATGTCCCACACCCGTCCTTGAGAGCGCGCCTCCAGCAGCGCCATGTCCCGGCCGGGAATCGTGGAAGTGCAGATAAGGTGGCTTTCCGGAATCGCCCGCATCGCCGCTTCGTTACGAAACGCGATCTTCTGCTCGAAGCATTTCCAGGGCTGCGCGGTCAGCCTGGCGTCGGTCCAGGCGCCCAGCGCGGGATCGGTAACGCCGAAGAACGCCGCGAACCCCGGCATCGGCGCCATGACCAGTTCCACGCCGTTCACCTCGTGCAGCCCCTGCTTCGCAGCGCTGATCTGCTCATGGGCATGATCGTGGAGAGACTCGCCGTCACGGGGATAGGCCGCGTCGAGGTAGACGCGATGGCCGACGCGCTCCGGCCGGCGATCCGCCGCGCCGGTGATGACCATGCCGCCATAGCTATGGCCGACGAGTATGGCATCGGTCAGGTCCTCGAATTCGAGCAGCCCCGCCACATCGTCGATATGGGTGTCGAGGTCGATGGCGGCGCTCAACACATGGGCCCGATCGGCTAATCCGCTGAGGCTTGGTGCGTGCACTTCATGCCCAAGTGCGCTGAGGCGCTTCGCCACCAGCTTGTAGCACCACCCGCCATGGCCACCGCCGTGGACCAGCACGAAAACCGCCATCGCTTGCCTCCCGCCATCTTTCGGGCATCAAGCGCCCAGCAATCCTGCACGTCAATCGCGGCAATTTCGCCCCTGCGATCGATCGATGGCCCGACCGTCCCGATCCCGGGGTTAAAACCTTGAAAAGGCGATGCCGGGAGAAGCGAAGCACTTGTGGGACTAACGAAGGCGCATATCATCCTATGATGAGAGAGAGGAACCCGGCGCGGCAAGCCGTTTGCTTTCTGGCTACCGCAACAATCGCGTTCG
Organism: Novosphingobium sp.; assembly: GCF_032093395.1. Classification (GTDB taxonomy): domain Bacteria; phylum Pseudomonadota; class Alphaproteobacteria; order Sphingomonadales; family Sphingomonadaceae; genus Novosphingobium. The sequence goes on from NZ_DAMDBA010000003.1 coordinate 21,795, forward strand.
CGGCGCCTTCGCCCGTTGCCATGAGCCAAGAGCCCCTGCCCAATCCCGTACCTGCTCCCGCGTCTGATGTTGCAGTCCCCGAAACTCCATCCGGCGAGGATATCGTCGTGCTGGGCCAGAAGATACGCAAGGTAAGGCTGCAATATGCGCTCTGGGGCGCGCATATGAAACGCTGCGACGCGGTCATCTCCAGCGGCGACGCCGGCATCGACAGGTTCGTCTGCACAGTGCTCAACGCCTGCATCAAGGACGGCTTCCGTGATCCGGTCCCGGCCAAGGCCTGCCTGGACGAACGGATCGCCTCTGTGGAGTATCGTCCGCCGCCGTGGGACAGCGGGGAGCCCGAACCGGCTGGCCCCGAACCGGCCGGCATCGTCAAGCTCGATCCGGTTTCGACGCCCTCTCCCATCCCGTCGCAGCCGCCCGAACCGGAGATCGTCGTAACCGGAGGGCGACCGCACGTCGTACCGGGGCTCTGGCGGATAGAAGAGTCCACAACCTTCAGCGAGACGATCAACCGCCGGTTTCAGCCCCGTCCGGGCCAGATCCGTACCGTCTGCATTTCGCCCGAGCATGTCGAGCCGGCTCTGGAAAACCTTCTCTCGGCAGCGATCGGCCTGTCCGGCGGGGGACTTTGTACGATGTCCACCGTCCGTGTGAGAAACGGCAAGGTCACGGGCGGAAGGACTTGCAGCCTGCCAATGGGATCGCTCAGCTATGACCTGCACGGCAAGGTAAACGGGGATACGATGGAGGCCGCCGTTACGATAGTAGGCGAAACCGCGCATTCGAAGACGCGCTATCGTCGGCGCGTAACCGGCTCCCGCATCGGCACTTGCCCTGCCTGACCCGAACCCGGCTTACTTGCGCGCGGCGAACCAGGGCACCATGCGCGCGATCGCTTCCTCCACCAGCGCAGTCGAGACGGCGAAACTGAAACGGATGAAGCTGTGGCCGTCGACGGGATCGAAATCGATCCCCGGCGCGGTCGCCACACCCGTATCGCGCAGCAATTGCCGGCAGAAGGCCAGGCTGTCGTCCGTCAGGTGCCCGATATCGGCATAGATGTAGAAGGCGCCATCCGGCGGCGCGATGCGGTCGAGCCCGAGGCTCGGCAAGGCCGCCAGCAGCAGTTCGCGATTGCGGGCATAGTTCTCGACATGGCCTTCCAGTTCGGCCGTCTCATCCATGGCGATCAGCCCGGCATGTTGCGCCAGCACCGAGGGCGTCAGGAACAGGTTGTTCATGCGGGCCCGCGCGGCCGCCACCAGTTCGCGCGGTACCACCAGCCAGCCGAGCCGCCAGCCCGCCATCGAATAATACTTCGAAAAGCTGTTCACGACGACGGCTTCGGGCAGGTGCTGGAGCGTGGATTGCGCGACATCGCCGTATACCAGACCGTGGTAGATTTCGTCCGAGACGACACGGATGTTCTTCCGGCGGCAGACCTCGGCAATGGCGGCGAGTTCGTCAGGCGCGATCACGGTGCCGGTGGGATTGGCCGGGCTGGCCAGGATCAGCCCGTCCGGCACGGGATCGAGCGCATCCAGAGCGGCGGCGGTCACCTGATAGCGCTCCGCCGGCCCGCAGGCCATTTCCACCGGTTCGAGATAAAGCGTCTTCAGGGTATTGCGATAGGCCACGTAGCCCGGCCTCGCCAGCGCCACCCGCGCGCCGGGCACGAAGAGGCTGGAGAGCGCCAGCACGAATGCAGGCGAGGCGCCGCACGTGAGGATCACCCGCTCTCGATCGACCGTGACGCCGTAGGCTTCGTGATAGTGCCGTGCGATGCGGTCCATCAACGCCGTGCTCTCCCAGTAACCGCCGGGATCGTTGTCCAGAACGTGGTGAGCGGCGGCAATGGCGGCGGCGGGCGCGCCGGTGGACGGCTGGCCATACTCCATGTGGATCACGTCACGCCCCTGCTCCGCCAGCTCATAGGCAAGGCGGCCGATCGCCATGGCGTGGAAGGGGTCAACTTGCGCGATCCGGGCGGCGGGAGTCGATGCGGTCATGGGCGGCTTGCTAGGCTGGTTGGACCAGGCAGGCAATCGGGTCCGTGTCAGGGCGGAGCGTGATCTGCCTCACGGCGCGGGTTCGGGGAAGCTGCCATAACCATGTCGTCCGAATCGGAAGCGACATGCATCCGGCCCGGACACTGCCGTGAACCGGCCGACCCGTGATGCGACCCCACGGCAAGGCCATCCCGGCAGGCGATTTCGCATAACTCGGCGGCAATCCGGCCAGACGGCCGAACCAGTTTCCTCTGGACCAGCGCGTCTGGGGCCAGCGTGTCTGGGGCCAAACGCTCTGGGGATTGCCGCCGGCTTTGTTCGGTTTTCCAAGATCCGGCCCGACCGGATCGCGGCGCCGGTTCCTGTTCGCCCAGCGCGATGATCCCGGGGGGGAAGTCATCGCATGGGGGTGGCCTCCTCGCCGAGGCCTGGCGAATTTCAGAGGACCGGCGCCGCGCCTAGGCAATTACGCACTGGACGCGGCGTTCCTGTCGCTTTCTCACTCAGGCACTCACGCCGGATTGACGCTGGCAATACCCGGACGCTCCGCGCCCATGCCGGAAAAGCCGATGCAATAGCCGCCATCCACCGGCAGGACGACGCCGGTCACATAGGCCGCCTCGTCGCTGGCCAGGTAAAGCGCGGCTTGCGCGATATCCTTTGCCAGCCCCCAGCGCCCCATCGGAATACCCGCAAGAACCGGAAACTCGGCCGGTGGCTCGGCATGTGTGCGAGAAGCTTCAACCAACCCGGTCCACATCGTGCCGGGGGCGATGGCGTTTACGCGGATGCCCTGATCCGAATAGTCCAGCGCCGCCGCCTTGGTCAGCTGGTTCACGCCCGCCTTGGCAGAGCCATAGACCGCGTGGTGCTTCCAGCCGACGACGGCCGAGGCCGAGGTCGTGTTCACGATCGATCCGCCGCCGGTCCGGAGCATGGAGGCGATGCCATATTTCATGCCGAGAAACGCGCCGCGCAGGTTCGTCGCATGGACGCGGTCCCAGGTTTCCAGGGACTGCGTGTGCAGCGGCGCCATCGGTCCGCCGAATCCGGCGTTGTTGCACAACACGTCGAGCCGACCGAAGCGCTGCTCGGCGGCGGCTATCATGGCCTGCACCTGGACTTCGTCCGAAACGTCGCAGTGAATGCCTGCCGCATCGCCGCCCAGCGAAGCCGCCACGTCGTCCTGCCTGCCCGAGATGTCCGCAAGCACCAGCTTCGCGCCTTCGGCGTGGAACAGTTCGGCCATGGCCTTGCCCATGCCCGAACCCGCACCGGTCACGATGCAGACTTTGTCCTGAAGTCTTCCCATGATCGTTCTCCTCTCAGGCACTGGTGTCGATGGTCGGACGGATCGAGATCTCGGAGATGTTCGTCCGACGCGGCATGGCGAGGATGAAGACGATGGCCTCACCGATGTCGCGCGGTTTCACGGCGCCCTCCTTGCTGACATGGGCCTTGATCGCGGTGCGCCACTGCGGATCGGAGATCGAATCCGCCACTTCGGTCTCGGTGGCGCCCGGCATCAGGGTGGTGACGCGGATGTTCTTGCCGCCCAATTCCTGGCGCATCCCGTCCGTCATCATGTTGACCGCGTGCTTGCTGGCGGAATAGGCGCTGGTCATCGGCCCGCCCTTGCGGCCCGCCAGCGAGGAAATCGTGATGATGTCCCCCCCGCCCTGCGCCAGCATGTGCGGCACGGCGGCGGCGCTGGTGTAGACGGTGCCCATCAGGTTGATATCGATCACCCGGCGATAGATCGCCGTATCGCAGTTCTCGATCCCGCCCGCCTCCATGATCCCGGCCGAGTTGATCAGGATGTCGATCCGGCCGAACGCGGCCACCGTCTTCTCCACGGCGCCGCGCGCGTCTTCCTCTAGCGTCATGTCGCCGGGGATCGCCAGCGCCTTGCCGCCGACGGCCTCGATCTGCGCGACAAGCCCCGAGAGCCTGTCCACCCGGCGCGCGCAAAGGGCCACCGTCGCCCCCGCTTCGGCCAGACATAGCGCCGCCGCCTCTCCAATGCCCGACGACGCGCCGGTAACGAGCGCGACCTTCCCTGCAAGCTGGCCCGACATGCCTTCTCCATTTTCCCACGGCTCCTTGCGGCCGCTTTCGTATCCATTGGCTGAAGGGTGCCGAAGCTGAAGTCAACGGAAAACGCTGAACACATGTTCAAATCGCCAGCGCGAGGCGGCCGTAATGTATCCAGAATTGGGAAACGCGCCTTTTCCTGCTCAAGCAATCGCCAACACGCTGCGATGAATGAACCGCACCAGGTCCGCCTGCCCACGCGCGCCGGTCTTGGCGTAGATCCTCTTGGAGTAAGTCCGCGCCGACTCCACCGTCAGTCCCACTTCCGGCCCTGCCTCGGCAATCGACAACCCTCGGCTCAGGGCCAGCGCCAGCCGCGCCTCGCTCGCCGTGAGGTCGAACAACTGCGCAAGTTGCCCGCATCGATCCGCCGAGGACCAATGATCGGCATGAAGGTAGCAAAGCACCGCCGGTGGCGCCCGTGTCGTGCCCATGCGGCGGCCCGAGGGTATCAGCAGCAGGTCGAGCCAGGGCTCCCGGCGCAGTACCAGCGCACGCGGCCGGGCTTCTGGATCGCGCGCCAGTTCGCCGATGGCCTCCGCAAGCTGCCGTCGCAGCCGAGGATCGTGCGCGCTCAACCTGCCGTCGCGAGTCCGTGTGAGGCCGCTGCTCCCCGCCAGCATCCGCGCGCCCAGGGGATCGGCATCGAGCACCCGCCCCTCGCCATCGAGCGTGACCCAGCCGAAGTTCATCCGCCGCACGGCCTCGCGCTCGATCGCGGCTCCCATGCGCTCACGCTCCAGCGCCACGAAGCTGCCCAGCGCCGCGCGCAGATGGGGAGCAAGGGCTTCGAGCAGCCTGTCGACGTCCTTTGCAAACTCCCCCTCGCGCCGGGTGATGGTGACCCAGCCGTTCACCCCGCCCGGCTCGGTGAAGCGGATCATGCGCATGTGGTTCATGCCGGAGGGCGCCAGGAGCTGATCGAGGTAGGCATCGTGCTGGGGATCACCGAAGCGCAGCAATTCGTGCAGCGCATGGGTCCGCCCCTCCTGCATCGCGTGATAAGGCATGGGATCGCGCAGATAGAGGCTCTCCCGATAGAGCCGGGAGATCGGCGGGGGCGAGGGCTGGCCGGAGTAGAGATGGATCACCCGCGCCTCGGGCGTGCCCAGCGGCAGGGGCCGGAACACCAGGCTGGCATAATCAGCCGCGACCCGCGCGCGCAAGGCATCGAGGAAGCGCCGCCAGGGCGGATCTTCCACCAGTCCTGCGATCAGCGGCACCAGCAGCGCCGCGTCCTCTCCTTGCAGCATCCATGATCCCCAAATGGGAATTTGCCTTGGTCGATGGCTAACCCACAACCGGGCCGGGAGACAACGAGCGGCGTCGATCCATCACCCCAGCGGTGCAGGCCAGTGATGCAGGAAGCCGCCTGAGAGGATGATGCCATGCCCGAATCGACCAAAGTGCAACCGGCAGCGTTCCTGCGAACCACACTGCCGCTGGGGATCGACATGGCGCAGGCATACGATTCGGGGCGCTATCATTCGATCTGGCTGCCCGATCACATGGTCAGCTTCTGGCCCGATTCGATCTGGACGCCGGAATTCACCGATCTTGCCAAGGCTTCGCCTAGTCCGCATCGGCATCTCGACGGACTGGCCGTGGCGGCCGCTACCGCCGTGCTGACGCACAACACGCCGCTGGCAACCACGGTGGTCGATACCGTGCGCCGCCATCCCTCGCTGCTGGCGCAGACCGCACTGACGATCAGCCATCTCTCCAAAGGCCGCTTCATCCTGGGCCTCGGGTCGGGCGAGCTGGAGAACACCGTCCCTTACGGGTTCGATTTCGACAAACCGGTGGGGCGGCTGGAAGAGGCGATCAAGGTCATCAAGCTGCTGTGGCATTCGGACGGGCCGATCGATTTCGAAGGGCAGTTCTTCCACCTCCACCACGCGCGGATGGATACGGAGTTCTACGAGGGCAAGGCGCCCCCGATCTGGCTGGGTGCGGCGGGTCCGCGCATGCTCTCGATCACCGGGCGCGAGGCCGACGGTTGGTGGCCGGCGGGATCGTGGACGCCGGAGGATTATGCGGCGAAGCTTAAGGTCATTCTCGACGCGGGCGACGCGGCAGGGCGGGACATGAGCCACTTCACCCCCGCGATCACGCAGATGTGCCTGATCGGAGAGCCCGATGAGATCGACGAAATGCTGCGCGCGCCGATGGTGAAGTCGATCATCCTGATGATGACCGCCAAAGACCTCGCGCAGTTCGGCTACGCGCACCCGATGGGCCCTGACTGGCGCGGCATCATGGACTTCGATCCGGTACGCCTCAGCCGCGACAGGATGCTGAAGTTCTGCGAGGAGATGGACCCGCAGGCGATCCGCGACGTGCTGCCCACCGGCACGCCAAAGGAAGTCGCGCTCAAGATCAAGGGCTTCGCCGATGCCGGTATGCGCGTCTACAAGCTGATGGAATATGGGGCGATGGGCGGCATGAAGTTCTCGGCCACCAGCGCCGCCAAGGTTCGCGAAACAGAAGACGAAATCGCCCGTCTGGTGGAGGGCTGACATGACGAACCTCGACGCGCAGCAATTGCTGCGGGAGGCGCAGCATCGCACCGGCCTGTCGGACTGGGCGGATGAAAGCTTTCCCGAACGTTTCGCCCTCGCCGTGGCGCACATCAACGACATTGCCATGAACGAGGCAGGCCGGGCGGCAGCCGCGGAGAATGTGCTCTGGCTGTTGACCGACCGCCTGCGTTTCTTCGAGGACCGCAAGCGCTTCCCGCTGGCCGAGGAAGTGATCGACCGTCCCATGTTCGTCAGCGGCGAACCGCGTTCCGGCACGACCTTGATGCACGCCCTGCTCGCGGTCGATCCCGGCGCACGCGCGCTGCGGTTCTGGGAAGTGATGCATCCATCGCCTCCTCCGGGCACGGTAGAAGGCACCGACCCCCGCATCGCGACAGCCGATGCCGAATGGGGCGAGATCAACGCCAAGATGCCGCGCTGGCTGCACTGCCACCCCTACAACGACATGCTGGGCCACGGGCTGCCCGAGGACGAGCGCACCTGGGCCTTCGACTTTCGCGTGATGACGCCCACCGCCTGGTGGCGCGTGCCGATGCAGAACCTCTCCTTCGGCCTGCCCTCCGATCCGACCGAGCAATACCGCATCCACAAGGCCATGCTGCAGGCCCTGCAATATCGGCGCCCTGTGCGTCACTGGGTGCTGAAGGGCTTCCATACCACGCGGCTGGACGCCTTCTTCGATGCCTACCCCGATGCCTCGCTGGTTTGGCTGCACCGCGACCCGGTGATGGTCGCCGCCAGTTCGACGATGATGATGGCAGACATCATGGACGGCGTGGTCGGGAAAATCGATCTGGTGAAGGAAGCCCGCGCCCATGTGGAACGCGTGCGCTGGTCGATCGGCAATACGATGGCCCATCCGCTGGCGAACGACCCGCGCATCCAGCACGTTCGCTACCGGGATTTCGTGGCCGATCCGATCGGCGTGATCCGCGATTACTACGCCTTCGCCGATCGCTCCCTCACGCGGGAAGCCGAGGCGGCAATGCGGCGCTATCTTGCCGAGAACAAGGGCGATCGCCACGGCAAGTTCCACTACTCCACGCAAGTCCTGGTCGATGCCGGCTACGACATCGCCGCGCTGAACCGGGAGTTCGCGCCCTTCCGGGAACGCTTTGGCATAGAGATCGAGCAACGCTGATGCATCCGCGCGTCAGCCTGCATCAGGTGGCGATGATGGACCGGGAAACCGGCCCCTTCCTCGATTTTTGCTGCGAAATCGGCGTGCAGCATGCAACGCTCGTTTCTCCGCGCCTGCTCGCATCGAGCGAGTTCCATGCTGCACGCGAAGCCCTGCGGCATCGAACAGTGCGGATCGGCTGCATAAACCACCCTTTCGCCCTCCAGCCCGATCTCGAACGCGATACGGGAGCCGCCACGCGTGACCTGACGCAAGTGATCGACATCGCCGCCGACCTCGGAGCGCCGTCGATCTACCTCATCACCGGCGGACGCGGCGCGCTTTCGTGGGAACAGGCCGCAGCCCGCTTTGCAGACCTGCTCGCCCCGTGCCGCGAACATGCCGCGCGGCGGGGAATTGCGCTACTGGTCGAAAATGCGTCGCCGCTGACGGTGGACATCCACATCGCGCATAGCCTGCCCGATGCGCTGCGTCTGGCGCGGCTCTCCGGCATCGGCCTCTGCGTTGATCTCCACGCCTGCTGGATGGAGGCGGACTTGCGCACAAAACTGGCAGAAGCGCTGCCAGTCACCGGCCTCGTGCAAGTCAGCGACCATGTCCCCGGTGACCGCAGCACGCCTTGCCGCGCCGTGCCCGGAGATGGCGCGGTGCCGCAGGAAGCGATCCTGCGCGACGTGCTGGACCTTGGCTACGCCGGCCTTTTCGATCTCGAACTGCTCGGCCCACGCATCGAGGCGGAAGGCCCCGCCAAGGCCTGCACCCGCGCGGCCCAAACCCTTTCCAATCTCCTCACCAAGCTGGGAGCCTGACACGATGGCCTATGGCGACGGAACCGACGACACAGCCCTCAAAACTGCGTGGGACAGCTTCTGCGAGCAGTTGAAGCATGCCGGCATGTCCGCTTTCAAGGACGCCAATCCATCGAACCCGCTCCAGCGCGCCGATGCCTTCCGCTTCCTGACGCAAAGCCTCGGCCAAGCCTTCGACCTCGCACTGGAAACGCGCGATCCGGCATTCCCGCAAATCCACCGCTTCACCACGCCGACGATGAAACTGGGCGGCGACCTGGCCGACTTCACCTACCGTCAGGCCTGGATTTCCGGCGATCACGTCTACCGCCTCAGCGGCAAACGCGGCACCGCCCGCTGGCTCAACGTCACGGTGCAAGGCCCCCGCCCGGAGAAGATTCCCGGCACTCAGTGGCCCAGCCTCCACGAACCTTTCGGCGACATTCCCGAAGCCAACCTGTTCGGCCACCAGATCGAGACCGACGCGGATGGCCGCTTCGAAGTGACCATCGGCGGCCCGGCGCGGGAGAAGAACTGGCTTCCCACCACTCCGGACACGCGCAAACTGTTCATCCGCGAAGCCTTCGACGCCTTTGGCGAGACGCCCACGACGCTCACGATCGAACGGACCGGCATGGCCACCCCGCGCCCCCTGCCCTCGCCTGCACAGATGGCCGAAGCGATGGGTTGGGCCGGAAACTTCGTCACCGGCCTGATGCGCGACTGGCCCGAACACGCCTGGCTCACCTCGCGCGGGGTCTGCGATCCGGCCAGCCTCAACATGTTCCCGCCGGACAAGGCCGCCAACGACGCCAGCGACGCCAAGCGCGGGCGCATGGCCGCGCACATGGTCTGGCACCTCGAACCCGATGAAGCCCTGATCGTCGAGATGGACTGGCCAGAACAGGCACCAGAACAGGCAGGGGGGGGCTTCTGGCTGTTCGGCATGGGCGGCGCGCTGATGGGATCTATGGACTTCCTACACCGCCCCGTCAGCTACACCCCCGCCCGGACGAAAGTGGATGAAGACGGCGTGGTCCGCCTCGTGCTTTCCCATCGGGATTCCGGCGTGCACAACTGGCTCGACACGCAGGGCTTCTCGGACGGCAACCTGACCTACCGCAACCTGATGAGCCAGCAGCCGGCGACTTTCCGCACGCGACGGGTCAAGGCCGCCGACCTGCCGAACCACCTGCCCCCCACGACCGCCAAAGTAACGCCGGACGAACGCGCCGCCCTGCTGCTGGAACGATATCGCGCCATCAAACTGCGCTTTGGCCTATGACGGACCAAATATCCAAAAAAGATCATCGTGAGTGGGCGCAAAGCCCCTTGCGCGATCTCGCCGCGCTCGGTAAAGGCGCCCCCTGCCCGGCTCGGTATTCAACCCGAACCGATCACGGCAAGCCGCTTTAGCTCAGTTGGTAGAGCACATCATTCGTAATGATGGGGTCACAGGTTCGAATCCTGTAAGCGGCACCACTTTCTGACATCGTGAAGTTTCAGAGCGTCCCGGCGAAGCGGATTTGCTCGTCACCTGGTCGCCACGGGGTTAGTCGGAGCATCGTTGCCGTGAACAGGGGCGATGCCAGGTGATCGCCTAGCCACTTGTGCAGGAAGGGCAGAGGCTGCTCGGCAAACCAGTCGGGATCGGTTGCGGCGAACTGGCGCACGAAGGGCATGATCGCCGCGTCGGCCATTCCCCGGGCCTTGCCGCAGAGCTGGCCGCCTTGCTCCAGGCGCGCGTCGAGTTCGCGCAGGTACGTGAGGCCGCTTTCGCGGTGGACCAGGGCATCGCTTCCGTGGCGTTCGGGATATTTGTAGCGGTCGAGGTCGTGCTTGAACGGGCCGTCGTTGGTCGCGATCAGCGCTGCGTCGTCGCGCGCGAGCCAGCTCTCCGGATCGTTGCGCTGCAAGGCCCAGCGCATGATGTCGAGGCTCTGGTCGATCACCATGCCGTCGGGAAGGACAAGCACCGGCACCGTGCCCTTCGGAGAGGCTTCCAGCATCTCCGAAGGCTTGGCGGATAGCTTCACCTCCCGCAACACGCAGGCAGCACCGCTGACCAGCAGTGCCAGCCTGGCCCGCATCGCGTAAGGACAGCGGCGGAAACTGTAGAGAATGGGGTCAGCCGGCATCGGGCTCCGTCTCGCTACCTGCCTTGCGCACCGCGCCGACATGAAGTTCGCCGCGTTCGGCGGCCAACACTTCCTGGCGGTGACGTTCGCGATAGGAGGCGCGTTGTTCGTCGCTGCGCTCGTGGTGGCAGGCGGGGCAGCTCACCCCTTCCTCGTAGAGCGGCGAGGACTGGTCCTGGGCGTTTACCGGGCGGCGGCAGGCGTGGCACAGGGCATGGCTGCCCTGCACCAGTCCATGGCCGATGGTGACGCGCTGGTCGAACACGAAGCATTCGCCCTGCCACAGGCTCTCTGCCTCGGGCACCGTCTCCAGGTACTTGAGAATGCCCCCCTTGAGGTGGAAGACGTCCTCCACACCCTCCTGCTTGAGGAAGGCGGTGGACTTCTCGCAGCGGATGCCGCCGGTGCAGAACATCGCGACCTTGGGCGGCTTTCCGCTGTCGGCCCTTGCCGCGAGCAGCTTGTCGCGCTCGGCGCGGAACCACTCGGGAAAGTCCCGGAAGGTGGCGGTACGCGGATCGATGGCGCCTGCGAAAGTGCCGACCGCGACTTCGTAGTCGTTGCGGGTATCGATCACGATGGTGTCGGGATCGGCGATCAGCGCGTTCCAGTCCTGCGGCTCGACATAGGTGCCGACGATGGACAGCGGGTCGATGTCCGGCTGCCCCATCGTCACGATCTCGCGCTTGAGGCGCACCTTCATGCGGTGGAACGGCATCTCGTCCGCGCCCGAAAGCTTCACGTCGACGTCCGCGCAGCCTGGCAAGGCCCGCACATGAGCCAGCACGCGGGCGATGCCTTCGTGGCTGCCCGCAATAGTGCCGTTGATACCCTCGGCCGCGAGCAGCAGCGTGCCCTTGATGCCCTCCTCCTCGCAGAGCGCCAGCAGCGGAGGGCGCAGCGCGGCGAAATCCGCGAAGCGGGTGAACTGATAGAGCGCGGCCACGCAAATCGGTGCGCGGTCGGGATTCTCACTGGATGGGGTCATTGGAACAGGGCCATTCTGCATGGCGCGGCCCTTAGCGCGTAAATGCGCAAAAATGAATGCCACGCCGACACGAAGACGCCCCGGCAAGCTGGACTTGCCGGGGCGTCTGGAAAAATCGCCAATGCAATCAGATTACTGACAGGCAAGACACTCGTCGTAGTCGGTCGTCTCACCGATCTCGAACTTCGGCGCTTCGGGCGTGTTGTCCGCCTCGACGCCGCCGCCGCCCGCGAAGCCGGCGCGCTGCACCGACTTCGAGCGCAAGTAGTAGAGCGACTTGATGCCCTTCTCCCAAGCCTGGAAGTGCAGCATCATCAGATCCCACTTGTCGACGTCGGCCGGGATGAACAGGTTCAGCGACTGCGCCTGGTCGATATAGGGCGTGCGGTCGGCCGCGAATTCGAGCAGCCAGCGCTGGTCGATCTCGAAGCTGGTCTTGTAGACCGCCTTCTCGTCCGGCGTCAGGAAGTCGAGGTGCTGGACAGAGCCGCCGTGCTCCAGGATCGAATTCCACACGTTGTTGGAATCCTTGCTCTTCGTGGCGAGCAGCTTCTGGAGATAGGGGTTCTTCACCACGAACGAGCCGGAGAGCGTCTTGTGCGTGTAGATGTTCGCCGGGATCGGTTCGATGCAGGCGGAAGTGCCGCCGCAGATGATCGAGATCGACGCGGTGGGCGCGATCGCCATCTTGCAGCTGAAGCGCTGCATCACGCCCATGTCGGCGGCATCCGGGCACGGGCCGCGCTCGTTGGCGAGCAGCAGCGAGGCCTCGTCCGCCTTGGCGGCGATGTGCTGGAACATCTGCATGTTCAGCGCCTTGGCCATCGCGCTCTCGAAGGCAATGCCGCGCTTCTGGAGGTACGAGTGATAGCCCATGACGCCCATGCCGACCGAGCGTTCGCGCGCCGCCGAATAGCGGGCGCGGGCCATCTCGTCCGGGGCGCGGTCGATGTAGTCCTGAAGGACGTTGTCTAGGAAGCGCAGCACGTCTTCCACGAAGCGCTTCTCGCCCTTCCACTCTTCCCAGGTTTCCAGGTTGAGCGAGGAGAGGCAGCACACGGCCGTGCGGTCGTTGCCGAGGTGATCGCGGCCGGTCGGCAGCGTGATTTCCGAGCAGAGGTTCGAGGTCGAGACCTTGAGGCCGAGATCGCGGTGATGCTTGGGCATCGTGCGGTTCACGGTATCGGAGAACACCAGGTAGGGCTCACCGGTGGCGAGGCGAACCTCGACCAGCTTCTGGAACAGCGAGCGCGCGTTGACGGTGCCGCGCACCGAGCCGTCCTTGGGGCTCTTGAGGTCGAAATCGCGGCCGTCGCGCACGGCTTCCATGAAGTCGTCGGTCAGCAGCACGCCGTGGTGCAGGTTCAGCGCCTTGCGGTTGAAGTCTCCGCTGGTCTTGCGGATCTCCAGGAACTCCTCGATTTCCGGGTGCGAGACGTCGAGATAGCAGGCCGCCGAACCACGACGGAGCGAACCCTGCGAGATCGCCAGGGTCAGCGAGTCCATCACGCGGACGAAGGGGATGATGCCGCTGGTCTTGCCGTTGAGGCCCACCGGCTCGCCGATGCCGCGCACGTTGCCCCAGTAGGTGCCGATGCCGCCACCGCGCGAGGCGAGCCAGACGTTTTCGTTCCAGGTGGAAACGATGCCCTCAAGGCTGTCGTCCACCGAGTTGAGGTAGCACGAGATCGGCAGGCCGCGCCCGGTGCCACCGTTCGAAAGAACCGGCGTGGCGGGCATGAACCACAACTTCGAGATGTAGTCGTACAGGCGCTGGGCGTGGTCCTGGTCGTCCGCATAGGCGTCGGCCACGCGGGCGAACAGGTCCTGGTACTTCTCTCCGGGCAGCAGGTAGCGGTCGTCCAGCGTTTCCTTGCCGAAGTCGGTCAGCAGCGCATCGCGTGTATCATCGGTGACGATGACGAAGCGGCGGGCATTGATCGTCTTCGAATCCGGACGCGCCTTCGCGGTTTCCGGAGCGGCGGCAGCGGCCGCCAGCATGGCGTCGGCCACAAGAGCGGCCGTAGCGGTATCGGTCTTGTCCATCGCGATTGCCGGGCTCTCACCCGCCTCCATTTCTTTTTTCGCCGCCGCCTTCTTCACCGGCTTGGCAGCTTCGGACTTCATCCGCTCCAGCTTTACCGGCGCGGCCTGAACATCTTCCCGGGCCGATTCGACCTTGGGAGCCGGGGCCGTTGGGACCGGAGCCTTCGGGGCCGAAGCCTTGGGGGCCAAAGCCTTGGGGGGAAGCTCGAAACCGGGCATTTCAACCTGCCCATCATCCTGAATCATATCTGCCTGCACTAAGTCGGAGCTGTTCACGTCAGCGTCGCTTCCGTTCCTGAAATCCAATTGTCGCCCCCGTTCGTTCAGGCCGGCCGGTTCAGGCCGTCCAAAAATTTCGACGGCCTGCCGAGCCGCACCCTTTCGATCGTCACGATCGAACTAAATCCGATATCGACCATTCCGATCGAACCAACGTCATCGAAGCGCCAAGAAGCGCGTTCAGCATTGCACCGGAGCCGGCTCGAAGCCTTCGCGATTCGCCAGAGGGCCAGCGCCGACCGGGATACCACGAACAAGCACAAACAGGGAACGAATTCCCTGTTTACTCTGGGCCGACTCTGGCGCGCGCTTTTCGCGAACAGCCCTGGACACCGGAAAACCGCCTTTCGGGGCACCTGACTGCCCAAGGACGATTTTCTCTAGGTCTAGATGCCCCGCGATCGACGCGCCACAACCCATAGTGCCTGTTCTGCATTCTGACGCAAGAGGGCAGGCTCTGTGGGTAAGCTGGGCAGAGCCTCCCTCTTTACAAGGGAAGGGGCGCTGCGACGCGTGAGAACTCCTTCGCCGGGCGCTGGCGCAAGGGGCTATTTCAACGCTCCGGGTAAAAATTTTTCCACATAAAACGGGCGGTGAAACGAATCTCGCTTGCGATGAAGCGAGTGGCCGTTTTCGGAGATTTCCCTCTTGTCGAAGAACTTGGGTCGAGGGGCCCCGTCTCCCGGGATCATGCCGGGCTGTAGCCGAGCCTTGCCCGGCCTTTCGACGGTTCGAATCCGCCCTTTGCCGGAATCCTTTTGCAACCGTCCCGCACTTCGCGACTTCTAGGCCCAAAGTCGGTCTTTCGAAGGATTTCGCGAATCATGATCAACATCATCGGCGCCATCATCAGCGGCCTCATCATCGGCGTGCTGGCGCGGTTCTTCTATCCCGGCGCCGTGGAGATGGGCTGGATCGCGACGATCCTTCTGGGCATCGGCGGCTCGCTGATAGCGGGCCTGGTGACGACCCGCGGCAGCGCCGACTTTCAGCGCGCCGGTTGCCTCGCCTCGGTGATAGGCGCGATCGTGTTGATCTTCCTTGGCAGGCTTCTGAACATCTCGTTCTGATAGGACGGTTCTGAGCCACTGGGCAGCGCGGGGCCTTCCACCGAAAGGGTCCGCGCTGTAAGAAGGCGTCCATGGCCCAGATCATCAATCTCCGCATGGCTCGCAAGGCCAGGACACGCGACGCCGCGCAGCAACAGGCACAGGCCAGCCGCGCCCGCCACGGCCGCACCAGGGCCGAGCGCGATGCCGCCGAAGCCGAAACGGCACGCCTCGATCGGGTCGTGGACGGAGCGAAGCGCGAGCGGCCCGAGGATGGCGCCAACTGATGCGGACGACTTATCTCGAAGCCAGCGTGCGCCTCTACCACCTGGATTCCGGGTCGGAAGGCGGCGCCGCCAGCACGCTGTTCTACGGCTCGCTGACCGAAGCCATGAACCTAGCCGCGCAGCAGAGCGAAGATGTCCAGGAAGGGTTATTCATCGCCACCGACAACGATGTGGTGGCCTACCTCGATCTCATCGAAGGCTGGTAGCCTTCGAACCCAAGACCGTCGGCAGGCCACTCGTAGCCGTCAGAACCGTGCCTGGAGACCGGCTGCGAGGTAGTGATCGCCAAAATTGCCCTTTACGTCGATGCGGGGCAGGATCGGCATGGAAACGGTACCATAAGCGCGCAGATCGTCACCGATCAGGCGAGCGCCCACACCGAAGCCCAGTGCCATCGGCAGGCGATACATGGCTTCCACCTTGCCGAAGAATTTAGTGCCGGAATTGTCGCATTTGCCATCCGACACCCGGTCGCCGCTGTCCCGGCTGAAGCACTGCGAATCGTCGTCGAAGTAACCGGGATGGTCGCGGTGGTGGAAGAACACGCCGGCGGCGGGCGTGATGCTGAAGCCGCCGTCCGAGATGACCGGAACGCCCACTGCAAGCTCGCCGCCCCAATCGCCTTCCGAACGCGCCACGTTGGCCTCGGCCGTCACTCCGGCGGCGGCAGGCGTTGCGACCAGAGCGGCACCGGTCGCAGCAAGTGTGGCGATGGCGCTGAGGAAGGCGGCGGGACGGAATTTCATGGCAGGTCCTTGATCTGAAAACGTAAGCATTCTCCGGAGAGGCCTAGGATTCCAGCCGGCCAGCGCGCAAGGCGGGGGGATTCGATCCACCCCGGCCCAGGCTCCGTCCACCCCGCTCAGGCCTGGAACACGACCTTTGTTCCTGCCGAGACCATCTGCGCCAGCCGCGCCGCATCCCAGTTGGTCAGGCGCACGCAACCATGGCTCTCGGTCTTGCCGATGTTCTGCGGCTCCGGCGTGCCGTGGATGCCGTAATGCTCCTTGGACAAGTCGAGCCAGACCACGCCTACCGGTCCGTTCGGCCCCGGGGGCAGCAGCTTGTCCTTGGCATTCTTTTTCGCGTCCCAGAACAGGTCCGGATTGAAGTGATAGTCCGGGTTGCGCGCCTCGCCCACGATCTTCCAGGTGCCGAGCGGCAGCGGATCATGCCCGCTGCCGGTAGTGACCGGGAACTGGGCGACCAGCTTGTTCGCCGCATCGTAGACCCGCAGCGCGCCGTCGGACTTGTCGACCACGACATGATCGGCTTTCGGCTGCTCGCCCTGGACGCCCAGGCTCTGCAAGGTCTTGGCCCAACCGGTTTCGTCGTCCGGGATCTGCGCCAGTGCGGCGTCGGGAATGTCGGGCACGCGGATCGTCCGCCCGGCGCCAAGCACCGTGCCGGGGCCGTTGAGCGCCAGCAAGGTCTCGGGCGTGGTGTGGAAACGCTCTGCCAGGGCCTCCGACATGGCGCGATAGCCGAGATGGTCGAACTTCGCCTGTCCGGCCATGTCCTTCGGCAGGTCCGGGAAGAACGGCCCGCGCGCAAAGTCCCTGGGAATAACGACATTGCGGGTGGCGCCCTGGTTGCCCGAGAGCAGCGCCTGCTGCGTGGCCGGGTCGAGCTTTCCGCTTGCCGGAAGGCCGCGTGCCTCCTGGAAGCCTCTCAGGGCAAGTGCGTAGGAGGCGCTCTCCACGCCGTCGATCACGCCCGGCGAGAAGCCGGCGCGATCGAGCGCCACCTGGGCGCGCATGGCGATACTGTCGGCCGCTTCGGTCGCGCCGCCGCCGGGGGCATCGGCAAAGGCCATGGGATCGCCGGAGCGGGCCGCATCCTGCCCCCCCTGCCCACCGCGATCTTCCGAATGGCAGGCGGACAGCAGGAGAATGGCGGCAACCGAGAGCGGTGCAAACGAGCGCGGCAGGGTTCGCATCAGACGGGTATCCTTTGTTTTTCTCTTGCACACTGCAACGCACGAGGACCGCTACGGCTTCCGCCCCGCGCGCACTTGCCTCAACACTTCCCCCCAACACTTTCCCCCAACACTTTCCATTGTGCGGGAGGCTCGCTTGCCATACCGGCTAGGCCGATGAGCAGGCTCGATTCCTTCTTTGCCGCGGCGCTAGACCGGATCGACCGGGCCGGACAGCGCCGAACCTTGCGGCCCGCCGCGCTCGAAGACGACGGCCGCATCCGGCGCGACGGACGCGAACTGATCGATTTCTCCAGCAACGATTATCTCGGCCTTGCCCGCCACCCGCTGCTGATCGAGCGCGCCCGCGCCTGGACCGAGGCCCACGGCACCGGTTCCGGCGCCTCGCGGCTGGTGACGGGGACCAGCGAGCCGCATCTGGCGATCGAGGCGCGCATCGCCCGGTTCAAACATGCGGAAGCGGCGCTGGTATTCGCCAGCGGCTGGCAGGCCAATGCGGCGGTCATCCCTGCGCTGCTCGCCGCCGTACCCGGCGCGGCCGTATTCACCGACCGGCTGATTCACGCATCGATGCACGCGGGCCTCGCCATTTCCGGCACCCGGCAGCACCGCTTCCGCCACAACGACCTCGACCACCTGGAGGAACTGCTCTCCAGCAAGGGTTCCCAAGCCCCGGCGCGGCTGATCCTTACCGAAAGCGTGTTCTCGATGGACGGCGACCGCGCGGATATTGCCCGGCTCGCCGCGATCGCCGCCCGCCATCAGGCTTTCCTGTTCGTGGACGAGGCCCACGCCACCGGCGTTCTCGGCCCCGGCGGCGCCGGTCTTTCGGCGGAAGCACCCGGCGCCATCGACCTGGTGATGGGCACTTTCAGCAAGGCGTTGGGCGGCTTCGGCGCTTATGTCGCCGGCTCGCGGGTGATGATCGATTACCTCGTCAACACCGCGAGCGGCTTCATCTTCACCACCGCACCGCCGCCAGCCGTGCTGGGCGCGATAGACGCGGCGCTCGATCTCGTGCCCGGCATGGAGGCGGAGCGCGCGCACCTTGCGGCACTGGGCGACCGCCTGCGCTCCGGCCTTGCCACGCTGGGCATCGATCACGGCGCGTCGAGCACGCAGATCGTCCCTGCCGTGATCGGTGCGGAAGCCGCCGCGCTAGACATCTCGCGCAAGCTGGAGGACGGCGGACTGCTGGCCTCGGCGATCCGGCCGCCCACGGTCCCGCCCGGCACCAGTCGCCTGCGGCTGGCGCTGCGCGCCACCCACGCGGAAAGCGACATCGACACCCTGCTGAATGCGATCGAGGCCTCCCGATGAAACTGCTCTTCGCCCACGGCTGGGGCTTCGACGGCTCGGTCTGGACGCCGCTGTCCCGCCTTCTGGCAGACCTTCCGCAGGCCATCGACGATCGCGGCTACTTCGGCAGCCCCCGGATCATGACCGTGGATGGCCCGTGCCTCGCCGTCACACACTCGTTCGGCGCGATGCGCGTTCTGGCGGCGCCTCCGCCGGGCCTGGTCGGCATCGTCGCCATCAACGGCTTCGATCGGTTTTCGGCCCGGCCGGACCGCCCCGGCGTGCCGATCCGCGTGATCGACCGCATGGTGCGACGCTTCGGCGAAAACCCGCGCGCCGTGCTCGGGGAATTCCGCCGCCAATGCGGCACAGAAGCGGATTTCGAGGAAATCGATGCCACCCTCCTGCATGGCGACCTCCTTCGCCTGCGGGACGAGGAAGCTGCTCTGCCGACCGTACCGATCCTGTCGCTTCAGGGCGGGCGTGACCCCATCCTACCGGAAGCGATGCGGGCGCAGGTTTTCCCGCAGGCCGCCGTGCGCCGGATCGAATGCGAAGCGGGCGGTCACCTCCTACCGCTGGAAGCCCCGGAATTCTGCGCGGATATCGTGCGCGAAGCCATGGGAGCGCTGGCATGAACGTTCCGCGTGAACGTGTCGGCCGCGCCTTCGCCGCCGCGCCCGACTACGACGGCAATGCCCGCATCCAGCGCGAGGTCGCGCAGGCACTGGCGGACCGGATCGCCGCGCTAGACCTGCCGCAGAACCCGCGCGTGCTGGAGATCGGATGCGGCACCGGCTTTCTTACGCAGGCGCTCGCGGCGCTTGGCGGCGACTGGCTCGTCACCGATCTTTCGCCCGAAATGCTGGAACGCTGTCGTGAACGCCTGGGCGCAAGCGCCATGCATCGCTTTGCCGTGCTGGACGGAGAATACGGCACGCCCGAGGGCGGACCTTTCGACCTGATCTGCTCCAGCCTGGCGGTGCAGTGGTTCGACGATGCCCCGGCCGCGCTTTCGCGCATGGCGGGCTGGCTGGCCCCGGGCGGACACCTGATGATCACCACGCTCGGCCCCGGCAGCTTCGCGGAATGGCGCAAGGCGCATGAGGCGGAAGGGCTGGAACCCGGCACGCCCCGCTTCGCAAGCGTCGCGGCGCTCGGCGATCTGGTCCATGACGTTCGCAATCACCTCGATCATCATGCCGATCCGCTGGCGTTTCTCCACGCGCTCAAGGCGATCGGTGCCCAGACGGCCGAGGCCGGCCACCGCCCCCTGTCGCCGGGCCAGCTTCGCCGCGTCATGGCAACGTTCGCGCAGGGCGCCCCCCAAAACGGATGCCCCCGAATTGGATGCGATGTGACTTACGAAGTCGTGACCTGCCACTTACACCGGAAACCGATTTCTTCATGAGACCTCTTATCGTCACCGGAACCGATACCGAGATCGGCAAGACCGTGTTCGCCGCCGCGCTGGCGGGAGCACTGGGCGCGCATTACTGGAAGCCGGTCCAGGCCGGCCTGGAGGAAGACGGCGGCGATGGAGACCGCGTCGCGCGTCTTTCCGGCCTGCCCGCGAGCCATATTCTGCCCGAAGCCTATCGCCTTGCCACGCCGTGCTCGCCGCACCTTGCCGCCGAGATCGACGGCGTGGAGATCGATCCCGAACGCCTTGCCCTGCCTCGGGTCGACGGACCACTGGTGGTCGAGGGCGCCGGCGGGGTCATGGTTCCCCTCACGCGCGCGTCCACTTATGCCGATCAGTTCGCGCGATGGAACGCCCCGGTGGTGCTCGTGGCGCGCACGATGCTGGGCACGATCAACCATTCCCTGCTCTCGATCGAAGCCCTTCGCGCACGCGGCGTGGACGTGCTGGGCGTGGCTTTCGTCGGCGATCCGGTGGAGGATAGCGAGGCGACGATCTGCGCCATGGCGCAAGTCCGTCGGCTCGGCCGCCTGCCCCGTCTGGCGTCGCTGACCCCGGAGAATCTGGCCCAGGCCTTCTCCGAAAACTTCCTCGTCGAGGATTTCAGGCGCGTCGAGGATTTCAGGGAGGACTTCAGGGCATGACATCGTCGGTCTGGCACCCTTTCACGCAACATGGCCTGGAGGAACCGGTCCCGCTCGTCACCCATGCCGAGGGCGCGCTGCTCCATACCGCGGACGGCCGGTCGGTGGTGGATGCCGTGTCGTCATGGTGGGTGACGACGCACGGTCATTCCCATCCGCGCATCAAGGCCGCGATCGCGGAACAGGCCGGGAGGCTGGACCAGATCATCTTCGCCGGCTGGACTCACGAGCCCGCCGAGCAGGTCGCGGCCGGGCTTCGCGCCATCATGCCGGAAAGCCTGACGCGGGTTTTCTTCTCCGATTCGGGGTCGACCAGCGTGGAAGTCGCGCTGAAGATGGCGCTCGGCTACTGGCACTGGCGCGGCGAGAACCGCCACCGCATCGTGGTGATGGAAAACTCCTATCACGGCGACACCATCGGCGCGATGTCGGTGGGTGAGCCCGGCGTGTTCAACCAGCCTTACGCGCCGCTGCTGTTCGACGTCGGCCGTATTCCCTTCCCCGCCGCCGGAGCCGAACAGGCAACGCTGGACGCACTCGAAGCGCTCTGCCGCCAGCCGGATACCGCCGCGCTGATCGTCGAGCCTCTGATCCTCGGCGCGGGCGGCATGCTGGTCTATTCCCCGGCCACGCTGGCGGCGATGCACGCGATCTGCGCGCGGCACGGCGTGCTCTTCATCGCCGACGAAGTGATGACCGCCTGGGGCCGCACCGGCACCCTGCTCGCCTGCGAGCAGGCCGGGATCGTCCCCGATATCCTCTGCCTCTCGAAGGGCCTCACCGGCGGCGCGGTTCCGCTCGCAGTGACGATGGCCAGCGAACCGATCTTCGAGGCCCATTATTCCACCGACCGCGCGCGGATGTTCTTCCATTCCTCCAGCTACACCGCGAACCCGATCGCCTGCGCCGCCGCCGCCGCCAACCTGGCGCTCTGGCGCGAGGAACCGGTGCTGGACCGCATCGCCGCACTTGCGGGCAAGCAGGCCGCGTGGATCGAAAAACTCGGCCAGTTCTGCCATTACGACAATCCGCGCACGATCGGCACCATTGCCGCGCTCGACCTCAAGACCTCGGGCACCAGTGGCTATATGAGCGACCTGGCGCCGCGCCTCATGGCCTTCTTCCGCGAGCGGGACGTGCTGCTGAGGCCGCTGGGCAACACCGTCTACGTCATGCCGCCCTACTGCATTACGGACGATCAGCTTGGGCAGGTTTGGGATGCCATCGGGGAAGCGGTGATTTCGTTTTGAGATGAACGTCGCCCCGGACTTGATCCGGGACCGCTGGCAGTTCTTTAGGCGATAGCTTGCGAAAAAGCGCCCTGCCGAGAGGTGGGCTGGTCACGGCCAGCGGTCCCGGATCAAGTCCGGGACGACGATTCCCTCAGAACCCCGCCTAAGCCACCTCGAAATGATCCGGCAAAAGCCCGGCTAACCGCCGCCGGTGCATCTGCTCGAACGCCGCCTCCACCCCCCGTGTATAATCGGCGGTACGGAACAGCGGCGAAGTCAGCCGATTGGCGGCGAGACGTTCGCGGAGATCTCTCAGGCCCCTTGGATCATGCGCCAGGGCGAGCGCCGTTGCCTCGTAGCTGTCCCGGTCCGGCGCCGCCAATTCCGGCAAACCCACCGCATGGACAAGGCTCGTCGCCACCCGTGCGGCAAACTGGTGTCCCGTCATCGTCAACACCGGCAAACCGCTCCAGAGCGCGTCGCTGGCGGTCGTATGGGCGCCCACGGCGAACGTGTCGAGGAACAGGTCGGCCAGCGCCAACCGTCCCAGGTGCTCGCCGTGCGGAACCCCGGCCGAAAACACCAGCCGCGCAGGATCGATACCCCGCGCCATGGCTTCGCGCCGCAGGTTATCCTCCGCCCAGCGATTGGAACGCAGGAGCCAGAGCACGCTCCCGTCGATCTGACCAAGCAGCCGCATCCAGATATCGAACGCATCCGGGCAGATCTTGTAGGTGTGGTTGAAGCAGCAGAATACGAATCCGCGCTCCGGCAGGCCCCAGCCCCGGCGCCCACGCCTATCCGGCACGATGGCGCGCCGGTCGTCGTTGGCCTGATAGCAATGAGGCAGCCGAACGATCTTCTCGGTGAACCAGGCCTCCCCGCCCGGCGGCAGGGAAACGGCGTCGGCGATGAAATAGTCCATGCAGGGATGGCCGATCGTACCGGGGTAGCCCATGTAGCTGACCTGCACGGGTGCGAGCCGCTGGCCGAACAGCGCGGTGCGGGTGCCGCGCGTATAGCCCTTGAGATCGACCGCGATATCCAGCCCGTCGGCCCTGGCACGATTGACCACTTCGGCATCCGTCAGGTGCCCGATCTCGGTAAAGGTATCGGCATGACCGCGCAGTGCCCGGCGCGAGGCATCGCCATCGCAACGCGGCCCATAACTGTAGAAGCGGATGTCGAAGCGGGTGCGGTCATGTTCGCGGAACAAGCCGCTCATCAGATACATCGTCGCGTGGTCGTGAAAGTCAGCCGAGAAATAGCCGATTCGGATGCGTCCATCGGCGGATGGCGCAGGAATGGGCAGGCTTTGCGGTGGCGGTCCGAACTTCACGCCCGCGCAGGCCAGCGAGCGGCGATACTGGTGCGCCGGATCGTCCACGAACGGCAGCGCCGCGAAGGGCTGGACGGCGGCGGCGGAAGGACCATCCGTCGACCCGAACTGCGCCCGGTTGCTCCAGTCGCAGATGTGCGCCTCTTCGAACAGCGCCTGGAGCAGAGCCGAGCGGTCGGCCGGATCCAGCGCCCAGGCCTTGCGAAAGGCCGCGATCGCTTCCGGAAGATCGCCCTTGAGCACGAGCGCCTTGCCGCGATTGACCATGGCCTGCGTATTGACCGGAGCCGCCGCCAGCGCCTTTGCATAGGCGTCAAGGGCAGCGTCCAGCCGATCGAGCAGCAGCAGTTCGCCGCCCATGTTGTTCCAGGCAAGCGCATGGTCCGGCTTCAGCGCGACGGCCCGTTCGTAGGCCTCGACCGCCTCCTCACGCTTTCCGCGCTTTGCCAGCAGATTGCCGAGATTATAGTACGCTTCCGTATAGCCCGGATCGAGCGCGACCGCCTTCGCGAAACCCTGTTCCGCTTCGGGCCAACGCTCCTGGGCATCGAGCAGGTTCGCCAGATTGAACTGCGCCTCGGCATAGCCGGGGTGACGGGCGATCAGGTCGCGGTAGATATCCTCGGCCTCTGCGAAGCGATTCTGGCGCCGCAAGGCAACGGCCAGGTTGTTTCGGCAGGCCGCCGCATCGGGATCGGCCTCGATGGCGCGGCGAAAGGCTGCCTCGGCGGCAGGGAGCACGCCAAGCGCCAGCAGGGCCGCGCCCTGAAGGTTATGGACGGTGAAGCTCTGCGGAAATTCCGCGGCCAGACGGGCGCCTTCCCGCGCGGCTTCCTCCATGCGGCCGGACCGATAGGCACCGAGCATCGCATCGAGCCGGGTCGAGGGCGGATTCGCATTCGCGGCATCGAGAGCTTCCAAGGCCGCGCGAGCCCGGCCGTTACGCGGAAACCGGCCCAGCGCCTCTCGATAGAGCGTGCGCGCCATGAGGGTATCGCCCCGCTTCGCCGCGCCCCTGGCCTTGATCAGCAGCGCTTCCAGTCCGCTCACGCACCCCTCCGCGATAGTCGTTGCCGGGGTAGGTGAACGAGGTTCACGGCAGGTGAGCGCACAAATCAGGACATTCGCGTAAAGCGACGATCAGGCTGTGAAGATGTCTGGATTTCCACGGAAGGAAACTGGAGCGGGCGAAGGGATTCGAACCCTCGACCCCAACCTTGGCAAGGTTGTGCTCTACCCCTGAGCTACGCCCGCTCTGACGTTCAAGACCTGCTGGAAAGTCCGGCAGGTCCGGGGTGGAGGCGCGCCACTAGCAGTGCCTTTCGGGGTCGGCAAGAGGAAAATCGAAAGAATTTTCAAAACCCCCTCCCCGCGCCATCCAAACCGACAAGAACCCTTCACAAATCCCTTCCGAGGGACGATCTAGGGTTCCATTCGATTTTCACGGGAGCACGTATCTTGGCCAGCATGGGTCTCAACCTCGACGAACAGAAGGCGGTCGACCGGTTCCGCAAGACGGTGGCCGAACCGTCGATGACGAAGCTGGTGATCCTCGATTTCTGGGCCGAATGGTGCGGCCCCTGCAAGGCGCTGACGCCCGTGCTGGAAAAGGTGGCCGAAGACTATGCCGACAAGGGCGTGGTCCTGGCCAAGGTCAATGTCGATGAAGAACAGTTCATCGCCTCGCAGTTCCAGGTGCGTTCGATCCCCACGGTCTATGCGATCTTCCAGGGCCAGCCCGTCGCCGACCTGACCAATGCCCGCACCGAATCGCAGCTCAAGCAGACGCTGGACCAGCTGCTTTCCCAGCTTCCGATCCAGCCGGACGGCGCCGAACCCCAGCCGGACCTCGCGCCGCTGATCGCCATGGGCGAGGAAGCGTTGGCCGAGGGCGACGGCGAGCGCGCCGCGTCGATCTTCATGCAGATCCTCGAACTCGCGCCCGAGAACGCCGAAGTCATCGCCGGCTTCGTGCGCGCTCTGGTGCTCGCGGGCCGCGTCGAGGAAGCCGAACAGGTGCTCGCCAGCCTCGAACCCGCCCTTGCCGCCGATCCGCTGGTAGAGCGCGCCCGTTCCGCACTCGCGCTCGCCAAGGACAAGCCTGAGGACAGCGAACTGGCCGCCCTGCGCGCCGCTGCGGCCGAGCGGCCAACCGACATGGAGGCGCAACTGGCCTTCGCCAATGCCGCCTTCGCTGCCGGGGAGCGCGATGCCGCCGCCGACACGCTGCTGCGCATGGTCGCGGCCGACCGTGAATGGAACGAGGGCGCCGCCCGCGCCAAGCTGCTCCAGATTTTCGAGGCAACCGGCCTCGAAGATCCCTGGGTCGCCGCGACGCGCCGCAAGCTCTCCACCGTATTGTTCGGCTGACGGTGACGCGAATCACCATCTTCCCGCTTCCGGGCGCGGTGCTCTATCCGGGGCTGCAATTGCCGCTCCACATCTTCGAGCCCCGCTACCGGGCGATGGTGAGCGACGCACTCGCCCGCGATCGGCGCATCGGCATGATCCAGCCGCAGCGCCCGGTCGAGGGCGCGCCGCTCTATTCCATCGGCTGCCTCGGCCGCATCGGTGACGTGGAAGCGCTGGAGGACGGACGCTTCAACATCGTGCTCACCGGCGAATCGCGATTCCGCCTTCTGCACGAACTCGACGTGACCACGCCGTTCCGCCAGATCGAGGCGGAACTTCTGCCGGAGCGCGATGACGAAGTGCTCGCCCCCATCGAACGCGCAAGCTTCGAACGCGAGGCCAAGCGATTCGCCGACGCCCAGGGCTATGCCGTGGATTGGGACCAAGTCGGCCGGCTCGACGATCAGTCATTGATCAACGGCGTATCCCAGATCGCGCCTTTCGACGCCGCCGCCAAACAGGCGCTTCTCGAGGCGGACACCCTGCCGGTGCGCTGCGAGCTGCTGGTGCAGCTGATGCAGTTCTTCGGCCGCCATTCGGACGACGACGACGATGGCGGCGTGACGCTGCAATAAGTGCTTCCGGGGCGCGTTCGCCGTGCCCCATCGACGTCACGCCCCGTCATCCTGAACTTGGTTCAGGATGACGGGGAATAGGGACTGATCTCAGCGCTTGCCCTTGCCGGGCAGTCGCGCCTGACTTCTCCAGCACGCGCTCGCGCATGTAGAGTTCTTCCGCTTCCCGCGGCGACATTCCGTCGTCGCCATAGCGCTGCGCCAGCGATTCGATCTGCTGCCGTTCCCGGCGGAGGCCCTTGGCGTCCTGCTTCGAAAACCGTCCGGTCTCTCGCCCTTCGCGAATGACCTTGTCCACCTCGCGAAGATCGAGGCGATAGCGCGCTTCGTCGTCCTTCTGCCCGGCGTCGCCATAAGGTGGACTGCTCGGCCGAGGCGCGGGAGGCCCAACGATATGGGCAGCCGCTCCCGATGCGGCCAACAGCAAGGGCAAGGCGCAAGCGGCAGATAGCAGGCGGAGCATCGCACTCTCCTGGGCAAGCAGAGAAGCACCAGACTGCCGCAAGCCGCTGAACGCCGACTGAATTTCGCCCACTACTGCGAAAGGACTGTCTTCACCCCATCGATTACATATTGCGCCGCAAGTGCGGCCAGCAGCACGCCCAGCAGCCGGGTGATGACGGCTTCTACCTTGTCGCCCAGGATCCGCATCAGTGGTCCCGCCGCCGCGAGCGCCGCGAAGCTGAGCGCCATGACCGCCACCATCGCCGCCAATACCGCTACCGTCTGCTCCATGCCATGCGCGCGAGACGTCAGCAGCATGATCGTCGCGATCGAGCCGGGTCCGGCCAGCATCGGCATTGCCATCGGGAACACCGAAACGTCATCGACCTGGGGCGTCTCGGCATTGTGGGCAATGATCTTCTCGGCTCGTTCCTCTCGGCGCTGGGTGCGCTTTTCGAAAACCATGTCGATCGCGATCATGAACAGCATGATGCCGCCCGCGATGCGGAAGGCATTGAGTTCGATGTGCAGCGCGCCCAGCAGCCGCGCTCCGAACAGGGCGAAGACCACCAGGATGGCGGTGGCGATCATGCAAGCGCGGGCCGCCATCGAAATCGCCTGCGAACGCGTGGCGTCGGCGGAAAGGCCGGCGTAGATTGGCGCGCAGCCCGGCGGATCGATCACCACGAAGAGCGTGACGAAGGCGCTGAGAAAGATTTCGTACATTCGGCTTATGGCCCCTTGGGCGCGGCTACGTCGCTGCGCAGCACTTCGGTCATGGCACCGTTCTTCAGCAGCGAAACCTGAAGCCAGCGCGATTTGTCGGGATCGACGTGATACCGCCACGTCAGCGTGCCATCCTTGGAACGGCCACGACCATCCATGCCGGGGACACCATTCTCCCTGTCCCGCTCGACCAAGAGTTCGTCGCCGCCCGGCCCGCGTGCGCAATCGGCCACCGAAGCGGACAGCATCTGCGGCTCCTTGAGCGGCTGTTCCAGATCGTCACCCTGGTCCAGCACCCAGCGATAATCGCCTTTCTTGCGCTTCTGCCAGATCGTCGTGAAATAGCCGACCGACCCGTCAGGGCGCTGCCAGGCGCCCTTGGTGACGCCCATCGTGCCGTCGCAGCTCATCCAGACCTGATGGGGCTGCCACTGCACCGTCGCCGCCGGTTCCTTGCGGCCGCTGAGCCAATCCTTCGCACGGACGGGATCGGGCACAAACATGATGGCGTCATCGTCGGCGAATTCGCCGAACGCCTTCCACTGGCCCTTCTCCCGCGCCGTCCGCGCGAAGGCGATCTCTGCCGCTACGAGAGCGCTCGGGTTGGCCGTACCCGCGCCGGGTGCATATTCGGGCCGCTTGCGGGCATCCGCTGGAACGGCGATGACCACCAGCACGGCGGCTCCGATCGTCAGAGCCGCCTGCACCGGACGCGGCGCCGGGTTCAAAGGGTGCTCTCGTCCAGCGTGAGCCCCGCGTTGCGATGGGCGGCGACGATCGTATTGCGCAGCAGGACGGCGATGGTCATCGGCCCTACCCCGCCCGGCACCGGAGTGATGGCGCCGGCTACCGGCGCGGCAGACGCGAAATCGACATCGCCCACCAGCCGGCTCTTGCCTTCCTCGGCGCCCGGAACGCGGTTGATGCCCACGTCGATCACGGTCGCGCCCGGCTTCAGCCAGTCGCCCTTGACCATTTCCGGACGGCCGACAGCGGCGACCACGATGTCGGCGCGGCGTACCACTTCCGGCAGGTCTTTCGTGCGGCTGTGCGCGACCGTCACCGTGCAGCTTTCCGCGAGGAGCAGCTGCGCCATCGGCTTGCCGACGATGTTCGAGCGGCCGATCACCACAGCGTCGAGGCCGGAAAGCGAGCCCAGCCGGTCCTTCAGCAGCATCACGCAGCCCAGCGGCGTGCAGGGAACGAAGCCCGGCAGGCCTGTGGCGAGACGCCCGACATTGACGACATGGAAGCCGTCCACATCCTTGTCGGGATTGATCGTGGCGATGACCTTCTGCTCGTTCATGTGCGGGGGCAGCGGCAGCTGGACGAGAATGCCGTCCACCGCCGGATCGGCGTTGAGCCGCTCGACCACCGAAAGCAGTTCCGCTTCCGAGGCATCGGCCGGCAGCTTGTGCTCGAAGCTTTCCATGCCCGCGGCCACGGTCTGCTTGCCCTTGCTGCGGACGTAGACCTGGCTGGCCGGATCCTCTCCCACAAGCACGACCGCAAGGCCCGCCTTGCGACCGGCCTGCGCCTCGAAATCGGCGGCGACGACGGCGATCCGGGTGCGAAGGCCTTCGGCAAAGGCCTTCCCGTCGATGATGTTCGGGGCGGTCATGTCAGGCATAGGCCATCGGCTGGAGGATCATGATGAGCACGTTAAGACCGATGATCAGCACCATCGGCGAAAAGTCGATCCCGCCAGTATTCGGCATGATACGACGGATCGGGCCGAGGATCGGTTCCAGCAAGGCATTGAGCGCGCGCCAGACCGCCTCGACGAACCGGTTTTGCAGGTTCACCACGTTGAAGGCGATCAGCAGGCCCAGCACGAACTGGACAAGCACGAGAGTCGTCAGGATCTGGACGAGGTAGATAAGGGCGTTGATCACACCGCCGAGCATGGGCGTGGGGCCTTTCTGAGGAATGAAGCGCCCGCCTGATAGCCGAGGCAGGGGGCGGGGAGCAAGCGCGGGAGCGGGCCTTAGGGTCCGAGCAATGCTCGCTTACAGAGTTTTCGGGATGGCTGAGGGCGGGCGCCCTGGGTGTGTGGGTATTCAGTCCAGGTGGAGCCGAGAATAGTGGACTTCCGCGACCCGGAGCGCAGCGTACTTTCAGTACGTGAGCACCGAAGCGCAGGAAATCGCGCTTCGCAGGCCCGCATGAGCTTAATGTCGATCCGCCCTAGCGGGTGACCGTGGACATCCGCTCTATCCGCCAATTGAGCTGCTGCTCGCTGGCGCCCGGCACGTCGTTGACCCGCCGCAGGACGATGGTGCCCCGGCGCGAGGGGCGGCCGTCGGAAAAGTCCAAGACCACGGGCGCCTCGTAGAACAACGAGCCCGCCGCATTGCTGCTGTCGCCATGACCCAGCGCGATTCGCGGACCGGCATCGCCGCCGAATTCCTCGGCAAGCCGGTTCGGCGTCATCTGGGCATCGAGAGTCCAGGCCCTGGCGGCATCCTCCCAGTCGCCGATGCGCAGGGCGTTGATGTAGAAGCGCAGCAGGCGCTCGGGATCGCGGCGTTCGCCCAGCGCGCTCTGGTCGAGCTGCGCGGAAAGGCCGCTGTCCGCGCTCTGCGAGGCATCGACAACGGGATCTTCGGAAGCGGCGATGGCCTCGCTGGCGAAGACAGTCGCATCCCCGGTAGGCTCGACGGACGGCTCCCTGTTGCAGGCGGCAAGCAGGAGAGAGATGGCCGACAGGGCACTGGCGATGACGACGGTATTACGCATGGAGCTCGAAGCGCCTTTCAGCCGGATAGTTCCTCTTGCAGTACGATCAGCCCGCCCGGATCAGCGTGCCGGCACCTTCCTGCGTGAAAATTTCCAGCAACATGGCATGGGAAACCCGCCCGTCAAGCACGACGGCGGCCTCGCACCCGGCTTCCACCGCGTGGATGCAGGTTTCCAGCTTGGGGATCATGCCCCCGGAAATCGTGCCGTCGCGCTGGAGGTGGACGATGTCCGCGGGCGTAAGGTCGGTCAGAAGTTCGCCCTGCTTGTCCAGCACGCCGCGCACGTCGGTGAGCAGGAACAAGCGCGATGCCCCCAGCGCCGCGGCGACGGCGCCGGCCATGGTATCGGCGTTGATGTTGTAGGTCTGGCCGTCCTCGCCCGGCGCGATCGGCGCGATCACCGGGATCATGCCGGCGGCGGAGATTGTCTCGATCACGCCGATGTCGATATGGGCTGGTTCGCCCACGAAGCCGAGGTCGACCACGCGTTCGATATTGCTATCGGGATCCTTGGCGGTGCGCTGCACCTTGCTGGCCGTTACGAGGCCGCCGTCCTTGCCGGAGATGCCCATGGCCCTGCCGCCGGCCTGCGCGATCCAGCCGACGATCTCCTTGTTGATCACGCCCGACAGGACCATTTCGGCCACTTGCGCGGTCTGCTTGTCGGTAACCCGAAGGCCGTCGACGAAGCGCGATTCGACGCCCATGGTCTTGAGCATGGCGCCGATCTGCGGGCCGCCGCCGTGGACGACCACGGGGTTGATGCCCACCGCCTTGAGCAGGACCACGTCCTCGGCGAAATCGCGCGCCAGTTCGGGATCGCCCATGGCATGGCCGCCATACTTCACGACGAACGTGCGACCGGCATAACGCTGCAGGTAAGGCAGCGCATCTACGAGCGTCTCGGCTTTGGAGAGCATGGCGGGATCGTGCGGAATCGGCATGGGGCGCTATTAGCCCTCCCACACAGAAATAAAACCCGTTTCAGGCCCGTAACGACCGTTTATTTCACTCTCCATCCAGCTTTCGACCCAGCTTGACGAACAGCCAGATGAACGGCGGCACCATGATCGTGGAGAGCACCAGCTTGGATATGATCTGTCCTCCCATGATGTCCCACAGCGGAAGCACGCCTGCAAAAGAGATCGTGATGAAGATCAGCGTGTCCACCACTTGCGACAGCAGGCTGGCGATCCAGGCGCGAAGCATCAGCATCCGGCCCTCGCGCCCCGCTGAAAGGCGGGAAAACACCGTGACGTTGAGCGTCTGCGAGACGCCGTAGGACACCAGACCGGCGAACTGCAT
Organism: Novosphingobium sp.; assembly: GCF_032093395.1. Classification (GTDB taxonomy): domain Bacteria; phylum Pseudomonadota; class Alphaproteobacteria; order Sphingomonadales; family Sphingomonadaceae; genus Novosphingobium. Next base: position 53,242 of record NZ_DAMDBA010000003.1, read on the forward strand.
GCGCGCGCCCTGGCCCAGCAACCGGGCATAGGCGTCCTGGTCGTCCCAGAACGGGGCAGGCGGGACGACGTGGATCACCAGCGTCAGCAGCGACATCGACACGATCAGCGGGATGAATCCGAAGCGCACCAGTCGATTGGCCACCACCGTCCCGTGGAGTTCGGCCACCGCGCTCGACAACACGACGAGCAGCAGAAACGCGAAGATTCCCGATTCGACGGCGAGGTCTCCCAGCATCGGCCAATGGCCGAGGGAAGCGATCTTGATGCCCAGCACACCCGCCAGGACGACCAGCCCACCATAGAGCGTGGAGAACACGAACATGGAGCGGGGAATGGCGATGGCGCGGGATTGCGCGGTGTAGGGGGCTTGCGGTTCCATGGCGATGCTCTAACGGGCGCGGAACAATTGCACTAGCCGTCATGAATGCGCGCCTTTAGGTTTGCGCACAGATTCAGCACGTATTTTCGGAGAAACGGGGACGATGCACGTCGCCTACAGTCTGCTCGGCATCGTTCTCATCATGGCCGTCGCCTTTCTGCTCTCCACCAATCGCCGGGCGATCCGCCTGCGCGTGGTGGGTGCGGCCTTCGCCTTGCAGGCGGGCCTGGCGGCACTCGTGCTCTACGTGCCGCTCGGCAAGGATCTGCTCGGCGGCGCGGCTTCCGGCGTGGAAAGCCTGCTCGGCTATGCCCATGCCGGCGTGGACTTCCTGTTCGGCCCCCTCGCCAGCCCCGAGATCGGCGGACGCAGCTTCGCCATCTCCGCGCTGCCGGTGATCATCTTCTTCGCCTCGCTGATCTCGATCCTCTACTACCTCAAGATCATGCCGCTGGTGGTGCGCTGGATCGGCGGCGGGCTGGAGAAGCTCACCGGCATCAGCAAGGTCGAGAGCCTCTGCGCCGCTTCGAACATCTTCGTCGGCCAGAGCGAAGCCCCGCTGGTGATCCGGCCCTACCTCGCCAGCCTCAATCCCTCGCAGCTGTTCTGCGTCATGAGCGTGGGCCTGGCGGGCGTGGCCGGCACGATCCTGGCGGCCTACGCCTCGATGGGCATCCGCATCGACTATCTCGTCGCCGCCGCCTTCATGTCGGCGCCGGGCGGCATCTTCATGGCGAAGCTGATCATGCCCGATCCGCGTCCCGTGGCAGGCGAAGAGCTCGACGTGCACGAGAGCACCCTGCCCCCCGCCGGTGCCGCTGCCGCCGCATTGAATCGCGCCGATGTGACGCACCTCCCCGGCGTCCACGTCGATGAGCCCGAAGCCGTAGAGCACGAGGAAGAAAAGCCCGCCAACATCATCATGGCCGCCTCGCAAGGCGCGCAGACCGGCGTGAAGCTGGCCGTCGCCGTGGGCGCCATGGTGCTGGCCTTCGTGGCGCTGATCGCCCTCGCCAACGGCCTGGTCGGCTGGATCGGCAGCCTGTTCGGCTTTACCGGCGTGACCTTCCAGGGCCTGCTCGGCTACATCTTCGCCCCCGTGTTCTACCTGCTCGCCACGCCGGACTGGAACGAGGCCATGCAGGCCGGCAGCCTGTTCGGCAGCAAGATCGTGCTCAACGAATTCGTCGCCTTCATCGATCTCGGCCAGATGAGCGCGCTGTCTCCGCGCACGGTGGCGGTAGTCACTTTCGCGCTCTGCGGTTTCGCGAACTTCTCGTCGATCGCCATCCAGATGGCCGTGACCGGCAGCCTCGCGCCCAACCAGCGCCCGATCATCGCCAAGCTCGGCGTGCGCGCCCTCTGCGCCGGCAGCCTGTCGAACCTGATGAGCGCCGCGCTGGCGGGGCTGTTCCTCGGCCTGGGTTGAGAGTTTTTGTTCGGGCTCACGCCCGGAAGCGGAAGTGGCCCGAGTCTTTGTTTGGTGCGCTCGTCACGTCCGTGACGAGCTTGCGGCACCGGCCCCCCAAGTTTCTTAGGCGCCCCCACCCGACCTCCCACAACAGTGTATCCTGGATGGGAGGTCGGGTGGGGGCGTGGGCCGGTGCCGCTTCCGGGCGAGAGCCCGGATAAGAAATTGCCTCCTGCCGCGCGGTGCCTATATCAGGCCCTATGACCATGACCGATCCGCGCTCGCTCCTCTACCGCCAGCTTTCGCCCGAGGACGCCCAGGCGCTCGCCGCCGAGACCCTGCGCAATTGCGAGGACGGCGAACTCTACATGCAGTTCATGGCTACCGAGGCTTTCGGCTTCGATGACGGCCGCCTGAAAACCGCGGATTATTCGCGCGACGCGGGCTTCGGTCTGCGCGGCGTCACCGGCGAGATGACCGGCTTCGCCCATGCCAACGAGATTTCGCCCGCCGCCATCCGCCGCGCGGGCGAGACCCTGCAATTGCTCGATCCGGCAGGCGCCATGCGCGCCGCCCCGCCGCAGAAAAGCAACCTCCACCTCTACACCCACGTCTCGCCGCTCGATCTGGTTCCTTTCGAGGAGAAGGTGAAGCTGCTGGAGACGATCGACGCCGCCGCCCGCGCCCGCGACCCCCGCGTATCGCAAGTCAGCGCCAGCCTGACAGGGCAGTGGTCGGTCATCGAGATCGTGCGGCCGGACGGCTTCATCGCCACCGACGTGCGCCCGCTGGTGCGCCTCAGCGTCTCGATCGTCGCGGAAAGCAACGGCCGCCGCGAAACCGGCTCGTTCGGCATGGGCGGCCGCCATCTCTACGATTCGCTGTTCGACCCCGCCAACTGGAACCGCGCGATCGACACCGCGCTGAACCAGGCGCTCGTGAACCTCGAAAGCGTGGACGCGCCGGCGGGTGAAATGACCGTCCTGCTCGCCCCCGGTTGGCCTGGCGTGATCCTGCACGAGGCTGTCGGCCACGGCCTTGAAGGCGACTTCAACCGCAAGGGCACTTCCGCTTTCGCGGGCCGCATCGGCGAGCGCGTAGCCGCCCCCGGCGTCACCATCGTCGACGACGGCTCGATCGCCGATCGCCGCGGCTCGCTGTCGATAGACGACGAGGGCACGCCCACGCAGGAAACCGTGCTGATCGAGGACGGCATCCTCAAGGGCTACATGCAGGACCGGATGAACGCGCGCCTCATGGGCGTCCAGTCCACCGGTAATGGTCGCCGGGAAAACTACGCCCATGCCCCGCAGGTCCGCATGACCAACACATTCATGAAGGCAGGCCATGACGATCCCGCGGAACTGCTCTCGCGCATGAAGAACGGCATCTTCGTAAAGTCGATGGGCGGTGGCCAGGTCGACATCGTTTCGGGCAAGTTCGTGTTCTCGTGCAACGAGGCCTACAAGGTCGAGAACGGAAAACTCGGAGCGCCGATCAAGGGCGCCACCCTGATCGGAGACGGCCCCTCGGTGCTCACCCGCGTGACCGGCATCGGCAACGACCTGGAACTCGACCGCGGCGTCGGCGTCTGCGGCAAGGGCGGCCAGAGCGTGCCTGCCGGGGTCGGCCAGCCCACGCTGCTGATCGAGGGGATCACCGTCGGCGGCACGGCCTAGGGTCGGCAACAGAGGTCTTTCCAAAGGAAACCGCGGGAAAACCACCATGGCACTTCAGCCCGCGTTAAGCCGAACTGTGCCATACCCGCGACCTAGGGTTGGGAAAGTGAGGTATGACCATGTCACTGAAGCATGTCGTCGGCGCCACGCTGATCGCGGCCAGTCTTTTTGCCGCGCCCACCGTGAACGCAAAGCAGAAACTGACCGGCGAAGAGCAACTCGCCAAGATTCTTGACGGCCGGGTGGCCGGCAAGCCGGTGAACTGCATTTCGCTCAATCAGGCCCAGAACACCCAGATCGTCGACAAGACGGCGATCGTCTATCGCGTGGGCAGCACTTACTACGTGAACCGGCCTGCCAACGCCGAAACGCTCGATTCCGACAACATTCTGGTGACGAAGCTCTACTCGAGCCAGCTTTGCCGGCTCGACACCATTCAGCTACGCGATCGCACGACCCCGAATATGTGGAACGGCTTCGTCTCGCTGCAGGAATTCGTCCCCTATACCCGACCTAAAGCTGCCAAATAGGCGTGAGGACAGGGGGCCCGCCCAGCAGGTCCCCTTTTCCCCTTGAAGGCTGTGCGAGAATGCGCCGGCCGTTCATCCGCTCGCACCCAGGACAAATCCCCGTGGCTCTGGCCCGCAGCAAAATGCCCTCCCCCGTTGGTGAATTGACCTTGATCGCCAGCGACACGGGACTGGTCGCCGTACTGTGGGAAAACGACGATCCGCTCCGCGTAAGACTGGGAGACATGGATGACGATGCCGACCATCCGGTGCTCGTCGCCGCCCGAACGCAATTGACGGAATACTTCGCAGGCCAGCGCCGTGCCTTCGATCTTCCACTCGATTTTCGCGGCACGGATTTCCAGAAGAGCGTCTGGGCGCAGCTTCTTGCCATCCGTTTCGGCGAGACCCGCAGCTATGGCGAAATCGCTGTCGCTCTCGGCAGCCCTACCGCCAGTCGCGCGGTCGGAGCCGCCAACGGGCGCAACCCTATTTCGATCATCGCGCCATGCCACCGCGTCGTCGGCACGAGCGGCGCCCTGACCGGCTTCGCCGGAGGCCTGCAAGCCAAGGCCTTCCTGCTACGACACGAAGGCCCCGATCTTCTCCTCTGAACACCGAAAAAGCCGATCTCCCGGCGGTAACCGGCTTTTTCGAACTCATCGATTAGAGCGGTTTCCGATCCGGTTGCACCGGATCAACCGCTCTAAGTTTCTGGTTTGCCGCATTTTCCGAGTCATCAGGTGATTCCACCTGATTAGAAAATGCTCTAAAGAAGATCACTCCCACTGTATTCAGATGGCAATCCCTGCGACTTCGCGAGCCAGCGGCTCCAAAGCAGCCATCGTCATCGGATCGAGCGTCAACGATGCGGCTGCCACGTTCTCCTCCAGACGCAAGCGATCGCGGGTGCCGGGAATAGGCGAAATGGCCACACCCAGTTCCGCAGCTTTGGCGTAGAGCCAGGCGATTGCGACTTGTGCCGGTGTAACTCCCTGCCCTTCGGCGATCTCCTCGATCCTGGTCACGAGGCGCTTGTTCGCGTCCCGGTTCTCGGCAGAAAAGCGGGGAAAATAGGATCGCGCATCGCCTGCGCCGAGGCTCTCGGCAAACGCCCGGCCGGTCAGCATCCCGCGACCCAACGGCGAATAGGGCACGATCGTCACGCCCAGTTCAAATGCTGCGGGCACCACTTCCGCCTCGATATCCCGCGTGAAGATCGACCATTCCGATTGCAGCGCGGCGATCGGGTGGACCGCATGTGCCTCGCGCAGTTCCTGCGCGCTGACGGCGGAGAGCCCCAGAGCGCGCACTTTGCCCTCCGTCACGAGGTTCGCCATCGCGCCGATCGATTCTGCGAGCGGCACATCGCCGCTGCGGCGGTGCATGTAGTACAGATCGATGACCTCGATGCCGAGGCGCTGGAGCGAGTTCTCCGCCGCGCGTCGAATGAACGCCGGGCGGTTGTCCAGGCTCCAGTCGTCCGGGGTCTCAGGGGTCCGGGCATAGCCGAACTTGGTGGCAATGACGGCCCCGTCGCGGTGCGCCTCGATAAAGGGCGCAAGAAAACGCTCGTTCTCACCCATGCCGTAGACATCGGCGGTATCGAACATCGTGACGCCCAGATCCAGCGCTCGCTCAAGAGTGGCGCGAGCCTCTGTTTCATCGGTATCACCGTAAAATTCGCTCATGCCCATACAGCCCAGGCCCTGGATGCCGATGGTCGGACCATCGCGTCCGAGCGCGATCTGAGGAAGGGGATTGGTGTCAGTCATCTTTCAACTCCGGATATTGACAGGCAGCTTCTGTAAGTGTGGAGTATGGTCCATGGTCAAGGCACATTCATGCTGATTTCCCAGTTCGCCAAGGCGACCGGACTTTCGGTCGATACCGTGCGGTTCTATATCGCCAAGGGCCTGCTGAAGCCGGAGCGCAGCGCGAGGAAAGGCGGGGCCAATCCCTATCAGGTGTTCAGCGCAGACGATGTCACCGCTGCGCAGATGATCCGGCTTCAACAGTCACTGGGATACTCGCTTGCGGAGATCGGTGCGCTTGCCGAGGAATACAGGCGAGGTGCCGGCTCGCCGGAGCGTACCGCCGAGGTCCTGCGCAAGCAGATCGCCCGGCTTGAGGAACGCCAGCGCGAACTCGATGCCGCACTGGCCTTTCTCAAGGGCAAACTGGAATGGGTGGAAGCAGGTCAGCCCGGCTCCGCTCCCGTGCCCACCGCCTACTTCTGCTGATCGCGTTTGGGAGAAGCGAGGCGCTTCAGTTCCGCCATGCCTTCTTCCACCGAAACCACCGGGGCATATCCGAGATCACGTTTCGCCTTGGTTATGTCTAGCGTTACCTCAACAGCCATGGTCGCCAAATCCTGTCGCGTGACTGGGGGCTTGATCCGACCACCTGAGAGCCACGCCGCAGCTTCGCCGACGCGCGCAATGGTACGCACCAACCATGAAGGCACCACCTTTTCAAGAGGTGCAATCCCTTGTGTCTCCAGCAAGCGGGATACGAAGCTGCGGAAAGTCGAGGGTTCGCCATCGGTGATGAAATAAGCTTCGCCCGCAAGCCCCCTCCGCAGAGCCAATTCGATGCCGTGGCAAGCGTTGGCGACATGCGTGGCCGAAGTGAGATAGTCGCCGCCGTCGATCCATGCCATCTGACCTGAACGCGCGGCTGCCGTCAGGATCGGCAGCGCCGTGGTGTCGTCACGGCCCCAGACGAAGCGCGGACGCACGATCACCACCTCGAAACCATCGCCGTTCAGCGCCTGCACGACGCGCTCCGCTTCGGCTTTCGTCCGCGAGTAGGCACCGGGAAAGCGCGCGGGCATGGCCCGGTTCTCATCGACATTGACGAGTGCCCGCCCGTCGAGAAGCACCGATTCCGTACTGACATGCACGGCCCGCCGCACGCCCGCCTGCCGGGCGGCGCCGAACATGGCGCGCGTTCCCTCGACATTGACGGCAACATGCTCGGGCGTCTCCGGGCCGTGACTGGTATGGGCCGCAGCATGGACCAGCGAGCGGCATCCTTTCATCGGCTCGGCCAATGCCGGATCTGAAAGAGCACCGACGATCGGCCTTGCTCCAAGAGCGCGAACCACATCCGCCGCCTTCTGCGAGCGGACGAGCGCAATGACCTGGACGCCGCTCGCAACGAAGTGGCGGATCAGGTTACGCCCGAGATAGCCGCTGCCGCCGGTCAGAAAGAGCGGAGACAGCAGTTCGGGATCGGAAGCGCGAACGCCTCCGATGGCTTTGTAATCGTTCATGGAGTTTCTGCCTTTTAGATTAGGGGCACCGATGCGGCCCGCTCATCCCGGAGGACCGGACGCGAGCCAGCGGATATCGTCGAGCAGCGCTTGGCGCTCATCATCAGCCCATTGGAAGTAATCGAGAGTTTCGAGCAGCTTGAGGCCTTCCAGCGCGAGATAGGCCAGCATTGGGCCCCTCGCAGCGCCCGCTTCCTCGCGAATGCGGCCGATCACGGCGGTCTGGTTCTTCTGGATAGCGGAGCGCAGCGAACGATCCTGTGCCAGCGCTGCACAGATATTCAGCGCAACCGCCCTGAACTCGTCGGGAAAAGGCTGGCTCGCTGCGGAGATCCGCCCGTTCAGCGTCGCATTGTCTCTGCCCGCGAAGGACTCCGCGGCAGCCTCATTGAAGGCATTGTCACGCACGACCGCGCGTTCGACCATAGCCTCGATCAGGGCTTGTTTGGTGCCGTAGTCATAGACCACGCTGCCCTTGCTAATGCCGGCTTCCTGAGCGACACCATCCAGCGTCAAGCGCGCAGCACCCACGCGGGCTACGACCATTTCGGCCGCATCGAGAATATGGTCCAGATCGATACTCTTTTTGCGACCCATCAACGCCATCCATTTTTATCTGACTGGATGGATATAAATGGATGGCACGCAACAGTCAACGCGCGCGCGGATCGTGCGTATATGGGACGCTCACTCGGGAATGCGCGATACCATGCCGCCGCAAATTGACGGGGCATGGTATCGATCTTGCGCGGCAAGGGCGGGATCAACGCACCATGAGAGATGCCATTGATAACCCACTCGATTTTCGAAGTTTGGTAGATTTATACGCCTGTTTTCAGACCGCTACAAACCAACCTCACTCCCACTCGATCGTGCCGGGCGGCTTCGAGGTGTAGTCGTAGACCACGCGGTTGATGCCCTTTACCTCGTTGATGATGCGAGTAGCGACACGCGACAGGAACGTGGCGTCGAAGGGGTAGATATCGGCGGTCATGCCGTCGGTCGAAGTGACGGCGCGGAGAGCGCAGACGCTGTCGTAAGTGCGGCCATCGCCCATTACGCCAACCGTCTTCACCGGCAGCAGCACCGCGAAGGCCTGCCAGATCGCATCGTAGAGGCCCGCGTTGCGGATTTCCTCAAGATAGATCGCGTCGGCCTTGCGCAGGATGTCGCAGCGTTCGCGCGTCACCTCGCCGGGGATGCGGATCGCCAGGCCCGGCCCGGGGAACGGGTGGCGGCCCACGAAGATCTCGGGCAGGCCGAGTTCCCGGCCGAGCACGCGGACTTCGTCCTTGAACAGTTCGCGAAGCGGCTCGACGAGCTTCATGTTCATGCGCTCGGGCAGGCCACCGACGTTGTGGTGGCTCTTGATCGTTACCGAAGGGCCCCCGGTGAACGAGACCGATTCGATCACGTCCGGATAGAGCGTGCCCTGCGCCAGGAATTCGGCGCCGCCGATCTTCTTCGCCTCGTCCTCGAAGACGTCGATGAAGGTCTTGCCGATGAACTTGCGCTTGGCCTCGGGGTCGGTGACGCCGGCAAGGCCGTTCAGGAACAGCGTCGAAGCATCGACGTGGACCAGCGGAATGTTGTAGTGCCCGCGGAACAGGCTGACGACCTGCTCGGCCTCGCCCATGCGCAGCACACCGCCGTCCACGAAGACGCACGTGAGCTGATCGCCGATCGCTTCGTGGATCAGCAGCGCGGCTACCGCCGAATCGACACCGCCCGACAGGCCGCAGATCACCCGCTTGTTGCCGACCTGGGCACGGATCTCATCGACCTTGGTCTTGCGGAACTCGGCCATGGTCCAGTCGCCGGCCAGTCCGCAAACGTGGCGGACGAAATTCTTCAGCAACTTTCCACCGTCGGGCGTGTGTACGACTTCGGGGTGGAACTGCATCGCGTAGATGCGCTTCTCGTCGTTGGCGATGACCGCGAAAGGCGCGCCCTCGCTGGAGGCGACCGGGCGGAAGCCGGGGGCAAGGCTGGTCACCTTGTCGCCATGGCTCATCCACACCTGATGCCTCTCGCCCTTGGCCCAGAGCCCGTCGAACAACGCGCAATCGTCGCCGATCTCGATGAAGGCGCGACCGAATTCACCCGAATCGCCGGAGAGCACTTCGCCGCCGAGCTGATGCATCAGCGATTGCTGGCCATAGCAGATGCCCAGCATCGGCAGGCCGCTTTCGAGAATCTCGGCGGGAATGCGCGGTCCGCTTTCATCGAGCACCGAAGCCGGCGAGCCCGAGAGAATAACGCCGGCCGGTTTCATGCGGGCGAAGGCATCCTTCGCGGCATTGAACGGAGCGATCTCGGAATAGACGCCCGCCTCGCGCACACGGCGGGCGATAAGCTGCGTCACCTGACTGCCGAAGTCGATGATCAGGATGGAATCGGACGGCTGTGAAGTCTGGCCAGAAGTCTGATTAGTCATGGGCGGCCACTATAGCGGGATAGTTCGGGTGTCCAGTATCCGCGGTTGCCACGCGCCAATTTCGCCCGCCATCGCCACCTAAGTGCAATTGCAAAACATGCAAGCAATATTGTTTCTTTCGACGTTGCGAAAATTCCAAGACCGCCTATCTCGCACCTGCAGCATGACGACGAGAAGCGCCATGCATGCGATAAAAACAAAACAATAAGTTTGCAGGAGCAATTCCATGACCATCGTCGAAAAGACGTTCGGTTTCGCTGCAGCGCTGGGTGTGAGCGCTCTGGCATTTGCCGTCACCCTCATCTGAGGACCGGCATTCCGACTAGACAGAAGGGCGGCCCATGTGGCCGCCTTTTTTGTTGCCTGTCACGCAGCAATACCTCCCGCCTCTCGTGCGCGGCGCGCAACTTTTCGCAACTTGGCGCGGTCTGGCGGCAGAGCGGCGCAACCGGCTCCGTCTCTTGTGGAAAAGCCCTGTGGCGGAGCCGCTTTTGCTTGGGTTTATGACCGTCAAACCCTATATGCTCGCCATGGCAAGCACCGAAGACAACACGCCCGCGACCGCGGCCGACCGCAACGCTTTGGACAGCGGCAAGAACCAGAACAGCTACGGCGCGGATTCGATCAAGGTCCTGAAGGGCCTGGATGCGGTCCGCAAGCGTCCCGGCATGTACATCGGCGATACCGACGATGGCTCGGGCCTGCACCACATGGTCTTCGAAGTCTCGGACAATGCCATCGACGAGGCACTGGCAGGTCATTGCGACCTCGTGCTCATCGAACTCAACGCCGACGGTTCCGTCTCTGTCGAAGACAACGGCCGCGGCATTCCCACCGGCATCCATGCCGAGGAAGGCGTCTCCGCCGCAGAAGTCATCATGACCCAGCTCCACGCGGGCGGGAAGTTCGAGAACACTTCGGACGACAACGCCTACAAGGTGTCCGGCGGCTTGCACGGCGTGGGCGTTTCGGTGGTCAACGCCCTGTCCGAATGGCTGGAACTCGCGATCTGGCGCGAGGGCAAGGAACACTGGATGAAGTTCGCCCACGGCGATGCCGTGGCCCCGCTGGAAGTGCGCGGCCCGGCCCCCAAGGTGAGCGACAACCCGGACGACAACGGCTTCAAGAAGGGCACCCGCGTCACCTTCCTCGCCTCGACCGAAACTTTCAAGAACGTCACCGAGTTCGATTTCGACAAGCTGGAACACCGCTATCGCGAACTCGCGTTCCTCAACTCGGGCGTACGCATCAAGCTGCGCGACAAGCGCCATGAAGAAGCCGTCGAGCACGATCTCTACTACGAAGGCGGCATCGGCGCTTTCGTGAAGTATCTCGATCGCAACAAGCAGGCGTTGATGCCCGAACCGATCGCGATCGGCGCGGACAAGGACGGTATCGGCATGGAAGTCGCCCTTGAATGGAACGATTCCTATTACGAGAACGTGCTCTGCTTCACGAACAACATCCCGCAGCGTGACGGCGGCACCCACCTGGCCGCGTTCCGCGCCGCGCTGACGCGCACGCTCAATGGCTATGCCGAGCGTTCGGGCCTGCTCAAGAAGGAAAAGGTGTCGCTTTCGGGCGACGACATGCGCGAAGGCCTGACCGCGATCGTCTCGGTCAAGCTGCCCGATCCCAAGTTCTCGTCGCAGACCAAGGACAAGCTGGTCAGCTCGGAAGTGCGTCAGCCGCTCGAGTCGCTGATGGCCGACAAGATGAGCGAATGGCTGGAGGAAAACCCCGGCCACGCCAAGACCATCATCCAGAAGGTGATCGACGCCGCCGCCGCGCGCGAAGCCGCCAAGCGCGCCCGTGAACTCACGCGCCGCAAGGGCGCGATGGACATCGCCTCGCTGCCGGGCAAGCTGGCCGACTGCCAGGAGCGCGATCCCAGCAAATGCGAACTGTTCCTGGTCGAGGGTGACTCCGCAGGCGGCTCCGCCAAGCAGGGCCGCGACCGCAAGACCCAGGCGATCCTGCCGCTCAAGGGCAAGATCCTCAACGTGGAGCGCGCGCGGTTCGACCGGATCATTTCCTCCAAGGAAGTCGGCACGCTGATCCAGGCCATGGGCACGGGCATTCGCGACGATTTCAACCTGGACAAGCTGCGCTACCACAAGATCGTCATC
>NZ_DAMDBA010000003.1:65074-144964 GCF_032093395.1 Novosphingobium sp.
ACCGACGCCGACGTCGACGGCGCGCATATCCGCACGCTGCTGCTGACCTTCTTCCATCGCCAGATGCCCGACATCATCCGCTCGGGACACCTCTTCATCGCCCAGCCGCCACTCTACAAGGTCGCGAAGGGGCGTTCGGAAGTCTACCTCAAGGACAACCCCGCGCTCGACCGCTACCTGGTGGAGGCCGGCCTTTCGGGTCGCGTCCTGGAAACCGAAGGCGGCGCCCGCACCGGGGCGGACCTTGAGGCGCTGGTCGAACATGCGATCCGCATGCGCAACATCATGGGCTTCGTTCCGCGCCGCTTCGACCCCGTCATCATCGAAGCCCTGGCCATTGCCGGCGCCTTCGCGCCCGATCTTTCCGCCGCGGACCGCACTTCGGCGCTGAACCGCGCAACCCAGTGGCTCGACCTGGGCGATCCCGAAGCGCGGTGGTCGGCCCGCCTCACTGAGGCCGGCAACCTTGAGATCGAACGTCTCTGGCGCGGCGTCACCGATCATCACAAGATCGAGGCCGGCTTCCTCGCCAGCGCGGAGGCGCGCAAGCTCGCCAAGCTCGCGGTGGAAAATTCGGAAGTCTATTCCGCCACCGCCCGTTTCGTCCGCGCCACTGCGGCAGCCGTGGAAGCGGAAGCGACCGATGGCGACGACGAAGCACCGGCAACCCGTCCCACCGCCGGTGGCGACATCATCAGCCGCCCGTCGCAACTGCTCGAAGCCGTGTTGGCCGCGGGCCGCAAGGGTCTCTCGATCCAGCGCTACAAAGGGCTGGGCGAGATGAATGCCGAGCAGCTTTGGGAAACCACGCTCGATCCGGAAAACCGCGCCCTGCTCCAGGTCAAGGTCGAGGATGCCGACGTCACCGACGAAATCTTCACCCGCCTGATGGGCGACGTGGTGGAACCGCGCCGCGACTTCATCCAGGAAAACGCGCTCAACGTCGCCAATCTCGACGTCTGACGAATTGGGAAAACGGTTTCGCCGCAAGAAACCGTTTTCCTACACCACCCGATCCGGCTTACTTGATCGGCCTTTTCCTCAAACAAGGAGAGGCCGATGCTCTACCGCAAGCCGATTTTCGATGAAGTACGCCTTCTGCTCGGGCGTGGTTTCACCACCGCCGAAGTCGCTGCCCTCGATCATGCAATCGATAAGGCCTTGGGCGACGTTACAGCCCCTGTCTTCACCGCCCCACTCTTGTCGCTGGGAGCCGCTGGACAGGCCTTGATCCGCAAATGGGAAGGCTGTGCGCGGCGTCGGCCCGATGGCATGATCGAAGCCTATCCCGACCCCGGCAGCCGAGATGGCACGCCATGGACGATAGGCTGGGGCTCCACCGGGCCGGATGTCGGTCCAGGAACGGTCTGGTCGCAGGCGCAATGCGATGCCCGCTTCGATGCCGCGCTCGTCCGCTATGCCCAGGAAGTCATTGCCGCCCTCGGCGATACAGAGACGTCGCAAGGCCAGTTCGATGCGCTGGTTTCGTTTCACTACAATACGGGCGCTATCGCCAAGGCGACCCTAACTAAGCTGCATCGGCAAGGCCGCCATGCCGAAGCGGCGGCGCAGTTCGGCAAGTGGATCTACAACGACGGCAAAGTCATGGAAGGCCTGAAGCGGCGCCGGGCCGAAGAAGCAGCACTCTACGCCACTGCATGAACGTTTTGCCAAGGGTGCCGGCCAAGGCGGGCGCCCTTAGGTTATTACGCGTGTTATCGGGTGATCGATGGAACTCCGTCCTTGCGGGCGCCCTCGTTCACCTCTTCCCGGCTGCGCGGATTGGCGACGGCGGCGGCGATCAGCCGGTCGTGCTCGGCTGGAGAAATGCGCTCCCACCCTGCCCGGCCCAGCTTTTCCATGGGCCGGAAGCGGACCTTGTACTGCATGCGCGCCGCGCCCTCTACCCAGTAGCCGAGGTAGACATAAGCCAGGGCCATTTCGGCAGCGCGGCGAATGTGATCAAGAATGACGTAAGTGCCCAACCCCTGACGACCTTCGTGATGAGGATCGTAGAAGCTGTAGATCATAGACAATCCGTCGCACTGCCGATCGGTCAGGCAAGCGGCTACCAGGCGGCCGGGCGTTATCCCGTCGTCGGAAGGCTCGCGATATTCGATGACGTAGCTGGTGACGGGCGTGTGTTCCACCATGTCGGCGAAATCCACTTCGTCCATGGACGTCATGCCGCCTTCGGGATGACGAACGGACAGGTAGCGCTGCAGGAGATCGAACTGCTCGCTGGTGGACCAGGGCCGACAGATGGTGGCGACCAGATCGCCGTTGCGCTTCAGCAGACGTTTCTGCGTACCGGACGGCGCGAATTCATTCGCCACCACCCGCACCGAGACGCAGGCGTTGCAGTCAAGACAGGAGGGGCGATAGGCCACGGTCTGGCTGCGACGGAAGCCGATGCGCCCCAACGCATCGTTGAGCGAATCGGCGTGCGGCCCCTTCAGTTCGGTGAAGACCTTCCGCTCGCTGCGTCCCGGCAAGTAGGGGCACGGAGCCGGGCTGGTCACGAAGAACCGGGGAAAGCGAACGGGTGCCGTCACGGACGAAAGTGATCCTCTAGCCTGATGGAGGCCGCCGCCATGCCGACAGTGCCTCCTGTTAGCCCTGAATATGCCCAGCCCATACGCCGGTTGAAAGCGTTTTAACCACGAAACGAGCCCGACCCGTATCAAAATCGAGACCAACGGGGTGCTGATTCCGTCCGGTTGTCCCGCTTTGGTTCTTTTTCCCGGTCGGAGGTTAGCGGAATGCATGCATACAGTTAACGCCCGAACGCGCGCCGATCCCTCTCCCCGTGCAGATTCGCAAAGGCGGGGGACAGCCGATGCCGCCCCCCGCCTTATTGTAGATGGCTTTCACGCGATTCGCGTGACCCGTTTCAATTCAGGCTATTCCGTCTCGACCTGCTTCACTTCGTAACCTTCGCGGCGGAGCGCGGCGACGAGCGCATCGAGTTGATTCTTGTCACGCGCCTCGCATTCGATCTCCGTGACCAGACCCTTGGCCGGAAGGTGCGTGAAGATGCGCTGGTGGAAGACCTCGATGATGTTCACGTTGTGCTCGTGGAACACCTTGGCCACCTTGAACAGCGCGCCCGCGCGATCCTGGAGACCGATCCGCAGACGCGCAAGGCGGCCGGATCGTGCCAGGTCGCGAAGCAGGACATTGGCCAGCAGGCGCGTGTCGATATTGCCGCCCGACAGCACGATACCCACCTTGCGGCCCGTGAACAGCTCCGGATTGGCCATGACCGCCGCAAGGCCCGTGGCGCCCGCGCCTTCGACCAGCGTCTTTTCGATCTGGAGCAACAAGGCCAGCGCGCTCTCGATACCCGGTTCGCTGACGAGCAGGAACTCGTCGAGCAGTTCGCGCAGCACCGAGGACGTGAACTGGCCCGGCGCGAAGACCGCGATGCCTTCCGCCAGAGTGTCGCCGCCGATCGGCAGGCTGGTACCCTTGAGCAGGTTGTACATCGAGGGATAGAGCTGCGCCTCCACACCGACGAGGCGAATGTCCGGATTGATCGCACGCGCCGCGGTGCCCATGCCGGTAGCAAGGCCGCCGCCGCCGATCGGCAGCACCAGGGTGTCGAGGTCCGGCACGTCCTCCAGCATTTCCAGTGCGACGGTGCCCTGCCCCGCCGCGACGTGCGGATGATCGAACGGGTGGATGAAAGTCAGCCCCAGTTCGGTTTCCAGCTTGCGGGCATGGGCATAGGCCTCGTCGAAGCTCTCGCCCTCCAGCACGACCTTGCCGCCGACGCTTTCGGTCTGCATCACTTTCACGGTCGGCGTGGTGCGCGGCATCACGATCGTAACCGGCACGCCCAGTCGGGTGCCGTGATACGACAGGCCCTGCGCGTGGTTTCCGGCCGAAGCGGCGATCACGCCGCGCGATTTGCGTTCCTCATCCAGAAGCAGAAGAGCATTGAGCGCGCCGCGTTCCTTGTAGGCGGCGGTGAACTGAAGGTTTTCGAACTTGAGCCAGATGTCCGCGCCGGTGATCGCGCTGAGCGTGGTGGAATGAAGCGTGGGGGTACGAACGACCTTGCCGATAATCCGCTCGGCCGCCGCACGAACATCTTCGGCAGTCAGCGTGGCCTGTTCGGGCTCCGCAGCGATCTTGAGCAATGGCTGTTCCATGATGGCCGCGCCTAAAGGAAAGCGTGCCGAATGGAAAGCGGCGCGTTAGGAAAAATTCCCTTCTCGGTTTCGCGCTGTAATATTGTTGTTTGAATTCCGGCACGAGGAAGCCACCCTCCGCTGCCCGATGCAGAGCAGACTACGCCGAAACGAACAGATTTCGCTGCTTCTTGCGGTTTGCTTTCGTGCAAAAACCGCTAGAACGCTTGCCATGAGCGAAAAACGCAAGGTTTCCTTCATCGGCCTGGGTGTTATGGGCGGTGCCATCGCGCGGCATATCGCGCTGGCCGGTCACGAACTCACCATCTTCAATCGCTCGCCCGAGCGGGCGCACAAGTGGTCGCAGGACAACCCCGGCCTCGCCCATCGCATCGCCGCGAATCCGGCGCATGCGGCGCAGGACGCGGACGTGGTCATCACCTGCGTCGGCAACGACGACGATCTTTCCGAAGTCGTGCTCGGTCCCAACGGCGTGTTCCGCATGCTGAAGAAGGGCGGCGTCTTCATCGACCACACCACCGTTTCCGCCCGCATCGCCCGCCAGATCTCGGTCGAGGCGCGGGACTTGCGCATTCACTGCGTCGATGCGCCGATGACGGGATCGCAAATCGGTGCCGAAAAGGGCACACTCACCCTCATGTGCGGCGGCCGCGACGAAGCGATCGAGGCTGCGCATCCGGTGATGGAGGCCTATTCCAGCCGCATCGTCCATGTCGGCAAGGCGGGCTCAGGCCAGATCGCCAAGATGGCCAACCAGATCTGCATCGCCGGCAATGTGGCCGCCCTGGCCGAAGCCGTTCGCTTCGCCCAGGCCTCCCACCTCGACATGGACAAAGTCTACGAGGCCATCTCCGGCGGGGCCGCCCAATCCTGGCAGATGGACAACCGCTGGCAGACGATGAACGAGGACAAGTTCGATTTCGGCTTCGCCATCGACTGGATGCGCAAGGACTTGGGCCTCAGCCTCGATGAAGGGCGCGGCCTGGGCGTATCGTTGCCGGTCGCCGCGCTGATCGACCAGTTCTTTGCCGATATCCAGGCGCAGGGAGGCGGCCGCCTCGATACCAGCGCCATTATCAAGCGGCTCCCGAAGAAGGGTATCAAGTGAATTCCAGGACAGGCGCAGCCATCGCGCTGCTGCTCGCTTCCACCGCCATCGCGGCTGGCCCCGCACTGGCGCCAAGTGCCTTTGCCGACGTTCTCGTGGACAATGTCGATGGCACGACGGCAGACGGCAAGGGCGGCGTGGAGCGGTTCGAAGGCTTCCTGATCGACAATGACGGACGCATCGCGGACGTCTACAAGCATGGCGACAAACGGCCTAAGAAGGTCGACTATCAGGTGGACGGCAAGGGCCGCGCGGTGGTGCCGGGCATGATCGATGCCCACGGCCACGTCATGGGCACCGGCTTCGCGAAGATGACGCTGGACCTGTCCATGGCCAAGTCGCTCGAAGAGGCGCTTTCGCGAATCTCCGCCTGGGCGGCCGCCCATCCGGACGCGCCCTGGATCCTCGGCAGCGGCTGGAACCAGGTGCAATGGGGGCTGGACCGCATGCCCACCGCCGCCGAGCTGGACGGCGCGACCGGCGGCAAGCCTGCCTGGCTCACCCGCGTCGACGGCCACGCCGGCTGGGCTAATTCTGCCGCGATTTCGGCGGCCGGCGTCACCGCCGCAACCGCCAACCCCGCCGGAGGAGAGATTCTGCGCGCGGCCGGTGGCAAGCAGCCCTCCGGCGTCTTCGTGGACGGTGCCATGGCGCTGGTCGAAGCGAAGATGCCCAAGCCCCGGCCGGAGGATCGCGATACCGCTCTGGGCGAGGCGCAACTGGCGCTGCTGGCTCAAGGCGTCACCGCCATTGCCGATATGGGCACCTCGATCGAGGACTGGCAATCGATGCGCCGCACCGCCGACGCCGGCCGCTTGCGTATCCGCATCGTCGCTTATGCCGACGGCATCGACAACATGACGCTGATCGGCGGTCCCCGCCCCACGCCGTGGCTCTATGAAGACCGGCTCAAGATGAACGGGGTGAAGCTCTATCTCGACGGCGCGCTGGGTTCGCGCGGGGCCTGGCTGAAGCAGCCCTACGCCGATGCCGCCGGCACGACCGGCCTGCCGCGCATGAACGAGACGCAGCTCAACAACCTCATGAGCCGCGCCGCGATGGACAACTATCAGGTCGCGGTCCACGCCATCGGCGACAAGGCCAACGCCACCGTGCTCGATTCGATCGAAGAGCTTTCGGCTACCTACAAGGGCGATCGCCGCTGGCGCATCGAACATGCGCAGATCGTCGATCCCGCCGACCTGCCGCGCTTCGGCAGGTTCGGCACGATCGCCTCGATGCAGCCGCAGCACCAGGCTTCGGACCGGACGATGGCCGAAGCCCGCCTGGGGCCGAGCAGGCTCGCCGGTGCCTATTCGTGGAAATCGATTGCTGCAACCGGCGCCAAGCTAGCCTTCGGCTCGGATACCCCGGTCGAACCTGCCAAGCCCTTCGTCGGCCTCGCCGTCGCCATTTCGCGCCAGGGCGCTGACGGCCAGCCCTTCAACGGGTGGCAGCCGCAGGAAGCGTTGAGCCGCGAAGCCGCGCTCAATGCCTATACCACCGGTGCGGCCTATGCGATGTTCGCGGAGGATCGCCTCGGCCGCATCGCCAAGGGCTATCGCGCGGACTTCCTGTTCGTCGATGCCGATCCGATGCTGGCAACGCCCGACAAGCTGCGCACCACGCAAGTTCTCGAGACCTGGATCGGCGGGAAGCTGGCCTGGTCGTCGTCCAAGGATCGCGTGATCCCCACGAAGGATGTTCCTGCGAAGGTGGAGGCAGGCCGCTAAAAAAGCGAGCAGGTGGGGAACGGCGACGTTCCCCCCTCTCGCATGTCAGGTCACGCTGTGGGCGTGCCGCTCTCGACCGCGGCCTGGGTTTCCTCGACCGCCTTGTCGCGCGCATCGCGCTTTTCGGTGAACCACATGAACAGCAACGTGCCCTCGTAAAGCGCCAGCAGCGGCACCGCGAGGAGAAGCTGCGAGATCACGTCGGGCGGAGTTGCCACGGCCGCGATGATGAAAATGCCAACGATGGCGTAGCGGCGAGCGGCAACACACTGCGCGCGTGTGATGATACCGGCGCGGTTGAGCAGCATCAGCAGCACCGGCAGCAGGAAGCTGATTCCGAAGGCCAGGATGAACTGCATCACCAGTGCCAGGTAATCGCCGGTGCCCGGCAACGCTTCCAGCTTGAGCCCGCCCTTCTGGCCCTCGAAGCCAAGGAAGAAGTGGAAAGCCGTAGGCATGACTACGTAGTAGGCCAGCGCCGCGCCCATCGTGAAGAGCACGGGAGTCGCGACCAGAAACGGCAGGAAGGCCTTCTTCTCCTTGGCGTAGAGCCCCGGCGCCACGAAGGCCCAGATCTGGTTTGCGATCACCGGGAAGCTGACGAAGAAAGCGGCGAAGAGCGCGATCTTCACTTCCACGAAGAAGGCTTCGTAGAGCTTGGTGTAGATCAGCTTGCCCTGGCCCGGCGGAAACGCCTCGGTCAGCGGACGCACGAGGAAGGCGAAGATGTCGCCGGAGAAGTAGAAGCAGATCCCGAAGGCCACCGCGAAAGCCAGGAAGGCCCGCACGAGGCGGGCGCGCAGTTCGATCAGATGGTCGAGCAGCGGCGCCTGCGAATCGTCGATGTCTGAAATGCGGAAGGGCTGCATGGTGCGGCTTCTAACAGAGGAACGGGGCTGAAATCAGGGCGGCGGCGGCGGAAGATGCAGCTCTGCCTGCCCGGATGGCTTCGCTTCGGCGGAACGACCTGCCCCGGAAGCTGCCGTCTGCGGGTTGGCTTCGGGCTGCGCCGACGGCGCATCCACGGCCGGGTGCGATTCGGCGAGCCCCGCTGAATCCGTGGGCGCCGACATCTGGTCAAGGTCGGGCAGAACCGGGTTGGCCTTCATGATGGCCTCGTTCTGCTCGCGCCACTTGCGTTCCATTTCCTCCAGTTCGGCCTCGCGCACCATGGCGTCGATGCCGGAGCGGAAGTGACCGGAAATCTTGCGCATCTTGCCGATCCATCGCCCGGCCGTGCGCATCGCCAAAGGCATGTCCTTCGGCCCTATGACGACGACCGCCACGATGACGATCAGCAACAGTTCTGAAGCACCGATATCGAACATCGCGGGCGCGGGTCCGGCGCGTTCTTACGACTGTTCGGTCTTGTTTTCGGCCTTCGCCGGACTCACAGGAGCATCGCCCTGCTGGGCGGTGATCTGCGGGGCAGTCGTGGACGAGGCCTTGTTCTCTTCCTCGTTCATGCCCTGCTTGAAGCTTTTGATGCCCTTGCCGAAGTCACCCATGATTTCCGAAACGCGGCCGCGTCCGAACAGCACGAGCACGATCACCAGGACGATCATCCAGTGCCAGATCGAGAAGCTACCCATAACCTCAACTCCAAAAACCCTGCGACCGATTCCGATCGCATAGTGCCCATCTAGGCACTTTCCCCCGAACTTGCCAGCCTGTCATTGTTCTGACCAGCCACCGTAGCCTGAGCGTCATCTTCGTCGAACAGGTCGCGATCCTCAAGGCTCTCGGTCCCGTCCCCGTCCGGTTCCTCGTCTTCGCCGGGCACCTTTCCGGGACGCAGGCCGGTCTGGATCATCTCGTCATCCACAGGATCGAGCAGACCCGCCGCGCGCAGTTCCTCCAGCCCCGGCAGTTCACGCAGCGAGCCAAGTCCGAAATGGGCCAGGAAATCGGGCGTAGTGGCGTAGATCACCGGACGGCCCGGCACCTCGCGGCGCCCGGCGACGCGCACCCAGCCGGCCTCCATCAGCACGTCGAGCGTGCCCTTGGCCGTCTGCACGCCGCGGATCGCCTCGATCTCCGCGCGGCTGACCGGCTCGTGATAGGCGACGATCGCGAGAACCTCGGTCGCGGCGCGCGAAAGGCGGCGCACGTCCTCCTTCTCGCGGCGCAGCAGGTGCGCAAGATCGGGCGCGGTCTCGAAGTGCCAGCGCTTGCCACGCTCCACCAGCAGCACGCCGCGCCCTTCGTAGTCGGCCTGCAACCGGGCGAGCGCCGGGCGCACATCGGCCTGGCCGAGGTGGCCCGAAATCTGCTCGACCGTGAGCGGTTGCTCCGCCGCGAACAGCGTCGCCTCCACGGCGCGCGTCAGGTCATCCATCGATTGCTGCATCTTACTTACAGGCCTTGAGGCGAAGCGGACCGAATGTCTGCTCCTGTGCGATCTCGGCCTTGCCGGTACGCGCGAGTTCGAGGGCGGCAACGAAGCTGGAGGCCAGCGCCGAGCGGCGCAATTGCGGATTGGCCCAGCTATCGCTGGCGGTGGGAAGGAAATCGCGAAGGTCCATCCAGTCGAGCGAGACGCCCAACATCGACGATACGCGGGCGATGGCGCTGTCCAGGGTCATGACCATGCGTTCGCGAACCATGTGGACCACCGGCTGGCTGCGTACTTTCACATCGCCATAAGCACGCACCAGATCGTACCACGAGCATTGCCAGGCCGACTTGCGCTCAACGCGCAGGCCTTCCGGAGCGCCGCGCAGGAAGACGTCGCGGCCCAACCGATCGCGCGCCATGAG
This sequence comes from Novosphingobium sp., assembly GCF_032093395.1. Classification (GTDB taxonomy): domain Bacteria; phylum Pseudomonadota; class Alphaproteobacteria; order Sphingomonadales; family Sphingomonadaceae; genus Novosphingobium. The sequence goes on from NZ_DAMDBA010000003.1 coordinate 74,832, forward strand.
CCGCGCCGCCGCCTCGCGCATGGCGCCAAGGCGTTGCAGGCGCAGTTGCAGGCGCAGCGCGAGTTCTTCGGGACTGGGATCGGCCTGCTCGTCCTTGGGCAGCAGCAGCGCCGATTTCAGGTAGGCCAGCCAGGCCGCCATCACCAGATAGTCCGCCGCCAGTTCCAGCCGCAGCGCCTCGGCCTGCTCGATATAGTCGAGGTAGGCCGCCACCAGTTCGAGGATGGAGATTCGGCGCAAGTCCACCTTCTGCCGCCGCGCAAGGTCGAGCAGGAGGTCGAGCGGCCCTTCCCAGCCGTCGATTTCCAGATAGAGCGCTTCCTTGCGGGCTTCGGCACGCTCCTCGCCGTCCCAGGCGGCATCGGAGCCGGGCAGGCCCAGCGGAAGTTCGGAAGCTGTCGCCACGTTCAGGCCACCAGCGCCAGCAGGGCATCGCGCCGCGCCAGCAGTTCCGCGTGGGTGCCGGTGGCCTGCGCGCCCGCAACCGAGCCGAGCGCAAGCTCCAGCTTGTCGACGGTCTGCGCATCCATCGTCGGTAGCCGTGCGGCAATGCCGGTCATGTCGTCCATCTTCGCCCAGCAGTTCAGCGCCAGGTCGCAGCCCGCCGCGATCGCGCGTTCCGCCAGTTCGGGCACGCTGCCGGACAGGGCCTGCATGTCGAGATCGTCGCTCATCAGCAGGCCGGTGAAGCCGATGCGCTCGCGGATGATCTCGCGGATCACGAATGGCGAGAGGGTGGCGGGATTTTCCGCATCCCAGGCGGTGTAGCGCACATGCGCGGTCATGCCGAAAGGCACGTCCCTGAGCGTGCGAAACGGCTCGATATCGCGCTCAAGTTCCTCTTCGCCCGCCTCGACCGTGGGCAATTCCTTGTGACTGTCCGCCATGGCGCGGCCGTGGCCGGGGATGTGCTTCACACAGCCGACGATCCCGGCGCGCGCCAGACCCTGGAGCGTCGCGCGGCCCAGCGCCGCCACGCGCATCGGGTCGGCGCCGAAAGAGCGGTCCCCGACGATGTCGTGCGCGCCGGGATGGCGCACGTCGAGCGGCGGGTGGCAGTCGGCGGTCACGCCCACTTCCGCAAGGTCCAGCCCGAGTGCCTCGGCATTGTCCCGCGCGGCTTCGATCGCGCTGGCGGGGGCGAGATCGTAGAGCTTGTCGAAGGCTTCGCCCGGCGGATAGGCGCACCACACCGGCGGCTTCATCCGCGCGACGCGGCCGCCCTCCTGGTCGATGGTGATATAGAGCCGATCGCGGCCGTGAATGGACCGCAAATCGTCGGTAAGGGCCCGAAGTTGCTCGCGGTCCTGCACGTTGCGGCCGAACAGAATGTAGCCGGCCGGATCGGCATCGCGGAAGAACGCGCGCTCGTCGGCGCTGAGGGTCAGCCCGGAAAGGCCGAAGATGGCGGGTGTCATAATCGCGGTTGGTCGCAGGATTCTGCGATTTTCGCAAGATTTCGGAGGTCGGGAAGTGTGGAAAGGGGGAAGTCCTGGGGGATGATCCCCCAGACCCTCGGAATGTCAGCGCCGCGCGCTACCTACCCGTATCGCGCTCCCGGCGGCGCTGAATTGCTTCGCTACGCTCGCAATGACGAGCGAGGAGCCTTCACTGCTTCACCTGACAGCTCAAGCCGGCCGACTTCATCCCGCTGCACAGCGCGCGCGCTGCGGCGAGATCGCCGGGTACGGCCTGGAGGCGGTAGACCTTGCCGATGTCCGCCTGCCCTTCGACGATGCGATGATTCACGCCAGACAGCGCGGGATACTGCACCTTCAGCGCGTTCCAGCCTGCTTCCGCAGTAGGCTTCGAGGTATAGGCGCCGACCTGCACGCCCACCCCGGTCACGACCGGTTCCGGTTTGGCCGATGCGCTGGCGCCAAGGGACGGCGCGGAGGATGGCGTGGAAGATGGCGGGGATACCGGCCGAACGGCGGCCGGCACGTCGCGCTGGTCGATCCGCGGCACGCGGCTCTGCCCTTCGGCGACCGCATAGCTGGTGTCGCCGGTGCCCGCCACGATGTCGCCGCCGGGGTTCTCCGGACGCGTCTTGTAGGGTTCCTTGGGCGCCTCGATCACGCCGCCGCTGGCGACCAGGGGCTGCTCCGCGTTCTGGCGCGTTGCCCACCAGATGCCCCCGACGATCACCAGGATGGCAACGACGGCGAGCGCCACGAGCAGCAGGGTCTGGCCGGAAGCACCGCCTTGCTGGTCTTCGAACTCCTCGTCCTCGCCTTCGAGCCAGGGCAGGCGCACGTCCCCATCACCGAGTTCGAGCTTGTTCGGAGCCTGCTCCGAATTCTCGAACCCTGCGGGGGAGCGCGCCGCGCTCAAGTCCCCGGCTTCCTGATTCTGGCCCCAGTTCGCCATGAGTTACATTTCCTCCACCGCCTCGACGCCGAGCAGCGCCAGGCCATTGCGGACAAGCTGCCCGATCTGCGCGGCCAGGAAAAGCCGTGCGCCGGTCAGGTTAGCGTCGGCAGCATTAACGAAGCGCTTTTCGACGCGGTCGTTGCCGAGATTCCAGTAGCCGTGGAAGGCGGCGGCGACATCGCCGAGGAAGAAGGCGATGCGGTGCGGTTCACGCGCGGCGGCCGCGGCTTCGACGATGCGGGGGAACTGGGCGGCCAGCTTGACCAGCTCCAGTTCCTCTTCGCCCAGCAGTTCGAGATGCTCGCCGGAAGGGGTGAAGCCGCCCTCGGCCAGGCCCTTGCGCAAGGTCGAGTGGACGCGGGCATTGGCGTACTGCACGTAGAATACCGGGTTGTCCTTCGACGCTTCCACCACCTTGGCGAAGTCGAAGTCCATCTGCGCTTCGGGCTTGCGGGTCAGCATGGTGAAGCGCACCACGTCCTTGCCCACTTCGGTGACGACTTCGGCCAGCGTCACGAAGTTGCCCGAACGCTTGGACATCTTCACCGGCTCGCCGTCGCGCAGCAGTTGGACCATCTGGACCAGCTTGATCTCGAACGGCGTCGGTTCACCGTCGGCGCCCGTCATGGCTGCGACGGCGGCCTTGATGCGCTTGACGGTGCCCGCGTGGTCCGCGCCCCAGATGTCCACCAGTGCGTCGGCGGTCTGGGCCTTCTGGAAGTGGTAGGCGAGGTCGGCCCCGAAGTAGGTCCAGGTGCCGTCCGACTTCTTGATCGGGCGGTCCTGATCGTCGCCGAACTGGGTGGAGCGGAACAGCGGCAGTTCCACCGCTTCCCAATCCTCAAGCGTCTTGCCCTTCGGCGCCTCGAGCACGCCGTCGTAGACGAGACCCTTGGCACGCAGCCACGCCTCGGCCTCGTCCGGCTTGCCCGATGCCTGAAGCTCGGCTTCCGAGGAGAACAGATCGTGGTGGATGCCCAGCAGCGCGAGATCCTGCCTGATCATCACCAGCATTGCGGCGACGGCCTTCTCCTGGAACAGAGCGAGCCAATCCGATTCGGGCGCGGCGACATACTTGTTGCCATATTCGGCGGCCAATTGCTGGCCCACCGGCACCAGGTAGTCGCCCGGATAAAGCCCCTCGGGAATCGCGCCTACGGCTTCACCGAGCGCCTCGCGATAGCGAACGTGCGCCGAGCGGGCGAGCACCTGCACCTGCGCGCCGGCGTCGTTGACGTAGTATTCCTTGATGACCTTGTGCCCGGCATATTCGAGCAGCGTCGCCAATGCATCGCCGACGACGGCACCGCGACAGTGGCCCATGTGCATCGGGCCGGTCGGGTTGGCCGAAACGTATTCGATGTTGACGGTGGTGCCGCCGCCGACGGTCGAGCGGCCATAGTCGGCGCCCTGCGCGGCGATGGCGCGCAGTTCGGCCAGCCAGGCGGCAGGCGACAGGCGCAAGTTGATGAAGCCGGGCCCGGCGATCTCGGCCGACGTCACCGAATCGAGCTTCGACAGTTCCGCCACCAGCGCTTCGGCCAGATCGCGCGGCTTCATGCCCGCGGGCTTGGACAGGACCATCGCCGCATTGGTCGAAAGGTCGCCGTGCGAGGCATCGCGCGGCGGCTCGACCGTGATCGCGCTTCGCTTCAGGCCGCCGGGCAGCGTGCCTGCTGCTTCGAGCGCATCGAGCGCGGCGTTGAGATGGCCTGCGAAGGCGGCGTAAAGGGTCTGGTTATCGCTCATGACGCGCGCGGATAGCGTAAGTGCGGGCAAAGGGGAACAGGCTGCAAGGCCGCCGCTTTCCCCGAAACTCGGGAAATATGCCGCAAGGATGTGCAATCCCCAACCTCCCGGCGGACGTTATCATGGCCTCCTGCGTTGCCCGAACGATGCAAAGGAGGTCACGCGATGTCCCTCTCCAACAAGACCGAAGCCGCCCTGCTCAGCCATGAAGACCGTGAGCTGGTGGCCAGTTCGCACCATCCGGCGATCGGCAAACACACGGATGAAGAGCTTCACGAGCTACGCCATCGCCTGAGAACGCTGCGCGACCGCGAGAAGACTCTGCTGCGTCAGAAACAGCGCGAAGTACGCGGCAAAGCCGAAGCGCGCGGAGGCAGCTTTCCGGGGCTGGTCGATCACCCCGCCAGGCGGAAGCAGGTATTTGCCCAAGCCCTGAAGCGGGTGAACAGCGAATTCACCCGATTGCGCAAAATCGCAGCGCGAGACGCGCTTACCGCGTCCGCCAGGCGCGCGCTGGCGATGCGCAAAGCCGGTGAACGTCACGTCCGGCCGGAAAATACGCCTGCTTCCGATCCGGGTTTGAACCCTATCACCAATCCGAAAGGCAGGGATCACATCCCCGGCAGCCAGATCGGCAGCGTTTCGCAAGCCACCAAACGCTCCCAAGCCATCAGCGACAACCGCTAGGGCTGAACGGACCGGAAACGCCACCCCTTCAAAATCGCCGCCAAGGCGTGTATCGGCGCGCCTATGCCAACCACCCAGATTCCCCGCACCTACCGGGTCAAGAGCTTCGGCTGCCAGATGAACGTCTACGACGGCGAGCGCATGGCCGAGCTGCTGGCCGAGCAGGGCATCACGGCCGCACCGGAAGGCGAAGAGGCCGACCTGGTCGTGCTCAACACCTGCCACATCCGCGAAAGAGCGGCGGAAAAGGTCTACTCGGACATCGGCCGCCTGAAACGCGGGGATGGCTCCACGCCGTTGATCGCGGTCGCCGGCTGCGTGGCGCAGGCCGAGGGCGACGAGATCATGAAGCGCTCGCCCGCCGTTAAGATGGTGGTCGGCCCGCAGGCCTATCATCGCCTGCCCGAGATGATCCGGGTGGCCAGCGAGGGCAAGCGCGTCACCGATACCGACATGCCAGCGGAGACGAAGTTCGATGCCCTTCCCCGCCGTCGCCGCTCCGGGCCCACCGCCTTCCTCACCGTGCAGGAAGGCTGCGACAAGTTCTGCACCTATTGCGTGGTGCCCTATACGCGCGGCGCCGAAGTCTCCCGCCCCCATGCCGACCTGATCGACGAGGCGAAGCGCCTGGTCGATGCCGGCGCGCGCGAGATCACGCTGCTCGGTCAGAACGTGAACGCCTGGTATGGCGAGGATGCGAAGGGGCGGAAGGTCGGGCTCGACGGGCTGATCCGCGAGCTGGCCGATATTCCCGATCTCGCCCGCATCCGCTACACCACCAGTCATCCCAACGACATGACCGACGCGCTGATCGCCGCGCATGGCGAGGTGGCGAAGCTGATGCCGTTCCTCCATCTGCCGGTTCAGGCGGGGAACGACCGCGTGCTGAAGGCGATGAACCGCAGCCACACGGCCGAAAGCTATCTGGAAATCCTCGACCGCGTGCGCGCGGTGCGGCCCGACATCGCGCTTTCGGGCGACTTCATCGTCGGGTTCCCCGGCGAGACCGATGCCGAGTTCGAGGATACGCTCAGGCTGGTCGATGCGGTGGGCTATGCCCAGTGCTTCAGCTTCAAGTATTCGCCGCGCGCAGGCACGCCTGCCGCGACGATGGACGATCAGATCGCGCCCGCCGTGATGGACGAGCGACTCCAGCGGCTACAGGCCGCGGTCAACCGCGACCAGTATGCCTTCAACAAGGCTTCGGTCGGCCGGACCTGCGAAGTCCTGGTGGAACGCAAGGGCAAGCTTCCCGGCCAGTGGCTGGGCAAGTCGCCCTGGCTGCAATCGGTCCACTTCATCGGTGAGGCCACGGTAGGCGATGTCGTCACCGTCGAGCTGATCGAGGCGGGTGGGAACTCGCTTTCCGCCAAAGTGCTGAGCAGCGTTCCCGCGTGACCGAGAAGCAAGCACTGGTTCTCGTTCCGGGGCTCTCCTGCGACCGCCATGTCTGGCAGGCGCAGACGAACGGACTTTCGGACATTGCCGATATCTCCATCGGCGACACGCTGAAGGACGATTCGATCGCGCTCATGGCCAGCCGCGTGCTGGAAGCCGCGCCGGAACGGTTCGCGATCGCGGGCTTCTCGATGGGCGGCTACGTGGCGATGGAAATCTGGCGCCGCGCACCGGAGCGGGTCACCCGGCTCGCCTTGGTAGATACCAATGCCCGCGCCGATACCGAGGAACAGGCCGCGCTGCGCCGTGCCGCCATCGCCACGGCCCGTTCGCGCGGGTTCGAATACGTGCTGCGCGGCTCGCTGCGCCAGCTGGTCGCGCCCGGCTGTCCCGAGGCGCTGTTCGAGGAGGTCGTGCAGATGGCCCTGCGCCTGGGCTTCGGCACCTACATGGACCAGCAGGCAGCGATCATGGATCGCGCCGATTCACTGGAGACGCTGCGCACGGTCACGGTTCCTGCCATGGTCATGGTGGGCGAGGCCGATGCCCTCACCCCGCCGCGTCTGGCGGAGGAAATGGTGCAGGCGCTGCCGGGCGCGGCTTACGAAGTGATTGCTGATGCCGGGCACATGGCGCCGATGGAGCAGCCGGAGGCGGTCAACGCCGCCTTCCGCCGGTGGCTCGGAGCTTGAGCGGTGCTTTTCGCGCCAACCCTCGCCCATAAAACTACCGTCATCCTGAACGACTACCGTCATCCTAATGACGTGCGCATTATGTGACGTGGCTGGACGGACAAACCCGCTCCATGCTCAATCCAGTGGCTTCAGCGCATCCTCCGCGATCACCGGCTTGCTGATCGGTGCCGCGTCGGCGCTCACTTCCGCGCTGGCATTGGCCGGATAGCCGCGTCCGGTGAAGCGGAGGCGCGATACGCCTTCCGTCATGCCGCCGCCCGAAACGCTGACCGCAAGGTCGCGCCAGCCATGCGACTTGCTGTCCAGTACGCCGACCGGAAGCTGGACCACGGTGGTCTCGCTCACCTGGATAAGGTCGCCGTCCTGGCGCTTGAGCACTACGAGATTGCAACCGCCCGTGCCGCAGAACATCGGACCGCCCAGATAGACCAGCACTTCGGGCGTGCCGTCGCCGTCAAGGTCGGTTTCGGCCGTGGCATATTGCAGTTTGCCAAGGTCGGTTGAGAGCGCATCCTTGTGATTGGCGCGGATCCAGTCCTCGGCGCTCATCGGCGTGGCCTCGGCGGCGGCTTCGCTGGCTTCGGCACTGGCGGTCGCCTCGGGTGGGGCGGCGTCCTTCTTGCAGGCGGCCAGCGAGAGGCCCAGGGCCAGGACAGGAGCGAACGCCAGCAGCCGGGCGCGGGATGTGCTTCTCATGGGCGGAGGCTAGCCGCTTGACGATGCCTCCTGCAAGACCCGTCCATCGCACGAGAAAGGGCCCCCGGCTTGCACCGGAGGCCCCCGCGACCCGCCTGGGACTCGTCCGACGCCTCTAGGGGCGCCGGCGGGCGGTTGTTACCAGAAGAAGCCGTTGTGAACGTTCACGACCCGGCCGTTGCGCATGTTCACCATGGCAACGTCGTTGCCGTAGCGAACCCAGCGGTGCCCGGCGCGCGGCGCCGGCAGGCGGTAGCGGCCATAATCGTTCACCCAGTAGCGGCTGCCGTAATAGGAAGGCTGGAAGCGGTGGCCCACCGCGACCGGGCGATAGTGATAACCGCGCGGTCCCTGATAGGCGGGGCGGCGGAAGTCGTTGCGGTGGCTCTGGCGATAGTCGCGCCAGTCCTCGCGCAGTTCGCGGCGGGAATCGTTCAGGTCGCGGCGAGCATCACGGACGTCGCGGCGATCGCCGTAGCGCTGGGCCTGACGCAAGTTGCGCTCGTCGTGGCGGACGTCGCGGGCGCTTTCGCGCACTTCGCGGTGGCTCTGGGCCGACGCCATCGTGGGAACGGCCATCGTTGGGATGATGACGCTTGCTGCCAGGGCGGCCATGATGATCTTGCGCATTTTCGCTTCTCCTTGAACCGATCGACGCTGAAACCTCGAAGGGCTCTTGTCGGTCTGTGGGTTCAGGTTTGCACCCCGCAAGATGAACGGACTTAAAATGTCGTTTGCAGGAAAATTTCAGGTTTGTCTTAGTCTTGCGACAAATCCGCCACTGCGCGCCGAAACGCGCGGTTATCCCCGATGAAGCGAGCAATTTTCGCGTAGATGCCGCTTGCAGGACGCGATGCGCGGAGCCATCTTCGAGACAGAACGAAAGCATGCTCATCTGAAAGGAGCACATGGCCCGCAAAGCAGCACGTGCCGGTGAAACGGCGCAGTTCAGGCCCGAAGCACACCGCCGGGCACGTGTCGAAGTCGAGTTCGACGAACAGACTTTGCTGGGGGCCCTGTTCGGCCAGTTCGATTCAAACCTCGTACAGGTCGAAAACAGGCTCGGCGTCTACATTGCCGCGCGCGGCAACAAGATCCAGATCGAAGGCCCCGAAGACGCCGTCGCCCGCGCGCGGGACACGCTCAAGGGCATGTATCACCGGCTGGAGCAGGGCCAGGCCCTCGATGCGGGCGCGGTCGAATCGCTGATCGCCATGTCGGCCGAACCGACGCTGGAGGGGATCATCTCCGGCGATACCGGCGCCCCGCCGATCATGATTCGCACGCGCCGCAAGACGATCGTGCCGCGTTCGGCCACCCAGATCGAATATATGCGCGCGCTCGCCCGTTCGGACGTGATCTTCGCGCTCGGCCCCGCAGGCACCGGCAAGACCTACCTCGCGGTCGCGCAGGCGGTCAGCCAGCTCATGACCGGATCGGTCCAGCGCCTGATCCTCTCGCGCCCTGCCGTGGAAGCGGGCGAAAAGCTGGGCTTCCTGCCCGGCGACATGAAGGACAAGGTCGATCCCTACCTGCGCCCGCTCTACGACGCGCTCTACGACTGCATGCCGCCCGAGCAGGTGGAACGCCGCCTCGCCAGCGGCGAGATCGAGATCGCGCCGATCGCCTTCATGCGCGGCCGCACGCTGGCCGATGCCTTCGTCATCCTCGACGAAGCGCAGAACACCACGCGCGAGCAGATGAAGATGTTCCTCACCCGCTTCGGCCAGAACAGCCGCATGGTCGTCTGCGGCGACCCCCGACAGGTCGACATCCCCGGCGGCGACCGCATGAGCGGCCTTGCCGACGCGGTGAGCCGACTGGAAGGCGTGGACGGCATCGACGTGACGCGCTTCACCGTGCAGGATGTGGTACGCCACCCGATCGTCGGCCGGATCGTCGAGGCTTACGAAGGGCCTTACGTCGATCCTTCGGCACCAAAGGCGGATCAGGCGCAAGGCTGACGTAGCTTCTCGGGACGTTTTGCGCCAAGGGGCCGGGGATGGATCTCGAAATCGATATCGAAGCACCCTGGCCCGCCTCCGTGGACGGGGTCGCCACGGACTGGGCCGACCTTGCCGAAGCCGCGCTCGAAGCCTTGGTGCAGGTAGCCCCGGAACTCGACAACCCGCGCCTTCTGGCCAGTCTGCTGTTCACTTCGGACGAGGAAGTCCACGTCCTCAACCGCGAATGGCGGGCCAAGGACAAGCCCACCAATGTGCTGTCCTTCCCCATGCTGGAACGCGCGGACCTGCTGGATTTAGCGCCGGACGGGCCGCCCGAGATGCTGGGCGATCTCGCCCTCGCTTTCGAGACCTGCGCGCGCGAGGCCCAGGAAAAGGGCGTGCCGGTGGCGCATCACGCCAGCCACCTGATCGTCCACGGCCTGCTCCACCTCGCCGGACTGGACCATGAGATTTCGGACGACGATGCCGAGGCGATGGAGGCCCTTGAAACAAAGGCTCTTGCCCTCATCGGCATTGCCGACCCATATGGCGACAGAACTTAACCTTACAGGGGTAACACAGGACGATGGCCGACAATGGCCGCCACACCGAGTCCGGCTCGGGAGACGGGGACAGTACCGGCACGCTCTGGCGTGTATTTCGGAGGCTTTTCCAGAACGACGGCGATCAGTCGCTTCGCGCGCAGATCGAAGGCGTCATCAACGAACATGAAGGCGACGGCGAGGACGAGGCCCGCGCGCGGGGCGACCTTTCCCCGATCGAGCGGCAGATGCTACGCAACCTGCTTCACTTCAGCGAGCACGATGCGGACGATATCGCCGTGCCCCGCAGCGAAATCGTGGCGATCCCCGCCTCGGCCAGCTGGGCCGAAGTGGTCGAGGCCTTTGCCGAGCACGGCCACAGCCGCATGCCGGTCCACGGCGATTCGCTGGACGCCATCAAGGGCATGATCCACATCAAGGACGTCTTCCCGATCCTGGCGCGCGGCGAGCAGCCGCCCGAGGACTGGTCGAGCCTGCTGCGCCAGCCGCTCTACGTGCCCCAGTCTCGCGGCGCGCTCGACGTGCTGGCCGACATGCGCGCCCAGCGCACCCATCTGGCCGTGGTGATCGACGAGTACAGCGGCACCGACGGGATCATCACGATCGAGGATCTCGTCGAGGAAATCGTGGGTAACATCGAGGACGAGCACGACGACGCCCCCGAAGAGTTGCTAATTTCGCAAGAGAACGGTATCTGGGACGCCGACGCCCGCGTCGAGCTTGATGATGTGGCAGAACGGATCGACCCGCGCCTCGCCGAAGTCGAGGAAGCGGTGGACACCTTGGGCGGCCTCGCCTTCGTGCTGGCCGGGCAGGTTCCCGCGGTCGGCACCGTCCTTGACCATGACAGCGGCTGGCGCATCGAAGTCACCGACGGCGACGAGCGCCGCGTCACGCGGCTTCGTCTCCATCCTCCGGTCACGGAAATGGCCGAAGAGACCGATTAACCCATGGCGCCGCCTGCCGGCGGCGCCGGACCCCGAGTGAAAAGACGAGACATTGCCAGTACGCCGACTCCCCCCCCTGCGCGCGCTTGAAGCCTTCGTTCGCGTCGTCCGCCTCGGTTCGGCCAAGGCCGCCGCCAACGAGCTGGCCCTCTCGCCTTCCGCGCTGTCGCGCCGCGTCGCCGCGCTGGAAGACTTCACCGGCAAGCGCCTGTTTACCCGCCAGCACCAGTCGATGAAGCTGACCGACGAAGGCCAGGCCTTCTACAACGTCGTCGGCCCCAAGCTGGAAGAGCTGGCCGAAGCGGTGGAATCGCAGATCGATCGCGGACAGGTGCTGCGCCTTCACTTGGGCGTGCCCTCGCTGTTCGGCGGCCAGCGTCTGTTCCCGCGCCTGCCGGAACTGCGCAAGCTCCATCCGCGCCTGCATATCGACATCGACACCGGCGCCCATCTGGAAGACCGCGTGGGCGACACGCTGGACGCGGCGATCATCCTCTCGCCCGAACCGGATCCGGCCTACTATCGCATCCAGCTCGACCACAACAAGGTCTACGCCATCACCTCGCAGGAGATGGCAAGGGAGATCGGCACCGTCCCCGACGAGGCGATTCTCTCCAAGCAGACGTTCCTGATCCACCAGGATCTGCCGCAGAGCCTCGATGCCTGGAAGAGCGCGATCGGGCTGGAAAAGCTGGAACCGGCCTCGGTCGACCGCTTCGACTCCGGCCAGCTCGTTCTGGAAGCTGCCGCCCAGGGCCTGGGCATCGCGATCATGCACGACGACCACTTCCGTCGCAGCCACGACAACCGACTGGCGCGGCTGTTCGACATCGATGTCGAAAGCCCCTACCGCTACTGGTTCGTCTGCAAGCCCAAGGCCTTGGAATCGCGCCCCGTGCGCATCTTCCACGAGTGGCTGCTGCAAGCAGGGCTCTAAAAGCCTTCCAAGCGCCGTCCCCTTGCGAAGGAGCGACGGCGTGTTTGGCTCATGACGGGCGATTTCATTCCCCTGACAGATACTTCGCGGGTATGGTCCCGCGAGTTTTCCGACTGTTCAGGGGCCCCGTCATGCGTTTCGTTTTTCTCGCCGCCACTGCGGCCGCTATCGTCTCGGCTACGCCGAGCCTTGCCGCCGAACCTGTTCCGGCCGCTCCGGCCTCGGCAGCACCTGTCACCGATCCCGCACGGATCGCAGCGGCACGCCAGACGGTGGATTATGTATTTCCGCTCGGCACTTACGCCCGGCTGATGAACGGCACCCTCGACAAGATGATGGACTCCATCATGGATTCCACAATGAAACTGCCGCTCAAGCAGCTTGCCGGCCTCAGCGGCGTGAACACTGAAAAGCTGGGCGAGGCCTCGATGGAAGAGATCATGCAGATCTACGATCCGGCCTTCAAGCAGCGCATGCAGATCTCCACGCGCACGATGATGAACGAGATGATTCCGCTGATGACCCAGGTGGAACCCGACATCCGCGAGGGGCTGACGCAGGCCTACGCCGGCCGCTACACCACCGCGCAGCTGGGCGAATTGAATGCATTCTTCGCGACGCCGACCGGGAAAGCCTATGCCGCCGATTCCTATCTGGTCATGATGGCGCCGGAAGTCATGGCGAAGATGCAGGGCTTCGTGCCCAAGCTGATGGAACAGATGCCCGCTATCGCCGAGAAAGTGAAAGCCGCCAGCGCCACCCTTCCCGCGCCGCGCGCCTATGCCGATCTTTCCAAGAGCGAAAAGGCCCGCCTCGCCAAGCTGCTCGGCGTTTCCGAGGCCCAGCTTGAGAAGGAAGAGAAAGCCAAGGCAGAGTAGTGCAATCCCCATCGTCGTCCCGGACTTGATCCGGGACCGCTGGCAATACTTGAGGCGCCTCCCTGCGAGCTAGGTTCGGCTCGGCCAGCGGTCCCGGATCAAGTCCGGGACGACGGGAAAGCGAAACGAAAAAGGGCGACCCTTCGCGGAGCCGCCCTTTTCTCATTTCAGGCACTCGGAAAGGATCAGCCTTCCGAGATGGTCGCCTTCACGATCTTGCCGGGCTCGCGCGGCGGCTCGCCCTTGGGCAGCGCGTCCACGAGTTCCATGCCTTCGACCACCTGGCCCCAGACGGTGTACTGGTTGTCCAGGAAGCGGGCGTCGTCGAAGCAGATGAAGAACTGGCTGTTGGCCGAGTGCGGATAGCTGGTGCGGGCCATCGAGCAAACGCCGCGCACGTGCGGCTCGGCATTGAATTCGGCCTGGAGGTCTGGCTTGTCCGAACCGCCCATGCCGGTGCCGTTGGGGCAGCCGCCCTGCGCCATGAAGCCGGGGATCACGCGGTGGAACTTGATGCCGTCGTAGAAGCCTTCGCCGGTCAGTTCCTTGATACGCTCCACGTGGCCGGGGGCCAGGTCCGAACGCAGCTTGATCTTCACGTCGCCGCCTTCGCCGTTGCCGGTGTCGAGCGTGAGCGTCAGGTATTCGTCAGCCATTGCAGTCTCCTTCTGCCGGCGCGGATCGGCGCCGGTGGGGCATCGGCGCCCGATATAGGCACTGGCGCGGCAATGTCACGCCGGGACGTCCGAGATAAACGTCAGGCGAATTTTTGCCACGCTGTTGCAATCGCGAAATAGCTGCGTAGACCCGCCGGGATGAGCGAAACGGACCTCAAGCACGACCCGGCGGAACAGGCGGAAGACCCCGCGCGTCTCGATGTGCCCGAGTCCGAATCCCTCGACGACGACAACCGCCTCAAGGCCGAATTCGTCCGCAGCGTGAAGGACGCGCTGGACGAGGAGGACTTCGAGCGCGTCTACGACCTGGTCGAACCGCTCCACCCCGCCGACATCGCCGACTTGTTCGAGCTGATGGACGAGAACGAACGCCTCGGCCTTGCCCGCGCCATCCGCGACCTCATGGGCGTGGAAGTCATCGCCGAGATGAACGACTGGGTGCGCGAGGCGCTGATGGAGGCGCTGCCCGCCGAAGTCGTCGCCGAGATCGCCGAGCAGCTCGACACCGACGATGCCGTCGCCATGCTGGAAGACCTCGACGAGGAAGACCAGCAGGCCGTCCTGGCCGAAATGGAGCCAGAAGACCGCGCCGCGATCGAAACGGCGCTGTCCTACCCCGAGGAATCCGCTGGCCGCCTGATGAGCCGCGATTTCGTGGCCGTCCACGAATCGATGACCGTGGGCGATCTCATCGACTTCCTGCGCGAGCACCGCGAGCTGCCCACCGAGTTCTGGGAAGTGTTCATCGTCGATCCCATGCACCGCCCGATCGGCACCTGCGCGCTCTCGTGGATCCTGCGCACGCCGCGCAATATCCCGCTCTACGACGTGATGGCCCGCGACCAGACGCTGATCCCGGCCGACATGGATCAGGAGGAAGTCGCGCTGCGCTTCCAGAAATATGCGCTGATCTCCGCCGCCGTGGTCGACGATGCCGGGCGGCTGATCGGCCAGATCACCGTCGACGATATCGTCCACATCATTCAGGAAGAAGCGGGTGAGGATACCCTGCTGCTGTCCGGTGCAGGTGACGGCGACATCAACGAGCCGATCCGCGACGCCTATTCCGCGCGCGTTCGCTGGCTGATCGCCAACCTGCTTACCGCTACGCTCGCTTCCTCGGTGATCGCGATGTTCGAGGACACGATCTCGAAGATGGTGGCGCTGGCCACGCTCATGCCGATCGTCGCGGGCCTGGGCGGCAATGCCGGCACCCAGACGCTGGCGGTGACGGTTCGCGCCCTTGCCACCAACCAGCTTACCGCCTCCAACGCCTGGCGCGCGGTGCGGCGCGAGATGTCGATCGCCCTGCTCAACGGGTGCACGGTGGCGGTCGTCATCGGTATCGTCGTCAGCCTGATATTCGGCAACGTGATACTGGGCTTGGTCATCGCCATGGCCATGATGACCAACATCCTGATCGCGGGCATGGCCGGCGTCTTCGTGCCGCTGACTCTGGAGCGCTTCAAGGCGGACCCGGCCATCGCCTCGTCCATCTTCGTGACGATGACGACGGATTCGATGGGCTTCCTGGTATTCCTCGGCCTGGCGACGGTATCCGGTCTGGTGGGTTAAACCACCGATACCTATCTAGTCGCCATGCCGCTGCACATGACCAAGATCGCCTTTTCCGCCGAAAGCCCGGCGGATCTGCGCGCCTGGCTGGAAAGCCATGGAGACATCGGCGAGGCCCGCCTGACCACCCGCTACCTGCCCAAGCGGCAGGAGGAGATGGTCGGCGGCTCGCTATACTGGATCTACGAGCATGCGCTGATCGGCCGCTCGCCGATCCTGGGCTTCGAGCAGCGCGAGGACGGGCGCTGGCACATCCGGCTCGCGCCCACGCTGATCCCGGTCGTCACCCAGCCCAAGCGGGCCCATCAGGGCTGGCGCTACCTCGCGGAGAAGGACGCCCCGCGCGACCTAGGCGAAGGCGAGACGGCGGGCGACGCGATGCCGCCCGCCATGGCGCGGGAACTGGCGAAACTGGGGCTGGTCTGAAGTTCGCGTCGTCCCGGACTTGATCCGGGACCGCTGGCAGTTCTTTAGGCGCAAGGTAGCGCCAAGGCGCCCTGCTTCGAGGTGGGCTGTTCATTGACAGCGGTCCCGGATCAAGTCCGGGACGACGTGGAAATTACCCCCGGTCGACCCACCAGCGCATCAGCACATGGGCGATGGCATGAGCGGGCGGCGCGCCGAAAGCCTTGCCGTTTTCGCCCCGATCGATGGCTTCCAGCGCCTCCACCACTTCGTCGCGGGTGAACCAGCGCACGTCCTCAAGCTCGGTTTCGTCGATGGTGATGGCATCGTCGTCCGCAATGGCGTGACAGCCGATCATCAGCGAGGACGGGAACGGCCAGGGCTGGCTTGCCACGTAAGTCACGTCGCGCACCCTCAGCCCCGCTTCCTCGTGGATCTCGCGGGCGACCGCCTCTTCCACCGACTCGCCCGGCTCCACGAAACCGGCCAGCGTCGAATAGCGCCCCTCCGGAAAACGCGGCTGGCGGCCCAACAGGGCGCGGCCCTCGTGCTCGACGAGCATGATCGTCACCGGATCGACGCGCGGAAAATGATCGGCGCCGCAGTCGATATTGGTGCAGGTCCGCTGCCAGCCGCCCTTGGCAAGGACGGTGGGATGGCCGCAGACCGCGCAGTACCGGTGGCGCGAATGCCAGCTCACCAGCGAGCGCGCGCCGCCATAGGCCGCCAGCTCGCCGGGATCGAGCACGGCCATGGCGTGCCAGTTGACCGGAGAGGCATGAGGACCGCCAGGCGGCGTCACAGGCGGCACTTCCGCGAAACAGGGCACCGTGCCGTCGAGGCCGAGGAAGATCATCTCGCTGCCCGGCTCGGCCTCGGCAAGCGTTCCCCAGACGAGTGCGCCGTCATCCTTCAGCACGGCGTCCAACCCGTCCAGCCGCAGCAGCCGCGCCTCGCTGCTTTGCAGGGCGAGCAAGGCCGCCGGATCGTTGCGGATATGGTCGGCGCGGTCGAGGTGCGATCCGGAAAAGGCAATTGGAAGCAGCTTCGGCAAGGCGGCGATACTCGGGGCGGTGATACTCGGGGCGGTGGTACTCAAGTCTGCGTCTCCAGCAGGGCCATGACATCGGCCTTCAGCGCGGTCTGGAATTGAGGGATCAGGTCGAAGGCGTTCGGCGGCATGAACTGCGCGAAAAGTTGCGAGCGCAGGCCGCGGACCATGTCGACCATGCCCACCGTTCCCGCCGCGCCGGACCAGCCGAAGATTCCCGCCTCCGCGCCCTTCCCCACGCGTCCGCCCGCGCCGAACCCGCTGCCCGCAGGCAGCATGGCGGCAAGCTTCACACCCGGCGGCAGCAGGTCGCCGGTACCGGTGACGACCGCGCTTTCCGCCAGCACGCGGCGACCGTCCAGAGTGCCGCGCTGGGCCAGCAGGCGCAGGAAGCGGTCGTAGTCGCGCGGGCTGCTGACGAGGCCGGAGCCACCGAAGGCGAACGCCGGCCTATCGAGGAAGACCGAATTGCCCGGCTCGTCGATCGGCACCAGCACTTCGCCCAGCGCGGCATAATTGGTGGTCAGGCGATAGCCCTGGCTCGCGGGAACCTGGAAGAAAGTACTCGTCATCCCCGCCGGTTCGAACAGCGCTTCTTGCAGGTAGACGTCGAAAGGACGGCCGGTGACGACCTCGATGACCCGGCCCATCAGGTCCAGGCCGAGCGAATAGCTCCAGTGCGTCGCCGGATCATAGACCAGCGGCACTTCCGCAAGCCGGTCCGCGAACACCGCGAGGCTGGGCGCGGCTACGCCATCGGTAAGGCCCGGCACCTTGAGACGGCTGACCTGTCCGGCGGCAAGCCCCTTGGCCTGCATCACTTCGCGGATCGCACCGGTCTGCACGATCGAATAGCCGAGCCCCGACGTATGAGTAAGCAAGTGCCGCATGGTGATGGCGTGAGGCGCCGGATGAAGCGCGGAAAGCGAGCCGTCGTAGCGATCCTGTACTTGCATCGCCGCGAACTTCGGCAGCACGTCGCGCACCGGCTGGTCGAGCCCGAGGCGACCCTCCGTCACCAATTGCATCGCCATGATCCCGGTGACCGGCTTGGTCATCGAGTAGATGCGGAACAGGCTGTCCGCCGAAACCGGCGTGCCGTCGGTAAAGCCTTGGGTGCCGCGCGCGACGAATTCCGCCTCGCGCCCCGGCAGCCCGAGCGAGGCGACGAGGCCGGGGAAGACGCCGGGCTTGTCGGCGGTCCCCGTCCAGCGCTCTACCAGCGCCCGCACGCGGGGGAGACTTTCCCCTTGCGCCGCAGCCCAGGCCAGGCGCGGCATGAGCGCCGCGCCGATTCCGGCGGCAGCGGCCATGCGCAGCACCAAGCGGCGGTCGAGCACCGCTTCCAGCCGGGCGCGCGCCGTCTCGTCGAACGACGACCTCACGCTGGTTCCGCCAGTGCAAGTCTCGCCACCTTGACGAAGAGCGTGGGGAGGCCGGCCTCGTCCAGCCGGTCGAGCGGCCACCACTCGCCCTCACCCGGAGGATCACCGCGCGAGTCGCCGAGATGAACGGAAAGCCCCAATTCCAGCGCGAAATGCGTGAAGACGTGGCCGACACGCCCGGCACTTTCCCAGCGGCCCGCGATCGGTGGCTCCCCGTGGCCGTCGCTGCGCGCGGACCAGCCGTCGTCGGGCAGCGCCCGCATCCCGCCGAGCATCCCCTTGTCGGCCCGTCGCACCAGCCAGACCCGGTCGTCGCGCTCGATCCAGAAGGCGCGGCCCTGACGCGTGGGCTTGGCTTTCTTCGGCGCCTTCACCGGGAAGCGTTCTGTCTCACCCATGGCCCGCGCCCGACACTCGGCCGCGATCGGGCAAAGCAGGCAGCGGGGCACGCGAGTGGTGCAGACGGTTGCACCCATGTCCATCAGGGCCTGCGCGAAGTCTCCGGCACGGCGTTCGGGGGTGATCGTATCGGTGAGCGCGCGAATCGCCGGGCGCGCGCCGGGCAACGGGTCGTCCAGCGCGAACAGGCGCGTCACCACGCGCTCGACATTGGCGTCTACCACCACGGCGCGGCGGCCGAAGGCGATCGCGGCGACGGCGGCGGCGGTATAGGCCCCCAACCCCGGCAGCGCGCGGAGGCCTTCTTCGGTGTCGGGGAAAATGCCGCCCCGCGCCGCCACTTCGCGGGCGCAGGCGAGCAGGTTGCGGGCACGGGCATAGTAGCCGAGCCCCGCCCAGGCCGCCATGACCTCCTCATCGGGCGCGGCGGCCAGATCGGTTACGGTGGGCCAGCGATTCGTGAACTTCGCGAAGTAGTCCTTCACCGCGGCCACGGTGGTCTGCTGGAGCATGACCTCGGAAAGCCAGACGCGGTAAGGATCGGGAGGTGCCGCGCCCGGCGGTGCCCGCCACGGCAGCGTGCGGGCATGGGCATCGTACCAGTCGAGAACCTTGCCCGGAACCTTGGATGGGATCGTATCGCGGCTGGCATCCATCAGCGCCCTATGGCATTGGAGCGCCCACAATGGAACGGCATCCGAGCAAAGGAACGGAAAAGACGGGCACGCCCCCCAAGCGCGCGGGCAAGAGCACGGGTGCGGGCGCAGGCTCGGCTCGGGGCAAGAGCAGCGCCAAGGCTGCCGACGCCCCCAAGCGCTTCGAGCGTCCGCGCGGCGGCCAGGCGCGCCAGATTTCCGACCTCATGCCCGAAGTGGGCCGCACGGCGTTCCGCCGCTTCGGATTCGTGCAATCGAGCGTGGTGACGCGCTGGCCGGAGATCGTCGGCCTGCGCCATGCCCGCGTCTGTGCGCCCGAATCGATCCGCTTCCCGCCCGGAGAGAAGTGCGACGGCATTCTTCAGTTGGTGGTGCTGGCTGCCCATGCGCCGATGATCCAGCATGTCGTGCCCGAGATCATGGAGCGGGTGAACCGCTTCTTCGGCTACAAGGCCGTCGCCAAGGTGAAAATCCGGCAAGGCGAGGTTAAGGCGCCGCCTGCCACGCGCCCCAAGGCGGCTCCGCCCTCGCTCAAGCCCGTACCCTTCGAACTGGGCGAATCGCTGCGCGACATCGGCGACCCCGAACTTCGCGCGGTGCTCGAATCGCTGGCCCGAAGCCTCGGCAACCAGGAAAACCAGGAAAAGCAGTGATGAAGTCCATCTCGCGTCTCGCCGCACTCGCCGCCATCGCCCTGCTGAGCGTCGCTGCCGCCAAGCCGGTCCACAAGCCTTTGGCTCCCGCCGCCAACCCGGCATCGAACTGGGCGAACCAGATCGTCGTCACCGCAGACGGCAGCCATATGTACGGCAACCCCAAGGCCGAGATGCAGCTTCGCGAATTCGTCAGCTACACCTGCCCGCACTGCGCGCACTTCAACCGCGAGGCCGATCCGGTGCTGCGCCTCACGCTGGTGCCCAAGGGCCAGATCGGCGTGACCGTCACCACCCTGCTGCGCAACCCGATCGACCTGACGATCTCGATGCTCACCACTTGCGGCGATCCCAAGCGGTTCTTCCAGCGCCACAATGCCTTCCTCGCCAGCCAGGACGCCTGGATGGGCAAGCTGGAAAAGATGAGCGAAGAACAGCAGAAGCGCTGGTATCAGGGCGCCCTGCCCGAACGCATGAAGGCCATCGCCACCGATCTGGACTTCTACACCCGCGTCGCCGCCTGGGGCATGAGCCGCACCCAGGCCGACGCCTGCTTCGCCAACACCGCGGTGTTCGACACGATCAAGAAGCAGCAGGCTGCGGTCACCCAGTTCGGCGTCGATTCCACCCCCAGCTTCGTCCTCAACGGCAAGCTGCTCGACGCGCACGACTGGGCCGGTCTCTCCAAGGAAATCACCGCGCAGATGGCCGCCAAGCACAAGGGCGCGATCTGAGACTCTTTTTGAAAAATGCCCTTAACGGTCATTTTTGATGCGGCACCGGCCCACGCCCCCAACGGGGCCGGTGCCGCCAAAATCCGCCTGCGGCGGATTTTCAAACGAGCTTACATCCCGCATTCCTGTGGGAAAGCGCCCCTTCTTCCGTCCTGCAGCGCTGTCATCCAAGCGCCCGTTCCGCTAGTTTCCCCGCCTCTTACAAGGATTCGTCGACATGATCCGCAAGACCGCCCTGCGCACCCGCCTGCGCGCTATCGCCCTCGGAATGGTCGCCGTGCCGCTCGCGCTCGGCCTCGCCTCGTGCGGCAAGGAAGCCGGATCGACCGAAGCGCCCAAGTCGGAACAGGCCCTGCCCAAGGTCGCGCCGCCGGCCGGCAAGTCCTGGGCGGACACCGTGGTCAAGACGCCCGAGGGCGGCTATCGCATCGGCAATCCCGACGCGCCGATCAAGCTCATCGAATATGGCGCCCTGTCCTGCTCGCACTGCGCCGAATTCGCGCATGAGAGCTTCGAAAAGCTGCGCGACGACTATGTCGCCAGCGGCCGCGTGAGCTACGAACTGCGCTACTTCATGCTCAACGCCTTCGACATCCCGGCCTCGCTGCTCGCCACTTGCGGCGCGACCGAGGCGGTGCTGCCGCTCAGCGAGCAGTTCTGGGCCTGGCAACCGAACATGTTCCAGAACCTCCAGTCGGCCGGCGAAGCCCGGATGAAGCAGATCCAGGAACTGCCGCGCGATCAGCAGATGGTGGCGATCGCCGAAGTCGGCGGCATGACCGAGTTCTTCGCCTCGCGCGGGATCTCGCGCGATCAGGCAAAGGCCTGCCTTGCCGACACCGCCAAGGCCAAGGCTTTCGCCGACCAGACGCAGAAGGCGACGAGCGAGCTCAACATCAACGGCACGCCCACCTTCATCATCAACGGCACGGTCGTCGGCTCGATGGGCTGGAAGGAACTCGAGCCCAAGCTACAGGAAGCCGGCGCGCGCTGATCAGCGCCGCCGTCATGAATTGAACCAGACAAGATGCGCATAAAACGGCTCAAGCTCACCGGTTTCAAGAGTTTCGTGGAGCCTGCGGAATTGCGCATCGAACCGGGGCTGACCGGCGTGGTCGGCCCCAACGGCTGCGGCAAGTCCAACCTGCTCGAAGCGATCCGCTGGGTCATGGGCGAAAGCTCGGCCAAGTCGATGCGCGGCGGCGGGATGGAGGACGTGATTTTCGCGGGCACCGCCACGCGTCCGCCCCGCGCCTTTGCCGAAGTCGTGCTCCAGGCCGATGCCGCCCCCGACTCGCGCGGCGTGCGCGAGGAACTGGAAGTGGTCCGCCGCATCGAACGCGGCGCCGGCAGCGCCTACCGGATCAACGGCAGCGACGTGCGCGCCAAGGACGTCTCGCTGGTCTTCGCCGATGCCGCCACCGGCGCGCATAGCCCCGCGCTCGTCAGCCAGGGCCGCATCGCCGCGGTCATCGCCGCCAAGCCCGCCGAGCGCCGCGCCATGCTGGAAGAGGCGGCGGGCATTGCCGGTCTCCACGTCCGCCGCAAGGACGCCGAACAGAAGTTGCGCGCCACCGAAGCCAATCTCTCCCGCCTCGAAGACCTCATGGCCGGTCTCGACAAGCAGGTCGCGGGCTTGCGCCGCCAGGCCAAAGCCGCCGAACGCTACAAGGCGCTGTCGGACGATATCCGCCTGGCCGAAGCGCGGCTGGTCTTCGCCCGCTGGCGCGACGCCGCCCAGGCCGCCGAAGCGGCGAAAAAGGACGCGCAAGGCGCCGAAACCCGCGTGAGCGAGGCGCAGGACGCCGCGAAGCTGGCGCAGGATGCGCAGGCCAAGGCCGCCGAGGCTCTGGTGGAAGCCCGCGACGAACTCGCCGACCGCCGCGACGATGCCAGCGCGCAGGGCCACCGCATGGCCACGCTCACCAGCCAGCTCGAAGCCGCCGAACAGCGTCTCAGGGATCTGGACCGCCAGAAAACGCGCCTCGACGAGGATCGCGGCGATGCCGACCGCATGACGCGTGACGCCGCCGAGGCCCTTGCCCGGTTGGAACGCGATCTGGCGGAAGGGGCCAGGCAGCTCGAACAGGACGAGGCCCTGCGCCCGCGCCTTGCCAATGCCCTCGAAGGCGCCGAACGCGCTGCCCGCGCCGCCGAACTCGATCTCGCGCAAGCCACCGCCGCACAGGCCGGGGTCGAGGCCGAATGGCGGATCGCGGAAGCCGAACTGACGCAGGCGAAGGGCCGTCTCGACCGGCTCGCCGCCGAAGCGGCCCGGCTCGAAGCCCAGGTCCAGGCGCTGGAGGCTGCGGGCGATCTCGAAAAGGCCGTCAGTGAGGCCCGGACCCGCGCCGAGGAAGCCAGTGCCGCCCTCGCCGCCGCGCGCGAGGGACTGGACGCGCAGCAGGCCCGCAAGGCCGAGCTTCAGGGCGAGCGCGATGCCGCCGCCTCGGCGCTCGCCGCCGCCCGCGCCGACCTGACCGGCATCGAACGCGAACATTCCGCCCTCACCAAGGACCGCGAGGCCCGCGCCAAGGGTGCGAAAGCGGCGCACGGGCTTCCCGTCGCCATCGACGCGGTGCGCGCCGCGCCGGGCTATGAACGCGCTGTCGCCGCCGTCCTCGGCCGCGACGCCAAGGCGACGCTGGGCGAAGTCGCCGGGGCGGACGGCCGGTTCTGGACCGGGGCGCAGGCCCCGGCGGCGGTGAACGACAGCCTCGCAGCCCATGTAACCCAGTGCCCCGCGGAACTCGCGGCGCGCCTCGCCCTTGTCCACGTGCTCGACGAAGACGACGGCCGCGATCTCGGCAAGGGCGAATGGCTGGTCACCCGCGCGGGTGCGCTGCGCCGCTGGGACGGCTTCGTCGCACGCGGCGAAGGCGCTGCCGAGGCGGCCCGGCTCGAAGCCGAAAACCGCTTTGCCGACCTCGAAGCCCAGCTGCCGCCGCTACGAGAAGCGGTCGCCGCCGCCGAAGCGCGGCAGGGCGCAGTTCAGCAGGAACTCTCGGCCCATGCGGCTGCCGTGGTCGCCGCCGAACGCACGATTGCCGAGGCCGCCAATGCCGAACGCGCCGCCTTGCGCGCCGCCGATCAGGCCGAGGATGCCCGCCAGCGCCAGCAGACGCGCCGCGCCGAACTGGACCGCGCCCTCGGCGATCTGGCCGAGCAGCGCCAGACCGCCGAACGCGACATAGCCCTGGCCGAAGGCAAGCGCTCGGCCCTGCCCGATCCCGAAAAGGGCCGCGCCGGGCTGGAAGCCGCGCGTGAAAAGAACGACGCCGCGCGCGCCACGCTACAGATATCGACCGCGACCCTGGCCTCGCACGACCAGGCCCTTGCCGTCGCCCGCGAACGCACGGGATCGCAGCGCGGCGATATCCGCAACTGGCAGTCGCGCGCCGGGGATGCCGCCAACCGCCTCGCGCAGATGGCCGGACGGCTTGAGGAAATCGAGACCGAACGGGCCGTCATCGCCGCCAAGCCCGCCTCGCTGATGGAACAGATCGAGCAGGGCGAAGCGGTGCGCAATCGCATTGCCGAAGAACTCGGCAAGGCGGAGGCCGCCGTCGCTTTCGTCACCGACGCCGCCCGCAAGGCCGATGCCGCGCTCGCCGCCGCGCAGGAAATGCTGGCCAGCGCCCGCGAGAACCGCGCAGGCGCCGCTGCCCGCGCCGAGAACGAGGACGGTCGCCGCGTCGAGATGACCCGCATCTCGGGCGAGCGCTTCCAGTGCCCGCCGCCGGTCCTGCCCGAACGCTTCGCCTTCGCCCCCGCCGAGGTCGGCGCGGCGCAGGACGAGATGGCGGCGATGGAGCGGCTCATGGCCGACCGCGAGCGGATCGGCCCGGTCAACCTCGTCGCCGCCACCGAACTGGCCGAAGCCGAAGCCCAGCTCGGCACCAGCGTGACCGAGAAGGCGGAACTGGCCGAAGCGGTGAACCGCCTGCGCGGCTCGATCGGCAATCTCAACCGCGAAGGCCGCGAACGCCTGCGCGCCGCGTTCGAGGCCGTGGACGGCCACTTCCGCCGCTTGTTCACGCGCCTGTTCCAGGGCGGACAGGCCCACCTCGCGCTCGTCGATTCGGACGATCCGCTGGAAGCGGGGCTGGAGATCTTCGCCCAGCCACCGGGTAAGCGCCTCCAGTCGCTGACGCTGCTTTCGGGTGGCGAGCAAGCCCTTACCGCGGTCGCCCTGATCTTCGCGCTGTTCCTGACCAATCCCGCGCCGATCTGCGTGCTGGACGAAGTCGACGCGCCGCTCGATGACGCCAATATCGAGCGCTTCTGCGACCTGCTCGAAGCGATGACGCAGGAAACCGACACGCGTTACCTGATCGTCACCCACAATGCCGTGACGATGAGCCGCATGCATCGCCTGTTCGGCGTGACCATGGTGGAAAAGGGCGTCTCGCGGCTGGTCAGCGTGGATCTGGTCGGCGCGGAGGAACTGCTGGCAGCGGAATGAGATTGACTCACTGCCTTTTTGTAGTTACATAAATTTCATTGGTGCGGTTTGAAATGCGAAGGCATTCACACCGTCCATGGAAGAATCCAGCGCAGATCCGGTAAGGATCAGCTTCGATCCGAAAAAGCGCGCGAAGATCCTGCTGGAACGCGGCCTCGATCTTGCCGACGCGTATCTCGTCTTTGCAGGGATGCATGTCCAAATCCTGGACGACCGCAAGGACTACGGAGAAATCCGTTATCGCGTCTTCGGCTATCTTCGCGGTCGGCGCGTGTCCCTGGTCTGGACTCCTCGCGAAGGAACACGGCGCATCATAACGATGAGGCATGCACATCATGGCGAACACGAAGCCCGCATCCGAACCCTGGATTGATCCTGATGACGACGATGTCGAATGGACCGATGAGATGTTCGCGCAGGCCGCGGTCTACGAAGGCGAAAAACTGGTCCGCCCGGCCTCTGGAACGCTCAAATCCATCGGCCGCCCGCCTTCCGAAAACCCCAAGAAGCAGGTGACGCTGCGCCTCGATCCCGAGGTCGTCGAGAGATTTCGCGCCACCGGCAAGGGCTGGCAGTCGCGCATCAATGCCGAACTCCGCAAGGCGCTGGGCATCTGATCGTTACTTAAGCACGAAGCGCGGGCCCGGCCCCTGCGCGGCGGCTTCGTCCGCATAGTTGTAGAGCTGGCATTTCCCCAGGCTCAGGCAACCGCAGCCGATGCATTCGTCCAACTTGCGGCGAGTCAGTTCCAGCAGCGCGATCTTCGCGTCGATCGCCTCGCGCATGGAAAGGCTGATGCGTTCCCAGTCCTCCAGCGTCGGCGTGCGCCCTTGCGGCAGGGCGGAAAGCTCTCGCTCGATCTCGGCCAGCCCCAGCCCCAGCTTCTGCGCGATCAGCACGAAGCTGACCCGGCGGATGTCCGAGCGCAGGAAGCGGCGTTGGTTGCCGCTCGATCGCAGCGAGGTGAGCAGGCCCTTTTCCTCGTAGAAACGGATGGCCGAAACCGCCACGCCGGTGCGCCGCGCCAGATAGCCGATGGATATGAAGCGATCCTGGATCACGGATTCTCTGGTTCCCTCCTGGCATTTTGCCCTTGACCTCAAGTTAACTTGAGGTTGCATCAATGCCAAGCCGGCGAACGACCGGCGATATGCAGGAGATACGAAAAATGGCCCAGGGCCGCCTCGAACACGCCAACATCACGGTCAGCGACATCGACCGGAGTTCAACGCTTCTGCAGGATCTGCTCGGCTGGCACGAGCGCTGGCGCGGGCCTGCCATCAATGGCGGCGAGACGATCCATGTGGGCGGCGACTTCAGCTATATCGCCGTCTATACCGACCGGAAGCCGCACGATCGTTTCCCGAAAGGATCGCCGCTCAACCATGTCGGCCTGGTCGTGAGCGATCTCGACGCCGCGGAGCAGGTCGTGATCGATGCCGGGCTGGAACCCTTCAATCACGCCGATTATGCACCCGGGCGGCGGTTCTACTTCTTCGATTGGGACGGGATCGAATTCGAGATGGTCAGCTACGACTGACGCATGGAAGCGCCGGAATCACAGGATTCCGGCGTTGCCCACAACCCAGCATGCCAGTGCCATCACCAACCCAAGATCCCGGTTCGACCGGAAGCGGGCGAGCGCGTTCTCGCCGTTTTCGGTGTCGAGCGTAAAGACCTGGAAGCCGAGATGCAGCGCCACCGGGATGAGTCCCACCAGCGCGACCCAATCCTGCCGCAGGGTCCAGAACGCCAAGGCCCAGAATGCCAGCGCCAGCGCGTAGAAGCCGGCGACGCCGCCGCGTACATGGCTGCCCAGGCGCAAGGCGGAGGAGCGGATCCCGACCACAGCGTCATCCTCCCGATCCTGAAGCGCGTAGATCGTGTCGTAGCCGATGCACCAGAAGATCGATCCTGCGTAGAGCGCAGCCATGACGGCAAGCTGATCTCCGCGAATCTCGACCCAGCCGACCAGAGCGCCCCAGGTGAAGACCATACCCAGCCAGGCCTGCGGCCACCAGGTGATCCGCTTCATGAAAGGATATGCGGCGACCAGCGCCACGCTGCCCAGTGCCGTCAACTGCGCCTGCCACCGCAACTGGAGCAGGACGACCAGCCCGATCGCGCAGAGCGCCAACAACCAGCCCCATGCCGCCTTGGCGCTGACTTGCCCGCTGGCCACCGGCCGGGAAGCCGTGCGCGCCACCTTGCGGTCGAGATCGGCATCGACGATGTCGTTGAGCACGCAGCCCGCGCCGCGCATGGCGATGGAGCCCAGCAGCAGCCACAGGATGAGCCCCCATCGCGATTCGCCGCCCGCCAGCAGCACGCCCCATACACAGGGCCAGAACAGCAGCCACCAGCCGATCGGGCGATCGAAGCGGGCGAGCAGGGCGTAAGGGCGCAGGCTGGACGGCAGCAGCGAGACGAGGCTGCGATGTTCGGTATCCGGGACGAGAAGAGATTCGCTCACGATCGGAGGAGTAGCCGAAAGGCGCGGCGCTGTCATGTTCGAACGTTCCCAGTGCACACGGTGAAGGTTGCATGCGTGCGGGCTTCCGGCGAAAAGGCCAAGCTATCTTTCGGAGATTAAACTAGATCATGGCCGCAACCCCCGCCTGGCCGCCGCGCAGCGCGCCGCGCCTCTTCGTCACGGATTTACTTGTCCTGGGCGGCAGCGTCGTGATCGAGGGTGCCCAGGCCCATTACCTGTCGAAGGTGATGCGAGTCGCCCCGGGAGACGCCGTGATCCTGTGCGACGATGCGACGGGCGAATGGGCCTGCGCGGTCACTGCCGCCGGCAAGCGCGACGTGGCGCTGGAAGTGCGCGAGCGGCTGCGCGAGAAGGAGGCCGTTCCCGACTTCTGGCTCTGCGCGGCGCTGCTGAAGAAGCCGAACTTCGATCTCGTGCTGGAGAAAGCCACCGAACTCGGCGTCGCAAGGATCCAGCCTCTGGTGACGCGGCGCTGCGTGGCGGACAAGCTCAACCCGGAACGGGCGCAGACGATCGTGACCGAGGCGGCCGAGCAATGCGCCCGCACCGCGCTGCCGGAACTGGCGGGGCCGGTGAAGCTGGAAGCACTGCTGCGCGACTGGCCCGAAGACCGCGCGCTGTTCTTCGCGGACGAGACGGGCGGCGCAGCCGCGGCGGAACAATTCGCGGCACATTCCGGACCGGCGGCCTTGCTGGTCGGCCCCGAAGGCGGCTTCGACGAGGGTGAGCGCGCCCTGGTCCGCGCT
Organism: Novosphingobium sp.; assembly: GCF_032093395.1. Lineage (GTDB taxonomy): Bacteria > Pseudomonadota > Alphaproteobacteria > Sphingomonadales > Sphingomonadaceae > Novosphingobium. The sequence goes on from NZ_DAMDBA010000003.1 coordinate 102,941, forward strand.
CACCCGCAGGCCCGCGCGATCACGCTCGGCCCGCGTATCCTGCGCGGGGAGACGGCCAGCATCGGCGCGACAGCCTTGTGGATGGCCGTCGCGGGGGACTGGTGAAGCGCGGCAACCCGGGACGCTGCGCGCAGAAATGCGCCACGTTTCCGGAAAACGAACCGCCCGGTACAAAAAGTTGTAGCGTCCGGACGCGGGCCGCACTACCTCCGCCGCCATGAGCACCCGTGAGGTTTCGGATCGCGAAGATCCGGTGATCGAAAGCCTGGACCAACTCGCCGCGCCGATGGCTGCGGGCGAAAAGCCGCGCGAGGCGTGGCGGATCGGTACCGAGCACGAAAAGTTCGTCTACGACACGGCCGACCACCATGCCCCGTCCTACGCGGAGCAAGGCGGCATCCGCGACCTGCTGATGGCGCTGACCGAGTTCGGATGGGAACCCATCGTCGAGACCGGACCCAATGGCGACAACGTCATCGCCATGAAGGGCAGCGACGGCACGGTCAGCCTGGAACCGGCCGGCCAGCTCGAGCTTTCCGGCGCTCCGCTGGAGAACCTGCACCAGACCTGCGCCGAAACCGGCCGCCACCTCGCCCAGGTGAAGACCATCGGCGACCGCATCGGCAAGGCGTTCCTCGGCCTGGGGATGTGGCCCGACAAGACTCGCGCCGAATTGCCGATCATGCCCAAGGGCCGCTACGACATCATGCTGCGCCACATGCCGCGCGTCGGCACGATGGGCCTCGACATGATGCTGCGCACCTGCACCATCCAGGTCAACCTCGACTATTCGAGCGAGGCGGACATGGTGAAGAAGTTCCGCACCTCGCTGGCGCTCCAGCCGCTGGCCACCGCGCTCTTCGCGAACTCGCCCTTCACCGAAGGCAAGCCCAACGGCTTCCTTTCGTATCGTAGCCATATCTGGTCGGACACCGATCCGGCCCGCACCGGCATGCTGCCCTTCGTGTTCGAGGACGGCTTCGGCTACGAACGCTATGTCGACTACATGCTCGACGTGCCGATGTATTTCGTGTTCCGCGACGGCAAGTATATCGACGCCGCGGGCCATTCCTTCCGCGACTTCCTGAAGGGCGAGCTTGCCGTCCTTCCCGGCGAGAAGCCGCGCCTGTCGGACTGGACGGACCACCTTTCCACCGCCTTCCCGGAAGTGCGCCTCAAGTCCTTCCTCGAAATGCGCGGCGCCGACGGCGGGCCCTGGGGCCGCATCTGCGCCCTGCCCGCTTTCTGGGTAGGCCTGCTCTACGATCAGACCGCGCTCGATGCCGCATGGGATCTGGTCAAGGACTGGGACATGGAAGGCCGCGAGGAACTGCGTGGCGCCGTGCCCCGGCTGGCGCTGGATGCCCCGCTTCCGGGCGGTGGCACGCTCCGCGATATCGCCGGCGAAGTTCTGGACATCTCCCGCTCCGGTCTGGCCGCGCGCAATCGCCTCAACGCGGGCGGCGACAACGAGACCGGCTACCTGGAGCCGCTGGCCGAGATCGTGGCCACCGGCAAGGTTCCGGCGCAGCGCCTGCTCGACCTCTACAACGGCGAGTGGGGCGGCGACCTGTCGAAGGTCTATGCGCTGAAGAGCTTCTGAGTTTTCAGGGAGCGCACGTAAACATTCCGAGGGTCTGGGGGATCATCCCCCAGGACTTTCCTTGTTCCCTTACTCCGCCGCCTGCGCCTCTCGCACACCCGGCCGCAGCCTCTCGCCCAGCCTTCTCAAATTGCGCGTGATCAGGGCGTTCTCCGCCATCCAAGCGTGATAGGCCCGGTACTTGGCGTCCTCTGCCAGCAGGTGCGCCTCCTCGGTGCGCGCGCGCCAGTAGTAGATCGCGCTCACCACCCCAAGCAGCACGGTATTGCGCACCATGTCGGTCAGCGCGTGGCTGGAAACGAGGAACGGCAGCGTCGAGCACCACCAGAACAGGTTCTTCGACAGATAGGCCGGGTGCCGCGTGAAGCGGTAGGGGCCGTTGGTGAGCACGCCGCGATAGGTAAGGTTCGAGAACCGCAGCCCGAAGGCGAAGGTCGCCCAGGCATAGATTGCCGTCAGCGCCACCAGCAGCCCGGCCCAGAGCCACAGCAGCCCGGCGTGCCCCTGCATCCAGAAGCCCCATCCCGGCGTATTGACCTCATAGCCCAGAACGTCCGCGCGGCCCATGGTGCCCCAGACGAAGGGCGGATAGCACATCAACGCCGCTACCCAGCCGGCCAGCAGCGGATTGCCGCTGCGGATGTGGGCATCGAGCGGGCGGAAGGTGAAGATGTAACCGACGGTGCCGATCTGCACGTCGATCAGGAACAGCAGCGCGATGACCGTGGATGCCAGGGGCACCGGATCGTGCGCCATCGCCGCGAAGTTCGCCTCCACCACTTGCGCGAAGCCGCCCGGCAGGATCGAGATCATGAAGGCGCCGAAGAACGCTTTGATCGCCCAGGCGCGGCCGTGCTTCTTCACCGCCTCGCCATCCCAGGCCTCCCGCCCGATCAGCAGCGCACCGAAGTGCCAGGCTTGGTCGCGAGGCTCCACAAGCTTGCGATCGAGCCAGAGAACGTAGGGAATCGATAGCAGGAAGACCGGCAGGGCGGCCGCGCCGATCACTTCCATGGCGAACAGGTACTGACCGTCCCAGTACCAGCGGCCGATGCAGTAGAACGCCCCGATCAGCGCCCAGGTGGCCCAAAGCCCCGCGAGCTTGGTGATCGACAGGTCCAGCGATTCGGCAAACGGGCGGCGCAGGCTCCAGTCGATGCCGGTCGATGAACGGCGGTGCACTTTGTCCACCAGGACGGACCAAAGCGCCATGGCGCCCCCCGTCATGAAGAGCGTGGCGACCGCGGCGTAAGGGCCGCTCATGGGCGCATGGGGGCCCGGCAAGGATAAGAAGTCCGCGATCGCGGCCCAGTTGCGGCAGAGCAGCAACCAGAGGATCAGCGCCACAAGGCCGGACAGGCCCACGCCGGCCGATACGTCGCTTTCGGGCAGGTCTGCGGCGGAACGGGAGGCGTTGGTCATGGCGCCCGACCTAGCGCGAATTGGTTAAGAGCTGCGAAACACCGAACCATGCCGTCGTCCCGGACTTGATCCGGGACCGCTGGCAGTTCTTCAGGCGCTTCCTCGCGAGCAAGGCGCGTCTCGGCCAGCGGTCCCGGATCAGGTCCGGGACGACGGGAGTTTGCTTATCGATACGCGGTGATTCGGCCCGAATCATCCAGCACGTAAAGCGTCTGGTTGGCCACGATCGGCGCGAGCGAGATCGGTTCCTTGAGTTCCACGACGGGCGTGAGCTTGCCGGTGGCCGGATCGACCGTACCGAGTTCGCCGCGCGAGTTGCCGACCCACAGCTTGTTGCCTGCCAGCACCGGACCGACCCAGAAGATCGGGCCCTTGCGCTTCTTCTCGTTGTCGTAGCGCGCAAGCTGCGTCAGCCAGCGGACCTTGCCGGTGCCCCGCGCGATGGCGAGGATTTCGGCATGGTCGTCGAGCGTGAAGACCCAGTCCCCCACCACCGCAGGCGTCGAGATGCCGGCAAGGTTGAGTTCCCAGATGCGCTGGCCGGTGATCAGTTCGTAGGCGGCCATGCGACCGCCCTGGCCCAGCGCGTAGACACGGCCCTGGTCGATGATGGGATCGGCATCGACATCGGTGAGGCTGCCCACCTCGGTCGAGATCGAGGTGCGGGCCAATGCGTCGGACCACACCTGGCGGCCGTTCTCGTAACGATAGGCCACGAGTTCGCCTGAAGAATAGCCCGCGATCACCGTGCCTTGCGCGGCAGCGGGAGCGGCGACGCCGAAGACCCCGGCCTGCGAGAGCGAGGCCGATTCGTTCCACAGCACGTTGCCGTCGCCAGCGTTCAGCGCGAAGATTTGGTTGTCCTGCGTCATGACGTAGACGGCATTGAACCCGATCGTCGGCGATCCGCGCAGCGGGCCGCCCGGCTTCTTGGTCCAGAGCTGGCTGCCGTCGGACGCCTTGAGGGCGGCCACTTCGCCGAGGCCGGTGGTGACGTAGAGGTTGCCGCCGTCATAGCTGACGCCGCCGCCGAAGATCGAATTCTCGTTCTTGCCGGAAACCGAGAAGTTCTTGGTCCAGATCTGCGCGCCGCTCTTGGCGTCGAAGGCATGGACCACGCCTTCGGTGTCCATCACGAAGAGCTTGCCGTCAGCCACGACGGGCGAGGCGGCGAGACGGGCGCGATTGGTCGAACCCGCGATCTGCGCGGTCCAGACCCGCGCCGGGTTGTCGGCCAGGGCGAGGTGCCCGTAGGACTTGGCGCCATTGCCGCCAGCCTGGGCCCAGGCGTCGTTGCTCTGCTGCGGCGGCAGGATCACCGACACGGCTTCGAGCGCGGGATCGACCTTGGCGCCGCTTTCGATGCGCGAGAGGATCGGCACGCGTTCGCCAACGGTGGGCGTCTTCGGTCCCTTGCTGTTCGACTTGCAGCCAGAAAGGCCGGCGACCAGCGCCAGCGCAATCAGCGAAGCGACGCCGACGCGGCGACTGGCACGGGAGAAGTTACGTTCAGTCTCAACCATGTTCATTCTCCGGCGACAGGCGCGGCCTGCGCGCTGGCCTTCTTGTCCAGAGCCTCGCCGCGCTCATCCACCACGTCGTCGATCGCATCGACGCCCAGGACGGCGGCGAGCTGGCGGGCGCGGCTGCGCAGGCCCGGCTCCACTTGCTCGTCCTTGGCGATGGCGGCGAACAGCGGACCGGCCTGGTCCTGCTTGTTCATCTTGATATAGGCCATGCCGACCATCTCGCCGGCAACGCCGAACCAGGGATTCCCCGGCGCGGCATAGGGCTTGAGGCGGGAAACCACGTCTTCGGGCTTCATGCCGTCGAAGTTCGCGGCAACACCGCGCACGGCGGCCAGGTCGCGCAGCGGCTGCGGCGCCTTGGCGTCGCCCGCCACTTCGTCGTAGAGCTTCACCGCATCCGGCAGGCGCTTCTGTTCGACGGCGATGCCGGCCAGCATCAGCTTGGCCGAAGCCGGGCTGCCGCCAGTACCCTTGGCAATGCCTTCCAGCTTGCCCTTGGCGGCATCGAGATTGCCGGCCTTCATGCTGTCGATCGCCTGGACGTAAGCCTCGGCATCTGCATTGCGCTGTTCGTTCTGGCGATGGTTCCAGTAGAGCCAGCCGCCGAAGGCCGCCAGCGCCAGGACCACGGCCGCGATCACGGGCTTGCCGTAGCGGGTGAAGAAGCCTTCCATCTGGTCCTGTCGCAGGGCGTCGTCCACTTCGCGCAGGAAAACATCCTGCTGCGCGGCGAGTCGCTCGGCGGACTTGGGATTGGTCGGCGTGCTGTTGGAAGGAGGCAGAGCCAAGTTTCGGGCGCTTTCTGCGGAAAAATCAGGATGGTTGCCGGGCTGTTTAGCGAATGGCCACGGCTTTTCAACGGGGATGATCGCTGCACCCCATGCCGTGAAGCCTTGCTGAATGATGTCACGGTGTCAAATCAGGCGCTCCCGCCCGAGCGCCCGGCCATACGTCCTGTCATAGGCGCGGAGCATTTCGGCTTCGTCATAGTGGCTTCGTGCCTGGGCCCGGTTGGCGGCACCAAGGCGCGCGCGCAGGGCATCGTCGGCCGCCAGCCGGGCAAGCGTGGCGGCCAGCGCCGCCTCGTCGCCCGGTGGGGTGATGAGGGCGCGGTTTTCCACGGATACCATGCTTGCCACGTCCCCCACGGCGGGTGAGGCGATCGGCAAGGCCGATGCCATCGCCTCCACTACGGAGATCGGAAACTGCTCGCTGTCCGAAGAAAGCGCGAAGACATCGAAAAGCCCGACCGCATGCGAAGGCTCGGCAACGAAGCCCGGCAGATGGACGCGGTCCGCCACGCCGCTGCGCGCCGCCTCGGCGGCGATGGCGTCGCGCTCCGGCCCTTCACCCAGGATCACCAGCCGCCAGGAATCAGGCAGACTTGCGACGGGCAGGGCCGCGAAGGCGCGAACCAGGCGCGGTAGGTTCTTGACCGGCCTAAGCCCCGCCAGCGTGCCGACCCAGCGCTCTCCGGGCTGCTTGACCAGGCCCGGCAACATGTCCGGCCGGGGCCTGTCGAGATAGGCGCTGCAATCGATGCCATTAGTGATGAGCCGCACCCGCTCGCGCGGCTGGCGCCACGCCGTGAGGGCAATCTCCTCCAGCCGCCGCGAGGGCACCACAAGTTGCGAAGCCCGCCTGAGCGCTATTCGCCGGAAGCGGTTGCGGCCCGGCTTGAGGCCTGTCGCCTCGTCTTCGTTGAAGCCGTCCTCGTGGTGGACGAGCGGGGGCAGGCCCAGCAATCCACCAAACAGGCCATGGGCCATGACCGCATCCATCGCCCCCCAGTTGTAGGTGAGTACAAGGTCGAAATCGGCCATGGCCTGGGCGATTTTCCAGAGGCGGCGCGGCGTGGGGCGGCCTTGCAGGCTGGGAAAGTTCTCGGGAAATTCCACCGGCACCCGCGGATCGAGCCGAACGGCCGCGCCGTGGGCACCGGGCTGTGCGGAAACCACGGCATGGGCGATGCGTGGGCCGAAAAGGTTCATCAGCCGTACGGCGCGCAATTCCTTGCCGCCCGCCGCAAAGCTCGAATGAAGGTGGAGAATGCGCATGCCGGTTTCGATCAGGCCAATTTGGATCAGGAGCGCTGGATCAGGCGACTTGCGCCAGCAACCGCTCGATCGCGGCACATGATTCGGGCTCATCCAGCGTTGGCGCGTGCCCAACGCCGTCCAGCGTCACCGCCTCGGCCCCCGGAAGGCGGCGCAACATCTTCTCCAGCGTGGCGGCGGACAGCAGGTCGGACAGCGCCCCACGCAACACCAGTACCGGCCGCCCGGCAAGAGCTTCCCAGGCGGGCCAGAGATCGGGCTGGTCGTCCACATCGTAGCCCAGGAACGGCTCCGCGATCTTCATGTCATAGTCGAAGACCACGCGTCCCGAGTTCGAAAGCGTCATCAGCCGCTTGGCCCGGCCGATCCAGAAATCCAGCGGCTGGCCGGGGTGCGCGTCGCCCTGCGCATCCTCCAGCGCCCGCGCGGCGTGGACCCAGGTGGGATAGCTGCGCCCCTGCCCGACATAGTCCTTGATCCGCCCCACGCCGGCCGGTTCGAGGAACGGCCCGACGTCGTTGATGACGGCAGCGACGATCCGATCCGGGATCATCGTCGCCAGCCCCATCGTCATCAGCCCGCCCAACGAGGTGCCGATGGCGATGAACCGGTCGATCTTCTCCTGCTCAAGCAGCTCCAGCAGATCCTCGCCATATTGAATGGGATTGTAGCTGGCGGAATCGCGCGCATATTCGCTATCCCCGCGTCCCCGCATGTCGGGACAGATCACCCGCCATCGCGGCGAGAGGCGCTCGGCCAGAACGTCGAAATCGCGCGCGTTGCGGGTCAGGCCATGGAGGCAGACGATGGGCGGCCTTTGCGCGCCATCCGTTACGGCGGGTTCGCCCGGATAATCGCGAAAGTGCAGCTTCAGCCCATCCCGGCTCGACCAGAACCGATCCTCGAATACCGTCATGCCGAAGCTGCGACCTCTATCTTGTGGCCCGGCTTGATCGACGGGCATCGGATCGCCACTATCGCCTGATGCGAAGCGAACCGCAAGCAAGTGCCTACCGCCCTGCCCCCCGTATCGAGGCGATCGCCGACTGGATCGCCAGTCCGGTGTCTCCAGCCGATTTTCCGCAGCATATCCTGCGCTTCCGCAACGACCGCTGGGCGGCGACGATCGGCTTGGACGAGCTGAACGACGAGAGCTGGATCACCCATTTCGGACGCTTCGAGGCGCTGCCCGACAATCTGCCCCGGCCACTCGCCCTGCGCTATCACGGGCACCAGTTTCGCAACTACAACCCCAATATCGGCGACGGTCGCGGCTTCCTCCATGCCCAGATGCTGGATGGCGAGGGCCGCGTGCTCGATCTCGGCACCAAGGGTTCCGGCCAGACGCCCTACAGCCGTGACGGCGACGGCAGGCTGACTCTGAAAGGCGCGGTGCGCGAGATTCTCGCCACCGAGATGCTGGAAGCGCTCGGCGTCTATACCAGCAAGACTTTCTCGGTGATCGAGACGGGCGAGGAACTCTGGCGCGGCGACGAGCCTTCGCCAACCCGCTCGGCTGCGATGGTGCGCCTCAGCCACGGCCATATCCGCATCGGCACTTTCCAACGCCTGCTCGCGCTGGAGGAGCGCGATCACATGCAGGCGCTCGTAGCCTATTGCCTTGAAACCTTTCCCGGCAACCTGCCGCCCGAAGACGCGCCGGGGCGTGACGAACCCGCCGTAATCCTGCTCCACCAGGTGGTCGAGCGCATGGCCGATCTGGCGGCGAGCTGGATGGTCGCCGGATTCGTCCACGGCGTGCTCAATACCGACAATATGAACATCTCGGGCGAGAGCTTCGACTACGGACCATGGCGCTGGCTGCCGCACTGGGATCCGCGCTTTACCGCCGCCTATTTCGACCATTCCGGCCTCTATGCCTTCGGGCGCCAGCCGGAAGCGGTGCTGTGGAACTGCGGCCAGCTGGCCATCGCCCTCAGCACCTTGACGACCACCGAGCCGCTGGTGGCCGCGCTCGACCGGTTCGCACCGCTCTACCAGCAGGCGATGAGCCGCCGTTTCGCCTGGCGCCTGGGCGTGACGTCGCAAGGGCTGGAGCGGGACAATGCACTGATCCAGGCGGCCGAGCAGGCCATGCTCGCCGGCGGCGAAGCCCCGGAGCGGTTCTTCTTCCGCCATCGCGGCGGGCGAAATGCCGGGGACGGGCGATTCGGCGAACTGCTCTCCGCTTACGACCCCGCTGCGGAAACCACCGATCCGTTCTGGCGACAGGACGCGCCGCCAAGCACCCTGATCGATGAGGTAGAGCGCATCTGGGGCGCAATCGACCAGCATGACGACTGGTCCGCGCTCCATGCCCGCATCGCGGAAATCCGCGAGCTTGGGCGACAGCTCGGGCCTGCTCCCGTGCCCGCCGGTCATGTCTCGAACTGGGACACGGATTTGGACACGTTAGCATCCCGGTAGGAATACCTGTGCGAAGCGGGACTCCCTGCAAGTCACCAAGCGGACGGACGAACGATCTTCATGGCCGCCACAGCCAGCGCATACGATAGCACCCGGCCCATATCCGATTCGGCATCCGATATGGTCTCATACGAGCCGGCCACGGGCGGCGAGATCTGGCGCGGCAGGGCTTGCGACGTGGACGAGGCGGTAAGCCGCGCCCGCCGAGCCTGGCCTACCTGGGCCGCGCAGCCGCTCGCGACCCGCATCGAACTGCTGCGCCGCTTCGCCAACGAAGTGCGCAAGGATGCCGACAAGATCGCCACGATGATCGCCCGCGAAGTGGGCAAACCCTTGTGGGAAGCCCGCGCCGAAGTCGAAAGCGTCGTCGCCAAAGTGGAGCTGTCCATCCGCGCCTATGCAGAGCGGACCAGCCAGCGGAAGCTCGATTCGGCGCTTCAGGGCACGATGGCCGTGCGCCACAAGCCCCACGGCGTGCTCGTCGTGCTCGGGCCTTACAACCTGCCGGCACACCTGCCGAACGCCCATATCGTGCCGGCTCTCCTCGCGGGCAACGCCGTGATCTTCAAACCGAGCGAGAAGGCCCCCGCTACCGGCGAGATGCTGGCGCGCTGCTTTCACCGGGCGGGCATCTCCGCTGCGGTCATGCAGTTCGCACCGGGCGGACCGCTGGAAGGGCAGGCTTTCGTGGCGCATGACGGCATCGACGGCGTGCTGTTCACCGGTTCGGCCAGCACCGGCATCTCGATCAACCGCCGTCTCGCCGCCCGGCCCGACAAACTGGTGGCGCTGGAGATGGGCGGCAACAATCCCATCGTCCTGTGGGACACCCCCAAGCTGACCGACGCGGCCGCGCTGATCGTCCAGTCCGCCTTCGCCTCGGCTGGGCAGCGCTGCACCGCAGCGCGACGGCTGATCGTGAAGAGCACCCTCTACGACGAAGCCGTTTCGCAGGTTAAGGCGCTGGCGGATCGCCTGATCGTAGGCGCGCCGTTCGACGAACCCGCCCCGTTCATGGGCCCGGTGATCGATGGCATGGCGGCCGACGGGCTGACCGAAAGCTTCCTCTACCTGCTGAGCAACGGCGGCCGCGCCATCAAGCACTTGGTGCGCAAGGACGATTTGCTGCCCTTCCTCAGCCCGGCGATCATCGACACCACGGCCATGGCCGACCGTCCGGACGTGGAGCTTTTCGGGCCCATCCTCCAGGTGATCCGCGTCGACGATTTCGACGAGGCCATCGCAGAGGCCAACAATACGCGCTTCGGCCTGGCCGCCTCGCTGGTCGGCGGCTCGCCGCAGGACTACAACCGCTTCTGGGCCAATACCCGCGCCGGGATCGTCAACTGGAACCGCGCGACCACCGGCCCCAGCCATGGCGCGCCGATGGGTGGCATCGGGCTCTCCGGGAATCATCACCCTTCCGGCTACTACGCCGCGGATTACTGCGCCTACCCGGTCGCTTCCGGCGAATTGGAGCAGCCCCGCGCCGCGATCGGAGTGGGTTTGAGGTAAGGCTTAGAATGTCGTCGTCCCGGACTTGATCCGGGACCGCTGGCAGTTCTTTAGGCGCATTCCTGCGAGCGAGGCGCGGCTCGGCCAGCGGTCCCGGATCAAGTCCGGGACGACGCGCCATCACCCGCCGCTTGTCATCAGATCCACCTCGGTCACGCCGCTGGCCAGCTTGCGGGCATAGACCACATAAGCTCGCCCGGCCTTGCTTCCGCCGACCACGTGATCGCCGCCATCGATGCGATATTCGGCTCCGTAGCCGCCGCGCCGTGCTGCCGAGTAATAGAAACCGGCGACATCCTCCGGCGACACCGCGGTGCCGAAATTGACGACGCGCAGCGAGCAGCCCTCGGCATCGGTGCCTGCCGCTTCATGAACGGCGGCGCGGGGATAGACGGGAACGGCGGCCGGAAGCTTCGCGGCCCAGCCTTCCGAGAATGCCGCCTTCGCCGCGCAATCGGTCTTGGCGGCACGCGACTGCTCCGAAGTTCGCGCGGCGAGCGCCACCGCCTCCGCAAGGGCGGAAGCACCGCCCTTCCGGGCGGCCGGGAGGGACAGAAGCTCGCCGCCGACCGCATCGGCAGCAGACTTGCGGGCCACCGCGATGGCTTGCGGCGTTCGCGAGGCAGCCGGCAGGGTTATCGGACCTTCGGTCGTTGCCCCCGCCGCCTGGCCTGCGACCTTTTCCGGATCGACCACGATGCGATCGCCCAGCGCCTCGGTGAGTGCGGGATCGGTAGCACCCTCTTGCGGCTTCTTTTCCGCACTGCACCCGGCCAAAGTCAGGGCCAGGATCGGTATCGGGATCAGGAAATAGCGTCCAGCCGCGTTCGAAGCCGACATCGTTGCATCCTCGTATCGCCGGTGCAGACCTCTTCAAGATCGGCACCGCCCATCAGACCATGCAACGAACGTTCCCGCTAAGCGGCGGAATTTCAAGGGCTAGACGGAAGCTAAAGAGGCGCGCGTCCCATTACGGGATGACATGCAGGACGCAGTCGAGGGCGCCCGCAGCACAAGCCGCGAACGCCCTCTCCCACCCGTCCCCCAGGGAATTTCGTCCAAGGGAAGACCGGGAGGTCTCCCTCGCAAGTCGCCGTCCTTGCGAGGAAGCCAGTCTTTATTCGTAAGACTTAGCGGCAGCGCGATCCGCCGCGATCCACTTCGCGGCCGAGCAGGGCGCCGGCGGCTGCGCCGAGGACCGTGCCGGTGGTACGCTCGCCGCGGGTGTCGATGGCGCGGCCCGCCAGGGCACCTGCCGCACCGCCCAGCAGCAGGCCGGTGGTTCCGCTGCCACGGCGGCAGTCGTAGCCGCGGTCGCCGCGGTAGCCCCGATCACCGCGATAGTAGCGGTCGCGGTTGCCGTAGCCACGGCGGCGGTCTTCGCGCGAATAACGCTCGCGCCAGTGGCCGTTGTCCTGTTCGCCGGGCGCTTCGAAAGTGCTCTGCGAGTAAGCGATCGGCGCGACGCTGACGGCGGCCGAAGCGGGAAGAGCGGTTGCCAGGCTGGCGGTTGCGGCAGCGAGGGCGGTTGCCTTGAAAAATGCGTTCATCTCAAATCTCCTCGTCATTGCCGGGGAGGGGGCCATCTGAGGCTCGATCCGCGGTACGCATTCAGCTTTAGGGCAGCTAACCTGAACGGGTCGCAACGCGGCTGTCAGAATTCCGGATATCGACGAGCCGAAGCCCTTGTTGCGACGAACTGCTTGCCGAACCGGCGTTTCGCCACCTATCGGGGCGGATCAGTTGCGAGATCGACCATGAAGCACCAGTCCCCTCCCCGCTCCGGCGGCCTTGCCCAGGCATTCGGCGCCTACTTCATCTGGTGCCTTTTCCCGCTCTATTTCGCGGCGCTGCGGGCGGTTTCCCCGTTCGAGGTGGTGGCGTGGCGGCTGCTGTTCACTCTGCCGTTCTGCCTGATCATGGTCGCCGTATTGCGCCAGGGCGCGCAGCTTCGGACTGCCTTGGGCAATCCGCGACTCCTGGCGGCGCTGGCACTAAGCGGCGTGCTGATCGGCACGAACTGGCTGGTCTATGTCATTGCCGTGATGGAAGGCCACGTGCTGGCAGCCAGCCTGGGCTACTACATCAACCCGCTGGTCAATGTGCTGGCCGGCACGATCTTCCTGCGCGAACGGCTTACGCGCCTGCAATGGATCGCAGTGGCCCTGGCTGCGATCGGCGTGGCCATGCTGGCCTGGGGCGCGATCGATACCTTGTGGATCAGCATGGGCCTGGCCCTGAGCTTCGCCGGCTACGGTCTGGTGCGCAAACTGGCGCCGGTCGAATCGCTTCCGGGCCTGACCGTGGAGACGCTCGTCCTGCTGATCCCCGCGCTGGGGCTGCTGGGCTGGCAGGGATCGAGCGCGGCCGGGCTCGCCATGGGCGATTCGCTTTCCACCAGCCTGTTGCTGGCCTGCGCGGGCATCGTCACCGGCATTCCGCTGCTGCTCTTCGCCGGTGCGGCGCGCAAGCTGGACTTCTCCCTGCTGGGCTTCATCCAGTTCGTCACGCCTACCGGGGTGTTCCTGATGGGGCTCTTCGTGTTCGGGGAGCCGCTCAAGCCGGTGCAGGTGGTCTGCTTCCTGTTCATCTGGACGGCCATCGCGGTGTTCTGCTGGGATCTGCTCTCTCGCAAACGCAAACCCGCGACGAACTGACGGCTCAGGCCTTCCGGCCTCGCTTCAGCAGGGCCTGCACGAAGGCATCGAGATCGTCCACATCGACGTCCAGCACTTCGTCCCATTCGGCCAGCAGTGTTTCGATATCCTCGCGAGAGTAGGGATCCGGGGTCTTGTGCTGCACTTTCGGCGCATGGTGAGGCCAAGGGTGCCCGGTGAGGTTGTTGTAGAGCCAGCCGACCTGGAACAGGAAGATCAGATTTAGCGCCAGCGGCACGAGGTAGCCGATGCCCCAGTGCTGCTCGCCCGTGGCGCCCAGCGCATAGAGCAGCGCGCAGGCCCCTCCGGGCGGATGCAGGCTGCGGGTGAGCGACATGGCGGCGATCGCCAGCCCCACTCCGGTGGAGGCCGCCAGCCAGGGGTTGCCCAGCAGATGCCCCATCGACAGGCCGACGATGGCCGAGATCATGTTGCCGCCGATCACCGACCAGGGCTGTGCCAGCGGACTAGCGGGAACGCAGAACACCAGCACGGCGGACGCGCCCAGCGGCGCCACCAGGAACGGGAGCGTCGATAGCCCCCCCATCTCCACGCCCTTCATTTCGAGTAACATCGTCACGCCGCCTGCCAGCGCGATACCCAGCAGGCCCCCGAAAGCGCCGCGAATCCAGCCCAAGTGCCCCGTTGCGCCAAAGCCCGCAGCGAGAGCGCCTCCTCGTTTCCTCAACCATCCAGCCGCCACCGGCCCCGACCTCCTCGAACATGATCCACGAACGGGGCGCCTATGGACGAGTCTGCCGAAGATGACGAGCCGAGTCGTGCTTGGCCCGCCGATAGCCGAATTGTAATCGGTTGCGCGGCAAGCCGGTGCTGCGTTTGCCGCAAATCGGCCACGATCGGATGTTTGCCTGCGCGCTTCCGATGGAGCCCGCTCATGCCCGCAACCGACGCCGAACCGCCCTTCGCTTCCGAACAGACCTTGAGCGCGTTCGACCTCAGGCAGATGCGCAGCCCGCCGGGCGTGGACTTCAGTGTCGTCCGCCCTCGCTGCACAGGTGGCGGTCCCGGCGAAATCGTCGTCTGCGCCCCCGATCCAGACAAGGAACGGGTACGCCCGCTTCCGCATGAATACGAGATGCCCAGCGCCGTACCCCGCCTTGAAATGAAGCTGGACGAGAACACCACCGCAGACGTGCAACTGCAATCGCAGGCCTTCCCCAACGGCACGGTCAGCAACCGGCTGATGGTGGGCGTGAAGCGCAAGTTCTGAAATGAAAAAGCCCGGTCCGCCCAAGGGAGAAGGCGGACCGGGCCATGAGACGTTCCGGCGACAGGGAGGGGGAAGGGGCCGGAACGCCCGATTTCGTCAGACGCCCGATTTGGTCACACGAACGTGCCCGCCTTGGCGATTTCGGCCACCGGCTTGCGGTTGGAGGCGACCTCGCGCTCCTGCAGGAACTCGGGAAGCTGGCTCTTGTCGCCCATGCGGCCGATGGCGAAGGCGGCTTCGAGGCGATGGTCGGCGGGGATGCCGAGGGCCTTTTCGGCCTCGCCGAACTTCAGACCGGTCATGCCGTGGGTGTGGTAACCAAGGGCCTGCGCCTGGAGCGCGGCCAGAGCCCATGCCGCGCCGGCATCGAAGCTATGGCTGTGATTGTCCGAATTGCCCTTTTCCGAGCGCATCTGGCTATCGGAAACGACGTAGACGATCGCCGAAGCGTCCTTGGCCCAGCTCTGGTTGAACTCGATCAGCTGCGAGAGCAGCAGGTCCCAGTTGGCATCGCCCTTCTTCGCGTAGAGGAAGGTCCAAGGCTGCACGTTGTAAGCCGAAGGCGCCCAGCCGGCGGCCTCGAAGATCACGTCGAGGTCTTCCTGCGGAATCTCGGTGCCGTCGAAAGCGCGTGGCGACCAGCGATTGACGATCAGCTTTTCGACCTTGGGATGGGCAGTACGTCCGGTCATGTCGATTTCCTTGGATGATGAGATGTCGGGAGAGAGAAATTTCAGGCCGCGTCCACCAGGACGAGTTCGGCGTCCTCGATGGCGGTAACGGTAATGGTGTCGAGCCCGGTGATCGCCACGCCGTCGCGCGGCTGCGCTTCGGCGTCACCCACGCGGATGCGGCCCTTCGCGGAAACCAGATAGAGGTGACGCCCCCGGTCGGTTTCGTAAGCAACCGTATCGCCCGCCTTGACCGTGGCGCCCAGCACGCGGGCGTCGGCGCGGATCGGCAGGGCGTCCTCGTCACCGGCCATGCCGCTGGCCAGAGTCACGAAGCGACCGGCGCGATCGTCCCTGGGGAACGGCCGGGCGCCCCAGCCCGGAGCCTCGCCGCGATGATCGGGCAGGATCCAGATCTGGAACAGCGTGGTGGCTTCGTCCTCCAGGTTGAACTCGGAATGGACGATGCCGGTGCCCGCGCTCATCACCTGCACGTCGCCCGCACCGGTTCGGCCCTTGTTGCCGAGGCTGTCCTGGTGGGTGATCGCACCGCTGCGGACGTAAGTGATGATCTCCATGTCGCGATGCGGATGCGACGGAAAGCCCGAGCGCGGGCCGATGGTGTCGTCGTTCCACACCCGCAGCCGCCCCCAGTTGGTGCGGGCCGGATCGTGATAGTCGGCGAAGGAGAAATGATGATGGGCATCGAGCCAGCCATGGTCGGCGGCTCCGAGGCTGTCAAAGGGACGGACTTCGATCATGTGGCCCTCCTTGGCCCTTCGCACACAGTGCGGCTAACTTAATTGTGCCGCACATGGTGCGGCTTGCTTGCCTCTCCTCTAACCCTTGCAAGGCCTCCGGATAATTGGGATAAAATAGATCGAAATGTTCAACTAAGCTGAAAGGCTACCCTGGCCGGCCCCGCCGCCGTCCGGGTACTGGACGAAATACGCGATCGCCTGACCCGCTGTACCTGATGGGCGGACGCGCTTGCCAATCGGGCACTTGCGCAGGCCCCGGCGCTGCCCCACTTATCGGCCATGACTGCAAGCCGCCTGTTCGACCGCGCCGTTATCCGGCTTTCCCCCCGCCCTGATTCGAACGAAGACGTCGCCGCGTTCCTGCAAGGCCTCGTCACCGCCGACGTGCAGGGCGTGCTGCCCGCCTGGGCCGCGCTGCTTTCCCCGCAGGGCAAGGCGCTGTTCGACTTCATCGTCTGGCCGGGCGGCAAGACTATCCTGATAGACTGCGAGGCCGATGCCGCCGATGCCTTGATCAAGCGTCTGTCGATGTACCGCCTTCGCCGCGCCATCGACATCGCGCGCGACACTTCGCTGGCGGTGCATTGGCGGCCCCACACCGGCGACGGTGCCGCACCGGACCCTCGCCATCATGGTCTGGGCGAACGCTGGATCGCGCCGATCGATTCCACCGATCCCTCGGAAGCCAAAGGCGCGGACGCGGCGTGGCGGGCCCATCGCCTGGCCATGGGCGTTCCCGAAGGCCGCGCGGAGCTGGGCGATGGCGAGACGCTCTGGCTGGAGTGCAATGCGGTCGAGCTGAACGGCGTCAGCTTCACCAAGGGCTGCTACGTCGGGCAGGAAAACACCGCGCGCATGAACTGGCGGCAGAAGGTCAACCGCCGCCTGATCGTGGTGCCGCTGGCCCGTTCGGACGAGAAGCGGCAGCGCGCGGCCTATCCCGAACTCGGCTTCGCCATCGACCATCTGCGCGTGGACGACATCGATCCGACGCTCGCGCCCAAATGGCTCGACCTTCAGGCCTGAAGCGACAAGTCCCGCGCCGCATACTGGAACGGCATCGCTTCTAGATTGGCGACATAGATCCGCGCCCGCACCGGCATACCGCGCCCTTGGCTGAAACGCTCGCGCTCGGTGCCGCTGTCGGCAAAACCGGTTTCCTCCAGCACGTTGCGGGTGGCCGGATTGTCGGCGAAGTGGCTTGCAACCACGCGCCGATGCCCCAGCGTTCGCGCCTGCGCCAGAACCGCCCGCACCGCCTCGCGGGCGAAGCCCCGCCCGCGATGCGACGGCGCGATCCAGTAGCCCAGTTCCACGTCGTCCTCGATTCGGCCAAGGCCGATGCCGCCCACCAGCTTGGGGCCACCGGGGGTCCGCAGGTACATGAAGAAGTGGGGCAGGCGCGGATCGCGTGGTCTGGTCAGATAATCGCGCATAGCATGGGTGGAACGCGGCAGTTCGCCCACGCCCAGGTTACGCTGTACCGCCTCGTCGGAAATCGCGTCGACAAGCTCATCGACATCTTCCGGCCAGCCGGGCCTCAAAAACAGTCTCTCCGTGCGGACGAACATCGGCCAGTTCTCCGTTTTTATTATTTCCGCGCCCCATACTATGCACAAAGCCAGTTGCTTTGCACGAGTTTTGCTACGGTAGTTTGGGGCGGCAGGTTTTGGTGCGGCAAGGCCACGTTCGAGGCGGCCAAGCACGACTCTTCCAGCAAGCCCCGCTCACGGACGAAAATCGCTCGTTTTCAAGGGAAACGCCGCATCACCCCTGTCCGCCGAACCGGGACGGACAGGGATGTGAAATCAGGCCGCGCGTCGGGAGGCGAGGTTCTGCGTGCCGCCGAGACGGGTCTTGGGAAAATCGTCGTCGCAATTGACCGGCGAATCGAGGTCCACCGCATATTCATGCGACAGACAACTTGCGCCACGGCCTTCGCTGAACCGCTCGGCTACCACGCCGGTCGGACGGAAGCCGCTCTTCTCCAGGACGCGACCCGAAGCCGGGTTGTCGACGAAATGGCTGGCGACGATCCGCTTGTGACCGATCGCGCGCGCCAGTGAGAGAACCGCGCGCACGGCTTCGCTGGCGAAACCCTGCCCCCACTGGTCGCGGGCGATCCAATAGCCGAGGTTCGTCTGGCCTTCGAGAACCGACAGGCCGATGCAGCCGATGATCCGCGTCCCATGCGCGCCGGGCTGGGTGATGAGGAAGCGCGGCAGCATCATGTCCTGCGGCGCATCGAGGAAGCGCCGGGCATCTTCGCCGGTATAGGGCCAGGGCGCGCGCGTCAGGTTGCGCACGACGCTTTCGTCGGCGATCAGACCCAGGAGTTCATCCTGGTCCTCGGGCCAGCCGGGCCGCAGAAACAGCCGTTCGCTGCGAACGAACATAGAGTATCTCCACTCATCCGCCCCGCGCTTCCATACGATTTGCGCGTGACATTGCGATTACGCACAACGTCCGAAGAGCCTGAAATATCCCCGCAAATTCGTAACGAATTGTACGGGTTAGTCGCTCGTCGAGACGGTTGCGCCATGCGGGAGGGAGACACGAAAAGAGGGAGACGGGCTGGCCCCTCTCCCTCGTTCAGCCGACCTCAGAAAGATCGGCGGGGCCATCCCGTCAGGATGGCCCTTTTATCGACCATCCGATTATTCGGCGGCTTCTGCCATGGCATCTACCGACACGTACTTACGGCCGAGTTTGCCATCGTGGAAACGCACGCGACCTTCGGCAAGCGCGAACAAGGTGTGATCCTTGCCGATGCCGACGTTCACGCCCGGATACACGCGGGTGCCGCGCTGACGGATGATGATGTTGCCGCCGATCACTTCCTGACCGCCGAACTTCTTGACGCCAAGGCGGCGGCCCGCAGAGTCGCGACCATTGCGCGACGAACCGCCTGCTTTCTTATGTGCCATTGCTCAGTCCTTCCGATCTTTGGCTCAGGCGACGGACACGATGCGCAGCAGAGTCATCTGCTGGCGGTGGCCGTTCTTGCGACGATAGTTGTGGCGGCGGCGCTTCTTGAACACCACGACCTTTTCGCTCTTGGCCTGTGCGATGATCTCGGCCGAAACCGTGATCTTCGAGGCGTCGGCGACTTCGCCTTCGTTGCCGGCGAGCAGAACGTCGCCCAGCGTGATGGTCTCACCGGCTTCACCAGCCAGCTTTTCAACCGCGATCTTGTCTCCGGCGGCAACCCGGTATTGCTTGCCGCCCGTGCGCACAACTGCGAACATGGTGCCCTTACCTAATATCAATGAGCCCTAAACAGGCCGAAACAACTCTGCCCCGGCCGCTCTGGTCCAGGAAGGAACCGTGGAGCCTTGCGGGCGACGCGCCGGCATTCCCGTTTTCACGGGGTACCGGAAAGAAGGGTGCCGTTAGTCCAGCGGCCGATTCGTGTCAACCAAGGAGTGACGCGGTTCTGCCACGAAACCCATTTATGAACGTTCCGGCTTCGGCCGATTGACGCTCGCGATTGGACGGCGACGTGCTATGGCACAGGCATGATCCGCGCAAAAGCCCGTTTCCTCACGCTGCTCCTGCCCGTCGGCCTCGCGGCCTGCTCCACGGCCGGAAGCTACCCCTCCCTCGCCTATCGCGACGTCGAGCGCAGTGCGATGCCCGCCGCGGCAGAACCGCAGCCCGCTCCGGTGCCGATGCCGCCGCCGACCGCCGACCTTTCCACCCGAATCGATGGCCTGGTGGCGGTAGCGCGCGATGCGGACAAGCAGTTCGCCGGGAAACGGCCCGCAGCGGAGCGCGCCGTCTCCACTGCGGCCGGTGCATCGCGGACGAGCGATTCGTGGATTTCCGCGCAAGTGGCCGTGGCCGCGCTCCAGGCCAGCCGCGACAGGGCCGTGGCGGCGCTGGCCGACCTCGATTCGCTCTATGCCGATGCCCGTCAGTCCGAACCGGTGGAAGAATCGCCCAGCGCGCTCGCCATCGATACCGCGCGCAGCCAGGTGCAGGGGCTGGTCAGTACGCAGAACGACGTCGTCACCGCGCTGGATGCCCGCCTGAAGTCCTGATGAGAAAAACCCCTCCCCGGTCGGGGGAGGGGTTCTCCAAGCGGACGGATCGCGCCTGAAAGCCCCCCGGCCCAGGTCGTCGATCAGGAGGCGAACGCCCCGGGCGGCGAGCGACGGCGAACACCGGCCCTCATCCCACGGATCAGCACGGGAAGCACGAGGGCCTGCATGGTCTCCCCGCCTGTCACCGGCCCTCCGCTCGAAGATTCGATCCGCTTTGCGTGAAACTGCCCCGATACGCGCGGCGGGATCGCTGTCTTCTGCGCCCCCCATGAGCGGAGCCTGTGCGGGAAAGATTTGACGCCGGTCAAAAATCGCCGCCGACAGGTGGAAATTTGTTCCGGGATTCACGCCCAGCGCGCGAGATCCTCGATATCCTGGTCGCGCGGTTCGATCCAGCGCCACGCACCGGCCACTTTCTCGCGCTTCCAGAACCACGATTCGCTCTTGAGATGATCCATCGCGAAGTCGGCCGCCGCGAAGGCGTCGCGGCGGTGGCGCGCGGCGGCCGCGACGAAAACGATGGGTTCGCCCGGCAGCATCGTGCCGCTGCGGTGGATCACGATCAGTCCGTCCAGCGACCAGCGCCCCGTGATCCGCGCGGCGAGTTCGCGCATGGCCGGCCATGTCAGCGGCTCGTAATGCCGCAGTTCCAGCGCTTCCACACCCCCTCCCGCACGAACCTGCCCGAGAAAGCTGACGATGCCACCCGCCCCCGGCAGACCGGCGGTGAAGCTGCGCAGGATTTCCGCCGGATCGAACGGTTCGGCAAGAAGACGGACATCGGCGCTCATCTCAGCCGCCCGAAACGGGAGGCAGGAACGCCACTTCGTCGCCATCGCGCAAAACCGCATCGCCCTGCACCAGCGCTCCGTTCACGGCATGGCGGATGCGCGATCCTTCGAGCGCCTGGGCAAGTTCCCCTTCGAGCGACGCGACGACCGCCGCCAGCGAAGGTGCGAAAGGAACCTCCCGGCTGGCGCTGCCGGCGATATCCTCCAGCCGCCCCAGGAACACGAGTTGCAACGCCATCCCGTCAGCCGCCGGTCATGGACATGTGCCGCGAGAGCGCCGGCTGCTCGCCGCGCCGGTCGATGGCGAAATGATGGCGCTCGGGCTTGATCCGCATTGCAGTGTCGAGCGCGGCATCGAGAGCTGTGGCGGGGTTTTCGCTGCGCAGCGCGGCGCGCAGGTCCACTTGTTCGTTTCCGCCGAGGCAGGCGAAAAGCTGGCCGGTGGCGGTTACGCGCAAGCGATTGCAGCCCTCGCAGAAGTTCTGGGTGAGCGGGGTGATCAGCCCCAGCCTGCCGCCCGTCTCCGCCACGTCGAAATAGCGTGCCGGGCCGCCGGTACGGTGTGTGCTGGGGTCAAGCGTCCAGCGCCGTTCCAGGTCGGCGCGAACTTCCGAAAGCGGCAGGTAATGATCGAAGCGGTCTTCCTCCACTTCACCCAGCGGCATCACCTCGATCAGCGTGACATCGAAGCCCTGGCCATGCGCCCAGCCGACGAGTTCGGGAATCTCCGCCTGATTGAGGTCCTTCAGCGCCACCGTGTTCAGCTTCACCCGAAGCCCGGCCGCCTTTGCCGCCGCCAGGCCTTCCAGCACCTGCGGCAGCGAATCGCGTCGGGTCAGCTTGTGAAACATCGCGCGATCGAGCGTATCGAGGGAGACGTTGATGCGCCGTACCCCTGCCGCAACAAGCGCTTCGGCGAATTCGCCCAGACGCGTGCCATTGGTGGTGAGGGTCAGTTCTTCCAGGCCATCGCCCAGCTTGCGGCCCAGGGCGTGGACCAGTTCGATCATGTCGCGCCGCACCAGCGGCTCTCCACCGGTGAGGCGCAGCTTGGTCACCCCGCGGGCGATGAAGCCCAGCGACAGATCGTGAAGTTGGTCGAGCGTGAGCACGTCCTTGCGCGGCAGGAAGGTCATGCGCTCAGGCATGCAATAGGCACAGCGCAAGTCGCAGCGATCGGTCACCGACAGCCGCAGGTAGGTGATGCGGCGGCGGAACTGGTCCACGAGAGGCGAAGTGGTGCTCATTGCTGCGGGGATACTACGCTCCCCGCACCGGTTTCATCAAGGCCAAGGTACTGCCCGGTGATGCCTTCGGCCTGCGCCAGCCATTCCGCCGCCGCCACGAAGGCTTCTTCCCGCGTGCCGGCCACGGCGTTGATCCGCGCGGGAGCGTGATGGCGGGCCAGTTCCTGCACCGCCGCCAGTCGCCAGCCGCGATGGCCGTGCCCGGCGGGCGCGAACACGAGGGTCAGGTGCGCCGTCCCCGCAAGCGCGCCGCGAATCTCGGGCAGGACTTCGGCATGGAACTGCGCGGCGGCATCGAGCGGGCTTTCCGCAAGCGGTCCGACGCGCAGGATCATGGCTTATCGGCGCTGCCGGGTGAGCGTGATGCCGATCTTCTCGCCCGCCTCGGCAATGGCGAGCTTGACGATCTTCACCGTCACCGCCGTGATCCGCGTGTCCTGGAGGAACAGAGTCTCGCAGACGTGATCGGCCACGGCCTCGATCAGCTTGAAATGGACGCCCTGCGGCAGCGCTTCGCTGGCCGCGAACTTGAGGTCCATGTAGTTCTTGCTCTCGGTCAGCGGCGTATCGGGCGTGTAGCGCTCGATCGGCTTCATCGAGACCTGGATGGTGAAGCGCAGCGGCTGCGGCTTGCCGGTCTCTTCCGAGTAGATCCCGGTGAGAACGTCGTGTTCGAAATCGGCGACTTCGAGAAGGAGCGAATCGGTCATGGAGCGCGCCTTAGCCGTTATTGCGCCAGCGCGCGAAGATTGCCGTCGGCAGGAGGCGGCCTTCTGCGTCTTCGCGGACGGAAAGGTCGCCATGCTCGATCGTACCTGGCAGGTCGCGGAACAGCTCTTCCATCAGGCCGGCCAGCGCCAGCGAGGACATGCGCACGGCATAGACGGTGAGGAACAGGAACTTGCTGTCGCCGTCCAGAAGCTGGCGGCAATCGGCAAGCAGGCCGGGGAGGTTTTCCTCCAGACGCCAGGTCTCTCCCGTAGGGCCGCGGCCGAACTTCGGCGGATCGAGGATGATGCCGTCATAGCGCTTGCCGCGGCGCACTTCGCGCGCGGCAAACTTGGCGGCATCGTCGATCAGCCAGCGGACCGGGCGATCCTCCAGCCCGGCCAGTGCCGCGTTCTCGCGCGCCTGGCCGACCGATTTCTTCGAGGCATCGACATGGGTGACCGGGCCATGCGCCGAAAGCGCGAGCGTGCCGACGCCGGTATAGCCGAACAGGTTCAGCGTATTGGCGTCGTCGCGGCCCGCGAGCATCTCGCGCATCCAGTCCCACACCGGCGCCATGTCCGGGAAGAATCCGAGATGGCGGAACGGGGTACACTGAGCGGTAAAGCTGACCTCGTTCCACGCCAGCGGCCAGCCTTCGCGCGGCACCGGCTTGTCGAACAGCCACCTGCCACCGCCGTCCTCGTCCGAGCCGGGCACGAACTCACCGTGCGCGTCCCAGTTTTCGAGGCGCGGGGTCCACATCGCCTGCGGTTCGGGGCGCACGAAGCGGTAGTCGCCGTAGCGCTCCAGCTTGCGGCCGTGGCCCGAATCGACAAGGCCGTAATCGTCCCAGCCCTCTCCGGCGAGGATGACGGGTTGGGTTTCCAGGCGAGCCATCAGATCTTCGGGCTCGCGTGCTGGGCCACGAAATTGGCGATCGATTCGTAATCCCCGGTCAGCTCGACGCACTTTTCCTCGCGCTCGAACAAGTCGCCCACGCGCGCGGGCAGGCCGGAGCGCTGGCCGGTGGCACGTTCGACGGCGTCGGGGAACTTGGCCGGATGCGCGGTTGCCAGCGTGACGACCGGGATGCTCGCGTCGATACCGGCGGTGCGGGCCGCGAAAAGGCCGCAGGCGGTGTGCGGATCGATCAGTTCGCCGCAGTTCTCCCAGGCCCAGCGGATGGTCGAGGCCATTTCGTCGGCATCGGTGCGGGCGGAGGAGAACAATGCCGAAGCGCCCTCGCGCTGTGCGTTGGTGAGCTGCATCGCCTTGGTCGCCTCGAACCCGGCCATCTGCTCGGACAGTGCCTTGCCGTCGCGGCCACCCAGATCGAACAGCAGGCGTTCGAAATTCGACGAGACCTGGATATCCATCGAGGGCGCGGCGGTCGGCGTGACGGTGCCCTGCGAATAGTCGCCATCGGCCAGCGCGCGATGGAGGATGTCGTTCACATTGGTGGCGACGATCAGCTTCTCGACCGGAAGGCCCATTTGCGCCGCGACATAGCCGGCGAAAACGTCTCCGAAGTTGCCGGTCGGCACCGAGAAGGCGACCTTGCGGTGCGGCGCGCCCAGTTGGAGCCCGGCGGCGAAGTAGTAGACCACCTGCGCCATCAGGCGCGCCCAGTTGATCGAGTTCACCGCGCCGATGGCGAAGCGGTCGGTCATCGCCTTGTCGTTGAACATGCGCTTCACGGTGGCCTGCGCGTCGTCGAACGAGCCGTCGATGGCTACGTTGTGGACGTTGGGCGCCAGCACCGTGGTCATCTGGCGGCGCTGCACGTCGGACACGCGGCCCTTGGGGTGCAGCATGAAGATATCGACCTTGGCACGGCCCGCCACCGCGTCGATCGCCGCCGAGCCTGTGTCACCCGAGGTTGCGCCGACGATGGTGAGGTTACGCTCCGAACGGCCGAGAAATTCCTCGAACAGCAGGCCCAGCAGTTGCAGCGCCACGTCCTTGAACGCCAGCGTTGGGCCGTGGAACAGCTCCAGCACCCACTGCTGATCGTCCAGCTGCTTCAGCGGCGTCACCGCCTTGTGCGCGAAGCGGCCGTAGGCCTGGGTGGTCAGTTCCAGCAGGCGGTCATAGGTCAGGCTGCCCTTGACGAAGGGGAACATGATCTTCGCGGCCAGCTCTGCATAGGGCAGGCCCGCCATTGCGGCGATCTCGTCCGCCGAAAAGCGCGGCCACTCACGCGGCACGTAAAGGCCGCCGTCCGAAGCGAGTCCGGCGAGCGTTGCGCCTTCGAAATCGAGCGCCGGTGCGCTGCCGCGGGTGCTGATATAGTCCATGGAGGCGCGGTTAGCCGCAGGGGCGCGAAATGAAAAGCCTGTCGTTGGGGTTTGGCGAGAACAATTCCTAAAGCCGTGTGAAGCGAAATGGCGGGAGCAGTTCAGGACTTGCGCCGCCGTCTCACCGCCAGCCCATAGATGACAAGCGCTGTCGCGGCGAAGACAAACCACTGCACCGCATAGGCAAAGTGGTTGTTCGGGATTTCTGCGGGGTCGGGAGCGGCATTGGCATCCAGCCCGGCAAGCGGCGGCGATGCCACCAGCCTCGGACCGGGCGCGATCACGCCGCGGACTTCTCCGCCGTTCCAGCCGCCCGCCGCCATCGGCAACCGAGACCATCCGAGCACCACGAGCGCCTTGGTCCCGTCTGCCAGAGTGCAGTCGGCGGTCTGCGCCGCGCCCGATTCGCCCTTGGCATTGCGTCCGGCGATGCTCGAACGCCCGTTGACCGTGACGCAATCGAGCAGGGCGTGGCGGTAGAGCAAGCCCGCCTGACCCTTGGCGTCGCGCGGCCAATCGACTTCCTCCGCCCGCCCCCGAGCATCGGCATAGTGCGCCAGCAAGGCTTCCTTCTCATGAAGGCGGCCGATCTGCCAGAAGCCCAGGGCGATCATCGCGCCTACCGCGATCAGGACCAGCAGGGTGGCAAGGATGGGAAATCGGCGCATGGCTTTCCTTGGACGCTTCAAAAGGAAAGAGGGCAGACCGGCATGCGGCTGCCCTCTCTGGAACCTTGGCTTCTCGAACCGGGTGGTGAGCGCCCCGGTTGGTGGGCGCTCGTGCACGGCCCTCAGTGCGTGGGATAGCCCCAGCCGCCCCAGACATAGACGGCCACGAACAGGAACAGCCACACCACGTCGACGAAGTGCCAGTACCAGGCCGCGGCCTCGAAGCCGAAATGCTGGCGCGGCGTGAAGTCGCCGTTGTAGGTACGCTTCAGGCAGACGATCAGCATGATGGTGCCGACGATGACGTGGAACCCGTGGAAGCCGGTCGCCATGTAGAACGCCGAGCCGTAGGTGTTCTGGCCGAAGGGGAACGGCGCGTGGATATACTCGTAGGCCTGGATGCACGAGAACAGCACGCCCAGCAGGATCGTTGCCCAGAGGCCCTTCTTCAGCCCGTCACGGTCGCCGTGGATCAGCGAATGGTGCGCCCAGGTGACGGTGGTGCCCGAGCAGAGCAGGATCAGCGTGTTGAGCAGCGGCAGGTCGAAGGGGTCCATGACCGCCTCGATCGCCTTGGGCGGCCACTGCCCACCGACCGATTCGGCCAGGGTCGAGGGGAACAGCGAGAAATCGAAGAAAGCCCAGAACCAGCCGACGAAGAACATCACTTCCGAAGCGATGAACAGGATCATCCCATAGCGCTGGTGAAGCTGCACCACGGGCGTGTGATCGCCTGCGTGGGCTTCCTTGATGATCTTCGAGAACCACATGAACATCGCGGCGATCAGGATCGCCAGGCCCAGCCAGGGCACGAACTTGCCGCCCGCCATGTCGTGCATGAACAGCACCATGCCCGACGTGAAGGTCAAGGCACCGATCGTGGTCGCCAGCGGCGCGATGTCCGGCGGAAGAATGTGGTAATCGTGATTCTTGGTACCGGCCATGGTGCCTTCGTCCCCGTTCTCGAAACTTCGTGTTCGATTCTTCCGGTGGGGTAATACTCCCCCCGTGATTTGTTTCCCGTACGGGGACTTAACCGCCCGTTCGATCGTGGTCCAGTGTCTTTGCATCCGAGACGCTGGTGACATGGAACGTGTAGCTCAGCGTGATCTGTTCGACGTCCTTGTTGTCGGGGTCGTTCAGGATCGCCGGATCGACGTAGTAGATCACCGGCATCTTCACCGCCTCGCCGGGCTGGAGCGTCTGCTCGGTGAAGCAGAAACACTGGATCTTGTTGAAGAACCGAGCGGCCTGCTCGGGCTCGACATTGAAGCTGGCGGTTCCGGTGATCACCTTGTCGGAATCGTTTTTAGCCCAGAAAAGCGCCATGTCCCGCTCGCCGATGGTCACCGTGTCGGTGCGCTGGAGCGGCTTGAACTGCCAGTTCATGCCCCGCTCGACATTGGCGTCGAAGCGGATCGACATCGTCTTGTCGGTGACCTGCACGCCGGCCGCCTTCGCCTCGTCGGCGCGCTGGGTGGTGCCGCCGTAGCCGGTCACCTGGCAGAAGATGCGGTAGAGCGGCACCGAGGCGTAACCGAGACCCAGCATCAACAAAGCCATCGACAGGGCGATGAAACCGACCCGGCGGTTGCTCCGGCTCGAAGGGTGGGCGGAAGGGGCGACGGCCTGGACCATCAGCTCATCTTCGCGATCGAAATGAAGAACACCAGCACCACGAAGCTCGCCAGGCTGAGCGCCAGCACCCGGTTGCGGCTACGGCGAATCTCTTCCGGCGTGCGGGGATCGGGCTGCTGGACGTCGTTCATGCCGAGACTTTCTAAAGGACGATGAAGCGGTCCACCACCAGCACGGCGAAGAGTGCGAAGAGGTAGAGCACTGAATAGGCGAACAGCTGCTTTTCCGGCTTCATCGTGTCTTCCGCGCCGCTGCGCTCGCGCAGGCCGACACGGATCGAGAGCGCCAGGAACAGCGTGGAAAGGGCAATGGCCGAAACACCGTAGATCGCGCCGGTTCCGCCGATCCACCAGGGCAGTACCGAAAGCGGGAGCAGCAGGACGGCGTAGATCAGGATCTGCTGGCGCGTCGCCTTCTCCCCCGCTACGACCGGCATCATCGGGATGCCGACTTTTGCGTAGTCGCTCTTCACGAAGAGCGCGAGCGCCCAGAAGTGCGGCGGCGTCCAGAAGAAGATGATGGCGAAGAGCAGCACCGGCATCAGCGTGACATGGCCGGTCACCGCCACCCAGCCGATCAACGGCGGGAAGGCGCCGGCGCCGCCGCCGATGACGATGTTCTGCGGCGTGCGCGGCTTGAGCCAGATCGTATAGATCACCGCATAGTAGATGATCGAGATCGCCAGGATCGCGGCGGGCAGCCAGCCGACGGCGAAACCCATCAGGAACACCGACACGGCGCAGAGCACACCCGCGAAATCGCGCGCGGTGGTGCGGTCGAGGCGGCCCTGCGGCAGCGGTCGCTTGGACGTGCGCTTCATCCCGGCGTCGAGATCGGCCTCCCACCACTGGTTGAGCGCGGCGGCACCGCCGGCACCCATGGCTATGCAGAGGATCGCCGTGAAGGCGATGACCGGATTGATCCGCTCGGGCGCGGCCAGCAGGCCGCAAAGGCCGGTAAAGATGACAAGACTCATCACCCGCGGCTTGGTCAGCGCGAGGAGATCGCGCCAGTCGGCCGGCAGGGAGGCGGCTTGGGAGGGACTCGTTGTCGTCATGATGGCTGGGCCCATACACCTGCCCTCGTAAACCCGCAAAGCCCCGAAAAGCGAGATCCTTGCAAATCGAGCGCCGCCCCGGAGGTGATCCGGGGCGGAACGTCGATCAATGGTGAGCCGCTTCCTCGATCACCGGCAGCGTCTCGAACTGGTGGAACGGCGGCGGGCTGGTCAGCGTCCATTCCAGCGTGGTCGCGCCTTCGCCCCAGTAGCTGTCCTCCGCCTTGCGGCCGGCGAGGTAGGCGTAGGCGATGTTGATGAACCAGATCACCAGGCTGCTCGCCATGACCATGTAGCCGATCGTCGCGACGTGGTTCCAGTGCTGGTAGGCTTCCGCATAGTCCGGATAGCGACGCGGCATGCCCTGCAGCCCGAGGAAATGCATCGGGAAGAAGATCATGTTCACGCCGACGAAGAAGATCCAGAAGTGGACATGGGCGAGGAACTCGGAATGCATCCGGCCGCTCATCTTCGGGAACCAGTAGTAGAACCCGGCGAAGAGCGCGGTGACGGCACCCAGCGAGAGCACGTAGTGGAAATGCGCGACGACGTAGTAAGTGTCGTGCAGGACGTCGTCGACGCCGCCGTTGGCCAGCACCACGCCGGTCACGCCGCCGACGGTGAAGAGGAAGATGAAGCCCAGGGCCCAGACCATCGGGCTCTTGAACTCCAGCGAACCGCCCCACATCGTCGCGATCCACGAGAAGATCTTCACGCCGGTAGGCACTGCGATGACCATGGTGGCTGCGGTGAAATACATCTTCGTGTTCACCGACATGCCAGTGGCGTACATGTGGTGCGCCCAGACGATGAAACCGACCACGCCGATCGCGACCATGGCATAGGCCATGCCGAGATATCCAAAGACCGGCTTCTTCGAGAAGGTCGAGACGATCTGCGAGATGATGCCGAAGCCGGGCAGGATCATGATGTAGACTTCGGGGTGACCGAAGAACCAGAACAGGTGCTGGTAGAGCACCGGATCGCCGCCGCCCGAAGGATCGAAGAAGGTGGTGCCGAAGTTGCGGTCGGTCAGCAGCATGGTGATCGCCGCGGCCAGGACCGGCAGCGAGAGCAGCAGCAGGAAGGCGGTGACCAGCATCGACCACACGAAGAGCGGCATCTTGTGTATGGTCATGCCAGGAGCACGCATATTGAAGATCGTGGTGATGAAGTTGATGGCGCCCATGATCGAGCCCGCACCGGAAAGGTGCAGCGCGAAGATGCCGAAGTCCACGGCCGGCCCAGGCGAGCCGCTGGTGGAGAGCGGCGCATAGACCGTCCAGCCGGTGCCGGCGCCGAGCCCGGTGCCGCCGGGCACGAAGGCGGAGCACAGCAGCGAGATGAAGCCTGCCACGGTCAGCCAGAACGAGATGTTGTTCATGCGCGGGAAGGCCATGTCCGGCGCGCCGATCATCAGCGGCACGAACCAGTTGCCGAAGCCGCCGATCATCGCCGGCATGACCATGAAGAACACCATGATCAGGCCGTGGGCCGTGATGAGGACGTTCCAGACATGCAGCGTGGAGTTGAAATCCGGATTGGTCGCGCCGAACCAGCGGGCGAAGATATCCAGGTACTGGATGCCGGGTTCGGCCAGTTCGACGCGCATCATGCCCGAGAACAGGCCGCCGATGATCCCCGCGAAGATCGCGAAGATCAGGTACATCGTGCCGATGTCCTTGTGATTGGTTGACATGAACCAGCGTGCGAAGAAGCTCGGCTTATGGTCGTGATCTGAATGGGCGTGGTGATCCACATTGCCCTGGAAATGCTCGGGAACGGTGGTTGCCATGGTAGGGCCCTGTCCTTCGATTCGCGCTTATTCGGCGGTAGCTGCGGCAGTCGCATCGGCGGCCGGAGCCTCCGACGCTTCTTCCGTGGCGACTGCGGCAGGGGCCGCGGTGGTAGGCGCGGCGGCAGCCTTCTGACCGTCGATCACGCCGCCGGCGTGGGTCAGAACCCAGGCATCGTATTGCGCACGGGGCAGCGCCTCTACCGCGATCGGCATGTAGCCGTGCTTGGCGCCGCAAAGTTCGGAGCACTGGCCGTAATAGACGCCGGGCTTTTCCACCAGCAGCACCTTCTCGTTGATGCGGCCGGGCACGGCGTCCAGCTTGAACCACAGCGAGGGCACGGCGAACGAGTGGATCACGTCGGCCGCGGTGATTTGGAGCCGGATCGGTTCACCCACCGGCACGACCATGCGGTTGTCGACTTCCAGGTGCGAGGGGCCGTCCCAGGGTTTGGAACCCACTTCGCGCACGCCATTGTTGATGGTCGGCTGGCCCGGCAGGTTGAGCATGTTCGAGACGACCTCGAAATCCCCGTTGTCCGGGTAGCCGTAAGTCCAGAACCACTGGTTGCCGGTGACCTTGATGGTCAGCGCACCCTTGGGAGCAGGCTTGTACTGCTTGGCGATGAGATCGATCGAGGGCACCGCGATACCGATCAGGATCAGCACCGGCACCAGCGTCCATACCACTTCGAGCACGGTATTGTGGCTGGTCTTCGAGGCAACCGGATTGGCGCGGCGGTTGTAGCGCACCACGATGATCACCAGGAGCAGCAGCACGAAAAGCGT
Organism: Novosphingobium sp.; assembly: GCF_032093395.1. GTDB lineage: Bacteria > Pseudomonadota > Alphaproteobacteria > Sphingomonadales > Sphingomonadaceae > Novosphingobium. The sequence continues at coordinate 133,853 of NZ_DAMDBA010000003.1, forward strand.
GATCACCGTGATGATCGGCATCAGCACGCCGTCATGGATCCATTCGCCATATTCGCCGAGCTTGGAAAATTGCTGCTGAAGCCCGACGCCGCCTTCCACCGGCATGCCGATGCCCAGCGTCGGCTTCATCGGCGTATAGCTGCCGGTAGCCGCTGCCGTGCCCGCTGCCTCTGCGGCAGGCGCCGCGAATGCCGAAGGTACTGCCAGAACCGACGAAAACGCCACTGTAGCAACAGAATACAGACCGAGAGCCTTCGCAGCCTCGCCCAAAGTAGGAACGGTTTTGCCCAATATCATGGTTACAGCGCTTCCGTTTTCTTTTGATCGCGCAAGTGAGTCGCCTCCCAAGCGCGCACCCCTATTGCGGAGGCTTTTTGCCCCCGTTGACAAGGGGCTATACGCGGCCTTGCCGCCCGTCTCAAGCGCCTCTAGGGGATTTTTGACGCGGAAGGCCATCCCGCTCCGCCAGAACATTGCAATTTGCACCAAAGGATTACCCCCCGATGCAGGAAGAAGAAGTCCTCGCCGAGTTCCGCGCCAGCAAGGCCTTGCTTGAAGGGCATTTCCTGCTTTCGTCGGGTCGGCACAGCGCCTACTACCTCCAGTGCGCACGGGTTTTGATGAACCCGGACCGTGCCGGGCGACTCGCCGTGGCGCTCGCCGCAAAACTCCCCCACGATATTCGCAAGGCCATCGACAAGGTCGTATCGCCGGCCATGGGCGGCGTGATCATCGGCCAGGAAATGGGCCGTGCGCTCCAGGTCGACGCGATGTTCGTGGAGCGGCCGACCGGCACGTTCGAACTGCGTCGCGGCTTCAGCCTCGAACCCGGCGACAAGGTGCTGATGGTCGAGGACGTGGTGACCACCGGCCTCTCCAGCCGTGAGGCGATCAAGGCGATCGAGGAAGCCGGCGGCGAAGTGATCGCGGCCGCCTCGCTGATCGATCGGTCGGCCGGCGCGGTGGACCTTGGCGTGCCGTTCTTCCCGCTGGTGGCGCTCAACTTCCCGACTTACGCGCCCGACGAACTGCCGGCCGAACTGGCGGCGACCCCCGCCATCAAGCCCGGCAGCCGCGCCCAGCCCTAAGCGGTTCCACAAGCCTGAGCGGTTCCACAAGATAGGGATTCACGACCTTGGCCAACGTCCTCACCCCTGCGCGCCTGCGCCTCGGCGTCAATATCGACCACGTTGCCACCATCCGCAACGCGCGGGGCGGGGAGCATCCCGATCCGGCGCGCGCCGCCCGCATCGTGGCCGAGGCAGGGGGTGACGGGATCACCGTGCATTTGCGTGAGGACCGCCGCCATATCCGGGACGAGGATCTGGAACGCGTAGCCTCCGCCACCGGGCTGCCGATCAACCTGGAAATGGCCGCGACCGAGGAGATGCTCGAGATCGCGCTGCGCCACCGCCCCCATGCGGCCTGCATCGTGCCCGAACGGCGCGAGGAGCGCACCACCGAAGGTGGGCTTGATGCGGCCGGGCAGCACAACCGCCTTGCACCGATCGTCGCCCGCCTTGCCGATGCGGGCATCCGCGTCAGCCTGTTCATCGCCCCCGAGCCGCGCCAGATCGAGGCGGCCATGAAGCTCGGCGCGCCGGTCGTGGAATTCCACACGGGCGAATATGCCCATGCCGAAGGCGAGCAGGTGGCGGTGGAACTGCGCCGTATCGTCGATATGGCCGCGCTGGCTGCCAAGAACGGCATAGAGCCTCATGCCGGCCACGGCCTCACTTACGAGAACGTGCAGCCGATCGCTGCGATTCCGCAACTGGCGGAACTCAACATCGGCCACTACCTTATCGGTGAGGCGATATTCTGCGGGCTCGAAACGAGCGTCCGGAAAATGCGCCAGTTGATGGACGAGGTTCGCTGAAAGGACCGGAAATTTCATGATTATCGGTCTCGGCTCCGACCTCTGCAATATCGAGCGAATCCAGAACTCGCTCGACCGATTCGGCGCGCGTTTTCTCCAGCGGGTCTTCACCGAAGTGGAGCAGGCAAAGGCCGCGCGGCGTCCCCACACCGTGGCCGGCACGCTGGCGAAGCGCTTCGCCGCCAAGGAGGCCTTCTCCAAGGCGGTCGGCACCGGCTTCAAGGCCGGCGTGTTCATGAAGGACATCGGCGTCGTGAACGCCCCCTCGGGCGCGCCGACGCTGGCGCTGACCGGCGGCGCGAAAACGCGGCTGGACGCCATGATTCCAGCCGGATACGAGGCCGTGGTTCACCTCACGCTCACGGACGATCATCCATGGGCGCAAGCCTTCGTGATCATCGAAGCGCGCCCCCTCTCCCCATCCGCCGAGTATTTCCGGGACATGATCCAACAGCCGAAGCCGACCCTCAGCCAGGCGCCCGTACAGGCCCAGCCGGCTGCGGAAAAGGTCAACTGGTTCCAGGAATTGCGCGGCCTTGCGCTGATGCTGCTGGGCGTGCTGGCATTTCATTCCTTCATCGCCAAGCCGTTCTACATTCCCTCGATCTCGATGATGCCGGGCCTGTTGGTGGGCGACCGACTGGTCGTTTCCAAGTACCCCTACGGGTGGAACTGGTCCTCGATCAGCTTCCACCTCCTGCCGCGCAGCACCTGGCGTTTGCTGGGCCGCACGCCGGAGTACGGCGACATCGTCATCGTCGTGCCCGGAAACCGCAAGGCAGACCTCATCAAGCGGGTCGTCGCCCTGCCCGGAGACCGCATCGCCGTGATCGACGGCCGCATCCGTCTCAACGGCAGGTTCGTACCGCGCGAGATGGAGCCTCCGGTCCGCATCGCCGCCGACGATTCGCTGACCTGCGAAGGCGATGCCGAGCCGGGCCACTGCTACGAAGGCTTCGAGCGCTTCCGCACCCGCCTGCCCAGCGGCCGGGACGTCTACGAAATGCCGACCTACCGTGAAACATTGCCCAACGGCGCCAGTTACCAGGTTATCGACTACCTGAACCAGGAACTGGACAACTACCCGGAGGTCAAGGTGCCTGAAGGCCACGTCTTCCTGATGGGCGACGATCGCGATCGCTCGGCCGACAGCCGCGCGCCGTTCGAAACGGACATGTTCGGCCAGCCCAATGGCGGGCTGGGCGGGCCGGTTCCGCTATCCGATGTCGGCGGGCGGGCGGAATTCATCACCTTCTCGCTGGACGGCACCCAGGGCTGGAACCCGTTGACCTGGTGGAGCGCGCTGCGTCCCGGCCGGGCCTTCACCAGCCTGCGTCCGCCGGTCGAGCCCCCCAAAGCGTGGCCCAGCGGTAACGACACGTCCGAGGCGTCCCGCTGATGGCGTCGGGGCCGAAGCGGGAGGCGGGAAGCGATCTTGCCGAACGTGCTGGCCCCACCGACATTTCCGATCCGCTGATCCGCACCGAGGCGCGCAAGGCTTTCGTCTGGATCGGCATGGCAGCCCTGCTGGCGCTGACCGTATTCCTCTCGCAATCGCTGCTGGTGATCTTCGGCGGCATCGTGTTCGGCGCGCTGATAGACGGCGGTGCCCAGGTACTGCGCAAGGTGGTTCCCCTGCCCCGCGGCGTCTGCGTCGTTCTGGTTCTGCTGCTGGCCATGCTGTTCCTGCTCTGGGTCGGTCGTTTCGCCGGCAGCCAGATCGCGTTACAGGCGGCCGAACTTCCCTCGACCATCGAAAGCCAGTTCCGTCACGGGCTGTCCTGGCTGCGCGCGCACGGCATCCAGCCGCGCATCACCGACTTGCGGGGCATGGCGCAGGAGGCGGTTGGCGGCATCGGCCAGGTGACGCGGGTGGTGGGCGGCCTGATCGGAGTGTTCACCACGCTGTTCCTGATCCTCGTGCTGGGGATCTACTTCGCGCTGGAACCACGGCTCTATCGGCGCGGGGTAGGCTGGATGCTGCCGATCGAGCGGCGCGATCACTTCGAAGCCACGGTGGCAATCATGGGCCAGGCCCTGCGCCGCCTGCTGTTCGGCCGCCTGATCGGCATGATCGTGGAGGGCCTGTTCACCTGGGCGATGCTGCAATTCTACGGCGTGCCGATGGCCGCCCTGCTCGGCCTCATCACCGGCCTTCTCGCGTTCCTGCCCAACATCGGCGCGCCGATTTCCGGCATGATCATGATCCTGGTCGGCTTTTCCGGCGGCTACGAGATGGGGCTCTACACGATCTTCGTCTATGTGCTGATCCACCTGATCGACGGCTACCTGATCGTGCCGATGATCGCGCGCAAGACGGTGGACCTGCCACCCGCGCTGGTGCTGGCCGCGCAGCTGATCATGGGCGTGCTGTTCGGCCTGCTCGGACTGGCGCTGGCCGATCCGCTGGTCGCCATGATCAAGATCTGGCTGGAACGCGAGGCGGACCGCAATGGCCGAGGTACGCCCGGCGACGCCGGCAAGACGACCGCCACGCCCCCGGCCGACCCCGCTTGACCAACGCGGCGCGGCAGGCGAGACCTTGAAGCATGGCTCGCAAGTTCCTCTACGTCATTGCCATTCTCGTCCTTATCGTCATCGGCCTGTTCGTGGCCTTGCGGCTCTGGTCGGAAGACCTGACCGAACTGGCCTTCGTCCCGAACGTCGAATACGCGCAGAAGGATGCACTCGGCCCGGAGGCCTGGCGCGACGCCGGAATGTGGATCGCCCGGCCGGACATGGCGGACGATCCCTCGCGCTGGCTGCCGCCCGGCGTGGAGACGCCGAAAACCCGGCTCAAGGTGGCGGTGTTCTTCGTCCACCCCACCAGCCTCGTGGCGCGCAGCGCCTGGAACGGCGACCTGGCGGACGCTTTCTCGCAGGATCGCGCGGCGCTGTTCGTCAAGGGCATGGCCAGTCCCTTCAACCGCGCCGATATCTATGCGCCGCGCTATCGACAGGCGGCCATCGGCGCGTTCCTCACCGGCGCGCCCGAAGCCAACCGCGCCATCGACCTGGCTTTCTCGGACGTTCTTGCCGCCTTCGACCAGTTCGTGGAGAGCGTGCCGCGCGGCCGTCCCATCGTGGTCGCGGGGCACAGCCAGGGCGCTTTCCTGCTGCGCCGCGTCCTGCGCGATCGCGTGGCGGGCAAGCCCCTCGCCAAGCGCGTGATCGCCGCCTATGTGATCGGCTGGCCCGTTTCGCTGGCACACGATCTGCCGAAGATGGGCCTGCCTGCCTGTGCCAAGGCGGAACAGACGGGCTGCGTTGCAAGCTGGCTCTCCGTTGCCGATCCCGCCGACACGAAGATGCTGCTCACCGCCTACGGCCGCCGCACCGGACTTGACGGGCAGAGCGTAGCCGCAAGCCCGTTCCTCTGTACAAATCCCCTGACCGGAGGCGAGGGCGGCAGCGCCGATGCGGCGGCCAACCTGGGCACGCTGGTTCCCGAATTCCGCCCCGATTCGCGCGCGGCCAGCGGCACTCTGGCGAAAGCGACCGTGCCCGCCACCTGCGGACCCGACAACTTTCTCCACATCGGACCGCCTCCCGCGCTGAACATGGGCCCCTACGTGCTTCCCGGAAACAACTACCATCTCTATGACGTCACCCTGTTCTGGGCGAACCTTCGCGCGGATTTCGAAAGACGGGTTGCGACATGGCAGAAGGCACAGTGATCACCACCAGCGCGCTGGACTATCGCGATGCCCTGCCCGAATCCGGCGGCGCGCTGCTCGGCCTGGACCTTGGTACGCAAACCATCGGCACCGCCTTCTGCGACCCGGGCTGGCGCTTCGCCTCTCCCGGCAAGACGCTGAAACGGGGCAAGTTCGGTGCCGACCGCGAACTGCTGCTGGAACTGATCCGCGAGCGATCGATCAAGGGCATCGTCATCGGCCTGCCGCTCAACATGGATGGCTCCGAAGGCCCGCGCGCGCAATCGAGCCGCGCCTATGCCCGCAATCTCGGCGCGCTCGGCCTGCCGATCCTGCTTTGGGACGAACGCTGGTCCACCACCGGCGCGGAGCGCGGGCTGCTGGAACAGGACATGAGTCGGGCCAAGCGCGCGACGCGGATCGATTCCGCCGCGGCGGCCGTGATCCTGCAAGGCGCGATCGACGCGCTCGCCGGCGGAATGTTCTAGGGTTTAAGCGCCTGCTCTGCGGCCCTCAGGATAACGAGCAGGCCGCGAACGGTTTCTTCATGCCGCTCCTCCACGCCGATGACGCGACGGCCGGCGTCGGCGCGCGCGCGGTCGAGAATGGCGGCGGGTACGCCTTCTTCGTGAAGGAGAAGGTCGGCGGAGCCCAGAAGGCGTGCCTCGCGCAACGTTAGATCGTCTGGATCCGCGCTGCGCAACACGATCTCGACGGTTTCGCCCACTGGCCTGTCCGCTTCCGAGAGCCATTGCGCCACGCGCTCCGGACCGACATCGCCCAGCGGATCCAGCGCGCCGCCCTGCCCCAACGCCGCATCGAGCGCCTGGCGCCTTTCGCCCGCGTCCGGAAAGCGGGCGCGCAAGGCGGGGCGCGCCGCAAGCAGTGCCTGCGCCAACGCGCCCAGCGTTTGCGGCAGCAGCGCCTCCAGCCGCAGACGCAACTGCTTGGCCAGCCCGGCCGAAGCCCCGCCGGTTCCGATCGCCAGCAGAACCGGCGAACGGTCGAGGATGGAAGGCACCGTGAAATCGCAAAGCATGGGGCGATCCGGGGCATTGACCAGCAGCCCTGCCTTCTGCGCCTGCGTTACGCCCTCACGCGCGGCTGCCTCGTCCTCCTCGGCGATGAAGGCGATCCGCGCGCCCAGCGCGATCCCCTCCGCAAGGTCGCCCACCACCTGCCCGCCTGCACGCTCGACAAGGCGGCGCTTGGCCTCGGCCGCCTCGCCGAGGCCGGTTACCACCACCGGGCGTCCGGCGATGCGGTGGAAAAGCGGCAGGCTATCGATCATGAACCACGGCCTTCAAACGAAAAGGAACGGCGAATTGCGCCGTTCCTAACCGTTCCAATCCGACTTGTCGAAGCTGGCCTCAGGCAAGCCAATCCGGCACCGTTTCGGCCGCGAGGATCGTCTCGGGCTCGATCCGGGCGGCGACCACCGCCCACTTTTCGCCGTCGACCATGACTTCCGGCACCAGCGCGCGGCTGTTGTAGGTGTTCGCCATCGTCGCGCCATAAGCGCCGGCCGTGCGGAAGATCGCGAGATCGCCGCTTGCCACTTCGTCGATCTCGCGCCCCATCGCGAAAGTGTCGGAACTTTCGCAGATCGGGCCGACGATGTTGGCCGTCATCGTCCTGCCATTGGGCTTCACGGCCGCGAAGTCGTGCCAGGCATCGTACATGGCCGGGCGGGCGAGGTCGTTCATCGCCGCGTCCACGACCACGAAGGGGTTCACCACGCCTTCCTTCACGCGGACCACCTCGGTGACGAGCACGCCGGAATTGCCCGTGATCACGCGGCCCGGCTCGAACATCAGGGTGACGCCCCAGTCCTTCGCGACCGAGGCGACCATTGCTCCATAGTCCTGCGGGGTCGGCAGCGAATCGCCCGCCTTGTAAGGCACGCCGAGCCCGCCGCCGAGGTCCATGTGAGTCACCGAATGCCCTTCGGCGCGGATCGCCTCCATCAGCTCTCCCATCTTGATGAAGGCGAGGCGCGAGGGTTCGAGGTCGGAAATCTGGCTGCCGATATGGACCGCGAGGCCCTTCATATCGAGCCCCGGCAGGCCCGAGAGGCGGGCATAGATTGCGCCCGCGCGGTCATAGGCGACGCCGAACTTGTTGTCCGCCTTGCCGGTGGAGATCTTGGCGTGGGTTCGGGCGTCCACGTCCGGGTTGACGCGAAGCGCGCAAGGCGCGCGCTGGCCCAGCGAAGCGGCGATTTCCGCCAGTTCCACGCCCTCTTCCTCGCTTTCGAGGTTGAACTGGCCGATACCCGCCCTGACGGCCGCGGTCAGTTCGCGGCGGGTCTTGCCGACGCCGGAGAAGACGATGTCGGCGGCCGGAATCCCGGCGGCCAGGGCGCGGTTCATCTCGCCTTCGGAGACGACGTCGGCGCCGTAGCCCTCGCTCGCCAGCAGGCGCAGCACGGCCAGGTTGGGGTTGGACTTCACCGCGAAGGCGATGTGGATGCTGGGCAACTGCGCCAGCGCCTCGCGAAAGACGCGGGCATGGCGGCTAAGCGTAGCGCGGGAATAGACGTAGACGGGCGTGCCGACTTCGCGGGCGATCGCGGCCAGCGGCACGTCTTCGGCGAAAAGCTCGCCGTTGGTCAGGGCAAAATGGTCCATGGGTGTCTCGGTATCTGGAAGCTTATTCAGCCTGAAAATTATTCTGGAGGCGGAAGATCGAAGGGATCGTCGTTCCGTGGCTCCGAGCGGGTGCGCAATTCGACGCTGCGTTCGGGAATCGCCAGCGTCGGCGTCTGGAGCAGTTCGGTGCTGGCCGGTTTCTGCTCGCGGCCGTAAGGCGCGGGCGGAAGCTGCTGCCCCGGTTTCAATGCCAGCGCCGCCCTCTGGCCGCAGGCCGAGAGCGCGAGAAGCAGGATCAGTGCGGCAGTCTTGCGCATCAGGCTCACTCCAGACCGAGCGTGAGCCGGGCTTCGGCCACGCGCAGGCGTACCTGATCGGGGGCGGTGCCGCCGTGCGATTTGCGCGCGGCAACCGAAGCCTCGACCGAGAGCGCCTTGAATACGCGCTCGTCGATGCGGCTGTCGATGGCCTTGAGATCGTCCAGCGGCAATTGATCGAGCGCCAGCCCACGCTGCTCTGCCAGCTTCACGGCGGAACCGGTGATGTGGTGCGCCTCGCGGAAGGGAATGTTGCCCTCGCGCACCAGCCAGTCGGCCAGATCCGTGGCGGTGGCGAAGCCCAGTTCGGCGGCGCCGCGCATGCGAGCGGTGCGGAAACGGGTTTCCGCGACCATGCCGGTCATCGCCGCGATCGACAGCGCCAGCAGGCTGGCGGCCTCGAACACCGGCGGCTTGTCGTCCTGCATGTCCTTCGAATAGGCGAGCGGCAGGCCCTTCATCGTGATCATCAGGCTGGTGAGGCAGCCGACGATCCGGCCCGAATGGCCGCGCACCAGCTCGGCCGCGTCGGGGTTCTTCTTCTGCGGCATGATCGAGCTGCCGGTAGACAGCGAATCGGGAAGCGCCACGAAGCCGAAGGGCTGGCTGGCCCAGATGATGAACTCTTCGGCCAGACGCGAGAGGTGCAGCGAGCACTGCGCGGCGGCCATCAGGTAATCGAGCGCGAAATCGCGGTCCGATACCGAATCGAGGCTGTTGTCGGTCGGCGCGTCGAAGCCCAGCGCCTGCGCCGTCATGAGCCGGTCGATCGGGAAACCGGTTCCCGCCAGCGCCGCCGCGCCCAGCGGGCTGCGGTTCATGCGCTTGCGGGCGTCGGCAAAGCGCGAACGGTCGCGGCCGATCATCTCGTAATAGGCCATCAGGTGATGGCCCAGCGTTACCGGCTGGGCGGTTTGCAAATGGGTGAAGCCAGGCATGATCGAATCGGCATGTTCACCGGCGCGGGCGACGAGCGCCTTCTGAAGCGCTTCGAGCCCCGCATCGGCCTGATCGACCGCATCGCGCACCCAGAGACGGAAATCGGTGGCCACCTGATCGTTACGCGAGCGGGCGGTGTGCAGGCGTCCTGCCACCGGACCGATCAGCTCGGCGAGACGGCCCTCGGTGGTCATGTGGATGTCTTCGAGATCCCAGTTTTCCGGGACGCCGGATACTTCGTACTCGGCGGCAACCCGGTCCAGACCATCCCGGATCGTGATCGCATCTTCGCCCGAAACCACGCCGCAAGCGCCCAGCATCGCGACGTGCGCCTTGCTGGCCGCGATGTCCTGCCGCCACAATGCCTTGTCGAAGGGGATCGAGGCATTTATCTCGCGCATGATTGCAGACGGTCCACCTTCGAACCGTCCACCCCACATCTGGTTGGAGCCCGCCGCCTTGCTGTCTTCGAAATCGCTCAAGTCGCTCGTCCTGTATTCCGTCGCGGGGGCAGGCGCCCTCCTGATCGCGGGCTGCGATAGGCAAAGCGGCAAGGACGCGCAACAAAAGGCTTCCGAAAGCGCTGCTCCGGCAACACAGGCCGCCGTGGCACCAACGGGCAAAGTCGATCGCTCGCACAAGGGCGAACCGCTTCCCGACGTGACCCTGGTCGACAATACCGGCGAGAGCCTCGACCTTATGTCGTTGAAAGGCAAGCCGCTGCTGATCAACCTCTGGGCCACCTGGTGTGCACCCTGCATTGCCGAGATGCCGACGCTGGAAGCGCTGGCCAAGGATCCCAATGGGAAGGTCCAGATTCTGCCGATCTCGCAGGACACCGGCGATACCTACAAGGTCGTCGAGATCCTGCGCCGCCGCAAGCTCGACAATATCCAGCCCTGGGTGGACGAAAACGGCGACCTGGGCTTCCAGTACGGCGGCAACCTGCCAGTAACCGTGCTGTTCGACAGCCAGGGCCGCGAAGTCTGGCGCTATACCGGCGGCAACGACTGGTCCTCGCCCGAAGCCGCCAAGCTGCTGGCGGAAGCCAAGTAAGGATCGCTCGAGCGTCTGCCCAGCTAGGTTTGCGGCTGGGCAGCGAACTCCGCCAGCCGTGATCCCGGCGCCGGATAGCCGGGCGGCGTCGTTTCGGTAAACCAGATCAACCGCCCGTGCGCGGCATCGGGCGCGATGGCGAAGCGATCCTCGACATCGCCGATCAACGGCAGGCCAAGGCCGCGCAAGTATTGCGCCGCGCGGCGGGCATCGCGGACCTTGAACGCGAGGTGGCAGATGCCTTTCACGTCGCGGGCATGGCGTGCGACAGGGCTGTCTTCCCGGCGATCCGCCAGCACTTCCAGCACCGTATCGCCCATTGCAAATGCCAGGCAATTCTCCTCGGGAAGATTGCGCAGCCCCAGTTCCGGCCAGGAAAGTTTCCCGTGGAACAATTCGGCGGCCTTTTCGGGCGAGTCGCACGAGAGGCCGATAGCCTGAAGGCCTTCTATCCCAAGCGGATGATCGCCGGCCGGTCGCCATGAGGGATCGCGGCGCGGATCGCCCGGCATGTCCTGCTTCACGATCTCCAGCCGCAGACCCATGACCTGTCCGCGCGGGATGATGAAATAGAAGGACTCCATGCCCGGATCGTAGTGCCGTTTGAACCCCCGTGCGCCGAACCAGGCGTCGGCGGCGGCGAGGTCAGGGACCTTCAGCGCTACGCCGATCCA
>NZ_DAMDBA010000004.1:0-55401 GCF_032093395.1 Novosphingobium sp.
CCACGCGGGGGGCCAGGACGTGGAGATCATCTATAACGCCACGGGGCGCACGCCGCACCCGATCTTCGACACCCAGATCGCCATGATGGCGATCAGCCAGTCCGAGCAGATTGGCTATTCCAACCTCGTCGAATCGTGGATGGGCCTCACCATCGACAAGGGCGCGCGCTTTACCGACTGGTCGCGCCGCCCGCTGACCGAGCGGCAGATCGAATATGCCATCGGCGACGTCACCCACCTCTCCAAGATTTTCCCCAAGATGCTGAAGCGCCTGATCAAGACCGGGCGCGGCGAATGGCTCGATCAGGAAATGGAGAAGCTGGCAGACCCCGAGCACTATCGCAACGATCCGGCCCAGGCCTGGAAGCGCATCAAGGCAGCCGGCCGCAACCCGGCAATGCTCGGGCGTCTCAAGGCCATCGCCGAATGGCGCGAGTACGAAGCCCAGGGCAAGAACATCCCGCGCGGCCGCATCGCCCGTGACGAGACTCTGGCGGATATCGCCAGCCACCCGCCCAAGCAGCAGGCCGACCTCGCCAAGGTTCGCGGTCTTTCGCAGGGTTGGAAGGACAACGACATCGGCAAGCGTCTGATGAACACCATCGCCAAGGCCCAGCCCCTGTCCGAGGATGAGCTTCCGCCGCGTACGCCCAAGGGTGCGCCGCTCGGCAAGGAAGGCTCGCTGGTTGCCGATCTGCTCAAGCTGCTGCTGAAGATTCGCGCGCGCGAGATCGACGTGGCGGCCCGCCTGCTTGCCCGCAGCGAGGATCTCGAACTGCTGGCTGCCGGCGTGCGCAAGAAGCTGCCGATCCTCGAAGGCTGGCGTTACGAAGTGTTCGGGTGCGACGCCCTCGCCCTGGTCGAAGGCAAGCTCGCCTTCGCGGTGGAGAACGGCAAGCTCAAGATGACGCGCGTAGAGGACGAACCGACCGAGGAAACCGCCGGGGCTTCTGACGAGGCGGCAACCGAGGAATAAGGCCGCTTGGGAGGCCGTAAGACGAAACTGTAGGAAGAAGCCGTCGTCCCGGACTTGATCCGGGACCGCTGGCAGTGCCCCACCCAACTCTCGGCAAGGCGCCGTAACGCATGGCAGCGCCTAAAGACCTGCCAGCGGTCCCGGATCAAGTCCGGGACGACGGGCTCTCCGTCACTGCTCCTCTCTGCCCCCGCTCAGCAAAAGCAAACGCTTGGCGAACGACCAACGTTCGTGCGATAGCCGGCGCGTGACCGTATACCAGCCCACGCTCAAGCAGCTCCAGTACCTTGTCGCCTTGCACGAACACGGGCATTTCGGCCGTGCCGCCGATGCCTGCTTCGTTTCGCAATCCACCCTTTCGGCGGGCCTGCGCGACCTGGAAGCCCTGCTTGGGGTGACACTCGTGGAGCGTACCAAGCGCGCGGTGCGGTTTACCCCGCTGGGCAATGCCGTCGTCGCCAAGGCCCATCGCATCCTGCGCGAGACGGAGGAGCTGTCGGATCTCGTGCAGTCCAGCGGCAAGCCGCTCTCCGGCGAAGTGCGCATGAGCGTGATCCCCACGATCGCGCCGTTCCTGCTGCCGCGCATGCTGCCCCGGCTGAGGCGCGAACGGCCGAATCTCAAGCTGTTCCTGCGCGAGGAGCCGAGCCAGGCCGCCATCGAATCGCTGCACCATGGCCGGGCCGACTGCGTGCTGCTGGCGCTTCCTTATGCTACCGGGGAAATCGAGAAGGAGACGATCGAACTCGACGCCTTCTTCGTGGCCTTCCCCAACGACGACCCACGCAACCCACCGGCCGAGGTCGGTCCGGACGTCATCGACGAACATCGCCTGCTGCTGCTGGAAGACGGGCATTGCCTGAAAGACCACGCGCTGGCCGCCTGCAATCGCCCTGAACTGCGCGCTTCGGCTACGATGATCGGCACGTCGCTGCATACGCTAGTGCAGATGGTGGACAATGGCCTCGGACTGACCATGCTGCCGGAAATGGCTATCGACGCGGGCATCCTGAACGGCACCAACGTCGTCGCCCGCCCCCTGCTCTCGCCCAACGCAAACCGTGAAATCGCACTGGTCTGGCGCAAAAACTCGCCGCGCGGGGACGAATTCCGTCTGCTCGCGGACGAATTGCGGGCGGGGTAGCCATTCCGAGGTTCTGGGGGATCATCCCCCAGAACTTCCGTTTACTTCTTCACCCGCAGCGTCTGCAGCCCAAGTCCCAGCGCCGCGATCGCAGTGCCCAGCACGACCACGCCGGTCCAGCCCCAGTTGTGCCAGGCGACAGTGGCCGCTCCGGAGCTGGCCGAACCGGCGAAGAACATCGATGCCATGTAGACGGTGTTGATCCGCGAGCGCGCTTCGGGTCGCAGGGCGTAGATGATGCTCTGGTTCGAAATCTGGCTTGCCTGGATCGCGAAGTCGAGCAGCAGCACGCCCACGATCAGCCCGACGATCGAGGTCCAGAAACCGAAGACCAGCCAGGACACCAGGGTAAGCGCGCTCGCTGCGACGATTACCGGATGCGGACCGCGCCGGTCGGCGATGCGTCCCGCGATCGGCGCCGCCAGCACGCCCGCGGCGCCGAGGACGCCGAACAGCCCTGCAACCTCGGAGCCCAGCCCGAAACGTGGTTCCTGCAAGTGCAGCGCGAGGATCGTCCAGAACACGCTGAACACGCCGAACTGGGTGCATTGGGTGAACGTGGCCAGCCGCAAGGCCGGAAACTCACGCCACAGATCGCTCAGAGATGCCATCAGCCCAAAGTAGCCGAGGCCGCCCGACTGGGGACGACTGCGCGGCAGCTGCCAGGCCATGAGCGCGGCCGTCAGCAGGGCCAGCGGCACGGCGAGCCAGAACATCGCCCGCCAGCCGAACGCGCCGCCGACGAAGCCTGCCAGGGTACGACTGAGCAGAATGCCGCAGAGCAGCCCCGCCATGACCGTGCCCACCACGGCGCCCCGCTTCTCCTCAGGTGCGAGATTGGCCGCGAGCGGCACGATCTGCTGCGCAACCGAAGCAAGTAGGCCGACGAGCAGCGAGGCTGCCAGCACCGTGCCTCCGGTAGGCGCCAGCGCCACGAGCGCCAGGGCCAGGGAAAGTGCGATGCACTGGCTCACGATCAGTCGCTTGCGTTCCAGCAGATCGCCCAGCGGCACCAGCAGGAACAGCCCCGCCGCATAGCCTAGCTGGGTCGCGGTAGGCACGTAAGTGATCGCGGTGCCCGATATCTCGCGTTCCATCAGGCCCAGCATCGGCTGGCCATAATAGATGTTGGCCACGGTCAGGCCGGCAGAGGCGGCCAGCGCGAACACCAGCGATCGGCCGAACGCTCGCTCGCGGCGCGGCCGGTCGGGCGACGAAGGCTGCTGGGCCGGGGTAGTGGGAGAGTGGCGGGAGGCGGTGATGGGATTGTCCTTGAATGAAGCCCCCAAACTCGCGCTCGCCGTGCCCGGCGATCCGGTTTGTGCCAAACGCAACAAGTTCAAGCCTGGCCGCGAAAATTGCAAATCGGACGACTGCGCGAGGCGCAACGCGTCTCGATCAGTCCATATGCTTGAGGCCGACCCGCAAGTAATCCCAGCCGGTGATCAGCGTGAGAGCCGCCGCAGCCCATAGCGTCGTGAGGCCCACCGTATGGGGAACGTTCACTTTCAGGGCTCCCAGGTCGATGTTCCACCAGGGCATCGCCGCGCCGAGCACCAACGCCCCCAGAGAGATCAGCTGAAAAGTCGTCTTCCACTTGGCCAGGCGACTGACCGGCACCGATACCTGCAATCCGCCGAGAAATTCACGCAGTCCCGAAACGGCGATCTCCCGCACGAGGATGATCAGCCCGGCGATGACATGCATGTCGCCCACGAAAGGTCCGGTCAGGATGCCCTGTGCCGTCAGCACCAGAATCACTGTGGCGACCATGATCTTGTCGGCAATGGGATCGAGAAACACCCCCAGCTTCGACACCGTGCCGCTCGACCGGGCGAGATAGCCGTCGAAATAGTCGGTGATGCCCATCAGGCAATAGAGCCCGAAGGCCAGGCCATAGCCGAATTCCCATCGCGGCCACCACAGCAGGAAGGCCAGGAGGGGAAGCGCGACGATCCGCGAGAGCGTGAGGATATTCGGCAAGGTCAGCATGTTCCCTAGCCCATAGCCCCGATTCTCGCATTTGAGAATTGCCTTGTGAGAGCCGCGTGAGAACGGCGTGAGAACTGCGCGAAGCGGTCCGGCGAATGGCTGGAACGTTTGTTGCCAAACCATTTCACGCCCCGCCGTCCGCCCAGCGGCCCGGCAAAAAACGCCTTACGGGGCTTGTGCCCTCGCCCTACCGCATTAAGTGTCGCCGCAATGATGAAGCGAGGCCGCCGAATTTTTCCGACATGACCACGACGACTCAACTCATCCGGGCCAGGCGTTTCCTGCCCCTGTTCGTCACTCAGTTGCTTGGCGCGTTCAACGACAACCTGTTCAAGAACGCCATGGTTCTGTTCGTCGTCTACGGCGTCTACAACTCGGAAACCGCCGAGGCACGGTTCAGCGCGCTGGCTTCTGGAATTTTCGTGATCCCCTTCTTCCTGCTTTCGGCGCTGGCCGGGCAGATGGCGGACATGCGGGACAAGTCGCGGATCATCCGCATCGTGAAATTCTGCGAAATCATCATCATGCTTGTGGGCGGCACCGGTCTTGCGCTGGCCTGGCAGGGCATCGCGCTCCACCTGTTGGCCATCCCGCTGATGCTGCTGGCGCTCTTCGCAATGGGCGTCCACTCCACGTTTTTCGGACCGATCAAATACGCCATCCTGCCGCAGCACCTGAAGGACAACGAAGTGCTGTCCGGCACCGGCCTGGTCGAGGCCGGCACCTATATCGCGGTGCTCGCCGGAACGATCGTGGCGGGATGGATCAGTGTCGATACGGCGGCCGTGATGGTGGTCGTGATCGCGGCGATCGGCTATCTTGCGGGGAGGCAAGTCCCTTCCGCGCCGCCGCTGGGCAAGCTGGAACCGATCGACTACCACGTCATCCGCTCGTCGATAAACCTGGTCCGCACCACCATGCAGGACCGCCGCGTCTATCTGGCGATCTGCTCGATCAGCTTCTTCTGGGCGATCGGCACCGTGCTGTTCGTGCACTTCCCGCCGCTCGCTAAGAACATGCTCCACGCCAGCAAGGAAGTGGCCAGCTTGTTCCTGGTGATCTTCTCCGTCGGCGTGGCCATCGGATCTGTCGCCATAAACGCCCTGCTCAAAGGCTCGGTGTCGGCGCGCTGGTCGCCGCTTTCGGTGATCGGCATGGGACTGTTCCTGCTGGCCTTCCAGCAGGTCTGCGCGATTTGGCCACCGCACGGCGGGCCGGAAAAGCTGATGAATGTGGCAACCTTCGTCATCCAGCCGCTGGCCTTGCCGCTACTGCTGACCCTGCTCGGCATCGCGGTTTGCGGCGGCATGTTCGTGGTGCCGCTCTACGCGTTCCTGACCACTTTCGTGGACAAGTCCCAGACCGCACGCACCATCGCGGCAAACAATATCGTCAATTCCGGTGCCATGGTGGTGGGCGCCATCGCCACGGGGCTCATGTCCCTGCTGGGGCTGGCCGTGGTGACTCAGCTTACGATCGTGGCGCTATGCTGCGTAGCCTCCGCTTGGCTGGGCCTGCTGCTCTATCGTGCCGAGCGGGCTGCCGGACGGCCCTGAAGCTCCAGCCTCAAGCGATGAAGGCGAAAATAGCCGCCAGAACCGCGCAGTAAGTCGAGAGGAAGCTGCGCCAATCCGCGCCGCTCATTCCCCAGCCGGCAACCAAGCGTTGCCGGGCAAGGCTTTCGCGTAACTGGACCAAAGAGCGCCGATACGGATGGCCGGCCTGTTCGCGGGCTAGAACGCCTGGACTTCTGGACATGCTCCACATGAAGACCAGCGTAACGCTTTGTTTACCTTACGCCACTCATCCAAACGGATCATCCCGAAACGGGACACGGGTTCCTGGATCGTGCTGCGGATGAGCACAAAAAAGGCCGCCCGAAGGCGACCCTTTTCTGCTCCGACATGACGCCGGATAGGAAGGTCAGACCCGGTCGCCCAGCGCGCCCTTGACCTTGCCGATGCCCTGCTGGACTTCGCCCTTCTTTTCCTGCGCCTTGCCTTCGGCCTGCTGCGCGGGATCGTTGCGGACCTTGCCCGCAGCCTGCTTGGCATTGCCGGCGATTTCGTTGCCGAGGCCCTTGATGGTGTCCTTGAGTTCACCCATGATCGGTACTCCTTTTCGGTTTCGGCTCATTCGGCCGTCTACACGTTGAAGAAACCGATCCGAGGCTCAGGAAGTTGCACAAGCCTGCGCCGAAGCGTTCCCCATCAGCGACGAGCTTTAGCGATCCGCCAGGGTGAGGATGTAATCCCAGTCTTCCGGCGTCACTTCCGCAACGGACAGACGGGACAGCCTGAGCATCTCCATCTCGGCGAGCCGGGGATCGGCCTTCATCTGCTTGAGTGATACCGGACGCGCCACCTTGCGCACGGGCTTCACCTTCACCGCGGCCCATTTTCCTTCCGGATCCGAAGGGTCCGTCAAGCCGGACTGGCTGATCGAGACGATGCCCACGATCTCCTTGCCGATGTTGGAATGATAGAAGAACGCCTGATCCCCCACCTCCATCGCCCGCAGGTTGTTCGCGGCGCGATGGTTGCGCACTCCGTCCCAGGTGCCTTCGCCTTCGGCCACCAGATCGTTCCAGCCATAGGCATCGGGTTCGGACTTCATCAGCCAGTAGCGCTTTGCCATCGGGTGCCTTTCGATTTCGCGTTGCGGCAATAAACTTCTATGGGGGCGGCATAACGATTCAATCGGCGGAGACAACAGCGGCGATTCGGCGCCCTGTCGGAGTGCGGGAAGCCGCTATCCGATCCTGTTTTGCCCCCGATCCTTTTGGAAGACCATGATGAACCTTGCCCAGATCCCCGTCCTCAGCCTCGAAGATGATCGCACCGAGTTTTCGCAGCGCATCGGCGAAAGCTTCCGCACCTTCGGATTCGCCATGGTGCGCGATCACGGCATCGACCAGCCCCTGATCGACCGCGCCTGGGCGCTTACCGAGCAGTTCTTCGCCCTGCCCGACGACGTGAAGCGCGCCTACTTCATCGCCGGACAAGGCGGCGCGCGCGGCTATACCCCGTTCCGCACCGAAGTGGCCAAGGGGGCGACGGAAAAGGATCTCAAGGAATTCTGGCACATCGGCCGCGATCTGCCCGCCGGCTCGCCGCTTGCCGCTTCGATGCCGCCGAACGTCTGGCCCGATGAGATCGAGGGCTTCCAGGAAACCTTCACCGAACTCTATGCGCAGTTCGACAAGGCGGGCGCCGAAATCCTCTCCGCCATCGCCGTCTATCTGGGCGTCGATGCGCGCTGGTTCGATCCCGCCATCGAAGACGGCAATTCGGTGCTGCGCCTGCTCCACTATCCGCCGGTGAGCCAGGGCGCCGGCGGCGCCATCCGGGCCGGCGCGCATGAGGACATCAACCTCATCACCCTGCTTCTCGGCGCGCAGGAAGCCGGTCTCGAACTGCTCGGCAAGAATGGCGAGTGGCTGTCGGTCGCCCCGCCCGAGGGGGCCGTGGTGATCAATATCGGCGACATGCTCCAGCGCCTGACCAACCACGTCCTGCCCTCCACCACGCATCGCGTCCGCAACCCCGAGGGCGACCGCGCCGCGCACAGCCGCTATTCGATGCCGTTCTTCCTGCACTTGCGCAGCGACTTCCCGTTCAAGACGCTGGAACAGTGCATCACCGATGAAAATCCGGACCGTTACCCCGTCAGCATCACCGCCGACGACTACCTCCAGGAGCGCCTGCGCGAAATCGGCCTGAAGATGTAAGCGAACGATCCCGCGCGCCCGGTTCTCTGCCGAAGGCGCGCGGGCCGCTTGTCCGATTTAACTAATATTTCAGTCCAGTGCCCTAAGTAATCTGCCGGGGATCGAGCAGGGGGACGTCGGGTGATCAAGGCTGGGGCTGAGCAAAGCCGGACGTTCGAAGACACGGACCGTCAGGTCGATATCGTCGCACTCGGCATCGTCACCGCCGCGATCCTGCTCTTCGTTGCCACCGGCGCGGCGATCGGTCCCGCCGTCGTCAGATCGCTGGCCGGTCAAGGGCCCGGCCCCGACCGCTTTCTGGTCAACGCCTTCGTCCTCAACATTGCCATCATCATCTTCGGATGGAGCCGCTATCGCGAACTCTGCGCCGAAATCCGGCAGCGCAAGGCCGCAGAGCAGCACGCCCGCCACCTCGCGGAAACCGATCCGCTGACCGGCTTCCTCAATCGCCGCAGCTACCACCGCGCCGTGGAAGACATGGTCCGGCAGGCCGCGATGCGTGATAGAACGGTCGTTCTGGCGATGATCGACCTGGACAACTTCAAACAGGTCAACGACCGCAACGGTCATGACACTGGAGACCGGCTGCTGCAGGAGTGTGCCAGGCGCATTTCCGGTTGCCTTCCGCACGGTGCCCTGATCAGCCGCATAGGCGGTGACGAATTCTCGGTCGCGCTGGAGTTCGACCGCGATCGGGTGGAACGGGTCGATCGCATCGCCGCCTCGCTCGTCGAAGCGATCGGGCAAAGTGCCGCGCAAAATTCCGCAGGCGCGGACGTCACCGCTTCGATCGGGCTGGCGCGTTCGGATATCGCCTTTTCCGGCGTGGCGCGTTCGGACGGAGCCACGGAGCGCAGCGATGCCGGCGCCCTGCTGGAAATGGCGGACATCGCCATGTACCATGCCAAGCGCCAGGGCAGGAACAGCTTCTACTGGTTCGAAACGCCGATGGCGGACGAGATGCGCTCCCGCAACGATCTGGAACGCGGCATTCGCCAGGGTATCGCCATGGGCGAATTCGTGCCCTTCTACGAACGTCAGGTCGATCTCCAGACAGGCGAACTCACCGGCTTCGAAATGCTGGCGCGCTGGAATTCGCCGCGTTTCGGCGTGGTCGCGCCCGACATCTTCATACCCGTAGCCGAAGAGATCGGTGCCATCGCCGAACTGTCCGAGGGGCTCATCGCGCGCGCCCTTCAGGACGCGCTGGAATGGGATGCGCGGCTGACGCTCTCGGTCAACATCTCGCCGGTCCAGATGCGCGATCCCTGGTTCGCCCAGAAGCTGCTGAAGCTTCTGCTCGAAGCTGCCTTCCCGCCTCACCGGCTGGAGATCGAGATCACCGAATCCTGCCTGCACCAGAACATCGCGCAAGTCCGCTCGCTGATAGACAGTCTGAAGAACCAGGGAATCAAGGTCTGCCTGGACGATTTCGGCACCGGCTTCAGTTCGCTCGCCATGCTGCGCAGCCTGCCGTTCGACCGCATCAAGATCGACCGCAGCTTCGTGTCCAACCTTGCAGGCAACAAGGACAGCGCCGCGATCGTCCATGCCATAGCCCTGCTCGGCCAGGGGCTCGACCTGCCGGTGACCGCCGAGGGAATCGAGAACGCCGAAGTTCTTTCGCATCTCCGGCAGTATGGGCCGATCAAGGGCCAGGGTTATCTCTACGGTCGCCCGCGCCCTGCGGAGCAACTGGCGGAGTGGCTCCCGGGTGTCGTGATCGTGGCCGACCCGGAAACCGTGAACGACCTGGCAATCCTGCGCCGCCGGATCGAGGCCCGGCGGCATGAAGAACAGGCGCTTGCAGCCCAGGCCTCGCAGGATCCGCAGTTCCGCCTCGCCCGAGAGGGCATTTGAAAGCGGCTTTCGCTGGACCTGGCGCGGCGTAACGCATAAATCGCCCGCCATGCGGATCGATTTCACCAAGATGCATGGCCTGGGCAACGACTTCATCGTCCTCGATGGCCGCTCCGGCGCGCTGCCGGTCGTGGACGCGGCCCTGGCGGCGGCTTTGGCCGACCGTCATACCGGCATCGGCTGCGACCAACTGATCGTGCTTGCCCCGTCCGATCGCGGCGACTTCCGGATGCGCATCTTCAATGGTGACGGCAGCGAAGTGGAAGCCTGCGGCAATGCCACCCGCGCCATCGGCCTGCTCCACGGCCGTCCCGCCCTGATCGAAACCCTGGGGGGCATGGTTTCCACCACGCCGACCGACACGGGGATCAGCGTCGAGATGGGCAAGCCCCGCTTCGACTGGGAAGCCATCCCGCTCGGTTATCCCATGGACACCCACAAGATGCCGGTGGCCTGGGAAGAGCTGGTCAATCCCATCGCGGTGAACGTCGGCAATCCGCATGTCATCTTCTTCGTGGACGATCCCTACGCCATCGACATGGCGCGCCTTGGTCCGCTGATCGAGAACGACCCGCTTTTCCCGGAGCGGATCAACGTGAACGTCGCCGCCGCGACTGCCCGCGATGCCATCACCCTGCGCGTCTGGGAACGCGGCGCCGGGCTCACCCGGGCCTGCGGTACCGGAGCCTGCGCAACCGCCATCGGGGCGATGAAGCGCGGGTTGGTGGATCGCAAGGTTACCGTCACCCTGCCCGGCGGGCCGCTGTCCATCGAATGGCGTGCCGACGATGAGATCGTCATGACCGGCCCGGCTACCGAATCGTTCCGGGGCTCCTTCGCAGCGGCGGACTACGGGATTACAGATTGACCGTCGAAGTCCATTCGCTCGGCTGCCGCCTCAATATCTCCGAAAGCGAAACGCTGCGCGGCCTGCTGCGCGGCGTGTCGGAAGCCGATGGGGATCTCGTGGTCGTCAACTCCTGCGCGGTTACGGCCGAAGCCGTTCGCCAGACGCGGCAGGCCATCCGCCGCGCCCGCAAGGAACGGCCGGACGCCCGCCTCATAGTGACCGGCTGCGCGGCCGAAGTCGAGCGCGCCATGCTGGCCGCCATGCCCGAGGTGGACGGGCTGGTGCCCAATACCGTCAAGCTCGACCCCCGCGCCTGGAACGTGGCGCCCGCCCCTGCCCCAGTAGCTGGTCCTCTCAGGCGCCACGCCTATACGCGCGGCTTCGTGCAAGTGCAGAACGGCTGCGACCATGCCTGCACCTTCTGTGTCATCCCGCAGGGACGGGGGCCCAGCCGCTCGCGATCCATCTCCGAGGTGCTGCATGACGTAGCGGTTCACCGCGATGCGGGCGTGAACGAGGTCGTGCTGACCGGGGTGGACCTCACCTCCTGGGGCGGCGACCTTGAAGGCACGTCCGGTCAGGCCCCGCCTCGCCTCGGCGCGCTGTGCGAAGCGATCCTCGCCCGGTTTCCCACCCTGCCGCGCCTTCGCCTGTCCTCGATCGACGGCGCCGAAATGGACGAGGCGCTGTTCGAGCTGCTCGCCGGGGAAGCGCGAGTCATGCCGCATGTCCATCTCTCGCTCCAGCACGGGCACGACCTGATCCTCAAGCGCATGAAGCGCCGCCACAGCCGCGCCGATGCGGTGAGCCTCGTGAGCTCCCTGCGCGCGCGCCGACCGGAAATCGCGATCGGTGCGGACCTGATCGCAGGCTTTCCCACCGAGGACGAGGAGGCGCATTCCGCCAACCTCTCGATCGTCGAGGAATTGCAGGTCGTCCACGGCCACGTCTTCCCCTATTCGCAGCGCCCCGGAACCCCGGCGGCGCGGATGCCGCAAGTCGATGCCGCCACGATCAGGACGCGCGCGGCCGAACTGCGTGCGAAGATCGCCGAAGTCAGGGCGAACTGGCTGGCGGGCCTCGTCGGTAAGCCGCTATCCGTGCTTGCCGAAAGAGGCGCGAAAGGCCATGCGGAAAACTTCGCGCCGGTAGGCCTGCCCGCCGATGTGCAGCCCGGCACGCTGATCCGCGTTACGCCCGCAAGGGTAGTCGAAGGAATACTGGAATCATGAGTACCGAAGACCAGCAGGCTGAGCGCGACTGGTCCGATCGCCTGTTCGGCGGCTTCCGCAAGACGTCGGAACGCCTGAGCGAGAACCTGTCCGGCATCGTCGGCAAGTCGAAGCTCGACGACGCGCAACTCGATGCTCTCGAAGATGCGCTGATCATGTCGGACCTCGGCCCTCGCGCCGCCGCGCGCATCCGCGCCCGCCTGGCCGACGAGCGGTTCGAGCGTGACGCCGATGAGCGCGCGATCATGGAAGTGGTCGCCCGCGAGATCGCGGATATCCTGCGCCCGGTCGCCAAGCCGCTCGATGTCGTGGCCTTCCCGCGACCGCAGGTGATCCTGGTGATCGGCGTCAACGGCTCGGGCAAGACCACCACCATCGCCAAGCTGGCGCATCTGTTCCAGGAGCAGGACTATTCGGTCATGCTGGCGGCGGGCGACACGTTCCGTGCCGCCGCAATCGGCCAGCTCGGGGTCTGGGCGGATCGCCTGGGCATCCCCCTGATCAAGGGCCCCGAGGGTGGGGATCCGGCCTCCATCGTGTTCGATGCTGTCAAGGCCGCGACCGAGCAAGGCATCGACGCGCTGATCGTCGACACCGCCGGCCGCCTTCAGAACAAGCGCGAACTGATGGACGAACTGTCCAAGATCCGACGTGTGCTGGGCCGCCTCAATCCCGAGGCGCCGCATGACGTGGTGCTCGTGCTCGACGCCACCAATGGCCAGAATGCGTTGTCGCAGATCGAGATCTTCAAGGAAGTGGCGGGCGTTTCCGGCCTGATCATGACCAAGCTCGACGGCACTGCGCGCGGCGGCGTTCTCGTCGCGGCCGCCGAGCAATACGGCCTGCCCATTCACGCCATCGGCGTGGGCGAAAAGATCGACGACCTGCGCCCCTTCAACCCGGACCTGCTGGCCCGCGTCATCGCCGGGATCGCCTGATGAACACGCCCCCTACAAGCGCAGAAAAGCCCAAGAGCTCCTGGGTCAACCTCGTCGTCGATTTCGGCCCTTTGCTGGTATTCTTCCTCGCCTACCGCCATTTCTCGCCTACGGGCGAAGGCGATACGATCGGCACTGTCTCCGCGGTCATCAAGGGCACGATCGCCTTCATGGTCGCCACCGTGATCGCGTTGGGCGTCTCCAAATGGCGCCTCGGCCACATCTCTCCGATGCTCTGGCTGACCACCGTGCTGATCGTCGGCTTCGGCGCGCTGACCGTCGTGTTCCACGATGCCTTCTGGATCCAGATCAAGCCGACCGCCGTCTACCTGATGTTCGCCGTCGTGCTCTTCGTGGGGCTGATGCGTGGCAAGCCGATGCTCAAGTATCTCCTCCAGTCCGCGTTCGAGGGACTGGACGAGGAAGGCTGGATGAAGCTGTCCCGCAACTGGGCCTGGTTTTTCGTCCTCCTCGCCGTGCTGAACACCGTGCTCGTCTTCACCGTCAGCTTCGATGCCTGGCTCCAGGCCAAGCTCTGGGGCTTTACCGTGCTTTCGTTCGTCTTCACCTTTTCGCAGCTTCCCATGGTGCTCAGGCACGGCATGGGCGAGGCTGCCAAGGAAGAAGTGATCGAGAACCCGCCGCACGATTAAAGCATTGGTTCTCCGGCGGATTTTCAGGTGCCTTGTCGCGCCCCGGCACGGCGCTTGAGACGGCGCCAGTCGGGCAGCGACATGCGCGGCGGGCTGGAAATCGTCAAAGCCAGGGCGAGCGCCCCGCCCCGGACCACATCACCGCTGCGAACGTAATCGCGCAGCACCGCGGTGAACGCCCAAGGCGAAGACGCCTCCATCTGGTTGCGGTAGCGCAGGGCTTCGACCTGCAACGCGCGCCAGCCGCCTGCCTGCCCCCGCGCAATGCGCTTCACGATCTTCACGAACTCCCGCGCCCAGAAACGGGAAACCGCGCGGTCCAGCTTCGCGCAGGCATGCGGCAGTCGCTCCGCCAAGGCGCGGTTGAACCCATGCAATGAGGCAGCGAGATCGTCGTTGCCCTGCCGGTCGAACTGGCCTCTACAATTGAGCTGGGCCATGATCCCGCTCTTACGGGTGCGGTAGAAGATCCAGGGCTGCGCGGCGTAGACGAAACTTCTGGCCGAAAGCAGGAGCCAGGGCACCGTGGCGACATCCTCGAAACGAGCGCCCTCGGGAAAGCGGATCGTATCCCCGAACAGTTCCCGACGCCAGATCTTGGACCAGGCATGGAGGCGACGGCGGGAAAAGGCACCCGCCACCAGCGTCTCGGTGCACTGCATCGGCACGCCGCTCTGGATGCCGCTCTTGCTGCAGAAAGTGCGGAATGCATCGCCCTTCTCGCGCCGGTAATCGCATAGGATCACGTCGGGACGATGCGACCAAACCACCTCGCTCAGGGCGCCCAAAGCGCCCGGCAATAAAGTGTCGTCGGAATCGATGAACCACACGTATTCCCCAAGCGCCGCTGCCAGCAGCGTATTGCGCGCAGCGCTGATCCCTCGATTGTCGTCATGCCGCAGAAGACGCGCATCGACGCCGCTGCCCGTCAGGCTTTGTGCGCAGATTTCGGCCGAGCCATCCGTCGAACAGTCGTCCACGACGATAAGTTCGATCCCAGGCTGCTTCATCATCTGCGCCCTGATCGAATCCAGGCATTCGCCCACGAACGGACGTACATTGTAGACCGGGACCAGAATGCTCAGCCATGGCCCTTCCGCCACAGCCTCACCTTCACCCGCGCTCGATCGGACGACAGGGCCGCTTCCGGCCATGTCCGTACCTGTTCCCGCCATTCGACTGCCCCGCAGATACCTGTCATCTTCACTGCCGAGTCATGCCAGGTCTTGGCGGCCCCTTAGGGTCAAGAGTCGCCCGCGAACAGTTAAATCTTCAGATTTCCAGCTGGCTGCCCAGTTCCACCACGCGATTGGTCGGCAGGCGGAAGAATTCCATGGCGCTGGCCGCATTGCGCATCATCCAGGCGAACAGCTTTTCCCGCCAGATGGTCATGCCGGGCTTGGCCGAAGGCACCAGCGTCTGGCGGGAGAGGAAGAAGCTCGTCTTCATCATCTCGAACGGTCCCCCGCACATCTCGGAGTGCGCCAGGGCAACGGGCACGTCGGTTTCCTCCATGAAGCCGTAGCGCAGGGTCATGCGATAGAAGCCCTGCCCCAGGTCGATCACCGAATAGCGGTCACCCGGCTCGACGTAAGGCACGTCCTGCACCTCGACGGTCAGCACTACCACCCGTTCGTGCAGCACCTTGTTGTGCTTGATGTTGTGGAGCAGAGCCGAAGGCACGCCGGCATTGCTGGAGGCCATGAAGATCGCCGTGCCGGGCACGCGCGCGGCCGAACCGTGCGCGCTCTTGGCGAAGACGTTCAGCGGAAGTGCCGCCTCGGTCATGCGATCGCGCATGAGGCGGCGCCCCTTGTTCCAGGTGGTGAGCAAGGTGAAGGCAATGCCGCCGATCAGCAGCGGGAACCAGCCGCCATCCGGCACCTTGGTGGCGTTGGCCGCGAAATAGGCGCCGTCCACCACGAAGAAGGTGACGATGACCGGCACCGCCAGCCACAGCTTCCAGCGCCACAGCACGATCACCAGCACCGCCATGAGGCAGGTGTCGATCAGCATCGCTCCGGTAACCGCGATGCCGTAGGCCGAAGCCAGGTTCGACGAGTTCTGGAACACCAGCACCAGCACGATCACGCCGGTCATCAGCGCCCAGTTCACGAAGGGGATGTAGATCTGGCCTACCTCGTGCTCGCTGGTGTGGCGCGTCGAGAGGCGGGGAATGAAGCCAAGCTGCATCGCCTGGTGCGTGATCGAGAAGGCACCGGAAATCACCGCCTGGCTGGCGATGAAGGTGGCGCAAGTCGCCAGGATCACCAGCGGAAGGCGCAGGTTTTCCGGGGCGAGGTTGAAGAACGGGTTCTTCATCGCTTCGGCGGCGGCGGAATCGTCCAGCCCCAGGATCATCGCGGCCTGGCCGAAGTAGTTGATCAGCAGGCAAGGCATGACCACGCCGAACCACGAGAGGCGCAGCGGTCCACGGCCGAAATGCCCCATGTCCGAGTAGAGCGCTTCCGCACCCGTCACAGCCAACACGACCGAGCCCAGCGCGAGGAAGCCCAGCACCTTGTCGGTCATGAAGAACTGGATCGCATACCAGGGGTTCAGCGCCACCAGCACCGATGGCATCTGCACGAGATGGTAGATGCCCAGGATGGCAAGGACGGCGAAATATACGACCATAACCGGAGCAAAGAGCGCGCCGACTTTCGCGGTGCCGCTCTTCTGGATCACGAACAGGGCGATAAGCAGCACCAGCGCGATCGGCAGCACCAGCGGAGCGAGGCGCGATTCGACCACGGTAAGGCCTTCGACCGCCGAAAGCACCGAGACCGCAGGCGTGATCATCGAATCGCCGTAGAACAGCGAAGTCGCGAAGACGCCCAGCAGGACCACCAGCGGGCCGTAGCGCGACTTGCGGATAACGCCCGAGATCAGCGCGACCAGCGCCAGGCTGCCGCCCTGCCCCTTGTTGTCCGCGCGCATCAGGATGCCGACGTATTGCACCGACACCACCAGCGTCATCGACCAGAAGATCAGGCTGACGACGCCAAGGATGTGAAGTTCGTCGATCGCCAGCGGATGCGGGCCGACGAAGGTTTCGCGAAAGGCATAAAGCGGGCTGGTGCCGATGTCGCCGAACACCACGCCCACCGCGCCCAGCGCGAGCTTGGTGATGTTTCCGGAACCATGTGCACCTGCGACCGGGGTCTTTCGCCCGGTCGCCGGATCGATCACCGTCGGGACGCCATTCGTGTCCGAACCTGTATCACTCATTCCAGCGCCCCGTTATGGCTTTGCCGCGTCGACATTTCGCCCCCGCAACAAGCGCCCGCCGTTAGCAGCATGAAATGAGCCTAGCAACGGGCGTTCGCCCCAGGTTCATCGTGGCCGGGTCATCGACGGAGGATTTACCCCCTCCGATCCGTCCGTTTCCGGTGCTGGAGACTGGCTCGCCACGAAAGCATCCAGCCGCTGGAGCTGTTGCTCCAGAGGACCACGCCAATCCGCATCTTTTGGCGCCCTTTCCAGCAGACCGGCCCAAATCTTGCGCGCCTCCTCCAACCGTCCGGACTGCGCCATGCCAAGGCCGAGGAAAAAGGGCGGCGCCGGCGCTTTCGGATCGGCTTCGCCTGCCCGTCGATAGGCATAGAGCGCCGGGGCCGTCAGAACGCCTTCCGCATGCGCTACCAATACGTTGCCCAGTGCTACCCAGGCCTCCGAATCCTTGGGATCGTCCTCTATCGCCCCGCGCAGGAGCTGCGCCGCATCGAGATAATGCCCGTTTCGCGCCAGCCCGTCGGAAATGATCACCCAGTGATTGGTGGTGGGGATTCCCTCCCCCCTCAGTCTGGCGCGTGCTTCGACGAAGAACTGCCCCATTTCCGGGTTCTGCGCTTCGCTTGCCGGCTTCGGCGCGCCCGCCTCGCTCGGCCGGCCTTGCGAGGCATAGCCCGCGACCCCCAGCATCAGTGCCGCTGCCACCGCTTCCCTGCCACCCTTGGGAGCCTTGAACAGGAAGCATATCGCCAGGAAGGCCAGGAGCGCCAGCAGCGCGACGAAAATCCAGGTCATTCCGCGTCTCCCCGGCGGAAGCGCTTGCGCAGCAGCAGCACTGCCAGCCCCAGCAGGAAGATCGGGGCGGCAAAGAGCGGCCAGGTCAGCGTGGTAAGTTGCGGGGCGTAACTGACGTAGTCGCCATAACGCTCCACCAGCCAGCTGCGAATGGCCTCGGGCTGCTCCCCCGCCGCAATGCGTTCGCGCACCAGCGAGCGCATGGAACCGGCGATGGGCGCATCCGAATCGGCGATCGACTGGCCCTGGCATTGCAAGCAGCGCAGGGTTTCCATCAGCGCCCGCGCCTCTTGCTCCTTTGCCGGATCGTCGAGCTGGCGATAGGCGAATGGCGCGGTCGATTGCTCTTCCTGGGCATGGGCAGCCGGCACCAGAAGCGCCAGCGCGAACAGGAAAGCGCCCGGAATCCGCATCACCGCGACGCCTCTTGCAGTTTTTCCAGGATCATCGCGACATGCTCCGGCCGGATCTCCCCAATGTGCTGGTAGCGGATCACGCCCTTCCCATCGATCACGTACGTTTCAGGCACACCGGAGGATCCCAGCGCGAGCTGCACCTTGCCGTCGTCATCGGCGCC
Source organism: Novosphingobium sp. (assembly GCF_032093395.1). GTDB lineage: Bacteria > Pseudomonadota > Alphaproteobacteria > Sphingomonadales > Sphingomonadaceae > Novosphingobium. The sequence continues at coordinate 17,982 of NZ_DAMDBA010000004.1, forward strand.
GATGCGCTGGTAGGGATCGCCGTTTTCCTTGAGGAAGCCCGCCAGCGCTTCTTCACTATCCCGCACGGAAATGCCTTCGATCGGCACCCCCGCGCCGGCAAGGGCGGCAAGCTGAGGCGCCTCCACCCGACAGGGGATACACCAGGACGCGAAAATGTTGACCAGATGCGGCTTGCCGGTGGCGATGTCCCCGGTTTTCAGCCCGGGCTTGGTGGGCAGCGCGGGCGGCAGGGCAAAACGCGGCATCGGCTTGCCGACCAGAGTGCTCGCGTCCGTCCTGTCGGCGGGGCGATAGAGGCCCACCGTCACCAGCGCCACGAAGGCCAGGAACAAGGCCAGCGGCAGCCAGATCGCCCATCTCGGCGCCCTGGGAGCGGGCGGCTTGGGAGCGGACGGCCGGGCGCGGGGCGCGTCGCTCATGGCTGCTCTTCCGATTTGATACCGTCCAGTTCCGCCAGGCGACCGCGACGATAGGCGATCTTCTCGCGCGCGAAAATGCGCCGCAAGTCACTGGCGACCCGTCCTGCCAGAGCAAGCACGCCGCCAAGCGCGATCAATACGCCGCCAAGCCAGATCAGCGGAACGAAAGGCTTCCACCAGAGACGCAGCTGCCAGCGACTGGGCTTACCCTCGGGGTCCGCCTTGGCCTGGGCCTGGGCCTTGGCATCCGCCTCCCCGCCCAGCACTGCGTAGAGCTGACCGTTCCAGCGCGTAAGCAGGGCCGATTCGCTGGTCTGCTGCGGCGGCGCCCAGAAATTGCGCGACTGCGGATCGAGTTCCACGACTTTGCCGTAATCGCCATAACGCACCAGCAGCCGTGCCTCCAGCGCGGTCCAGTTCGGCCCCGCAACCGGAGCGACGGTATCCAGCTTGACCTGCCACGGCCCCACCGTGGTGGCTTCACCGGTCCTTATGGCCACAAGCTTCTCGATGGAAAATGCGCTTTCGCAACTCATGCCGAACAGCGAGACGGCGATCCCGAAGTGCGCGATCACCATGCCCCAGATCGGCAAGGGCGTGCGCCGCAGGTTTCGGCCCTTCAGCGGCAGCACGCTGGCCCAGCCAAGCCCCAGCGACAGAGCGAAGCCGATCGTAGGCAACAATGCCACGCCGCCGATAGCAACCATCGCGATCAGGCCCGCGCCCACCAGCATCGCGGGTATCACGAGGTATCCGCCGATACGCGGCAGCGAATCCCGCCGCCAGCGCAGCAGCGGGCCTAACGCCAGGACCACCAGCATCGGCACCGCGAAAAGCGCGCTCATGGGGTTGAAGTAAGGCGGCCCCACCGAGACTTTCGCGCCTGTCGCTTCCGCCACCAGCGGATAGAGCGTGCCGAACAGCACGATGCCCAGGATCGCCGAGAGCATGACGTTGTTGAAGACCAGCGCACCCTCGCGGCTGACGAGGGCAAAGCGCTCGCCCTCGGTGACGGTACCCGCGCGCAGGGCGAAAAGCGTCAGCGCCCCGCCGATGTTGATCGCCAGCAGTGCGAGGATGAAGGAGCCGCGCTCCGGGTCCACGGCAAACGCGTGGACGCTGGTCAGGATACCCGAGCGCACCAGGAACGTGCCGATCATCGACATCGAGAACGCCACGACGCCCAGCATGATCGTCCAGGCCCGCAAGGCATCGCGGGAGGCAAGGACGCTTACGGAATGTAGCAGTGCAGTGGCCGCCAGCCACGGCATCAGCGAGGCGTTCTCCACCGGATCCCAAAACCACCAGCCCCCCCAGCCCAGCTCGTAATAGGCCCAATAGGAGCCTGCGGTGATCCCCAGGGTCAGGAAAATCCAGGCACCGAGCACCCAGGGTCGCATCGCGCGGGCAAAAGCCGGCCCGACCTGCCGCGTCACCAGCGCACCGATGGCGAAGCTAAAGGCCACCGACAAGCCCACGTAGCCCAGGTAAAGCGTGGGCGGATGGAACGCGAGCCCCAGATCCTGCAGCAGGGGATTGAGCCCATTGCCTTCTTCGGGAACCGGAAACTGCCGCTCGAAGGGGTTCGAAGCGATCAGGAGAAATGCATAGAACCCCAGGCTGACGAACGCCTGGCCCGCTAGGGTGGCCAGCATCGTCCGTTCCGGCAACCGGCGTTCGACCAGGGCCAGGAAGCCGCCCGACATCCCCATCACCGTGACCCAGAGCAGCATCGAGCCTTCATGGTTGCCCCAGGCTCCTGCGATCTTGAAGACCAGCGGCTTGAGCGAATGGGAATTCATCGCCACCAGCTTCACCGAAAGGTCGGTCGTCGCGAAGACCACGATCAGGCAGAGGAAAGCGAGCGATGCCAACACGCCCTGCACCACGGCCACGGGGCGCACGATATCGGCCAGCGAGGCTCCGCGTCCGGTCAGTGCCAGAGCGCCCGCAACGAGTTGAAGCCCTGCCAGCGCCGCCGCCAGCCAAAGCGCGGCTAGTCCGAGTTCGGCGATCATGGCGCCCAATTCATTTCGTGCCGCTCATTTCGTCTCACGCATGACCTGCTCGGCCTGTTCCCTGCTCATGTCCTTCATCTCGCGCGGCACATAGTTCTCATCATGCTTGGCCAGGAGGTTGTCCGCCTCGAACACACCCTTGGCGCTCATGTGGCCCTCTGCCACGACGCCCGAACCTTCGACGAAAAGCGACGGCACGATGCCCTTGAACCGCACCGGAACCCGCGCCTTGCCGTCCTCCACGACGAAGGCGATCGTCACGCCATCGGACTCGGTCCGAAGCGAGCCTTGCGCCACCATGCCGCCCAGTCGCACGGCACGGCCCGGCGCAGGCGGTTGCGCCGCGATTTCGGCCGGTACGTAGAAGTAACTGGCCTGATTGCGCAGCGCCCAGGCCGCCAGCAGCCCCGCGCCGATCAGCACGACCAGCGCCACCACGAGCAGCACCAGTCGCTGATGCTTGGCCTTTATGCGGCCCGTCGGGTTGCCCAATTCCTGCGCCATGCTCAACGCCGCCTGGATTCGTCGCGGCGCTTTTCCGCCCGGCGCATGGCAGAAAGCGACCACAGCACCATGACCAGTGTTGCGCCAAGGCCCACCACGTAGGCAGCGACCACGAAGGTCCAGGGATCCATTGCCTCACGCATCAGTTCACGCCCGCCGTCATGGCCCAGATCCCGTTCACCATGCGTCGCTCGATGCCTTGCGGCGCAAGCGTGCTTCGGCCTGCTGGTCGGCAAGAATGGCTCGCATACGGGCGAGGACGCAGCCCACGAACAGCAGCGTGAAGCCGAGCGTCGCCAACAGCAGCGGCCAGAGGAATGCCCCGGCCATCGCCGACTTGCCCACGGTGATGCTGGGCGCCTGGTGCTGGCTGTTCCACCAGATCACCGAATAGTGGATGATGGGGATATTCACGGCGCCGACGAGGCCGAAGATGGCCGGAGCGCGGTTCTCTCCGCCCTCGGCAGCCTCACTTGCCTGCGAAAGCGCGATCCACCCGAAATAGAGGAACAGCAGCACCAGCATGCTGGTCAATCGGCCGTCCCATACCCACCAGGTGCCCCAGGCCGGGCGCCCCCACAGCGAGCCCGTCACCAGGCAGACGCCTGTGAACACCGCGCCGGGCACCGCGCAGGCCCGCGCCGCGATGCCGGCCAGCGGGTGCCGCCAGACGAGTTCGGCAAAGCTGGCCGCCGCGATGCCCATCCATCCCGCCATGCCCAGCCAGGCCGCCGGAACATGGAGATAGACGATTCGCACGGTTTCACCCTGGAGGCGTTCGGCCGGGCCGAAGAACAGCCCCCAGCCCAGTGCGCCGAGCGCCAGGACGAATCCGGCGCCCATGCAAAGCGGCATCAGCCATCGGGCGATGCGCAGGAAACGGGCAGGATTGGCGAAGCCGTGCATGGTGAAAGATGCTTCTATCGCGCGCAGGACAAGGAGCAAGTGGCCTACGTGAAACCATCGCGATTTACACCCCGCAAACGCCCAAGGCATGACAAGGTCACGAGAAAACCGCACCGCGATGATATCTGGAATGTCATGGGGAGAAGTGGGGCGACTGATGGGGTTCGAACCCACGACCTCCGGTACCACAAACCGGCGCTCTAACCAACTGAGCTACAGTCGCCACGGGAAACGCATGCTGGATCGCATTTTCGTTTCCGAAGCCCACTCCGTTCGCCGTGTGGCGATCGGTGCGGAGGGCGCCCTTTGCACAAGGTTGGGCGACTTGGAAAGCAAAAAATTCGATCGGACCGAAACTCACGTGATTTTCTCGCCGGGAACGCCTCGCTAAAGTCGCCGGATGACGGCTCCAGGCGAATCATCTGCGGACACCCTGCTCTCGCATCCCGGCGTGAAGCGCTTCCCCTCCTCGCGGCTCGACCTCTTCGTTCTTCGCGATTTTCTTTCGGATTCCGAATGCGAAACGTTGCTGGCGATGATCGAGGCGCAGCACCGCCCATCCACGATCGCGAACTACAACGGCGACGATGCCTTCCGCACCAGCTCCACCTGCGATCTCGACAGAAGCGAGCCCGCCGTGGCCGAACTGGCGAACCGGCTGGCCGCCTTGTCCGGCATAGACATCGCCCATGCCGAACCGCTTCAGGGGCAGCGCTACGAAGCTGGCCAGGAGTTCAAGGCGCATACCGACTACTTCGAGCCCAACAACGCCGATTACGAGAAGTATTGCACCGTCTCGGGGCAGCGGACCTGGACCTTCATGGTCTATCTCAACAATGTCGAGGCCGGCGGCGCGACTCGCTTCAAGGTGATCGACAAGCTCATCCAGCCTGAGCGCGGCAAGCTGGTCGCCTGGAACAATCGCCGGCCCGACGGAACGCTTAACGGCGCTACGCTCCATCACGCCATGAAGGTGCGCAAGGGATACAAGTACGTCATCACCCAGTGGTACCGGGAACGCCCTTGGGGATGAGCCGGAAGAGGCTGTACCGGAAGAGATTTGGAACCTCTTCCGGCACCCTGCTTCACTTCGGCGCGCTGATCACCGCGCAGGCGATCCGGCCACCCGCATTGCCGGCCGGCTGGCTGGTGTAATCATCGGGATCGGCATGGATCACAAGCGCGGTACCATCCGCGTCTGCCAGCGACTTGATCCCGGCACCCAGCGTCACACCGGTATTGAGAACCTGCGCCTTGAGCACGCCGTCGGTGCCGACATGCTGGTTCGGCATGTCGCCGCCGTGGGGACCGCCCATGACCATCAGGCCATGCTTGTGATCGCCGCCGGTGAAGTGTCCGCCGGCGGTCGTGAATTTCTGCGCGGGCTCGCAAATGCCCTTTTCGTGGAAGTGAAAGCCGTGGTCTCCGGCCGGGATGCCCTTGAGGTCGGTGGTGACGAGTACGCCGGCCGGCGTGTCCTGAAGCTTTGCCGTTCCCAGGACCTTGCCGTCGAGGCCCACGACCTTGGCAACGATCGACGGCGCTTCGACCGGAGCCGCAGATGCAGTGGTTCCCTGTGCCTGCACCTGGCCCGCGAGAGCGCCCATGCCCACAAGCGAAGCACCACAAGCGGCCAGGATACGGAAATTACGGTTCATTGCGCTTCTCCATCTGCGAGCCGGCGCGCCGGCATATACCTCGATCCAACATCGAACCTCGGTGAGGCGCTTGCCTTGAGGGGTTCGCGGTGACTGTCTCTTAACGAAATCGATCGGAATAAGCTCCGAATTTTGACGTTACGCCAAGGGCATCGCATAGCGACCGGGTCGCTCGCAAGGTTCCAGCCCGTCTTCTCAAGGCCGCGCGCGTAAAAGCGATGCAAGCCGTGCAGCGGGCAACAAAAAAGGCGGTCCGCAAGGACCGCCTTCTTCGTGTTCGCGACTTGGCTTCGCTCAGTTCTTCTTGAGCGACAGACCACCGAAACGCTTGTTGAACTGGGCAACGCGGCCGCCGTCCTGCAGCTGCGCCTTGCCGCCGGTCCAGGCCGGGTGCGACGTGGGATCGATGTCGAGAACGAGCGTGTCGCCTTCCGAACCCCAGGTCGAACGGGTCTGGAAGGTGGAGCCGTCGGTCATCTGGACGGTGATCGTGTGGTAGTCGGGATGCGTATCGGCCTTCATGTCGTATCTCTCTTCGCATATGGCCGGTTCCGACCGGCCTGCTTGGGAAAGCGGCGCCCTTACATCGATGACCCCGAAAAAGCAAGGGTCAAGCGCAGAGCGCGCGCTGCTCCGGAATGTCGGACCCCGTTAGAATCAGGCGTCCGCGATCATCGCGGTGAAGTTCACTTCGCAGGTCACCTTGTCGCCGATCGAAGCCTTGCCCCAGAACTTGCAGACGCGCGAGCGCTTCTGGACGAAGCCGGCCCGCAGGTCGAGCAGGTTGCCCGGGGTCACGGGGTTGCGGAACTTCGCTTCCTCGATCGCCATGAAGTAGACCAGCTTGCCGGTCCCCGCGAGACCCAGCGATTCAATCGCCAGGATACCCGCAGCCTGCGCCAGCGCCTCGATCTGAAGCACGCCAGGCATGATCGGACGGCCGGGGAAGTGCCCCTGGAAGAAGCCTTCATTGAAGCTCACGGCCTTGACCGCGTGGATCTCGTTCTCATCGAACGAGACCACACGGTCGACCAGCAGCATCGGGTAGCGATGCGGCAAGGCCGCGAGGATCTTCGCGGTGTCGTATACCAGCTCGGTCGGCTCGCTCATGGCCTTGCCCGCCGCTGCTCTTAGCGGCCCGAAGCCGCCGGTGCCGGCTGCTGCTGCTGCTGAGCCGGCGCGGTCGTGTTGATCGTGGTGAGCGCGCCGTTGAGGGCGGTCAGCACGTCGGTGGTGATGTCCAGCGAGGGATCGTAGGCCAGCGTCTGGCCCATTTCGACCAGCATGTTGGCGCCGCGCTTCTGCATCGCCGGCTTGTAGAGGTTCTGGAGCTGCGCCTGGATCTGCTGGCCGATGTAGGCCTGGTTGCGCTGGAGCTGCTGCTGCTGGCCCTGGAGTTCCTGGCCGGCCTGCTGTTCCTTCTGCTGGTAAGCCTGGATGCGGGTCTGCAGCGCGGCGTCTGGCTGCTTGCCGTTCAGCGCCTTGACGGCGGTTTCAAGGCCCTGAGCTTCGGGCTGAAGCGAGGTTTGGAGCTGGTTGCGGCGCGCCTCGAAGGTCTGGATCTGCTGTTGCAGGGCCTGGTTGGCGGTCTTGCACGCGTTGCACTCACGGGCGACGCGGTCGAGATCGACCACGGCCACCTTCGACGCGGGCACGGCCTGGGCCAGCGCAGGCTGGGCCAGAGCGACAAACGCCAGGCCCGAGGCCAGAGCGGCGGACTTGAGAAGCATGTTCATCAGAATTGAGTTCCCACGTTGAAAGTGAAGGTCTTGGTACGGTCGCCGTCATACTTGAGCAGCGCCTTGGAAATGTCGATGCGGAACGGGCCGAAAGGCGAGTTCCAGTTCACGCCGAAACCGACGGCAACACGCGGCTTCCAGGTGTTGCCGAGGAAACGTTCGGTGAAGTTGTTGTACGAGCCGATCGGATCGTTTGCACCGCCCGTGACGGTATTGGTCGCGCTCGTGGTCGTGGTCTGCGTGCCGTCCGCAGCCGTCTGGGTGTAAAGCTGGTTGCCGCTGTTATCACGCGAGCCGACGAAGCAGCCGCGGGGATCGGTCGTATCGGGAGCGTGGCACTGGTTCAGCTCAGGCGACTTGATCGCCCATACCGCGCCTGCATCGACGAAGATCGAGGGACGCAGCCCCATCTCCCTCGCGCCGGAGCCCAGCGGAATCTCCAGTTCGGCACGGCTCATGTAGTAATAGCGGCCGCCCAGCGCGTCGTCGGTATCCTGCCCTTCGACGGTGTAGTTACCATCGGAATCCGCCGTGTAATACTGACGGACCACGCGAGGACCGACGCCGCGAATGCCGAAGCCGCGGATCTGCGGTTCGCCCAGGTAGAAACGGTCGGTAAGGCGAATATCGTCGCCGCCCCAGCCCTTGATCAGGCCGCCCTCACCCTGGATCGAGAAGATGAAGCCTTTGCCCAGCGGCCAATACTTCGCCGCATTGCCGCGCAGACGGTAGTAATTCACGTCGCCGCCAAGACCCGCCAGATCGAAGTTCACGGACACCGTCTCACCGCGCGTCGGACGCATGCGGTTGTCGAGGTTGTCATAGATCAGCGACCCGCCAAGGATCGAACTCAGCCGCTTGCCGATGGCATCGCAAAGATAGCGGCCGGCGCGGATGGGATCGCAAGCGTATTCGCCGTTGTTATTGATCGAGTAATAGGTGCTCCTGTCCAGCGACACGTCATCGTAGTTGAGCGTGTAGCGCGCGATCGCCGTCAGGTATTCGGTGAGCGGCACGCCGGCGCGGATCTGGAAGCCGGTGGTCGACTGTTCGTACGTCGTGTTACGGCTCGAATTGGCGAAGTTGAAGCTGTTGTAGTCGCGACGATAGATATCGACGCCCAACGACACGTTCTTGTCGAAGAGGTAAGGCTCGACGAAGCTCGCCTCGACCGACTTAGAATAGGACGAATAGCTGCCCGAAAGGCCGACCGTCTGGCCGCGACCGCGGAAGTTCCGCTGACGGATCGAAGCCTGGAAGATGAAACGTTCGAGGCTGGAGAAACCGGCCGAGAGCTGGAGTTCGCCGGTGGGCTTCTCCTCGACGTTGGCTTCGAGCGCGATGCGATCGTCGGCGGTGCCGGGCTTCTGCTCGACTTCGAACTTCTCCTGGAAGTAGCCGAGCGACTTGATGCGGTTGGTCGACCGCTTGACCTGCAGCGAGTTGAACGCGTCACCCTCGGCAAGGCGGAATTCGCGGCGGATGACCTTGTCCTGCGTCAGCGTGTTGCCGTTGATGTCGATCTTCTCGACATAGACGCGCGGGGCCTCCTGGATCACGAAGGTCAACCCCATGGTGAGGTTTTCCTTGTCGCGATCGTATTGCGGGCGGACGTCGGCGAAAGCGTAGCCGAATGCACCGGCAGTGTCGTTCAGGCTTTCGATCGTGTCTTCGACCAGCTTGGCGTCGTACCAGTCGCCCTTTTTAAGCGCGAGGTTCTTGGCCAGCTTTTCGCCGTCGAAGTCGCGCAGCTGGCTCTCGACCTTCACGTCGCCGAACTTGTAGCGCTTCCCTTCCTCCACCACGTAAGTGATGATGAAGTCCTTCTTGTCCGGGGTCAGTTCGGCCACGGCCGAAACCACACGGAAATCGGCATAGCCTTGCGTCAGGTAGAACTGGCGCAGCTTCTGCTGGTCGAAGGCCATGCGATCGGGATCGTAGCTGGTTCCCGAGCTGAACAGCCGCGTGAAGCGGGCCTGCTTGGTGACCATCTGGCCGCGCAGTTCGCCGTCGGAAAACTGCTCGTTGCCGATGATGTTGATCTGGCGGACCTTGGACTTGTCGCCCTCGGTGATCTCGAACACGATATCGACGCGGTTCTGGTCGAGCATGACCATCTTCGGCTCGACGGTCGCCGCATAACGGCCCTGGCGCTTGTAGAGTTCGATGATGCGGGCCACGTCGGCGCGAATCTTCGAACGCGTGAAGATCTGGCGCGGAGAGACCTTGATCTCCGGCAGGATCTTGTCGTCCTTGATGCGCTTGTTGCCTTCGAGGATGATGCGGTTGACGACCGGGTTTTCCTTGACCTGAATGGTCACGACGCCCTTGTCGTTGCTGACCTGCACGTCGGAGAACAGCTCCGTGGCGTAGAGATCCTTCAGCGCGGCGTCGCCCGAAGCCTTGGTATAGGGCTGCCCGACGCGGAGCTGGATGTAGGACAGCACGGTTTGCGGCTCAAGGCGCTCGGCGCCGGTGACCTGGATCGTCTGGATCGTTTCGCCGGCTTCGACTGCCGGCGCCGCAACTGGGGCCGGAGCCGTAGCTGCGCCCTGCGCGAGAGCAACACCGGGGGAGCCCGCAAGGATCGTCGTCCCCAAGAGCACTGCTGCAAGGTGCGGCGCACGGCGAGCGTCAGTGCTGCGGCCCATTTCCAATCCGATCATTCTACGCAAATTCCTGTATTCGCTTTCGCGAGGACTTCGACCGACCCGCCAGGCTGCCCGTCATGACGACGGGCAATCGCGCCCATCTGCCCGATGGACGACGTCCAATCAAGCAGCCAATCCCGGCGGAAATGTGATGGTTGACGAATTCTCCAGGCTATCCCCCGAAAATCGGGAGCGATGCCAGATCGTTGACAGTGACGAACAGCATCAAGGCCAGCACGAGTGCCACCCCGGTGCGGATCGCCCATTCCTGACTGCGCAGTCCCAACGGCTTACGACGAACCAGTTCGGCCGCGTAGAAAGCCAGGTGCCCGCCGTCGAGGCCAGGAATTGGCAGGAGATTGATGAATGCCAAGTTAATCGAGATCATCGCCACGAAACCGACGAAGGGCTCCCAGCCCAGCGAGAATTGTTCGCCCGAATACTTGGCGATCTTGATCGGCCCACCCAGCTCGCGCACCGAGCGGTCGCCGGTGACGATCTGGCGGATCCCGGTCACGATGGTGCCCATAAGGGCGAAACTGCGGTCCACGCCGATGCCCAGCGCCTCCACCGGGCCGACCGGTTCCAGGCGCCCGAAGCCGGACTGTACGCCGATCCGGCCGACCGGAGCCTTGTTGCCCTTCTCGTCTTCCTGGATGCCGGAGCCGATCGTCATCGGCAGGACATGGGCCTGACCATCCCGCATCACCGTGATGGTGGTGCTGGCGCCCGCCTTGGGCATGATCAGCGGCGGCACTTCACGGAAGCTGTTGATCGACGTTTCGCCGACCGCCACGATGCGATCCCCGATCTTCATCCCCGCCTGCTCGGCCGGAGAATCGCTGGTGAAGCCGCTGACCACCGGCACCGCGAAGTCCACGCCAAGATCCCCGATCCGCGCCTTGTTGCCGAAATCGTCACTCACTTCCTCGTTGGCGAGGGTGACGGGCAGAACAACGGAACGGCCATCGCGTTCGACCACGAGTTCCACGGCCTTGCCCGGATAATAGACGGTGTGCTCGGGAATGTCGGTGACGCTGTCGATACGGTTGCCATCGATGGCGACGATATGATCGCCGACTTCCACGCCGGCCGCCTTGGCTGCGGAGGTTTCCGAGAAGCCCACCACTTCGGCATCCGCGATCAGCCGGCCGTGCGCATAAACGAAGCCCGCCAGGATGAGCACGCAGAGCACGAAGTTCGTAAGCGGCCCGGCGAACACGATCAACGCGCGCTGCCACAATGGCTTGACGTGGAAGGTCATGGCCCGCTCTTCCGCCGAGAGGCCGTCCTCCCCCGCGCTCGGCGCCGAGGCCGGGTTCATATCGCCCGCGAACTGCACATAACCACCCAGCGGCAGCATGGACAGCTTCCAGCGCGTACCGCGCCTGTCGGTCCAGCCCGCAATCTCCTTGCCGAAGCCGATCGAGAAGGCATCTGCCTTCACGCCGAACAGCCGCCCGACCAGATAGTGGCCCAGCTCATGGATCAGCACGAGCGGCCCGAGCACCAGCAGGAATGCGAAAATCGTCGTCAGCAGGTTCGGCGATGCGGTCACAATTCAGGGAATCCTCTTCGGACCGCGTATCGTCACGCAGTCCCGGCCAGCATGCTTGCCCTTGCTCGCGCCTCGCCGTCAACCGCAAGTACGTCCGACAGGCTTGCGGGCGCGGGCGGAGCGTAGGCGCCGAGCACGTCCTCTACTTGCGCGGCGATGCGCGTGAAGGGGATCTGGCCGCCCAGGAAAGCCGCCACGGCCACTTCATTGGCGGCATTGAGCACGGCGGGAATGCCGCCGCCCGCCTCTGCCGCCTCACGCGCGAGACGGGTTGCGGGAAAGCGCACCTCGTCGGGCTTGCGGAAGGTCAGTTCGCCGATTTCAGCCAGGTCCAGCGGCGCGCAGGGCGTGTTCATCCGCTCCGGCCAGGCGAGCGCCGAGGCGATCGGCACGCGCATGTCGGACGGGCCGAACTGCGCCAGTGTCGACCCGTCGCGATACTCGACCATGGAGTGGACAACGGACTGCGGGTGGACGATGATGCGCAACTTGTCGAGACCGACCGGGAACAGGTAATGCGCCTCGATCAGTTCGAGGCCCTTGTTGAACATCGTTGCCGAATCGACGCTGATCTTCGCGCCCATGTCCCAGTTCGGATGCTTGATCGCCTGTGCGGGCGTCGCCAGGGTCAGCCGATCAAGCGTCCAGTCTCGAAACGGGCCGCCGCTGGCGGTCAGCGTGATCCAGCGGACATGATCGAGGCTGTTGCCCTGGAGGCACTGGAAGATCGCGTTATGCTCGGAATCGATCGGCAGCAGCGTGGCGCCGTGGCGCTCGACCGCGGCCGTCATCACTTCCCCAGCAGAGACCAGCGCTTCCTTGTTGGCCAGCGCGATCACGCCGCCTTGCTCGATCGCCGCCATCGTCGGCGCGAGGCCCGCACAGCCGACGATCGCCGCAACCGTGACATCGGCGCCGCGCGCTGCCGCTTCCACGAGCGCCGCAGCGCCGCCCGAAGCCTCGATGCCGGTTCCGGCCAGCGCCTCGCGCAGATCGGGAAGGCGCGCCTCATCGGCGACGACGGCCAGTTCGGCGGAAAATTCGATCGCCAGCCTGGCCAGTTCGGTCACGTTACCGTTGGCGGTCAGCGCGGCAACGCGCCAGTCGGCGGGATTGCGGCGAACGAGATCCAGCGTCGATGCGCCGATGGAGCCGGTGGCTCCGAGAATGGAAATGGTGCGCATGGTGGTCATCGCGGCTGGAAAAGGATCATCAGGCCTAGCACGAAAAGCACGGCCAGCAAGCCGTCGAGACGGTCGAAGAAACCGCCGTGGCCGGGAATGAAGTTGCCGGAGTCCTTCACGCCCGCCCGGCGCTTCATCCAGCTTTCGAAGAAATCGCCGGCCTGGGCGCAGACCGCCACGAAAATGCCGATCATGAGGCAGATGGCGAAAAGCGGCAGCGGATTGGCCGTGAGATACCAGCAGGGCTGCATGCCGAAGCAGGCCGGACCGTCGGCGGCATTGCCCTGCGGCTGGACCGAGAGCAGCCCCTCCTGCCAAAACCGCGCCGCGCCGAACAGCACCAGCGTGGCGCCCAGCACCCCGCCCAGCAGGCCGGACCAGGTCTTCGACGGGCTGATCGATGGCGCGATCTTGGGCCCACCCAGGCTACGCCCGGTGAAATAGGCGCCGACGTCCACCCCGATCACGGCAAGCAGGACCGTCAACAAGGGCGCCAGGCTGAAGACAGGATTGCGCAGGAACAGCAACATAGCCGCGGCAATACCGACGTAGAGCATGCCGCCGAAGTTGAACGCGGCGCGCTCTCCGGGATGCTGTGTGCCCGCCCGCGCCAGCCTGGTCCATTCCCACAGCACGCCGAGCGCCACGGCGCAGACGAAAGCCGTCCAGACAACCCCGCCCAGCCACAGTGCGCCGCCGGCCACCACGAGCATGACCGCCGCCGAAACCGTGCGGACACCGAGGTCAGCGTTCTTCCTCGCCGGATCAGCGTCCGCCATAGCGTCGCTCGCGAGAGGTGAAGTCTTCGAGGGCTTGCCGCAGATGCTCGGCGGTGAAATCGGGCCAGAGCACTTCGGTGAACATCATTTCGGCATAGGCCGCCTGCCACAGCAGGAAATTCGACAGCCGCACTTCGCCGGACGTGCGGATCAGCAGGTCGAGCGGCGGCAGGTCGGCGGTATCCAGCTCCAACGCGATCGTTTCGGGCGTGATCGGCCCTTTCGCAGCCGCCCTGGTGGCGGCACGGGCGATCTCGTCCTGCGAACCGTAGTTGAGCGCCACCGCGAGCGTCGTGCCGGTATTGGCGGCGGTCTTCGCCACCGCGCCTTCGATCAGTTCGACGACATCGGGCTTGAAGGCCTTGTAATCGCCGATGATCTTGAGGCGTACACCGGCGGCCGCAAACTCATCGAGATCGGAGAGGATGAAGCGTTTCATCAGGCTCATGAGGTCGGAAACCTCATCCTCGGGCCGCCGCCAGTTCTCGGTGGAAAAGGCATAGAGCGTCAGCGCTTCCAACCCCATCTCGCGTGCACCGCGCACGACGCGGCGCACGGCTTCGACGCCGCGCTGGTGCCCCAGCGCGCGCGGCAGATGGCGCTTATTCGCCCAGCGCCCGTTGCCATCCATGATGATGGCAACGTGGCGCGCGGAAACGGGTTCGCTCTCGGCCATCAGGCGTTCCTCGAATCGGGCCCCAGAGGCCTCACTTTCCGAGGATTTCCTTTTCCTTGGCGCCGAACACGTCATCAAGCTGCTTGATCATGTCGTCGGTCAGCTTCTGGACTTCGGTTTCGCCGCGCTTGCGGTCGTCTTCCGAGATTTCCTTCTTCTTTTCGTCGGTCTTGAGGTTCTCGATACCGTCGCGGCGCACGTTGCGCACGGCGACGCGGGCCTTTTCGGCATAGGAGCTGGCAAGCTTTGCCAGTTCCTTGCGACGTTCCTCGGTCAGGTCGGGGATCGGCAGGCGCAGCGTGTTGCCGTCGTTGATCGGGTTGAGGCCGAGGCCGGCCGAACGGATCGCCTTTTCGACGGGGCCGACGTTCGACTTGTCCCAGACCTGCACCGAAAGCATCCGCGGCTCGGGCGCCGAAATCGTCGCGACCTGGGTGATCGGGGTGTTGGCGCCGTAGACGGTGACCATGATCGGCTCCAGCAGCGCGGTATTGGCGCGGCCGGTGCGCAGGCCCGAGAGGTCGTGCTTCAGCGCTTCGATCGCGCCGGTCATGCGGCGCTCGAGGTCCGCCTTGTCGTACTTCGCCATGTGTCAGGCTCCTTTCTGGACGACCGTCTTGATGCCTTCTCCCGCGAGAACGGTGGCAAGATTGCCCTTCTCGCGGATCGAGAACACGACGATCGGGATTGAGTTGTCGCGGCACAGGGCCACGGCGGAAGCGTCCATCACCTTCAGGTTGTCGGCGAGGACGGTGTCGTAATCGACCGAATCGTAACGCTTGGCGTCCGGGTTGGTCTTGGGGTCGCTGTCGTAGACGCCGTCTACGCTGGTGCCCTTGAGCAGGGCATCGCAGCGCATTTCGGCGGCGCGCAGGGCAGCGCCCGAATCGGTGGTGAAATAGGGCGCGCCCACGCCTGCCGCGAAGATCACGACGCGGCCCTTTTCAAGGTGACGCTCGGCGCGGCGGCGGATCACCGGCTCGCAGACCTGGTCCATCTGCACGGCGGACTGCACGCGGGTTTCGACGCCGATCTGCTCGAGCGCGTTCTGCATCGCCAGGGCGTTCATGACGGTGGCCAGCATGCCCATGTAGTCGGCCTGCGCGCGGTCCATGCCGCGCGCTGCGCCGGCCATGCCGCGAAAGATGTTGCCGCCGCCGATGACGAGGCAGATCTCCAGGCCGGTTTCCTTGGCGGCCTTCACTTCCTTGGCAAGCTCGGTGACGAATTCGGGGTCGATCCCGAACTGCTGGCTTCCCATCAAGACTTCGCCCGACAGCTTGAGAAGGACGCGCTTGTAGGGGGAAGAACTCATGGCCGCACAATCTCCTCTGGGCATTTTGCCCAATTTCAGGCCGCCCGGCTTTAGGAGCGCAGGGACGGCTTGCCAAGGGCCTTGGCCGACCTTCCTCAGCCTGCCGCCGCGCGCTTGCCGCCGGCAGGCGGATACCGCGCAGATCGGAGATACAAAAAGAGCCGGGAAGCGAAGCCCCCCGGCCCTTTTCTATTGCGGTATCCGCGAAGGATCAGCGCTGGAAATCAACCTGCGACAGCAGCAGCCACTTCGGCCGCGAAGTCGGTGACTTCCTTCTCGATGCCTTCGCCGAGCTGGAAGCGGACGTAGTCCTTCAGCACGATCTTGGCACCGGCTTCCTTGCCGGCCTGGTCGACGACCTGCTGGATCGGGGTCTTGTTGTCCATGACGAAGACCTGCGAGAGCAGAGCGTTTTCCTTGGCGTACTTGGCGATCGCGCCTTCGACCATCTTGGCCTGCACGGCTTCGGGCTTGCCCGATTCGGCAGCCTTTTCCTGGGCGATCTTGCGCTCGCGCTCGATCAGCTCGGCGTCGAGATCGTCGGCGTTGAGGGCCAGCGGGAAGGCAGCGGCGATGTGCATCGCGATCTGCTTGCCGAGCGCTTCGAGAACGTCAGCCGAAGCTTCCGATTCGAGAGCGACCAGAACGCCGATCTTGCCGAGGTTCGGTGCGGCGGCGTTGTGCATGTAGGGAACGACGAGGCCCTGAGCGACTTCGACGGTCTTCAGGCGGCGAACCTGCTGGTTTTCGCCGATGGTCGCGACGTTGTTGGTCAGCGCGTCGCCGACGGTGCCGCCGGTCGGGTAGGCAGCAGCCTTGAGCGCTTCCACATCGTCACCCGAAACGCCGAGAGCGACTTCGGTGGTCTTGCGGACGAAGTCCTGGAACTGGTCGTTCTTCGCGACGAAGTCGGTTTCCGAGTTGACCTCGACGGCCACGCCGCGGGTGCCGGTGACGGCAACGCCGACCAGACCTTCGGCAGCCGTGCGGCTGGACTTCTTGGCGGCAGCGGCCAGACCGCGCGCGCGCAGCGCGTCGACGGCGGCTTCGAGATCGCCACCGGTTTCGTCCAGGGCCTTCTTGCAGTCCATCATGCCGGCGCCGGTGCGCTCGCGCAGGTTCTTCACGTCAGCGGCGGTGTAAGCCATCGCTCAAATCCTTTTGCTTGGTGGGGCCAGTTCAATGGCCTTAAATAAGTGCGCGCCAGGCCCATTGGACCCGGCGCGCGACAATTCCATGACGAAAAGTCGTCGCCGGGCCTATCAGGCCTCGACCGCCGCTTCCTCAGCAACCGGAACGTCCATGGCGCCGATGTCGGCACCGCTGTTGACGATCGCGTCACGGCCGCCCTTGGTGGCTGCCTGGGCGACGGCTTCGCAATACAGGCGCACGGCGCGGCTGGCGTCGTCGTTACCCGGAATCGGGAACGAGATGCCCTGCGGGTTGACGTTGGTGTCGAGCACGGCGACGACCGGAATGCCAAGGACGTTGGCTTCCTTGATGGCCAGCTCTTCCTTGTTGGCGTCGATCACGAACATCACGTCCGGGATGCCGCCCATGTCGCGGATACCGCCGAGCGACAGCTCAAGCTTGTCACGCTCGCGGGTGAGCTGAAGGACTTCCTTCTTGGTCAGACCGGTGGTGTCGCCAGCCAGCTGCTCTTCAAGAGCCTTGAAGCGCTTGATCGAACCCGAGATGGTCTTCCAGTTGGTGAGCATGCCGCCCAGCCAGCGGTGGTTGACGAAGTGCTGACCGCAAGCGCGGGCGGCCTGGGCGATCGGCTCCTGAGCCTGGCGCTTGGTGCCGACGAAGAGCACCTTGCCGCCGGCCTGGACAGTGGCCGAAACGAACTCGAGCGCGCGGGCCATCAGGGGCACGGTCTGCGACAGGTCGATGATGTGGATGCCGTTGCGCGCGCCGAAGATGTACGGCTTCATGCGCGGGTTCCAGCGGTGGGTCTGGTGACCGAAGTGCGCGCCGGCTTCGATGAGCTGCGACATGGTGACGACGGGAGCCGCCATAAGATAATTCCTTCCGGTTTGAGCCTCTGGAAAGCAGGAACCAGGCGGAACTTCATAGCGACCGCCAAGGCACCGGTATGTGCGCTTTCCATGTGGATTGCCCGAGTCGGCCAGTATCGCGAATTCGATATGGTGTTTTCGAGCGGGGCCGCCCTTAGCGCCGTTTCGAGCAATTGACCAGCCCCAATCCGGCGTTCGGACAAGGCAACTCGTCGCTAACACCCTTCACTTCCCGAATCAGAGGGAAACATGGGGGCTTTACAGGGTTTTCCACAGGGTAGTCCCAAGGGCCGACAGCCCCAAAGACTTTCCAGCTTCAACGCCTTGAGGGGATGGCGAGAACAAGGATTCAATCGATGAGTGTCGTTTCATCCATCCTGTTCGGCATCGGCGCCGCAATCGCGCTCATGACGATCTGGACCAGCTACGCAGCCGCCCTTCCCGCGTTTCGACGGCTGAAACGACAGATTGAAGCATCGGCCAGCCCGGTTTGCGTCCGCAAGGGGGAGGCCCTTGGTCAGCGACTACCTCCGGCGCGCGCAAAGACGCATCGACGCCATCCTCGCCCGCGGAGCCCGGCATTGTGCCGGATTGAACACCGCGCGGCCTGACCCGGACCGTTGGGGCCCTGATAAATGAGGCCATGATCAATGAAGCCGGCGCGATCCCTCCAGGCCGAAAGCCTGATCGATCTTCCTGTCATCGGCTTCGACACCAGAAGAGACTACGTCTTCCAACAGGTCGCTCGTGTGATCGATGATCGCCTGCATCTGAATGATCGCCTCGGCAATCGCTGCCGCTGAACGGCACGATGGCATCAAATCCACGATGATGACCAGGCCATGTTGGGCGTCCACCGAAAAGCGACAGCCGAGCAGGCGATCATGAAGCCGGGCAAGCGTGATGCACAACGCCGCTCCAGGCTCTACCTCTTCGAGTACGAGGCCCTTGATCTGGATCCAGTCGTCCACGCCGAACACGGACCAGACGCTACCCGTGTCCTGATCGGTCAAAACCAGTTCGGACGAATCGATCTCCTCGACGTCGAACTCGTTGTCGCTGCACCACTCGTCCAACCCGCCAAGATCCGCGAGGAACCCGCCTTCAGGCACGTCGCTCATGTTGGATAATGCCCCTTCTTAGCGACGGCCCGCCGAAATTCCGTGCACGTCGACCGAACCGATTTCCGCTTGACAGCAGAAGAACAAATTGAGAACAACCAGATCACGGGAACATTAATAGAACGATTCTGGATTTTCCACAAGCTCTCCACAGGGCTGGAGGCATTCGGATCCGCGTAAGCGCTGGATGTCGGTTCGAAAGGGAATGTCATGACTGTCTTCGCCGCCTGCCTCTTCGCCATGGCTGCACTCGTCGCAGCCCAGATCATAGCTTCGAGCTGGCTGCGCCATGCCGGGGCTGCGCGAATGCTGTCGAAGCAGCTTCGCGCATGCACCGATTCCATGATGCTGGATTGGAAGGCGGCGGAGCGCGTGCCGATGCCCGCGCTTTCCATGCTCAGAAAGGATCGTTTGCTTCGCTCGCGCCGTCATCTCCAGTGGAACGTGGCCCAGTGGCATACGGCGTGGAATGTGGCGGAACGTCCCGGTCTTGAATCGCCCGAGCGTGGCGCCGAGATCGCCGCCTGACTTTCGCATAAGTAACAATGCCGATCGGTATCAGCACCATATAGGCGATCGTGATCACCGCGAGCGTGAACCAGGGTTCGGTCAGCAAGGCAGCCACCGTCAGTCCCACCAGCGCTATCACGCCGAGACGCAGGCTGGGCGGCGGACGCATGCGCGACCAGCTGAGCGAGGGCAGGCTGGAGATCATCAGGAATGCGATCATCATCATCCAGATGCTGACGGCGACGGGATTCGTGAATACCGACAGTCCGGTGGCAATCCAGAGATACATCGGCAGGAATGCCAGGCCTGCCCCGACAGGCGCGGGAACACCGGTCAGGAAGCCGGCCTGCTTGTGCGGCTGATCAAGCTCGTCCATGCGGGAGTTGAAGCGCGCCAGGCGCAGCACGCAGCAGATCGCAAAGGCAAGCGCCGCAATCCAGCCCATGCTCGGAAGCTGATGAAGCGTCCACAGATAGACGATCAGAGCCGGAGCGACCCCGAACGATATCGAGTCGGCAAGGCTGTCCAGCTCGGCGCCGAAACGGGTCTGGGCCTTCAGCAGACGAGCCGCGCGACCGTCGATACCGTCGAGCAGACCGGCCAGGATAATGGCTTGAACGGCTCGTTCGTAATCTCCGCCAATGGCGAAACGGATGCCGGTCAAGCCGGAACAGAGCGCCGCTGCCGTAATGGCATTGGGTACGAAAACACGCATCGGCAGCCCGCCGGCGATGCGGCGACGCCCGGGGGAAGTCTCACTCCCGGGCTCGCCGCGCTCAATGCCGCCGGGCTCGCCGGTCACTGCGAGATACCCTCGATCACGGGCGCCGATCCCAGTTCGGCCAGCACCGTTTCACCGGCAACGATCCGCTGGCCCATCAGCACCTTCGGTTCGGTTCCGGCCGGCAGATAGACGTCGACGCGGCTGCCGAAGCGGATCAGGCCGATGCGCTGCCCCGAAGCGATCATATCGCCAGGCTTGACGAAAGGAACGATACGGCGGGCCACCAGGCCGGCGATCTGCGTGAAGCAGACGCGCAAGCCATCGCCACGCTCGACCAGGATATGCTGGCGTTCGTTCTCCTCGCTGGCCTTGTCGAGGTCGGCATTGAGGAACTTTCCGGGAATGTAGATCACCCGACGTACGGTGCCGCCGATGGGGCTGCGATTGATATGAACGTCGAAGACGCTCATGAAGATCGAGATCCGGGTCACCGGCTCGGTCGACATCGGCTGGGAGCCGCTGCCGTCCTCGACCGTCAGTTCCCGCGGAGGCGCAACCTTGCCGATCAACGTCACCAGGCCATCGGCAGGTGCCACGATGTAGCGGTCGTCCTGCGGCGTCACGCGAACGGGGTCGCGGAAGAAGGCAAGGACGCAATACGTGAGCAGAGCGAGCGGCAGGCCTACCAGCGGACCGAATGCGATCCAGCCGACCAGCGCTACGACCCCGGCAATGGCGCCGAACTTGCGACCTTCCGGGTGAATGGAAGGCCAGCTCCAGGACGCTTCGCCGCGTCCCTGATTGTCGAGAATTTCTCCGGGCATCACCGTCCTCTAGTCACTGTCCACCGCCCCCGCAATGCCGGGAAGCACGACCCTGTTCCCGAACGCCGAAACGTGCGAGCTTATTTTTCGAGGTAGAAGTAGGTTCCGGGAGCCCCGAAGGGAGTGCTCTTCTGGAGGAACCGGTGGTGGACAGGGCTGGATTCGAACCAGCGTACGCTTGCACGGGCAGATTTACAGTCTGCTGCCTTTAACCACTCGGCCACCTGTCCACACCAGTTGCTGGCGGGGGTTTCCTTTCGGAAGACCCGTTGTGTTGAAGCTCCGAAACCAGAGCCTCGCTGCCGAGGAGCGCGCCTATGTAGAACGCGGCCTTGCCTGTCAATGGGGGGAATGGCAGGAGCGGCACAGTTTTTTCGAATAAGGACGATTTTCATGACAAAACGTAGCGATCCGCAAGACGGCGACCGCGAAGGCGGACGTTCGGGGAAACCGCTGCGCGGTCGCGCCGGCCGGATGAAGAACGGCCGTGGCAGCGGACGGGCCAGCACCGGCATGGTTCGCCTGTGGGGCCGCCATGCCGTGGAAGCGGCGCTGAAGAATCCGAATCGCAGCCACCGCAAGCTCTGGGCGACTCGGGAGGGCGTGGAATCGCTTGACGGCGAACTGCCCAGCGATTTCCCGGTGGAGTGGGCCCAACCCGCCGATCTGGCGCGCCTGGTGGCACGCGATGCGCCCCATCAGGGCCTTGTCCTCGAATGCGCCCCGCTGGACGACATCTTCATCGACGACGTGCTCGACGGCGATCCCTCGCGCCCGGTGGTCGTACTCGACCAGGTGACCGATCCGCATAACGTCGGCGCCATCATGCGCTCGGCCGCAGCCTTCAATGCCTGTGCGATCGTTACTCAGGATCGTCACGCTCCCCCCGAATCGGGAACGCTCGCCAAAAGCGCGTCCGGCGCGCTGGAGATCCTTCCCTGGGTTCGCGTCGTCAATCTGGCCCGTGCGCTCGAAGAAATCGCCGAGGCCGGATACTGGCGCATCGGGCTCGACGGCGAGGCGGAGTCCACCTTGGGCGACGCGCTGCCCACCGGTCCCGTCGCACTCGTTCTGGGCGCCGAAGGAGACGGCATGCGCCACAATATCACCCAGCACTGCGATGCCATCGCCAAACTGCCGATCAGCGAGGCCATGGAAAGCCTCAACGTCAGCAACGCGGCAGCGATCGCACTTTACGCTGCGGCGACGCGGTCCGCATAATCGCACACCTTAGGGGGCACTCATCATGAAACGCATCGAACGGCGTCCTTTGGGACGCCGCCTTCTCGCAGGACTTGGGGTCACCGCCCTCGCCCTCCTCGCGGCGGCCTGCATTTTCGCGCCCGGCAAGTTCGCATCCACGCTGGACCTGCGGAAGAACCGCACATTTACCTTCCGCTATGCCGGTGAGATCGTGATGGTGCCTCTCAAGGCATCGAAGCCCAAGCCCTACGAACCCGAAGCCTGCCACGACGAAGACTACGACGAACGTCCCTGCACCGACGAGGAACTCGCCAAGCAGAAGACGGATTGGGAAGCCTCGAACGAGCGAAAGAAGAAGAGCGACGCGGAGGCTTCGCAGATGCTGCTCGGCGGTCTCGATCCCAGCGACCCCAAGGCCGGCGAGCAGATCGCCGAAAAGCTGCGGCGTCAGGTGGGATGGAACAAGGTCGATTACGTGGGCGACGGCAAGTTCGACGTAGACTTCGCGATGACAGGCCGGCTCGATCACGACTTCACCTTCCCCACCATCGAAGGCTTCGCGATGAACAATGCCTTCGTCCAGCTTTCGCTAAGGCGGGACGGCTCGGTGCGTCTGGATGCCCCTGCATTCGGCCCTCAGGGTGGCGCTGCGGGCATGGGAGCGATGATGAGCGGCCTTGCTGCCAACGACAAGGGCGGCGACACGTCCGAAAGCACCGTCGACGCCGACGGCACGTTCACGTTGACCACCGACGGAGAAATCCTTGCCAACAACACCGATGAAGGGCCGGTTTCGGTCCCGAACGGAAAAGCCATGGTCTGGAAGATCAATCCGCGCACGCCGGCCGCACCGACTGCTCTGGTCAGGCTGACGCCCTGATCGGATCACCGAACAACAGACGTCCATTTCCGTAGAACGAAAAACGCCGCGCTACCCAGAGGGTAGCGCGGCGTAATCGTATTCAGCCTGCGAGGCGTGGCAGGCTGCAAGGATGCTTAGTTTACAGCGTCCTTGAGGCCCTTGCCGGCCTTGAACTTCGGCTGGGCCGAAGCCTTGATTTCCATGGGCTCGCCGGTGCGCGGGTTACGGCCGGTCGAGGCCTTGCGCTTGGCGACCGAGAAAGTGCCGAAACCGACGAGGCGAACTTCGTCGCCGGCCTTCAGCGCGCCGGAAATGGCGTCGAACACGCCTTCGACAGCCTTGGTGGCGTCGGTACGGGTAAGACCGCTCGAGTCTGCAACGGCGCTGATAAGATCGTTCTTGTTCATTATGGGTACCCCCTAACCTTTCATTTGAATCGGATGTGACGGGATATTCGGATTCGCCTCTAAACGCGACGGAATTGAGCCGTTTTTACCTGCGGTGTCAAAGGCTAAACATGGCGGAAAAGGGCAATTTGTCGCGTTTTTCCGCCGTCCGGGTGACAAATGCTGATTTGTGCACCGCAGCATGGGCGAACGAAGCCGCTGGCTCCGCTCCTAGCCCATGACGACAGGCAGGCACAAAAAAGGCGGTTCGAAACCGAACCGCCTTTCAAGTTGTCCGGCTCCGCAGAGCTGGACACGAAGCCGCAGCTTAGCCCTGGGCGTCGTTGATGCGACGCTCGGCGATGCGAGCGCGCTTGCCGGTACGACCGCGCAGGTAGTACAGCTTGGCACGACGCACGACGCCGCGGCGAACCACGGTGATCGAATCGATGTTGGGCGAGTAGAGCGGGAATACGCGCTCCACGCCTTCACCGAAGCTCATCTTGCGAACGGTGAAGTTCGAACCCATGCCACGGTTCGAGCGCGCGATGCACACGCCCTCGTAAGCCTGGACGCGGGTACGGGTGCCTTCGATGACCTTCACGCCGACGCGGACGGTGTCGCCCGGACGGAAGGTCGGGATATCCTTGGCGGCCTTGGCAATTTCCTCGGCCTCGATCTGCTGAATCAGGTTCATGAACCTAAGTCCTCGTTTTTGCGCCGCGCGCCAGAGGCAGACTGGCCCCGAACGTCACTGCGACGTTCCCAAAGGTCCGGCCTGCGTGACCGTGTATCTTCCTCCGCCTGTTGTTTCCGCCAGGCGGCGATCTTCGCATGATCCCCCGATCGCAGCACTTCGGGGATCGTGCGCCCTTCCCACTCGGTGGGTCGGGTATATTGCGGGTATTCGAGAAGACCGTCCTCGAACGATTCCTCGGTCCCGCTGGAAGCCGCGCCCATTACGCCGGGAAGCAGCCGAATGCAAGCATCAAGCAGCAGGATCGCCGCGGGCTCGCCGCCGGAAAGCACCGCATCGCCGACGGACATCTCCTCGACATCGCGGCCTTCGAAAATCCGCTCGTCGAAGCCTTCGAAACGGCCGCAGAGAATCGTCACGCCGGAGCCGTCCGCCAGTTCCCGCACGCGCTGTTGCGAAATGGGCTTTCCACGCGGCGTCATCGCGATCACCGGCGCATCGGGATTGATCGCGCGCGCGTGGTCGATCGCTGCGGCCAGCACGTCCACCTTCAGCACCATGCCCGCGCCGCCGCCGGCGGGCGTATCGTCCACGGTGCGGTGCTTGTCCGTCGTGAAATCGCGCATCTGGACGGGATTCATGGCCCACTTCCCCTCGGTCAGCGCCCTGCCCGCCAGGCTGATGCCGAGCGTGCCGGGGAACATCTCCGGATAAAGGGTGAGGACGGTGGCGTTGAAAGTCATGCTTTCGCGCAAAGCCCAATTCCGCGGCTGCGGCAAGGGGGAACCGCCGGAATTGCGCCTTTCAGAGCGGTTCCCAGACTTCGGCAGGGAGGAAATTCCGATCGGCGTCAATCTCCTCGCGCAGCCATTCGCGCAGGCGTTCGATCTTGCGGACGCCCACGCGGCTTTCCGAATGGACAAGCCACTGCGCCGGCCCCGGGTAGTATAGCGTGCCGAACGGCTGGACCAGGCGTCCGGCCTCCAGGTCGGCCCGCCAGAACAGCGGAGATAGCAACGCAATGCCGAAGCCCTGGCGCATGGCTGTCGCCTCCTGAAGCTGGTTATCGAAGACGATGCCCGTTCGCGGGGGAGGTGCCGTGCCGATCCCCGCGGCGGCGAACCATCCTGCCCACCACGGATCGTTCGGCGCGAACCGCTCCACCGACAGCAGGTCTTCCGGCTTTTCGATGCGGTTCTCTTCGAGGAAGACCGGCGCGCAGATCGGCGAGAAGTGCTGGCGGAACAGGAATTCGGCGCGCAGCCCATCCCACTTCCCGAAGCCGACGCGGATCGCCGCGTCATAGGGCGAAGTGGCGAGATCGACGACCTCGTTGCTGAGAGACATGCGCACCGCCAGGTGGGGATGGCGCAACTGGAAACGACCAATTCGCTCGCTCACCCAGGTGGCACCGATCGAAACGGAGGCATTGAGCGAGAGCACATCCTCGTCCTCACTCCACACTGCGGCGAAAGCGTCCGTCATCGATGCGAAGGCGCTGGTCAGCGTCGGCAACAGGCGGCGCCCGACGTCCGACAGGCGCACCCTGCCCTTCTGCCGCACGAACAGAGGCTTGCCCACGCGGTCTTCCAGCTGACGGATCTGGTAGGAAATCGCGGCCTGCGTCATCCCCAGTTCCTCTGCGGCGCGCGAGAAGTTCTCGTGCCGGCCGGCAGCTTCGAAAGCGCGGATGGCGGTCAGGGGCGGAAGGCGATCCATGCTCGCGACGATAAGGCAGCCTTATGATCCGTGCCAGTGGCTTTGTTGGCAAAGCGCCCAGCGATCCGGCACATTCCCGTCATTCGATGGAGGAACCGGACAATGCAGGATCAACACTTCATGCAGCAGTGGAACGCCGACCATGAACGGTTTTCCAACGATGTCGATCGCCTGGCCCGCAAGATCTTCGAAGCCCTCGGCAGCGGATTGCGCGATGGCCGACACGACGATTCGGTAAAGGCCAGCGAACAAGCACTGGATGACAGGGAAAAGCGCTCCGCCCCGCAGAACTGTCCTTTGGCTCACAGGGCGCGGCTGACGGCGATCGGCATTATCGCCGGCGTTCTGACCGGGTCTGCCCTGGCGATGATAACCCCGCTCGTGACCGCGCCGAACTGTCCTGAACAGGTCAATCGTATCTGCGCCAGAGCTGCTTTAGCCTGACGCGCCGTCCTGAAAGCGAAAAGGCCGCCTGAATGGGCGGCCTTTCCTTCATTCTTCGGCGAAGGTAGCGTTGACCACCAGCCGTTCGTGATCCCACTCGGGAACGGCTGCGGGGATCATCGGCACCATGAAGCGGCGCCGTTTTCCGGTCCCTTGGCCATCCTCACCCGCCGGACGTTCGACCTCGATGACGTCGCCCGCGCCGAAATTCTCGACCGCGATGCAAATGCCGAGTTCGTCGCCCGCGTCGGAAACGACGCGCAGCCCCAGCAGGTCGGCGTGATAATACTCACCTTCCGCCAGTTCCGGCATGGCCGAGCGGGGAACGGTAAGCGCCGTGCCGCGCAGCTTCTCGGCGGCCGTGCGATCCGGCACTTCTTCGAAACGCGCAATCGCGCCGCCCTTGCCGTCATCGCGCAGCTTGGCGAGCGTGAGCTTGGAATCGTTGAAGGCGCGGTAGCGCTTGAGCGCCGCCACGCCTTCACCGAACAGCTTGAGGCGAACCTCGCCCGTCACGCCGTGCGCGCCGGTTATGGCAGCAAGCGTGACGGGGCGGTCTTGACCAGCCATCTGGATTCAACCTGAAGCTTAGGCTTCGGTCGATTCCTCAGCGGCTGCTTCAGCAGGCGCTTCTTCAGCGGCCGGAGCGGCAGCAGCAGCGGCGGCAGCTTCTTCAGCTTCACGCAGCTTCTCGGCCTTTTCCTCGGCGCGGTCCTTGGCCTTCTGGCCCGGCTCGCCCTTCTTGGCGTTCACGGTAGCGGCGCGCTCCTTGATGCCGGCCTTGTCGAGCAGGCGGGCAACGCGGTCGGTCGGCTGGGCGCCAACGCCGATCCAGTAACGCACGCGGTCTTCGACCAGACGGACGCGGTTTTCGTCGTCCTTGGCGAGGATCGGGTTGTAGGTGCCGACCTGCTCAAGATACTTGCCGTCGCGCGGGGCGCGCGAGTTGGAGACGACGATCTTGTAGTAAGGACGCTTCTTCGCGCCACCGCGCGACAGACGGATCGAAACGGACATTGCTCTACCTTTCCTTCAAATCTTCAAAAATTATTTCTTCAGAAACTTGCTGAGATCGGGACCACCGGCACCCAGTCCCGGAAGACCGGCACCGCCGCCCATACCGCCACCCAATCCGGGCATGGCGGCATCGAGACCGCCCTTGCCGAACATGGAGGCAAGGCCCTTGAGGCCGCCCATCTTCTTGATCTGCTTCATGGCCTTGGACATCTCCTGGTGCATTTTCAGGAGCTTGTTCACGTCCTGCACCTGAGTGCCCGAGCCGTTGGCGACGCGGATCTTGCGCTTGGCATTGAGAAGCGCCGGGTTGACGCGCTCTTTCTGGGTCATCGAACCGATGATCGCATCCATGCGCAGCAGCACGCGGTCGTCCATGCCCGAGGCGGCCATCGCCGCCTTGGCCTTCTTCATGCCCGGCATCATGCCCGCGAGCGCGCCAAGGCCGCCCATCTTCTGCATCTGGCCCAGCTGCATGCGCAGGTCGTTCATGTCGAACTTGCCCTGCTCCATGCGCTTGGCCAGCGCTTCGGCGTCTTCGATCTTGACCGCTTCGGCGGCCTTCTCGACGATGGAGACGATGTCGCCCATGCCGAGGATGCGGTTGGCGACGCGGCTGGGGTGGAAGACCTCGAGGGCCTCCATCTTCTCGCCGGTGCCCGCGAACTTGATCGGCTTGCCGGTGACGGCCCGCATCGACAGCGCCGCACCGCCGCGCGCATCACCGTCCATACGGGTGAGCACGACGCCGGTAAGATCGACTTCGCCGGAGAACGACTGCGCGACGTTGACCGCGTCCTGACCCGTCAGCGAGTCGACCACGAGCAGCGTTTCACGCGGAGTCGCGATGGCGGCAACCGCCTTCATCTCGTCCATCAGCTGCTGGTCGACGTGGAGACGACCGGCGGTGTCGAGCATGAGCACGTCGACGGCCTGGAGCTTGGCCGACTGCATCGCGCGGGTGGCGATTTCGGTCGGCTGCTGGCCCGTGATGATCGGCAGGGTGGCGACGCCCACCTGCTCGCCGAGAACGCGAAGCTGTTCCTGCGCGGCCGGACGATTGACGTCCAGCGAGGCCATCAGAACCTTCTTACCCTGCTTCTCGCGCAGGAGGCGGGCGATCTTGGCGGTGCTGGTGGTCTTGCCCGAGCCCTGCAGACCGACCATCATGATGACGACCGGCGGCGCGGCATTCAGATCGAGTTCGGCGGTTTCTTCACCGCCCAGCATCTCGATCAGCGCGTCATTGACGATCTTGACGACCTGCTGGCCGGGCGTGACCGAACGGAGCACCGACTGGCCGATGGCCTTCTCGGTAACCTGGTCGACGAAGCGGCGCACGACGGGAAGCGCGACGTCGGCTTCGAGCAGCGCGATGCGCACTTCGCGCATGGCATCGCGAACGTCCTGCTCCTTGAGCGCGCCGCGACCGCGCAGCTTGTCGAATACGCCACCAAGACGATCAGACAGAGAGTCAAACATTCTCGCTCCTAACGTCACTCGCGGCGAACATGCCACAAACCCTTTCGGCAGCCGCAGCCGCCAGAACGCCAAAAACGCCGGTGGGCGAAACCTCGCTGACCGGCGTGACGGAAACCTTATGCGAAAAACGCCGGCGGACGAAACCTCGTCGGCCAGCGTATCGCGTTTCCGCGAAACTGATATGTTGAAATAACCGAACAAAGATAACTTTGAAAGGCTATTTCGGAGAAATGGTGGAGCCTAGCGGGATCGAACCGCTGACCTCCTGCATGCCATGCAGGCGCTCTCCCAGCTGAGCTAAGGCCCCGATCATTTCAGCGGACCGACCCTGGGAGGCTCGATCCAATTCCCACGTTTCGGCTTACGCCTCCGCTTGGGAGGCCGCCCTCTAGATTGGGTTATTCAGGCTGGCAAGTGGAAATTTTCACCGACCTGTCATTTTTTCGCCGACCCTTCGAAACGGCCGCAAAAATGGAAAGGGCGCGGTCGCCGAAGCGCCGCGCCCTTTCCTCAGAACCCGACCCGCGACTTACTCGTCGCGATCAACGTCATCGTCGCCGGCGCCGATGCCGAGATCGTCGTCACCGCCGAGGTCGACGTCGTTGTCCGGCGAATCGCCATCGTCATCGATGTCCAGATCGTCTTCGGCGAGATCCGCATCCTCGGTCTCGACGGCTTCCTTCTTCTGGATTTCCTCATAGGGAATCGGCTGCTTGGACTTCAGCACCGGTTCCGGGTGCCACGAATGGCCGCACTCGATGCAGGTAACCGGGTCATCCTTGCCCAGGTCGTAGAAGCGGGTGCCGCATTTCGGGCAGCCGTGCTTGGCGCCCCACTCAGGCTTTGCCATGAAATGTCCTCATACTGCGCGCCCGAACGGTACGGGCGTGAATTCCGTGTCTTGATGGGAGGGCCGGCGCGCAAAATCAAGCGTCCCGGCTGCATCAGGGCGCGCGCCTTGCCATAGGCCGCACCCGCTGTCAAAAGCCGGGCGATTTTGCAGCCTCCAGCCTCGAAAGACGCAAGCCCGTGAGCCACGACACCGCCACCCCGATGCGCCCTCGCCGTTTCCTGCCCACCGGGCCGCTCAAGGGACGGATTCGCGTGCCGGGTGACAAGTCGATCAGCCACCGTTCGATCATGCTGGGTGCCCTGGCCGTCGGCGAGACGCGCGTAAGCGGCCTGCTGGAAGGCGAGGACGTGCTGGCCACCGCCGCCGCCATGCGCGCGATGGGCGCCTCCGTCGAGCGCGTCGGAGACGGCGAGTGGCGGGTGAACGGCGTGGGCGTCGGCGCCCTGCGTCAACCCGAGGGTCCGCTCGACATGGGCAATTCGGGTACGTCGACCCGCCTGCTGATGGGCCTTGTCGCCAGCCACCCGATCCATGTCAGCTTCACGGGTGACGCTTCCCTCTCCAAGCGCCCGATGGGCCGCGTGATCGATCCGCTCTCGGAAATGGGCGCGAGCTTCGAGGCTAGTGAAGGAGGCCGCCTGCCTCTTATTGTGCGGGGCGCCTTGCCTGCCGTGCCGATTACCTACCGGCTGCCCGTCGCCTCGGCGCAAGTGAAGAGCGCGATCCTGCTCGCCGGCCTCAATACGCCGGGCACCACCACCGTCATCGAGCCCGTCCCTACCCGCGACCATTCCGAGCGCATGCTCAAGGGCTTCGGCGCCGACCTCGATGTAACCGTGGAGGCCGACGGCACCCGCGTCATCACCGTCAAGGGCCAGGCCGAACTGAAGCCGCAGGTCATCGACGTACCGGGCGACCCTTCCTCGGCCGCCTTCTTCATCGTTGCCGCCTTGATCGTGCCGGGCAGCGAGGTCGTGATCGAGAACGTCGGCCTCAATCCCACCCGCGCCGGCCTTGTCGAAGTGCTGCGCCAGATGGGCGGCAGCATCGCGTTCCTGAACGAACGCGAAGTCGGCGGCGAGCCGGTTGCCGACCTTCTGGTCAAGCACTCTGAGCTCAAGGGCATCGAAGTCGACCCCGGCATTGCGCCGTCCATGATCGACGAGTTCCCCGTCCTCTTCGTCGCCGCCTCGCTGGCGGAAGGCGTCACGGTCACCAGCGGCCTCGACGAGTTGCGCGTGAAGGAATCGGATCGCCTTACCGCGATGGCAGTGGCGCTCACGCTTGCCGGCGCGCAAGTCGAGGAGCGCGAGGACGGCCTGGTCATCACCGGCACCGCAGGGGCCGCGCTCTCCGGCACTGCCGGAGATGCACCCGTCGTCACGCATCTCGACCATCGGATCGCCATGTCGATGGCCATCGCTGGTCTGGTCAGCAGCGGCGGAGTGGACGTGGACGACACGCGCCCGATCGCCACCAGCTTCCCCAATTTCGAAGAGCTGCTGGTCAGCCTGGCGGAATAAGGGCATTCTCCGGGAGGCTGCACCGGGACTGTGCTCTCCGGTCGACAGCCTCCTGACGGGAGTGCGCATGATCCTGTACCTGCCGCAATGGCTCAGCAACGCGCTCGGTTTTGCCGGCACCCTGTACTGTACCGTCGCCTATGCCTGCGAAGCGCGCTTGCCTTGATGCGTCCGAGCCGCCAAGAGCCCGCGATGATCATCGCCGTCGACGGACCCACCGCTTCGGGCAAAGGCACTATCGCCAAGGCCCTCGCAGAGCACTTTCGCCTGCCCCACCTCGACACCGGGCTGCTCTACCGCGCCGTGGGGCGCCAGTGCTTCCTCGACGGCGGAAACCCGGACGATCCCGTGGCCGCCCTCGCTGCCTGCTCCTTCCCCGATGCGCTGCTGACCGACCCCGAACTGCGCTCCGAAGCGACCGGGGGACTGGCAAGCCGGGTTTCGGTGCACCCCGCCGTGCGCCAGGCGCTGTTCGAACGTCAGCGCAGCTTCGCCACCCAGATGAGCGGTGCCGTGCTGGACGGCCGCGATATCGGCACCGTCATCGCTCCGGAAGCGGCAGCCAAGCTCTTCGTCACCGCCTCGGTGGAAGCGCGTGCCTGGCGGCGCCATCTCGAGATGGAAGCCCAAGGCCGCGACCACTCGCTGGAAGAGATTGCCGCCGACCTCGCCGCTCGCGACGAACGCGACCGCAACCGCAAGGACGCGCCGCTGGTCGCCGCCGAGGACGCTGTCCTGCTCGATACGTCGGAACTGGACCGCGACGCAGCGGTCGCAGCCGCGATCGCCGCCGTCGAAGCCTGCGTCAGCCGCGCCCTCTCCTGAGCAGCACACGTCGTCCCGGACTCGATCCGGGACCGCTGCCAGTTCTTTAGCGCAACCTCGCGACCCGCCCCAGCCATGCTCGACAACCAGCCACGCCCGAGAGGCGGCGCGGCTCCGACAGCGGTCCCGGATCAGGTCCGGGACGACGACTAGGGCTGCGTCCTTGGCCGCTGGCGCCAGCGCTCCACGCCGGCGCGGGCATCCTGCACGAAGCGCGAACGCCGTACCCCTTCGAGGAACAGGTTGCCCACGATCCATCCGATCGGGCCGACCGGTCGCTTGAACTGCACGAGAAGGACGATACGCGTCTCGTCGCTGTCGTTGCGCACTTCGTGATTGAAGACATCGTCGAAGACCAGGCACTTGCCTTCGCGCCACTCCAGCCATTCATCGACCACCCGCATCCGGCACTTTTCGGACTCGCGCGGCACCTGGATCCCCAGATGGCAGGTCAGAAAGGCTTTCGACACACCGGTATGGGCCGGCAGATGCGTGCCCGGCACCAGTACCGAGAAGAAAGCCGAGTTCAGGCCGGGAATCCGCGAAATCAGCTCGGTGGTGCGGGGACAGGCACGGCAATTGGTCTCGTCGCGATACCGATAGCCGACGAGGAAAAAGGAGCGCCAGCGCCCGGCCGGAGCGATGCGCCGGTGATCGGGAGAGATCGTCGCCAAAGGGGGAACCTCGTCCAGGTCCTGCAGGGCGGCGGCGGCTTCCTCCCGGATCGCTTCCCAGTTCTCTTCCAGAATACGGGTCCAGGCGTAGCGGGACGGATCATGGACGGGGACGTCGGGCACGCGCGAACTGCGGGCGATCCAGCGGTTCGTCTTCGGCTGGATCCACTTGCCGAAGCGCAGGATCCAGGTCGGCTTCGGGACCAGCGCCTTGCTGGGCGCCATGGTTGCATCGAGTTTGTCGGGAATCGGTGACGTAACGTGCTCTGCCATGCAGGCTCCTGACGAAATGGTCCCGTACGCTCCCCTGCCCCGACAATGGCGCGTTTCCGTGGACTCGGCAAGCCGGTGCCCCGATCGAAGCAGCGTTCTGAGGCCAACCGGCCGAAGCGCCATTTTCCTTGCATTTCGGCACTCCGAGGCGTAGTGGCCGCCGGTCTGGACGGCCCTGTGGCTTGAAGGACGCTGCGGCGGGCATCCGGCCTCCGCGGCAGTTCGGCCCTTTTGGCCCGTCGTTCGCATGGTGCGGACGCGCGGAGGAAAGACCGGTGGATTCAACCACCTGGCCGGGAAAATCGTTACAAAGGAAAGCGCCTTAATGGCTTCTTCTGCCAATCCGACTCGCGACGATTTCGCGAAGATGCTCGACGACCAGCTCGGCGGCG
Organism: Novosphingobium sp.; assembly: GCF_032093395.1. GTDB lineage: Bacteria > Pseudomonadota > Alphaproteobacteria > Sphingomonadales > Sphingomonadaceae > Novosphingobium. The sequence continues at coordinate 50,937 of NZ_DAMDBA010000004.1, forward strand.
TCGCCGACGACGGCTTTGAAGGCCGCGTGGTCAAGGGCACCATCACCGCCATCGAAAACGACAAGGCCGTCATCGACGTGGGCCTCAAGAGCGAAGGCCGCGTGCCGCTGCGCGAATTCGCGCGCGGTGAAGGCGAGCATGGCCTGAAGGTCGGTGATGAAGTCGAAGTTTACGTCGACCGCGTCGAAAACGCCGACGGCGAAGCAATGCTGTCGCGCGACCGCGCCCGCCGCGAAGCCGCGTGGGACAAGCTCGAAAACGAATTCGGTGAAGGCAAGCGCGTCGAAGGCGTGATCTTCGGCCGCGTCAAGGGCGGCTTCACCGTCGACCTCGACGGCGCCGTTGCGTTCCTTCCCGGCTCGCAGGTCGACATCCGCCCCGTGCGCGACGTCACCCCGCTGATGGACGTGCCGCAGCCCTTCCAGATCCTGAAGATGGACCGTCGCCGCGGCAATATCGTCGTGTCGCGTCGCGCCGTCCTCGAAGAAACGCGCGCCGAACAGCGCAGCGAGCTGATCGACAAGCTGAGCGAAGGCCAGGTCATCGAAGGCGTGGTCAAGAACATCACCGACTACGGTGCGTTCGTTGACCTCGGCGGCATCGACGGCCTGCTCCATGTCACCGACATGAGCTACAAGCGCGTCAACCACCCGAGCGAAGTGATCGCCATCGGCGACACCGTGAAGGTCCAGATCATCCGCATCAACCAGGACACCCAGCGCATCAGCCTTGGCATGAAGCAGCTGGAAAGCGATCCGTGGGAAGGCGCAGCCGTCAAGTACCCGGTCGGCGCCAAGCTGTCGGGCACGGTCACGAACATCACCGAATACGGTGCCTTCGTGGAACTGGAAGCCGGCATCGAGGGCCTCGTCCACGTTTCGGAAATGTCCTGGACCAAGAAGAACGTCCACCCTGGCAAGATCGTCTCGACCTCGCAGGAAGTCGAAGTGGTCGTTCTCGAAGTCGATTCGGACAAGCGCCGCATCTCGCTCGGCCTCAAGCAGGCTCAGCAGAATCCCTGGGAAGCCTTCGCCGAGAAGCACCCCGTCGGTTCGCAGGTTGAAGGCGAAGTCAAGAACGCCACCGAATTCGGCCTGTTCATCGGTCTGGACGGCGACGTCGACGGCATGGTCCACATGTCGGACATCGCCTGGGGCATCTCGGGCGAAGACGCTCTGGCTCTGCACCGCAAGGGCGAAGAGGTTTCGGCCGTCGTTCTCGACGTCGATGTCGAAAAGGAACGCATCAGCCTCGGCATGAAGCAGCTTGAGCGTGGCGCTCCGGCCGCTGGCGGCGTTGCCGCGACCGGCGGCAGCTCGCTGCGTCGCAACGAAGTCGTCACCGTCACCGTTCTCGAAGTTCGCGACGGCGGCCTGGAAGTCCAGGCTGGCGACGATGGCGCCACCGGCTTCATCAAGCGTTCGGACCTCGGCCGCGACCGCGACGAGCAGCGCCCCGACCGCTTCCAGGTCGGCCAGAAGCTCGACGCCATGGTCACCGGTTTCGATCGTTCGAAGAAGCCGAACTTCTCGGTCAAGGCCCGCCAGCTGGCCGAAGAGAAGGAAGCCGTGGAGCAGTACGGTTCGTCGGATTCGGGCGCTTCGCTCGGCGACATCCTCGGCGAAGCCCTCAAGAACCGTTCGTAAGAACGTTTCCGGGCTTCACCCAAGGTGAACCATCAAAAGCCCGTCCGGAGAAATCCGGGCGGGCTTTTGCTTTCCCGGTGTCACGCGTAACCCGAACCTTATCGCCACACGGCCTTCCACACCGCGCCGTCAAAGCCTACATCGATGCTCAAGGAGAGTACCGATGCTCGAAGTCCACCAGTTCCCCTGCCTCAGCGATAACTACGGCTATCTGCTCCACGATCCCGCAAGCGGCGAAACCGCCTGCATCGACACGCCCGATGCAGACGAATACCTGCGCCAGGCCGGAAACAAGGGCTGGCAGATCACGCAGATCTGGAACACGCACTGGCACCCCGACCATGCCGGCGGCAACGGCGCCATCAAGGCGGCGACCGGGTGCAAGGTCATCGCGCCCCACGGCGATGCCGGAAAGATTCAGGGCGTCGATCGCACGGTCGACCAGGGGGACGTCGTCACACTGGGAGACTGGCACGCCCACGTCATCGATGTCGGCGGGCATACCTTGGGCCATTGCGCCTATCATCTGCCCGAAGCCAAGATCGCATTCGTCGGCGATTCCGTATTCGCGCTAGGCTGTGGACGCATGTTCGAAGGCCAGCCCGCGCAGTTCTGGGACAGCCTCAAGCGGATCAAGGCCCTGCCCAGCGATACCATGCTCTACTGCGCGCACGAATACACCGCCTCGAATGCGAAATTCGCACTGCATGCCGATCCCGACAATGCCGAACTCCTCGCCTATGCCGCGGACATAGATCGCGCCAGGGCGGCCGGTCTGCCGACGGTGCCGACCAAGCTCGGCCGCGAATTGCTCACCAACCCGTTCCTGCGTGCCGACGATCCCGCGATACAGGCCCGCTGGGCACCCGCAGGTGCGACGAGCGACGCCGTCGCCACTTTCGCGGCGCTGCGAGAAGCCAAGAACAGCTTCTGACGCAGGAAGGCGGGGCCGCGACCCCGCCTCCCCCGCCTCACTTGTAGACGATACGCACCCGAGACGCCGCCTCTGCCGCCACGCGGCGCGCGGTGTCCGTGTCTCCGGCCAGCGCCAGAGCCACTCCCATGCGGCGGTAGGAACGCGTCACCGGCTTGCTGAACAGCCGCAGGTCCACTTGCGCGCCGGGCGTCGCCAGCGCCTCCGCCTGGCCTTCGTAGGCGAAGGACTCGCTGTCGCGGTCGGCCAGGATCACCGCAGAGGCGCTGGCGCCGTGCAGCACCACTTCGGGCACCGGAAGTCCCAGGATCGCTCGTGCGTGAAGGTCGAACTCGGAGAGGTTCTGCGAGATCAGCGTGACCATCCCGGTATCATGCGGACGCGGTGAAAGTTCGGAGAAGATCACCTCTTCCCCCTTCACGAAGAACTCGACGCCGAACAGCCCGTAGCCGCCAAGATCGTCGACGACCTTGCGCGCCATGTCCTGTGCGGCGGCGATGGCGGCGGGCGCCATCGGCGTCGGCTGCCATGATTCCTGATAATCGCCGCGTTCCTGCCGATGCCCGATCGGCGGGCAGAACGAGACGCCTTCGCGGCTGCGCACGGTAAGCAGCGTGATCTCGTAGTCGAAAGCGACGAATTCCTCGACGATCACCCGCTTGCGGTCCCCGCGCATATTGGCGACGGCGTAGTCCCACGCCTTTTCCAGATCGGCGGCATCGCGCACCGTGCTCTGGCCCTTCCCCGATGAGGACATGACCGGCTTGATGACACAGGGAAGCCCCGTGTGCTCCGCGCCTGCCAGCACTTCGTCCAAGCTCTCCGCATAACGATAGCGCGAGGTGCGCAGGCCCAGTTCGACCGCCGCCACCTCGCGAATGGCGTCGCGGTTCATGGTCATCTGCGTAGCGCGGGCCGAGGGGACGACGCAGAACCCTTCCGCCTCCACTTCGGCCAGCACTTCGGTGCGGATCGCCTCGACCTCGGGAACGATGAAGTCCGGCCGGTGCTTCTCGATGGCAGCGCGCAGGCGCTCGCCATCCAGCATCGAGAACACCTCGAACCCATCGGCCACCTGCATGGCCGGCGCGCCCTCATAGGCATCGCAGGCCACAACCTCGCAGCCGAGCCGCTTGGCCGAGATCACGAATTCGCGCCCCAGTTCGCCCGAGCCGAGCAGCAGGATCTTCGCGGTGAATGCCATGGCGGCGGTCCTTTCGTTTGATTGCGCGGCCCTAGAGCAGCGTTCCCGAGAGAATCGCAAGGGCGATCGTGAAGTAGATCACCAGCCCCGTGACATCCACCAGCGTCGCCACGAACGGCGCCGAGGCGCTGGCCGGGTCGAAGCGCAGCTTCTGAAGCACGAACGGCAGCATCGAACCCGCCAGCGAGCCGAAGGTCACGATGCCCACCAGCCCCGCCGAAACGGTGGTGGCGATCAGCACCCAGTGGGCGCCGTAGTCGTAGAAGCCCAGCGCCTGCCACGCGGCGATGCGCACGAAGCCGACGGCGCCGAGAATGGCCCCGAGCACCATGCCCGCGGGCAATTCGCGCAGCGCCACGCGCCACCAGTCGCGCAGGCGCACCTGCCCCATCGCCAGCGCCCGGATGATGAGCGAAGTCGCCTGGCTGCCGCTGTTGCCACCCGAACTCATGATGAGCGGAATGAACAGCGTCAGCACCACGGCGCGGGCGAGTTCGTCCTCGAAATGCTGCATGGCGCTGGCGGTGAGCATTTCCGAGAGGAACAGCACGCTCAGCCAACCTGCCCGCTTGCGGATCATCTCGAAGAAGCCGGTTTCGAGATAGGGCCGGTCCAGCGCCTCCACGCCGCCGAACTTCTGCACATCCTCGGTGTGTTCGGCCACCAGCGCATCGAGCACGT
>NZ_DAMDBA010000004.1:55411-73050 GCF_032093395.1 Novosphingobium sp.
TCTCGGTGTTTTCCGTATCATTCACATCAAGAACGTCGTCCACCGTCACGATGCCGAGCGGACGGCCCGCATCGTCCACAACCGGCAATGCCAGCAGGTCGTGACGGCGGATCAGGTCGGCCACCGCCTCGCGATCGGTTGCGGGTGTCACCGTGACCGGCTCGCGGTCGCGGGCAAGATCGATGGCGGGCGAATCGGGTGCTGCGGCGATCAGACGGCGCAGCGAGATCGTCGCATCGAGACGGCCGCGTTCGTCGAGCAAGAACACCGAGTAGACGGTCTCGCGGCTGCGTTCGACGGTGCGGATGAGATCCAACACTTCGGCGACGGTGGCCGACACCCGCGCCGCAACGAACTCGGTGGTCATCATGCCGCCAGCGCTGTCCTCCGGCCAGGCCAGCAGGCTGCGCAACGAAGTGCGCACTTCGGGCGCGAGGGCGCCGAGAATCTGGGCCGCGACGCCGTCGTCCATCTCCGCCAGCACATCGGCGGCGCGGTCCTCGGCCATCTGGGCGACCAGATGCACCGCGCGCGGCAGCGGCAAGAGCGGCAGCACTTCGGGCGCCGTGGTGAATTCGGGACGGTCGAGCACGGCGACCGCGCGTACGTCGGCCATGCGGCCAAGCTTGGCAGCAGCGGCCTCGGGCGTCAGCGCCTGGAGCATCTCGACGATATCGGCAATGTAGAGCCCGCGCTTGGCGGGACGGGCACCGGCGCTCACGCCGGCGAGGAGGTCGTTCACCATCATCACACCTTTCGTCCGCACGACCCGGGCGGACGAAAGGCCAGCGAGAACTAGCCAGCGCCCTCCGGACGTGCGGTTCTACTGGAACTGTCGCTGGACATGTCCTCGCTTCCTGAAACACCGCAGCAACATCGGCTGCGTGGCCGCCCTGTGATCCCGAACGTGGCCAAGGTCAACATCCGAATGCAGCTGAACCTTTTCGGCACACAAAAAAGCCCCCGTGCAACGCACGGAGGCCTTGTTGCTTCGCAGCCGATCCGAAGGATCAGATGCCGGCGATCGCCTGATCGACCAGCGCCTTGTCGGCGCTGGCGGAGTGATTGGTGCGGATCAGCCCACTGGCAGCAGCAGCAGCGGCAGCGGCAGCCTGCTGGCGCAGTTCGGTCACGGCAGCGCGTTCGACGGCGCCGATCTTGTCTTGCGCCATCTTTTCGCGACGGGCGATGACGTCGGTCGTGTCGGCCTGGGCCTTGGCGACGATCGTCTCCGCTTCGTGGCGGGCATGCTCGATCAGAGCGGCGGCGTCCTTTTCGGCACCGGCGATCTTATCAGCATATTCCTTGCGCAGGGCTTCCGCCTCGGCGCGAAGGGTCTTCGCCTCTTCGAGCTGGGCCTTGATCTCGGCAATCTTGTTGTCGAGGCCGCCGGAGATCATCTTCGGCAGGCCCTTCCAGACCATGATCGCGAGGAGCACCAGCATCGAGGCGCTGACGACCGCGACCGGCGGGGCGACGCCCAGCAGCAACGGTTCGGCGTGATGCTCGATGCCGGCTTGCGTTCCGGCCATCTCTGCCGCCTCATGCGAGGTGCCTTCAGCCACGACGGTGTCTGTGGTGGACAGTTCCGTGTTCTCAGCCATGGACCAGGTTCTCCTTCACGGCGGAACGGACCGCGCCATCGTCGAGAGTCAGGCCGGCGATGCGGCTGACGATCTCGCGGGTGGCGTCGGCGGCGACGTCCTCGATCTCGGCGGCGGCCGAACGGCGCGCCTGCGAGATGCGGGTTTCGGCTTCCGCGAGCGTGGCGTCGATGGCCACCTGGGCGGTCGCGAGACGCTCGGTCGTGACGGCAGCGGCCTTGGCGCGGGCTTCCGCGATCAGGGCTTGCGCCTCGGCGCGGTTGGCGTTCTCACGCGTGCGCCAGGCTTCCTCTTCCGCATCGGCCTGGGCGCGAGCGCGTTCGGCGGCGGCGAGGTCGTCGGCAATCTGCTTGTCGCGCTGCGCAACCGTATCCATGACCTTGGGAACCATTCCCCGTCCGACGACGAAGAACGTGAAGCCGAAGAAGATCAGCATCCAGAAGATCTGGCTGGAATAGGTCGCGGCTAGCTGTGCGATCTGAGGCATGGGTCAGCCCTGTCTCGAAGTGGCCGGTAGAATTCTTGCGTCCTCTCCGGCCCCCCAACCAAAGGGTTCGGGCAGCCGGAGGGGATCAGTGCGCGCGATCAGGCGAAGATCAGCAGCGCGGCAACGACGAACGACAGCAGGCCGAGAAGTTCGGCGCCGGCGAAGCCGATGAAGAGGCGGCCCTGCTGGGCGTCAGCGGCGCCCGGGTTGCGCAGCGCGCCTTCGAGGAACTTGGCGAAAACGCTACCCACGCCGATCGAGGCGAGGCCGCAACCGATAGCAGCGAGACCGGCACCAAGCAGCTTTGCAGCTTCTGCGTCCATTTCAAAAACTCCCTTTGGAAAACTCGAGTGAGACTGAAAATCAGTGAAGGTTCTCTGCGTCGTTCAGATAGACGCAAGTGAGAAGAGCGAAAACATAGGCCTGAATGCCGGCGACGAGCAGCTCGAGAGCGCAGATGCCGACCATCAGGATGAAGCTGGGCAGACCGGCAATGGCGAAGAGGCCGATGCCCGCATTGCCGGAGCTGATCACGAAGCTCGAAAGAACCTCAAGAAGAACGTGGCCGGCCATCATCGCGACGAAGAGACGCAGGCCGAGGCTGAACGGGCGCACCAGGAAGGAGATCAGTTCCACGCAGAAGATCAGCGGGATCATGATCACCGGGGTGCCGTGCGGCACGAACAGCGAGAAGAAGTGCAGCTTGTGCTTCGCGAAACCGACGATGAGGACGATCGCGAAGGAAAGCACCGCGAGAACACCCGTAGCCGAGAAGTGGCTGGTGAAGGTGAAGGCATGGAGCCCGATCACGCCCAGCGGCAGCAGGCCGAGGAAGTTCGCGAAAAGAATGAACATGAACAGCGAGAAGATGTACGGAACGTACTTCTTGCCGCCAGGGCCGACGTTGGCGGCCAGCATGCCGTCGATGAAGCCGGTGAAGCTTTCGACAGCCATCTGCCAGCGACCGGGCACGAGCTGACGCTTCATGCCGCCGGCAACGAAGAACGCCAGCGTCACGGCGGCGATCGCCATCCACAGCGTGCTGTTGGTGAAGGCGATGTTGTAACCGGCGATGCTCCAGCCTTCCGAGCCGAACAACGGCTGGATGCTGAACTGGTGCATCGGATCGACCTTCGCTTCGGCTGCCACGCGAATATCCCTGTCGCCAATGAACGGCAGCGCCCTTAACTTACCCCTCCTGGGTCAATCCGGGCGCCGGTTCGAATTCCTGATAATGTTCCTGAAGGCGACGAATATTCCTGCGAACAGCATCACCATCAGACCCCAGGGCGATGTTCCGGCGAAGTGATCGATCACCCAGCCAAGGAACAGACCACCCGCAACCCCGCCGAGCAAATCGGCCAAGACGCGGTTACCGGCACGATAGGCATCGTCGGTTTCCGCACCCGCGACCGGCTTCTGACGCTGCGCTTCCCGCTCGCGAAGGGCTTTAAGCCGATCGTCCAGCGAATCGAGGCGCGCATCCTCGCCGACAGGGCCCGGTGCGGACGGCTCGTCGTTCATGTCAGGGCTCCTTCTCAATCGAATAGGAACGAATGACGCGTTCAACGGCTGCCCGCCGAGGGCGCCGACCCCTTAGGGTGGGGGCATTCGCGAGTCAACCATGAGGGGACGCGCGCGGCAACAGTTGTTCACACGGAAGCCCGTGTGCCCAAGTGCCGGTCAGGCCTGGAAGGTGGTAATGCTCCGTCGATACCGCAAGGACGATGCCGACGAAAAACGACGACAATGCGGCGAGGACGCACTGCGGCGCCCGATCTTGGGCCGACACACGTACGGGGCGCAAAAAAGCGGCCGGGAATCCCGGCCGCTCGCACATTTCTGGGAAAATCGTTTCCAGCCCGATCAGGGGCAGCGCGCATCCCGATCGGGCGCGCCGGGGCCGCGGGTTTTCCACGAACCATCCGTCGCCTGATACTTTTCGCCGGGCTGCGTCTGCGAGATCAGACGGCAGGCCGTGGCGAAGGCATATTCCTCGATCGTGCTCTTCCCCGCCGCTTTCTCCGTGTAGATCGCGCGGCGGCGATTGTTGATGTCGCGCACCATGGCGCGAACTTCGGCAGACGGACTGCCGATGACGCCGAGGTAGCCGTCCTTCTGCTCACCCACCTGACCGGAGGCGCGCGCCGCCGCATAGGCCGGATCGCGTCCGTCCTGTGCCATGGCCCCGCCGCTCGCGGTCAACGCCAGCGCCAATGCGCCAAGAACGGCCGCGCGACTGCTCGAAAGGAACTTGGTCATCAGAATACGCCTTCGTTTTCCTTGATCGTGTTCTCCGCATCCTGGGAGAGACGATAGATCACTTCCTGCCTGATGTTGATGTTGAGTTCGATCACGATCGGCTTGTCCGGCGCCGTCACGTTGACGCAGCCGGCCAGCGCCGATCCCACACCCGTCATCATCACCAAGGCGCGAACGGCGCGCCTGCCGGACCGGAGGGCAAACTGCTGCGCACTATCTCGTAGCTGGCTCATCATCGCCGGGCTTGTCGCAGCCGGATCGCTTCCGGTCAATTCCGGGGCCTTCATGGATTGTTCTCGCTGACTGGAGGCTGAATGGTTGCTGGCGCGGGACGAACCGAGTTGGCGCCGGAAGGCAGCGCTCTCGGCGGTATACCGCTGGATATGCCAAGCGTACGCGGATCGGTGAGGTAGGCGGGATCGTAAAGGGAGCGCATGGAGCCGAAGAGGCTGAAGAACGGTGCCTTGATCTTGACGACGAAGCGGATCGGCAGCTTCGCGATCTGCCTGGTCAGGAAATTCTTGTCGGCCGAGCTGCCCTGGCTCAAACCGTCGAATGCCAGCCGCGTGAAGATGTCGCCGCCGAGCGAGCCGTTCAGGCCGATCTCCATGTGTTTGTAATCGACGGATTTCAACGCGCCGAAGGCGAAGTTGCCCATCGTCGACAAGTCCTTGTACGTCAGCGCGCCGAGATAGCTGACGTTGCCGCCCGGATCGCGGGAAGCCAGATAGCCGTCGACGATGCGTCCGCCCTGCTCGTCGAAGACCATCGGCACTTCGCCGTCGAATATGCCGGTGGCGTTGATATTGGTCAGTTCGAGATGCTGCACGAAAGTCGCCGCGTCGAGCCCGCTGACCCGGAGCTTGTAGTTCCGAATCTCGGAAGCGCCGATTCGCATCGTCGCGGGATCGAGCGCCAGCCGTCCCGACATGAACGGCCATTCCGCGCCATTGATCCGCAGCAGATAACCCGGCTCCATCTGGAAGCCCAGCACGCCGTCGACGACCTCGATACCGGGGTTGATCGAGGCGATCCTCACCTGTTGGTTGGGTGCGGTTACGAACCCGAGGAGATCGGTGAACACGACGTCCCCGGTAAGGCCCTTGACCGGACCGAAGGCTGCCGCGAAGTCCAGCCCATCGGTGGAGAAACGGCCGCTGCTGGTGACGGTCTGCGCGTTCCAATCGATACGGCCCTTGCCCTGGAGCGATCCGCGCAAGTCGGAGACGATGCCCAGCAGCAGCGGAGACAGGGTCTCGGCCTGCATGTCCTTGTCGAAACTGATGCCCGGAACCGCCAGGTCGGCATGGCCCCTGGCGTCGCCCAGATCGTGGACGATATCGGCGCGGACGACCTCGCGCTCGCTCTTCGGCTCGCGCAATACCGCCTGGGCGGTGATGACGTTGTTCTCCAGCCGCAAGGTGCCGTCCTTCGCAACGAGCGGCTGGAAGCGCGGAACCTGCTGGCGATCCACAAGCGTGAATCGCGCCTGGTCGATCAGCAGCTTGCCTTCGGCATAGCGCCAGTTCCCGGCGGTCTGTCGCAAGTCCAGCGGGACCGCGGCAAGGCCGATGTCCGCTTCGTCGAACGTGCCGCCGATATCCTTGCCAACTTGCGCGTCGAGCCGGGCAAGCCGGAAGCGTGACGGTGCATCGGGCGTGCCCAGCGCCACATCGACGGTCTTCGCCGTGAGGTTTCCGGTACGACCGGCCAGCTGTGCATAGCCTAGAGGTCCGCTGGCGATGCGAATCGGCGTTTCTCCCAGCCGGCCCGACAGGTCCAGGCGGGGAATGCCGAAGGCGATATCCATGCCGCTGCCTCTGCTGCGCACGATCGCGCTGCCCGGCGCGGGGCAGACCTGAAGCGAGCGTCGGTCGAGGGTGAGGTTGGCAATGGCGAGACGTTCGAAACCGATCTTCGTGCAGGCGCTCCACACCGCCAGAGCGCCGTCCGCGCCCCAGCGCCCATCGACGGGAAGGACAAGGCCCCTGGCGGCGCCACCCGGCAGTGCGCCGGACAAGCGCGCCTCGCCGGTGAAGCGCATGGCCCCGTCCGGCGATTGCGACAGCGCCAGTCGGGGAATTGCCAGCCGCGAATCGCCGGCGGCGTACTCGGACATTTCCACCTGCAGCGCCAGACGGCCGCGCGCATCGCTTTCCATGCGGCCCGATACCTGGGGAAGGCCCTGCCCGCCGCTGGCGAAATTGCCGGTGACCACCGCGCGCCTGCCGCCGAACTGCGCCTGGACCCGCGACAGGGTGAGGAGCGCGCTGCCACTGCTGCCCTTCACATTGCCGCGCGGCACCACAAGCGTCATGCCGTCCTCGGTCCCGCGCAGGACCAGATTGGCGGCGATCGCGCTGTTCCGTGTTTCCTTGGCAAGGGCGCCGCGCAACTGCCGTGCCAGCGGCGCCGCCAGCGTTCCTTCGCCCGCCCTCATGCCTTCGGCGAGGAGCGAATCGACCGATTCGCCGATCGATAGCCTGGATCCGCTCACGTCACCTTCGAGATCGAAGCGCGCCAGGCCATGGCTGGCGCGCACCCGGCCATCGAAACCAAGCGCGCCGATCCGCGCCTGCTCGGTTACGACGTCCTGACCCTTGGCCTGGAAATTAGCGTTGAGCGCCTCGCGGCGATAGGAGAAACGGCCCGAGGCGCTGAGTTTCGACAGCCGATTGCGGCCGAGCTGCAAAGGACCGCCGGCAAGGCTCAAGCTGCCCTCGCCTCCATCCAGCCTTCGGTCGAGCACGAAATCGAGCTGCGCTCCGCTTGCGCCAAGATGAAAATCCCGATCCCGGCAGAGGAGCGCCGCCGTTCGCAATGGGCCCTGGAAGCGGGGGCGACCGCCCGAAACGGACAGCTTTCCGAACAGCGTCGTACGCCCCGCCTCGCAGCTTCCCGCCGTCAACCGGGGTGAAACGACGGCCAGTTCGCCGCGGAAGCCCCCGCCCAATCCATTGCGCAACTGGCCCGCGCCGGCGATTCGCGCGGCGAGACGGCCGTGCTCGCTCTCTATCAGCGCTCGCCCGTCGACGATGGCGAGATCCAGATCGGGCAAGGCATAGTCCTTGTCGCCACCGCCGCCCGCCAGCGCCTTGTCGAGAGTGCCGAGCGTCAGCTTGCCGTCACGCCAGGCTCCGAACAGGCGCGGGCGAACCACGGTTATGCGCCCGATCCCGGGCCATCCCCAGTCCAGCCGCGTCGCGACGTGCAGTTCCGCGATCGTCAGGTCCGGCCGCCTGGGATCGCCGACCACGAGGTTGCGTATCACCTGCTCCGACGGGCCGATGCTCACGATTTCGTAGCGGGCGGGAAGTCCCAGCTTGTCCAGTTCGTGGGCGATCAGGTCATCGGCAATGTCCTCGCGCCAGACCCAGGCGCCCGCCACGCCCACCCCGAGCACGCCCAGCAGGGCAAGCGCCATCGCGCGGCGCCGCCCGAAACGGGCCGACCGCGACAACTCCGCCGGTGGGGTAACTTGCTCGTGCTCCTGCGACATCCGGTCCATCACTTGCGCTTGCCTTCCCGGAAAGGCAATTGTCTGTAGGCGTTATGCCCGAGCAAGACCGTCTCTTCGATGAACCCGCCGACGATGTCGGCTCCGATTCCACTTCGGAAGCCAAGATCCGCGTCGATCCGGCAAACGATCCCAGCGGGCATCGCTCGCGGCTGAGGAAACGGCTGGTGGACGGCGGGGGAGATGCTCTGGCGGATCATGAAGTCATAGAACTCCTGCTGATGCAGGCGGTTCGCCGTCAGGACATGAAGCCGCTCGCACGCAGCCTGATTCACCGCTTCGGCTCGCTCGCGGGCGTCCTCCAGGCCGATCCCCGCACGCTGGGCGGACATCCCGGCATGGGGGAAGCCACGGTGGCGGCGCTGCGCGTGGTGACGGTCGCGGCCACCCGCATGGTGCGCCAGAAAGTGCGGGAAATGCCGGTGCTCGGGTCGTGGCAGGCACTGATCGACTATCTCACGATCGACATGGCGCATCTCACGCTCGAACGGGTGCGGGTGCTCTATCTCAATTCCAAGAACATGCTGATCCTCGACGACCTGGTGGGCGATGGATCGATCGACGAGGCGGCCATCCACCCGCGCGAGGTGATTCGCCGCGCGCTGGACATCGGCGCCACCGCCTTGATCCTTGTGCACAACCATCCCTCAGGCTCACCGCAGCCCAGCCGCGCCGACATCGACATCACCAATCGCATCGCGGAAGCCGGACGCCTGCTGGGCATCTCGGTCCACGACCATGTCATCATCGGCCGTGAGGGCCACGTGAGCCTGCGGGCCAAGGGACTGATCTAGGATGTGCGTCGCAGCCGTGGCTTGGCAGGCCCATCCGGACTGGCTGCTCGTGGTGGCGGGCAATCGCGACGAGTTCCACGCGCGCGCCTCGGCACCGCTCGCGCGCTGGGAGGACGGAAGCGGGATCATCGCCGGACGAGACCTGCTGGGCGGCGGCACCTGGTTGGGTATCGCGGAAAACGCGGAGCCGATGGGCAATCGCATGGTTCTGGTGACCAACTATCGCGTTCCCGAAGGCTCGGTTCCGGGCCGTCCGTCACGCGGAAAACTCGTCACCGACCTGCTCCGGAGCCATGAGCCCGAACCGGTGGAGACGATGAACCCGTTCAACCTCGTCGAGATCGCAGGCACCGAAGCGCGTTTTCTGACAAATCACCCCAAATCGGTTTCGCAGCCGCTCGCACCGGGCATCCATGGCCTTTCGAACGGCGGCTTCGAAGTGCCCTGGCCCAAGACCAGGCAAGTGGAAGCCTCGGTCAAGGCCTGGCTCGACGCGCCGGGATCCGACGTGGCGCCACTGCTGGATGCCCTTCGCGCGGAAACACCCGCTGCTGTTTCAACGGCTTTGCAAGGCGCCCCCGAACCGCGCTTCGCACCCGTCTTCATCCTGGACGCGGTATATGGAACGCGTTGCAGTACGGTCATAACGGTGCGCCGCGACGGAACCGGAGCGATCGTCGAGCGCAGCTTCGCCCCGGACGGATCGGCTTCCGGCGAGGTCCGGATCGACTTCTTCTGGCCGCAAGCATGAGGGCGCGGGGCCTGCCCGGCGCAATGATGGACTTGCCTGTCCCGCTCGCTAATCTTGCCCCCGGTCGTCAGCGACAGGGGATCGGCAACGGATGAAAGTGAAAGGCTTTTCTCGCCTTCGGGCGCTATCCCTTGGCGCGGCCCTGCTCGCAAGCGGCTGCAACACCCTGGCGCCCCCGATTGCGCAAGTTCCCTGCGACGCTACCGTGCCGCCAAGGGTCACTCTCTCCCCCGACGGACAGATCGCAACGACGACTCTTTCCGTCCTCACCTTCAACATCGAGGGGCTTTCCTGGCCCGCGCGCAGCGGACGCGGACCTTCGTTGGAGCAGATCGGGCAGCACCTTGCACGAATGCGCGCCTTGGGCAGCGCGCCCGACGTGGTGCTGTTCCAGGAAATGTTCAGCGACGCCGCCAAGCGCGCGGTGATGACGAGCGGCTATCCCGCCATCGATTCCGGCCCCCGCCGCACCACTCGGGCGCGGGGCTCGACCAAGGACAAACTGCCCGGGCATTCCAGCTTGAAGCGGGGGGAAATCGGCATCCATGCGTTCGGCAGCGGCCTGGCGATCGCTTCGCGCTATGCCATCGTCGATAACGACCGGCGCGCCTATGGCCGCAAGTCCTGCGCCGGCTTCGACTGCCTGTCCAACAAGGGGATCGCCCTCGCCCGGATCGCGGTGCCGGGCGTTCCTTCGCTGATCGACGTCTACGACACCCACATGAATTCGCGCGGAGCCTCCGGAGCGCCCGCGCCGCGCAACCTCGCCGCGCACGACCGGCAGGCCCTGGAAGCATCCGAGTTCATCGACCGGACGCATGACGATGCCACGCCGGTGATCTTCGGGGGCGATTTCAACATGCGCCACTCGGAGGAGCGCTGGGGCAACTTCTCGCGCTACCAGTCGCTCGATCTGGTGCATCGTGTCTGCATCCAGCCCGGATCGAACTGCGACGTTCGCATGTCCTGGGATGGCGACGAGCCCTGGATGGATACCCAGGATCTTCAGTTCTACTGGCCCGGCGCGAAAGTGCAGATCCGCCCGATCTGCGTCGAGGCGCTGTTCGACGGCCGGCCTGGCAGCCCTCAGCTCTCCGACCATGACGGCTTCCTCGTCACCTACGAGCTTCGCTGGAAAGCATCGGACAGCCGCCCATCGGCATGCGCGGCGCTTCCGGGCACGCTTGCCTCGCGCCGATAGCGTCGGTCGTTCAAGGGGCGGGAGCGGACAGTATTTCCAGGAGCCGGGCGCCGAACACCTCGGGTGCCTCGACTTGCGGCGAATGGCCATAGTCAGGGAACTCGACGATCCGGGCTGACGGCATCGCTGCCGCGGCCTGAGGCGCCACCTGCGGTATCGGCTTCAGTCTGGCCCGAAGCTCTGCCGGGGCCTGGCCCTTTCCGAATACCGTCGTGTCCCGCATCCCGATCATCAGTGTAACCGGAACCTTCAGGTTGCCGAACTCGTAGCTGACCGGCTCGGTCAGGATCATCTCCGATGTCTTGGCCTGCGCCAGTTCCGCCGCATCCTGATCGGCCGAGGCATATTGTCCCGCCAGCATCTTCACCCAGCGATCGTAACGCGGGTTCCAGTCGCCGTGATAATAGGTATCGAGCTGATACTGCCGCATTTCGGCGTAGCCTTTGGCGCGCTCGCTCGCCAGCAGCTTGTCCAGCGGCACATAGGGCACCCCTTCGGCCATGCGATCGACCAGACCCAGCGGATTGACCAGCACCAGCCGTTCCACCGCCTGAGGGAACATCAGCGCGAAACGCAGCCCCAGCATCCCGCCGGTGGAATGGCCGAGCACGACGGCCTTCTCCAGGCCGACCTTCTCCATCAGCCGATGCGTGGCATCGGCCATCATCGCAAAGCTGTATTGCGCGGACGCGGGCTTGGACGATTTGCAGAAGCCGATCTGGTCGGGAATGAGCACCCGGTAGCCTGCCGAGAGCAGGGTGCGGGCCGTGTCCTCCCAGGTGGCGCCGCAGAAGTTCTTGCCGTGGAGCAGGACCACGGCATGCCCGTTGGGCTGGTCCGGAAGCACGTCCATGTAAGCCATGGACGCTTCCTCGGCGCCCACCTTCAGCTCCATCGCCTCGACTTTCCAGGGGTAGGGAAAACGCTCGAGGTTGGATCCGAACTCCTCCAGCTTGATGTCCTGCGCGCCAATGCTCTCCGAGCCGGTATTATCCTGGCCGGTATTATCCGAGACGCCGGACGGCGCGCCCGCTCCTTGTGCCGCCGCCCGATCCAACGTCGCGCCGAACAGCAGGGGTGCGGCGAGAATTGCGGTGAGCGTGCGTAGCATCGCTGTTCCTTCCATCGTCGACGACATTGAGACCGATTGCCGTCAGGACCATAGCGCGCCGGGGCGGGGAAGGCTCCTCCAATCGAGAAAATTCCCGATAATCAATCGCTCAGGCGCATGTCCTATCGCAGGCCCGGGAAATGCGCTTTCGATTTGCGCAATCCTGCCGGGGCACTATCCGCCCCCTCCCCGGCTCCTGCTATGACGGAACCCCGGGCCGCCCGGGCTCCCCCGGCGGGATTCTTTCGCCCTTCCTGCCTTGCTCGCCCTTGCCTTTGTCGCAAGCGCGCCTTAGCGGCACGGCCAACAGGCCCGGTCAGGCCGATCGTACCAGGCCGGTCATGTCAGGTTAGCAAGGAGTCGAACATGGTCCCCCGTTACGCCCGCCCCGCCATGACCGCGATCTGGGAGCCCGAAGCCCGCTACCGCATCTGGTTCGAGATCGAAGCGCACGCCGCCGTGAAGATGGGCGAGATGGGCACCGTGCCCGAGAGCGCCGGAAAGGCGCTGTGGGACTGGTGGGCCACCAACCCGACCATCGACGTCGCCGCGATCGACGCCATCGAAGCCGTGACCAAGCACGACGTCATCGCCTTCCTCGACTGGGTTGCGCAAGCGGTCGGCCCCGAAGCGCGGTTCATGCACCAAGGCATGACCAGCTCCGACGTGCTCGACACCACGCTGAACGTCCAGCTCGTGAAAGCTGCGGACATCCTCCTCGAAGACCTCGACGCCCTGCTGGCCGCGATCAAGCGCCGTGCCGAAGAGCACAAGTACACCCCCACCATCGGCCGCAGCCACGGCATCCATGCCGAACCGGTGACCTTCGGCCTCAAGATGGCCGAAGCCTATGCCGAGTTCGCGCGTTGCAGGAAGCGCCTGATCGCCGCCCGCGAGGAAGTCGCCACTTGCGCGATCTCGGGCGCGGTGGGCACATTCGCCAATGTCGATCCGGCGGTGGAGCAGTACGTCGCCGACAAGATGGGCCTCGAAGTGGAGCCGGTCTCCACGCAGGTGATCCCGCGCGACCGTCATGCCATGTTCTTCGCGGTGCTGGGCGTGATCGCCAGCTCGATCGAACGCCTCGCCATCGAGGTGCGGCACCTTCAGCGCACGGAAGTGCTGGAGGCCGAGGAATACTTCTCGCCCGGCCAGAAGGGCTCGTCGGCAATGCCGCACAAGCGCAACCCGGTGCTGACCGAGAACCTCACCGGCCTGGCGCGCGTGGTCCGCTCGTCGGTCACGCCGGCCATGGAAAACGTGGCCCTCTGGCATGAGCGCGACATCTCGCACTCCTCGGTCGAGCGCTTCATCGGCCCGGACGCCACGATCACTCTCGACTTCGCACTCGCCCGCCTCACCGGCGTGATCGACAAGCTGCTCGTCTATCCCGAGCGCATGCAGAAGAACCTCGATCGCATGGGCGGCCTCGTCCACTCGCAGCGCGTGCTGCTGGCGCTGACGCAGGCCGGCCTGACGCGCGACCAGTCCTATCGTCTCGTGCAGCGCAACGCGATGAAGGTCTGGGAATCGGACGGCCAGCTCTCGTTGCTCGAACTGCTGAAGGCCGACGAGGAAGTCACCGCCGCGCTTCCGGCCGAAGTGATCGAGGAGAAGTTCAACCTCGACTACCATTTCAAGCAGGTCGACACGATCTTCGCGCGCGTTTTCGGGAACTAAGCTCCTTTCCGACACTTCACATGCCTCGCAATCGCGCTTAGCATTCGGAGCATTTTCAAGGCAGGTGCACGCACCTGCCGACTCGGAAGATGCGATAAGCAAAGCTTTAAACGCGATTGTCGAGGTCTTGCTGCGCGGCCTACAGCGCAGGAATTGCCGGAGGATATATGAACATTGTCCGCACCGTGCTGTGGATTGCCATCACTGCGATCCTGGTGGCCTTCATCGCCATGAACTGGACCAAGGTTCCGGTAAATTTCTGGCCGCTGGACGATGCCAACTACGTCCACTTCGAGTGGCCCGTAGGCGTTGTCGCGCTGGTCTTCTTCGGCCTCGGCATGATGCCGGTCTGGCTATATCTGCGCGCCGTGCGCTGGCGCCTCCAGCGCCGCATCGCCAGCCTGGAAAATTCGCTCCGGGCCAACAGCATCGCCCCCGCCGCTGCGGAAGCGCCCGTCTCCACTTTTGAATCTGCCCCGGAAACCTGAGACCATGAACAGCAATCCCGTCTATCTCGCCCTCGACCTGCCCCGCCTCGACGCCGCCGAGGCGCTGGCGCGAAAGGTTGCCGGGCATATCGGCGGGATCAAGCTGGGCCTCGAGTTCTTCTGCGCTCACGGGCACCACGGCGTCCATGAACTGCACAAGCTGGGCCTGCCGATCTTCCTCGACCTGAAGCTGCACGATATCCCCAACACCGTGGCCGGGGCGATGCAGGCGATTCACGTGCTCGAACCCGCCATCGTCACCATCCACGCCGCGGGCGGGCGCGCCATGATGGAAGACGCCAAGGCAGCGGCCGGAGAGAACACCAAGGTCGTGGCAGTGACGGTGCTCACCAGCCTGGACGGCGGAGACCTCAATGCCATCGGCGTGAATGCCGAACCGCACGAACAGGCGCTGCGCCTTGCCGAACTGGCCCAGTCCGCCGGGCTCGACGGCATCGTCTGCTCCGGGCATGAAGTGGGCGCCGTGCATCAGCAGTGGAAGGACGGCTACTTCGTCGTTCCCGGCCTGCGTCCGGACACGGGCGGAAACGGCGACCAGAAGCGCATCATGACCCCTCGCGCCGCGCGGGACGCCGGCGCCAGCGTACTCGTCGTCGGCCGCCCGATCAGCCGCGCCGAAGACCCGCTTGCCGCTGCGCGTGCGATCGAAGCCACGCTTTAGTTAGCCGTCGCCCCGGGCTCGATCCGGGACCGCTGGCCGAGCTGCGCCTTGCTCGCGGACTTGCGCCTAAAGAATTGACAGCGGTCCCGGATCAGGTCCGGGACGACGGCTGGCGCCAAACCTTTCACGGCGCAAAATGCACGGTTCAGCGCTCCGCAACCTCGCTCGCTCCAGATCGTTGATCCGAGTTACCTTATGGAGAGTGCGACCTCATGAAATCCCTGAACCTGCTTGCCGTCACTACTGCCGCGATCGCATCGGCCCTGGCCGTGCCTGCCGCGGCGCAGGACTCCGGCCTGGTCCCCGCCATCGCCGCAGGCCACACGCTGCTGACGGTCAACGCCCAGGGCTCCTCCACGCGCACGCCCGACATGGCCGGCTTCTCGGCAGGCGTGACGACGCAGGGCGCCACAGCCAGCGAGGCGCTCAACGCCAATTCCACGCGGATGACCCAGGTTATCGCCTCGCTGAAGCGCGCCGGCGTGGCCGACAAAGACATCCAGACCAGCAACCTCAGCGTGAACCCGGTCTATGCCCAGCCCAAGCGCCAGCCGGACGGCAGCTTCGTGGATGGCCCCCGCGAGATCGTCGGTTATGAGGCCAGCAACAACGTCAGCGTGCGCCAGCGGAAGCTGGACGACATGGGCAAGGTCATCGACGCACTCGTCAAGGCGGGCGCGAATCAGGTCAACGGTCCGAACTTCTCGCTGTCCCAGCCCGACGCGGCGCTGAACGAAGCCCGCGTGGCGGCCATCAAGGATGCTCGCGCGCGCGCAGACCTTTACGCCGGGGCGGCAGGCATGCGCGTCACACGCGTCGTCTCGATCACCGAAAGCGGCGGCTACGCGCCCGCACCCGTGATGTTCCGCGCCAAGGCGGCGATGGATTCGTTGGGCGCGGCTCCGCCGGTCGCAGCGGGTGAATTGGAAACCAACGTCAACGTCACGGTGCAATTCGAACTGGCTCCCTGATAGCCAAGCCTCCGGACGGATCGCGCTTCGGTGGCGCGGTCCGTCCCCGCACCTTATTTGAGCATCATGTCCTGCGATTCGATGCTGTAGCCGGTCAGGGCGATCCTGCCGCCGTCGCCCTTGCGATAGACGAACTGCTCCAGGCCCGAACCCCGCTCGAAAGCGGTTTGATAGGTCAGGGTAACGAAACTGCCGTCGGTGGTCGCATTCGCGTTCCAGCCGACCTGCCTGGCCTGTTCCACCCTGCCGAGCTTGCGGTGCACGGCATCCAGCACTTTTTCCAGTTCGGCCCGCTGCGCCCCTTGCCGCAAGGCCGGATCGGCCTGCCGCCAGATCGCGCGCAAGTCTCCGGCGTCCAGCGCCCGGTGGAACTTGCCCACCTCGACCTCGGCATCCTTGAAGGACTCCTTCACGCCGCAGCCCACCAGCATTGCCGCAACCGCAAATGGGACTAGAAGGCGGCCGATTCGGTTCATCATCTGGCGGTTCATCGGCGGTCCTCGGGCCTGTGTTCGGGATCGCTATCTAGGCTGGAAAAACGACATGCCAACAGCGGCGATCAAGATCTGCGGAATCAGCACGGGCGAAGCGCTCGAAGCCGCGATTCGCGCGCGCGCGGCGCACGCCGGGTTCGTGTTCTTTCCGAAAAGCCCCCGCAACGTCACTCCGGCCGAGGCAGCAGCCCTTTCCGACCGCGCCGAGGGGCGTATCGGCAGGGTGGGCCTATTCGTCGATGCCGACGATGCCACGATCGCGCAGGCCGTCACGAGCGCGCGTCTCGACGCGCTCCAGCTCCACGGCAGCGAAACCCCGGAGCGCGCGGCGCAGCTTCGCGCGCGGTTCGGCATAGCCGTGTGGAAAGCGCTGTCCGTCGCGACGACGGAAGACGTCGGCCGGGCGTCGGCCTACGCCGGGGCGGTCGATCTGGTGCTGTTCGATGCCAAGACACCCAAGGGCAGCCTGCCGGGCGGCATGGGCCTCAGCTTCGACTGGAAACTCGTGGCGAACTGGAAGGGGCCGGTCGCCTGGGGGCTTGCCGGAGGATTGACGCCCGAGAACGTCGCCGAAGCGGTTCGACTGACGGGAACGCCGCTGGTGGACACCTCGTCGGGCGTGGAGAGCGCCCCCGGCGTCAAGGATCTCGATCGCATCGCCGCTTTCGCGCGGGCGGTTGCCGCGGCCTGAGACAAACAAGAAAGGGCGGCCCCTCATAGACCGCCCTTCCCTGGCTTACGCTCCTTGCGGAGCGGATCCGTTCACGTTTCCCGGCCTGACGAACTCGGTAGCTGCGTCAGGCCGGAAATCGATCAGAACTTTACGCCGACGCCGATCAGGCCAACGTCTGCGTCGGGGGTGTTGTCGCCCACCAGCAGGTGCTTGTATTCGACCTTGCCGTAGAAGCGGTCGTTGAGCGACTGCTGAACGCCACCGCCGACAGCAACGGCGCTGTTGCCGTACTTGGCGAACTTCGACTGCCAGGTCGAGTTGGCATAGAGCTTGGTGGTCGGGGTGACCTTGAAGCCAACGCGGCCGCCGGCGCCCCACGAAACGCGGGTGTTGTCGGTCAGGACCTTGTCGGCCGAACCTTCGACGCCCACGAAGAACTTGTTGCCCAGGTCGTAGTCGTAACCGACTGCGACGCCTGCAACTGCTTCGCTGTCGCTACCGTCCCAGATGATGCCGGTGCGGGCTTCGACGCGCGCTTCGTTGGCGAGAGCGGGGGTGGCGGCGGCCACGGCAGCAACCGCGGCGAGCGAAACGAGTGCAATACGCATATTTTTTACTCCAGTACGTTCCCCGGCCCTCACCGGGGACCGCCCCGCTGCTCCTGCAAACCTTTCACGTCAATGAACGAAAATTTGTTAGTTGCTCAGAATCGTCATGAAACTGCCACTTACGGACACTATCTTGCCAATGCAGTTACGCCTGTTGCAAGCTTTGCAATTGAAAACGGACTTCCCGATCCCAAGGCATGTTAGGCGCTGGACTTGACCGCCGCGCTCTGCCAATCGGCCCGATCATGACCGCACCCACGCCCGTGAACAGCGCTGTGAACTCCTGGCGCACCCTGCCCGACGAAACCGGCCACTT
>NZ_DAMDBA010000004.1:73060-129366 GCF_032093395.1 Novosphingobium sp.
ATGCCGCTGATCCTCGATCTCGAGAAGGAATATCGCAAGGCGCAGCAGGATCCCGCGTTCTGGGCGGAATTCGATGCGCTGATGAAGGATTTCGTCGGTCGCCCCAGCCCGCTCTACTTCGCGCCGCGCATGACGGACTATTTCCGGGCGCTCGCTCCCGCCGGCAAGGGCCCGAAGATCTACTTCAAGCGCGAAGAGCTGAACCACACCGGCGCGCACAAGATCAATAACTGCATCGGCCAGATCCTGCTCGCGATCCGCATGGGCAAGACCAAGATCATCGCCGAAACCGGTGCGGGCCAGCACGGCGTCGCCACCGCCACCGTCGCCGCGCGCTTCGGCCTGCCCTGCAAGATCTTCATGGGCGCCAAGGACATCGAGCGCCAGAAGCCCAACGTGTTCCGCATGAAGCTGCTGGGCGCCGAAGTCGTCTCCTGCGAAAGCGGATCGCAGTCGCTGAAGGACTCGATGAACGACGCGCTGCGCTATTGGGTCGCGAACGTCCACGACACTTTCTACATCATCGGCACCGCCGCCGGCCCGCACCCCTACCCGGAACTGGTGCGCGATTTCCAGTCGATCATCGGCAAGGAAGCCCGCGAACAGATGCTGGAAAAGGAAGGCCGCCTGCCCGACATGCTGGTGGCGGCCGTGGGCGGCGGATCGAACGCGATCGGCCTGTTCCACCCCTTCCTCGACGATCCCGAAGTCCAGATGACCGGCATCGAGGCAGCGGGCCACGGCATCGACACCGACAAGCATGCCGCCTCGCTCACCGGCGGCAAGCCCGGCATCCTCCACGGCAACAAGACCTACCTGCTTCAGGACGATGACGGCCAGATCACCGAAGCGCACTCGATCTCGGCCGGGCTCGACTATCCGGGCCTCGGCCCGGAGCACTCCTGGCTGCACGAGAGCGGCCGCGTGAACTACGTGCCGATCACCGATACCCAGGCCCTGGAAGCGTTCCAGCTCTGCTGCGAACTGGAAGGCATCATCCCGGCGCTGGAAAGCGCGCACGCGCTGGCCGCGCTGCCGCAGCTGACGGCGGAAATGGACGAGGACAAGCTGCTCGTCGTCAACGTCTCGGGCCGAGGCGACAAGGACATCTTCACCGTCGCCGAAGCACTGGGCGTGGAGCTTTAAACCGATGACCCGCTTCGAAACCGCATTCGCCAAAGAAGTTAACGGAAAGAACCGGGCGGCACTCGTCTGCTTCATCACCGGGGGTGACGGCGACACGGCCGCCAATCTCGACGCGCTGGTCGAAGGCGGCGCCGACGTGATCGAGCTGGGCATGCCGTTCACCGATCCCATGGCCGACGGCCCGGCGATCCAGGAAGCGAACATCCGCAGCCTCGATTCCGGCACGAAGACCGCCGACATTTTCCGCATGGCCGGCGAATTCCGCGCCCGTCATCCGCAAGTGCCGCTGGTGCTGATGGGCTATGCCAACCCGATGATCGCGCGCGGTGCCGACTGGTTCGCGGATGAATGCGCGAAAGCCGGTGTCGACGGCGTGATCTGCGTGGATATCCCGCCCGAGGAAGACGCCGAACTCGGCCCGGCCTTGCGCGAAAAGAGCGTCTCGCTGATCCGCCTCGCCACGCCCACCACCGATGCAGCCCGTCTTCCGGCCGTGCTCGAAGGTTCCTCGGGTTTCCTCTACTACGTTTCGGTGGCCGGCGTCACCGGCATGCAGCAGGCGGCGCAGGGCTCGATCGAGGATGCCGTGGCCAGGCTCAAGGCCGCCAGTTCTATCCCGGTCGCGGTCGGCTTCGGCGTGCGCACGCCAGAGCAGGCCAGCGCGATCGCCAAAGTGGCGGACGGCGTGGTGGTCGGCTCGGCGCTGGTCGATCTGGTCAAGCAGCACGGCACCAGCGCGCCGGCGCATCTGCGCGCGCTGACTTCGGCGCTGGCGGAAGCGGTTCACGCCGCGCGCTGATCTCCCGAACATTCGCCATTGCGCAACGCGTGGCGACACAGCAATCCCGTGCATCGCGGCGGCCATTCCGGCTTGCCGCGATGTGCCTGTCCGGACGGTTGCCATGAAAGACTTCGCCACTTCCGAAGACCCGCGCGTTCAGGCCCAGCTCGACCGGCTAGCCGCGCTCTCGATCCCGCAGGGCCGCCTCGGCCTTGAGACGATCCAGGCGCTGCTCGAACGGCTGGGCGATCCGCACAAGCGCCTGCCGCCCACGTTCCACGTCGCCGGCACCAACGGCAAAGGATCGACCTGCACCTACTTGCGCTTCATGCTCGAAGCGCAGGGCCTGAAGGTCCACTCGGCCACCAAGCCGCATCTTGTGCGCTACAACGAACGCATCCGCCTCGGCGGCAAGCTGATCTCCGACGACATGCTGGCGGACCTCCTGGCCGAGGTTCTCGATGCAGGCGAGGATCTTTGCCCCAGCTTCTTCGAGGTGACGACGGCCGCGATCTTCCTCGCTTTCGCGCGCGAGCCTGCCGATGCCTGCGTGATCGAAGTGGGCCTTGGCGGACGTCTCGACGCCACCAACGTCATCGACCATCCGGCCGCCTGCGGCATCGTCACCCTCGGCATCGACCACGAAGCCTTCCTGCTGCGCCCCGAAGACGGCGCGCCCAAAGAACCGCTGGCCCGCATCGCCTTCGAGAAAGCGGGAATCGTTCGCGGCCCGGCGCCGATCGTCACACTGGCCTATCCGGAAAGCGCCATGCTCGAAATCGAGCGCGCCGCCCTTACGGCCGGAGCTTCGCTCCACGTGCGCGGGCGCGACTGGGACGCTGCGGTTGGTGATGTGATCGAATATTCGGACCGCCACGGCGAACTCGCGCTGCCGCTACCCCACCTGCCGGGCTTGCACCAGGCGGAGAACGCCGCGCTCGCCGTTGCCATCCTGCGCCATCAGGACCGGGTAGCGGTCTCTCCAGAAGCCATGGCCGAGGGAATCGGCGCTGCTCGATGGCCCGCGCGGCTCCAGCACCTTTCGGAAGGTCCGCTGACCCGCCGCGCAGGTGCGCGCGAGGTCTGGCTGGACGGCGGCCACAATCCCGACGCGGGCCTCGCTATCGCTCGCCATTTCAGTGGCCGGCGGCTTCACCTGGTGATCGGGATGCTGGCCAACAAGGATCCGCGCGCCCTTACCGCGCCTCTGGCACAAAGCATCGCCAGCATCCACGCCGTGCCGGTGCCAGGGCATGAGAGCCATGGCCCGGCCAGCTTCGGCCCGCAGGCACTGGCCGCCCAGAGTGTCGAAAGCGCGCTGGCCGCCCTTCCCGACGACGGCCTGCCCGTGCTTGTCGCCGGGTCGCTCTATCTTTCGGGCGTGGTTCTCCAGGCGAACGGCGAAGTTCCGGATTAGGCCTTCCTGCGCGCCACCCGCCACCATTCGAGCAGGCAGAGGACGATCGCGACCGTACCGATCCAGGTGACGAGCACGAACATCCGGTAGTACCCCTGCTCCTGGATGAACTGACCCAACGCGCCGCGTCCCAGCGTTCCGACCAGCAGCGTCAGCGACGACAGCAGGGCATATTGCACCGCGCTGTAACCCTTCGAGACGATGGACGAGAGCCAGGCGATATAGGCAGCCCCGGCGATGCCGGTGGCGAGGTTCTCCATGCCGATGGTGACCATCAACGTGCCGAGGCGGGGCTCGGCACCCATTCGTTCGACCAGCCAGGTTACGCCGAGCATGTCGCTGACCACGGCCATGCGGGCGCCGCCCAGGGCCAGGTCGGCATAGAGCAGGTTGGTGGCGGCGGCGAGAACGGCGCCCAGGGTAAGCGTCGCCATCCGCCCGATCATCGTGAGCAACGTGCCGCCCAGCGCCAGGCCGAG
This sequence comes from Novosphingobium sp., assembly GCF_032093395.1. Taxonomy (GTDB): domain Bacteria; phylum Pseudomonadota; class Alphaproteobacteria; order Sphingomonadales; family Sphingomonadaceae; genus Novosphingobium. Next base: position 76,884 of record NZ_DAMDBA010000004.1, read on the forward strand.
CACGATGGCGCCAACGCCGAAGAACTTCGAGGCGATGGCCACCTCGTCCTTGGTATACTTCAACTCGCCGAGATAGAACGGATAGGCGAATGTGCCCCAGATCGAATCGCAGATGCGGTAGGTCAGCACCAGCGCCAGGGCCAGCACGAGGCCCCAGCCCATGCGCCCGACCAGTTCGGTGAGCGGCAGGATCAGTGCGCGATAGAGGTGGTCCGCCGCGCGGGAGCCCGTGCCCTCGTGCGGTGCCGCTTCGACCAGAAGGTGCCGCCCGCTGCGTTGCAGATAGACGAGCACGGCGGCGATCGCGGCGGGCAGGATGATCGTGGCAATGACGATCAGCGGCCCGGTTTTCGCCACGAAGTCCACCGCATCCGGGCGCGCGCCGGGATCGCTGCCCAGCGAGCGCACCATGAACACGCCCACCGTCACCAGGGCCCAGCCCCATAGCAGGCCCACCAGCGCCAGCGCGATCGTGCGTACGCGCGGGCTGATCTGCCCTGCTTCCCGCAGTTCGAGCAGTTCGTCGCGATCTTCGGCGCTGGGTGCGGAAGCGTCGGCATCGGGTGCGAACAGGCAGATCACTCCGGCCACCACCAGGATGAGGCCCATGACCAGGAACACCGAAGTCCAGCCGATGCGCTCCGCCAGGATCAGCGCCAGCGCTCCGCCGACCAGCGCGGCGATGCGATAGCCCATCTGGAATACGGTGGAGAGCATGTCGATGGTCGCCACCTCGTCCGCGACGTCCACGCGCCAGGCGTCGATGGCGATGTCCTGCGTGGCCGATGCGAAAGCGCCGATCCCGGCGAGCAGCGAGAACAGCCCCAGCGCCGCGACCGGATCGAGCTGCGACAAAGTCACCAGAATGACGCCCAGCAGGACTTGCGCGGTGACGATCCACTGCTTGCGCCGGCCGAGGCGGCGCAGGCCGGGCAGGTCGATCCGGTCGAGCGCGGGCGACCAGAGGAACTTGAACGCATAGGCCAGCCCGATCAACGAGAACACGCCCATCGTCTCCAGGTCGACATGCGCGTCGGACAGCCAGGCGTAGAGCGTACCCAGAAGCAGCGAGTAAGGCAGACCCGCCGCGAATCCGAATACGGCCATGAAACCGGTCTTTCGATTGCCCAAAGCGCGAATCACCGTCCCCAAGCCGGGCTTCGGGGCAGCAGAGGCTTCAGACATCCAGTTTTCTCCAACGGTGACAGCTTCAGACAGACCGGGGCGACCGTAACGCGTGGTTTCCCGAAGGGAAGGCTGGATGAAGCGGCGATCAACAGGTATGGGCGGGCGAATGTCCAAACCTCCTTTCAAATCCGGCGGCCCGAAGCGGGGCGGCTCTTCCCGCGATGGCGGCTCCTCCCGTGGCCCGTCGCGCACCGGCTCCGGCACCGGTTCACGCTACGACTCAGGCGCTGGAGGTCGGCGCGGTGCCGATAAAACCGGGCGCGACGATCGCCGAGCCGAAGGCCCCGAACGTGGACGCGCCCCTCGCGACGGCCTGTCCCGCGATGCGCGTCCCGCGCGGGACGATCGCCCCACGCGCGCAGGCCGTGACGATCGACCCGCTCGCGGCGGGCGCGGTGATCGCGGCGAAATCTTCGGCCGAAACGAACGTCCCGTACGCGGCGAACGCCCCGTGCGTGGCGAACGTCCTGTGCGCGGTGAACGTGCCCGTGACGATGACCGACGCACGCGCGGCGAACGGCCCGTGCACGGCGAACGTACCCGTGACGAGCGACCCGCACGCGGCGAAGGTCCTGCACGCTCGGGCCCTGTACGCTCGGGCGGTGCAACGCGGGATCGCACGACTCGCCGGGGGCCCGGAGAATTTTCACCGCGTGGAGGCGACTATGCTCCTCGCGGCCCCCGCTCGCCGGACGCACGCCGATCGGAAGGGCGTTCCTTCGATGGCGATCGCCCCCGCCGCAAGCCGCCCCGCGCCGCGCCACAGGCCGCCGCTCCCACCCCCAAGACGCCGGGCATGCCCGAGCGCGAGGGCGAACGCATCGCCAAGCTGCTTGCGCGAGCGGGCGTGGCCAGCCGTCGCGAGGCCGAGCGCCTGATCATCGAAGGCCGCGTCAAGCTGGGCGAGGACGTTATCGAGACGCCCTCTACCGTGCTGCCCAACCTCAGGGGCGTGACCGTGGACGGCAATCCGGTGCGCGACGCGGAGGAAACCCGGCTCTTCATCTTCCACAAGCCGTCGGGGCTTCTGACTGCGGAACGTGACCCGGCCGGCCGGCCGACGATCTACACCGCCTTGCGCAATGCCCTGCCCGAAGGCAGCGGCCGGGTGATGCCGATCGGCCGTCTCGACCTCAATACCGAGGGACTGCTGCTCCTGACCAACGACGGCGAGTTCAAGCGTCAGCTCGAACTTCCCGCCACCGGCGTTCCTCGGACCTATCGTGCGCGCACCTTCGGCGACATCACGCAGGCCCAGCTTGAGGATCTGATCGAAGGCATCGAGATCGAGGGCGTGGTCTACGGCAAGATCGATGCCAATATGGAGCGCCGCACCGGGCGCAACCAGTGGATCGAAATGACCCTGACCGAAGGCAAGAACCGCGAAGTCCGCCGAGTGCTGGAACACCTGGGCCTTCAGGTCAGCCGCCTGATCCGCGTCTCCTACGGACCGTTCCGCCTGCTGGACCTGCCCAAGGGCATGGCCGTCGAAGTCTCCCCGCGCGAGCTGGACAACTTCCGTCGCACCCTGCCGGACGCGCAATCGTGAAGGGAGCGCCCACGAAGGCCGGTTTGCGTATCGTCGCCGGAGAATGGCGCGGTCGCAAGCTGGCCGCCCCCGAAGGCGAAACAACCCGCCCAACCGCCGATCGCACGCGCGAGACATTGTTCTCGATGCTGGCGAGCCGGCTGGGGAGTTTCGAGGGGCTGAAGGTCGCCGATCTCTTCGCTGGGTCTGGCGCGCTCGGGCTGGAAGCGCTGTCGCGCGGCGCCGCACATTGCCTTTTCGTGGATCAGGATCCGGCGGCGATCCGCGCAATCCGTGCGAACATCGCGAATTTGCACGCCCAGCCTGTCAGCGACGTCCGCGCCGGTTCGGTCCTGTCACTTGGCCCGGCAAAAGCCGTGCTGGACCTGGTGCTGCTCGACCCGCCCTATGATACCGGCGCGGGGTCGGTGGCGATCGACAAGCTCGCGCGTCTTGGCTGGATCGGCGAGCAGACCTGGGTCTGCCTGGAAACAGGACGTACCGAATCAGTCTCTATCCGCGGCTTCGAAGTGGAAAGCTCGCGAGACATCGGCAAGGCCCGCCTGCACATTCTTCGCCGCACGGCCGAATAAGCGGATCAGGATGGACGGAACGTCGTCCCGGACGCGGTCCGGAACGACGTTCCGTTCGAACTATTTGCCGCCACGGTTGCGGCAGTTGTCCTTCACCGTCTTACTGCAAACCGGATAGTCCTTGTTCATCGCGGTTGCCGGGGGCGGTGTCATGGCACCCTTGTAGGGGCCGCCCTGGTAGGTCTGATCGGCGGGAATTGCCGGGCGAACCGCCTGATCGGCCGATTGCGGATCCGGAACGCCCGTCGTCGGCATGCCTTCGCCCGGAGGATTGGCCTGGGTCGATGGGGTCGTGGGCGTCTTGCCGGCCATTTGCTGGGCGATCGAATTCCAGGCGATCGCCTGTTGCTCCGGCGTCATCTTGTAGATCTGGCCGCGCTGGTCGGGGGTGAGTGCCCAATAGCCTTTCTGCTGCGGTGCCGAGAGGCTCCAGTAATAGGCCTGATATTCGGGCGTCCACGAATCGTAGTCCGCTTTCTGCGCGGCAGGCCAGGTATCGTACTGCGCCTTCTGATCGGGCGTCATCGATGCCGGCGTCATCGGCCTGGCAGGCGGCGGCGGCGGTTCGGGTGGCGCGCCGGGCGGTGGAGGAGCCGGCATTTCGGCGGCGGGTGGCTCAGCGGCGGGCGGCGGGGCACCCATGGAGTCTTGTGCCTGGATGACGGACGGCAATCCGATCAGGCAAAAGGCCGCCGCGCCCGTAAGGAGATATTTGCGCATGTCACACTCTCCTGTCTTTTATCTTTTGTTTTCTCCGTGACAACGCGACTCCCAGACCGGGAGATTGTTCCGGGGCTGCGACGAACCGGCCTTGCGCCGCGACGCTCCGTTCCCTAGATGTTCGCGGGTGAACGATCTGCAATCCTCCCTGCCCGACGACCCCCAGGACCCTCTGCTGGAAGGGCTGAATCCGCCCCAGCGCGAGGCGGTCCTGACCACCGAAGGGCCGGTGCTGATGCTGGCGGGCGCCGGCACGGGGAAGACGGCGGCGCTCACGCGCAGGCTGGCCCATCTGGTGCGCAGCCGACGGGCCTGGCCCAGCGAAATCCTTTGCGTAACTTTCACCAACAAGGCCGCGCGGGAGATGCGCGAGCGCGTGGGACACCTGATCGGTCCGGCCGTAGAGGGCATGCCCTGGCTCGGCACGTTCCACGCCATCGCCGCCAAGATGCTGCGGCGGCATGCCGAACTGGTGGGTCTCCAGCCCAACTATACGATCATCGACACGGACGATCAGTTGCGCCTGCTCAAGCAGCTTATCCAGGCCGAAGGGCTGGACGAGAAGCGCTGGCCCGCCCGCCAGCTTGCGGGTTGCATAGACCGCTGGAAGAACCGCGGCCTCAACCCCGCCGACCTCGATGCCGGTGAGAACGAGGCCTATGCCAATGGGCGGGGGCAGAAGTTCTACCAGCTCTACCAGGATCGCCTGAAAGCCGTGAACGCCTGCGATTTCGGTGATCTCCTGCTGCACATGCTGAATATCCTGCGCAACCATCGGGAAGTGCTCGAACAGTACCAGCAGCGCTTTAAATACGTCATGGTGGACGAATATCAGGACACCAACCAGGTCCAGTACCTGTGGCTGCGGCTGATCGCGCAGGAGCGCAAGAACATCTGCGTGGTGGGAGACGACGACCAGTCGATCTATTCCTGGCGCGGGGCCGAAGTGGCCAACATCCTCAAGTTCGAAAAGGACTTCCCCGGCGCCAAGGTGATCCGGCTGGAGCAGAACTATCGATCCACGCCGCAGATTCTGGCCGCCGCCTCCGGGCTGATCGGGGAGAACACGCAGCGCCTCGGCAAGACGCTGTGGACCGAGCGTCACCCCGGTGACAAAGTCCGCGTCATCGGCGTCTGGGACGCGCCTGAAGAGGCGCGCCGCGTGGGCGACGACATAGAGCGGCTGGAACGCGAAGGCGCCCCGCTCGACCAGATCGCCATTCTCGTGCGCGCCCAGTACCAGACCCGCGAGTTCGAAGACCGTTTCATCTCGATCGGCATGAAGTACCGCATCGTCGGCGGCTTCCGCTTCTACGAGCGGGCCGAAATCCGCGACGCCCTCGCCTACTTGCGCGTGATCGCACAACCGGCGGACGATCTCGCGTTCGAGCGTATCTACAATGCCCCCAAGCGCGGTCTGGGCGCCAAGGCGCTGGAAGCACTGCATACGCTTGCCCGGCGGCGCGGCATTCCCCTCGCCATGGCCGCGATCGAGATCGCCGACACCGACGAACTGCCTGCCCGCGCCCGCAACACCTTCCTGGCGCTGATGCGCGATTTCGCGCGCTGGCGTGACCTGTCGGGCACGGAAAACCCGGCGGACCTTCTGCGCACCGTGCTCGACGAGAGCGGCTATACCGATGCGCTCCAGGCCGAAAAGACGCCCGAGGCGAGCGGTCGGCTGGAAAACCTGGTCGAGCTTGCGCGCGCCATGGAGGAATACGAAACGCTGGGCGACTTCCTCGAACATGTCAGCCTGGTCATGGACAACGACGCGGCATCCGACGAGGAAAAGGTCACGATCATGACCATGCACGCGGCCAAGGGGCTGGAGTTCGAACACGTGTTCCTGCCGGGCTGGGAGGAAGGCGTGTTTCCCTCGCAGCGAGCAATGGACGAAGGCGGGCTCGCCAGCCTGGAGGAAGAACGCCGGCTCGCCTATGTCGCCATCACGCGGGCGCGGCGCAAGTGCACGATCCTCCACGCCGCCAACCGCCGCATCTACGGCCAATGGACCAGCTCCATCCCCTCGCGCTTCATCGCCGAACTTCCGGACGATCACGTGGAGAGCGAAACTACGCTCTCGGGCGGCGCCTCGTTGTGGCGGGCGCAGTGGACCGAAATGGCCGATCCTTTCGCCGAAGTCGCCCGCGCCCAGCCGGCACGCACGGTCACGCGCGGTCCGGGTTGGCAACGCGCCGCCGCGCGTGAATTCGATCCGACTCCGCGCAAGATCGCCGAATCGACCCGCAGCGCCGCCAGCTTCGCCGCCAAGCCCCGCACCGATGTGGAGATCGGCAGCCGCGTCTTCCACGAGAAGTTCGGCTACGGCGCCGTGCTTTCGCAGGAGGGGAACAAGCTGGAGATCGACTTCGAACAGGCCGGGCGCAAGCGGGTGCTCGACAGTTTCGTCAAGCCGGCCTGACGCCCGCTATAGTCCTGCCTTGGCCGGAGCGGCCCTGATCTGCCCGATCCAAGGATCAGGCCCGAACCTCGCCATTCCATCCGGCGCAAAGTCCAGGATCTCTTCGCCATCGCCGGAGCGCGCCTGCCATGCGGGCAGCTTGCCGCCATTCGGATTCCCGGTGCGGGCGAAGTTCACGAGATAGGCGCTGATCGTGCGGCCCATCGCATTGTCGCGATCGCTGGTTTTGGCCGCGTACTTCACGGCCTGCGTGTCGAAGAAAAACGGTATGTCGGTGGCGTGCCCCGCTCCCTTGCCCCTTCCCGTGCCCGATGCGAGCGCCGAAGCCACGTAGGAAAAGCGATACTCGTAGACCGGTACACCGGCCTCCGCGATCAGAGCGGCAAGCTGGCGTGCTCCGGCGACCATGCCGCCGCTCACCCCGCCGATATCGTCGCTGGTGGCGCCGATCATTATCGGAACGCGATGAAAGTGCTTCGTTTCATAGGCTTTCCGCTGATCCACCGCCACGCGTCCATCGGCAAACGGGCTGGCGAAGTTGCGGGGCTGGCCGGTTGGCGTGAAAAGAGCCGCGAGATTGAGCCCATCGGTAACCTGCTCAGGCGTCAGCGCGCGCAACTTGGCCAGGGCCTGCGGATCATCGCAAGCGATGCCTTTGCCGTCGGCAAACCGAACGCCGATCGCTTCGGCAGCCGCCAGGTCGGGATCGCCAAGGCTCGTCCCGTTCCCGCCCGACATCACCACCGCCTTGGCGAACAGGCCATCCGCTTCGGGCGAGGTCACCAGGTTGTGCACGGACATGCCGCCCGCGCTTTCGCCGATGATCGTGACATTGTCCGGATCGCCTCCGAACGCAGCGATGTTGCGCTTCACCCAGCGCAAGGCGGCAAGCTGGTCCATGTAACCGTAGTTTCCGGTCAATCCGCCATCCTCGGCGGCGCGCGTCAGGGCCGGGTGTGCGAAAGTGCCGAAGCGGCCGACCCGGTAATTGAAGCTGACGAAAAGCACGCCCTGCCGCGCCAGTTCCGCGCCCGAATAAGTCGGCGGCGAAGCGCCTCCATTCACGAAGCCCCCGCCATAGATCCACGCCACGACCGGCAGCTTCGCCTTTGCCCCGGCCGGGCGCCAGACATTGGCATAGAGACAGTCCTCGGCGGGCGGGGTGCCCAGCGGTGCGGCATCGCCGTCGAAGGGTTTCTGCATGCAGTCATGCCCGTAGGCCGTGGCCGCCTTCGTTCCCTGCCAGGACACGACGGGCTGAGGCGCCCGCCAGCGCAGGGCACCAACCGGCGGGGCGGCGAAGGGAATGCCCTTCCAGCTTGCCACGCCGTTTTCAACCGAACCCGCAAGTTGCCCGCCTTCGACGCGCACTTGCGTTCCTGCATCAGCCACGACGGCGCAGGAAGCGGTAAGCATGCCGCCTAGAGCCAGTATGTGCATGATCTTCATGGAAACCCCGCTGTCGATACGCTTCGAGCGGCGGTTCTGGCACGCCGCCACGCGCATAGGCAAGCGGCATCATGCGCCGGACGATCGGCGCGATTTTCCGAAAAATGAAGGTGGAGCCGAGCCAGCGATGGAGCGCTGGGCTCGGCGGCCGGTCGTCAGGCCAGCGCCGAAACGTGCAGGAACTCGGGAACGGGGCCATTCCAGCCATCGTCGGCAGGTTCCGGCTCGCGGCGGCGGGAACGGCTGCCTTCGGAACGACGCTCGCGCCGCTGTTCCTCACCCCGGCTTTCACGACGAGGTGCCCGCTTCTCGGCGACGGCCTCGGCAACGGCGGGCTGCTCTTCGCGAGTTGCCGGCTCCGCACGGGTACGCTCGCGCTTTTCGCGGCGCGGTTTTTCTTCCCTGGCCGGCGCCTCGACAGCGCCTTCGCTCGGCATCTGATAGACGGGAATCTTGCCGCCGGTCAGCTTCTCGACATTATCGATCGCCTCGGCATCTTCCGGCGCGACGAACGTAAAGGCCCGGCCGGAAGCGCCGCCACGGCCGGTACGACCGATGCGGTGCACGTAATCGTCCGGGTGCCAGGGCGTGTCGAAGTTGAAGACGTGGCTCACGCCCTTCACGTCGAGCCCGCGGGCGGCAACGTCAGACGCGACCAGGATGTTGATCGAACCGTCCTTGAAGCGCTGCAATTCGGCCAGGCGGGCGGGCTGGTCCATGTCGCCATGGATTTCCCCGGCGGCAAAACCATGCTGCTTCAGGCTCTTGGCCAGTTCGCGAACGGTGGTCTTGCGGTTGGCGAAGACGATCGCGGTCGAAACCTCGTCGTTACGCAGCAGGTGGCGCAGAACTTCGCGCTTCTTGCGGCTTTGCACCGCGACCTTGTGCTGGACGATGTTGGTGTTCGTGGTCGCCGGGCGCGCAACCTCGAGATATTTCGGATTCGACAGGAACCGATCCGCCAGCTTCTTGATCACCGGCGGCATCGTCGCGGAGAACAGCAGCGTCTGCCGATTGGTGGGCAGCTTCGCGCAGATCGTCTCGATATCGGGAATGAAGCCCATGTCGAGCATGCGGTCCGCCTCGTCGATGACGAGCAGTTCGCAGCCGGTCAGCAGGATCTTGCCGCGTTCGAACAAGTCCATCAGGCGACCCGGCGTGGCGATCAATACGTCCACGCCTTCCTGCAAGGCCTTGACCTGATCGCCCATCTGCACGCCGCCGATCAGCAGCGCCATCTTCAGGTCGTGGTTCTTGCCGTACTTCTCGAAGTTCTCGGCGACCTGCGCCGCAAGTTCGCGCGTCGGTTCGAGAATGAGGGAGCGCGGCATCAGCGCGCGGCGGCGGCCATGCGCCAGAATGTCGATCATCGGCAGCACGAAGCTGGCCGTCTTGCCGGTGCCGGTCTGGGCGATGCCGATCAGATCCTTCATCATCAGGACCGGCGGGATGGCTTGTGCCTGGATGGGAGTCGGCTCGCTGTAGCCAGCGGTTTCCACCGCTTGCAGCAATTCGTCAGACAGGCCGAGATCGGCAAAGTTCATAGACAGACAGGTCTCATAGGCAGGAAGCTTGCGAAAATGCGCGGGTACTTCGATAATCCGGGGTACTTCGATTACGTCGCGGCGCGGCAGCGAACTTCCGAATCAACGGATTCGCGCGCATGCCGATAGTACACCTGCGCGCCGCCTAGGCGGGAACTGCCGCAGAAGTCAAGGAAATCCACCCAAGACGGCCCGAAACCCAGGTTTGAGCATGATCCTCAAGGCGCGCGGAGTGATAAAACCGTTCTTGCGCCTACCTAACGGCCGGCCGCCACGAGCTGACGTATGCGCGTGAGCTTGCAACTCGTTCCGCTTCGCGACAGCAGTTCGTCGCGATCGATGCAAAGCTGTCCGTCTGCGGTACGGGAAAGCAGAAATCCCGAATAGAAGGCCCCTGCCCGGCAGCCCCGCTCCAGCTCGGCGCCGACGACGCGCCGATCGCGCATGAACAGCAAGAGCCTTGCCTGGCCGTCGGGTTGGACACCGGCGATCCCCGACATGGGCAGGCATTTGCCGATCTTGCGCTCTGAATAGCGTGGCCTTTCACCCCCGCCGCCCGGCATTCCGACCAGCATGTCCGGCGGCGCGGGCATCTGCGCGCGCGGACTGATCCGGATCGTCATGCGCTGCTCGATCCTCACCTGCCATGCAGCATCCGGCTCCACATGCTCGAAAGCCTGGACGGCAAACGGCCAGGCACTTGGTGAGGCAGGCACTTCGTCGGGCCAGGCATAGCCCTGCACCTCGACGGCCGGGGAAGCCACCTGTGCTTCCGCGCGGTCCTGCTGCTTCGTGCGAGCGCCGTCCCCCAGGCCCACCGCGGGTAGCAGCAGCGTGAAAGGATAGAGCAGTACGGAAGCGAGATTCATGAAAAGGACCGGTCCTCGGGCGCGCGCGTCAGGCCGCCATAGAGCAAGAGCTTGAACCAGCGCTTAACTCGACGCAACGCAAGACCTGATCGATATCTTCCGAAGAGTGCTGGTGAATCCTTCTCGCGCCTGTGTCATATCGCGGCGATGACCAATACCGACACCTTTCTCGCCGAAGCCGCGGACCTGCTCGGCCCGCGTGGATTGACGACCGATGCGGACCTGCTGGCGCCCTGGCTCACCGACTGGCGCGGTCGCTATACGGGGCGCGCCCTGGCCTTGGCATCGCCCGCCGATGTGACGGAAGCTTCGGAGATCGTGCGGCTCTGCGCGAAGCACGGCGTGCCGATCGTTCCGCAAGGCGGCAACAGCGGCATGTCCGGAGGCGCGACGCCGGACGTCAGCGGAGCGGCAATCCTGCTTTCGCTGCGGCGCATGAATGCGATTCGCGCCCTCGATGAAGAGGCCCGGCAGGTCACTTGCGAGGCCGGAGTGGTGCTCCAGACCCTCCATGACGCGGCGGAAGCCAGGAATTTGCGCTTCCCGCTCTCGCTCGGAGGCAAAGGCTCCGCCACGGTGGGAGGACTGATCTCCACCAATGCGGGGGGCACGCAAGTCCTGCGTCACGGCTCGATGCGGGCACTGGTCCTTGGGCTGGAAGCGGTTCTGGCCGACGGCCAGGTCTTCTCGATGCTCACCCCGCTGAAGAAAGACAATCGCGGCTTCGACCTCAAGCAGTTGCTGATCGGATCCGAAGGCACCATGGGCGTGATCACCGCGGCCACGCTGGCACTGCTGCCGGCGGTCGCGGAGCGCGTCGTGATCTGGGCCGGCGTGCCGTCGCTTGGCGCGGCGCGCAAACTGCTCCTCCACTGCGAGGCCTTGGCCGGAGAAGCGCTGGAAGGTTTCGAAGTTCTCCCTCAGGCATGCCTCGAAGCCGTGCTCGATCACCTGCCGGACGCCCGGGCGCCGCTGGCCGATGCGCATGCCTGGCATGTGCTGATCGAAGTGGTTGCGGACCGTTCGACGGCATCGACGTTGCGCGATCGCTGCGAGGCGATGATGGCCGAGGCCTTCGAGGCCGAACTGGTCGAGGACGCCGCGATGTCCGCCAGCGAAAGCCAGGCAGAGGCCATGTGGCTGCTGCGCGAATCGATCTCCCCCGCCGAACGCGCCCGCGGCCCCGCCGTGCAGCACGACATTTCGGTTCCGGTCGAGAAAATGCCGGACTTCGTGGAAACGACGATCCCGATGATCGAGGCGAAATGGCCCGGCACCGAAGCCATCGCCTTCGGCCATCTCGGCGACGGCAACGTGCACTACCATGTCATTGCCCCCAGCGTGAGCGATGGCCCGGCCTGGCAGGCGAGCGAAGGCAAGGCGATCAGCCGCTACGTGCACGACCTCGTGACCGAATGGGGCGGCTCGATCTCGGCCGAACATGGCATCGGCCAGCTGAAGCGGGACGAACTGGCGCGACTGGGAGATCCGGTGGCACTGTCGATGTTGCGGGCCGTGAAGAATGCGCTCGATCCCCAAGGCATCTTCAATCCCGGCAAGCTCGTCTGAGCGCGCATTTCGGCGCGCCGCAGCGTGCCGAAACAGGATCGGACGGCTGGACAAGCCCGACTCGCCCGATATCCCCGTTTCGGCAGGGCAGCGTGCTTGCTTCCGCCGCACGCAGCCCTTAAAGCGGCGCCTTCGAAAATTCCTGTCTTGCGGAGAGTATCGCAATGGCCACCGCGCCGCAGAATCCTGCCCTTCCCCTGTTCTACAAGGATCTCGTGCCGCTGAATTCGCAGCAGCATGCAACTTGGAAGACCCGCTCCACCGACAAGGCGACCTGGCTCGTCGGCGTGAATTCGATTCCGCTGACGGTCGAGGAATTCCCGCAGGCCCAGCGCAATTTCCCGATCATCTTCACCGCTGGCGAGAACCCGGTCCCGCTCGTGCTCATGGGCATGAACGAAGGCGTGAACGTCTACGTCGACGAGGACGGCACCGTGAACACGCCGGTCTATATCCCGGCTTACGCCCGTCGTTATCCCTTCATGCTGGCGCGCCTGCGTCCGGATGCCGAGGAACTGTCGCTCTGCATCGACCCCACCAGCGACCTCGTTGGTGAAGGCGATGACGGCCAAGCCCTGTTCGACGGCACCGAGCCTACCGAGGCCACCACGAACATGCTCAAGTTCTGCGAGAACTTCGAGATCGCCGGCACCAAGACCGCCAACTTCATGGCGGAACTGGCCAAGCACAACCTGCTGATGGACGGCGAACTGAACATCGACATCGGCACCGGCCAGCCCTTCACCTACCGTGGCTTCCAGATGGTCGACGAGACCAAGCTGCGCGAAGTGCGCGGCGATGTCCTGCGCCAGTGGAACCAGAACGGCATGCTGCCCCTGATCTACGCGCACCTCTTCTCGCTCGATCTGGTTCGCGAGATTTTCGGCCGCCAGGTTTCCCAGGGCAAGGGCCCGCAGGTTCTTCCCGCAGCCTGATCAGATGACTCATGGAGCGGGTGTTTATGACATATTTGTCACATGCCCGCTCCATTATGCAGCAGCACTCGAACGCGCTCTTGCAAAACATATGTTGTCTGCCCCATTCTAGGGGTTGAATGTGCGATCAGGCTTGCTATGTTAGGGCTACCTGATCGGCGCTACCCTCATGGCCCGGTTGGGTTTGGTGCACATCGTGCACCTCCTCCCTGAACCTTGGCCACCTCGCGCATTGCGCGAGGTGGTTTTTTAATGCCTCCCCGGCACGCCGATCTCTGTGAGACGAGCCACCGGCAAGGCAGTCCCAAAAGCTATTCGGCGGCTTGCGCCCAGCCCTTCCCGCCAGGTTCCTGGGCGAGTTCGCAAACGGTCGCGGCCAGGCGGCGGACAAGGCCGGCCAGAAGATCCACGATCGCCTCCATCCCCGGCCCCGGTTCGACGAGACGCGAATCGAGGTAGCTGCTGCGGTCGATCTCCAATTGCATCGCATGGATCGATTCGGCCGGATTGCCATGCCTGTCGAGCACATATCCTCCTGCGTAGGGACGGTTATGGGCCGCCTCCCAACCATTGGCCGTGAAATGCGAAAAGGCGCCCGCCACCAGGCTGCCGCGGCAACTCGCACCGAACCGATCGCCCACGACGAATCTGGCAGGCTCGCATCCCGGACGGGCTGCCAGCGGCGGCATCGAATGGAGATCGAGCAGCAATGCTGCTCCCCAGCGTTCACGCAGGACGCCAAGGGCCTGGGCAAGCGCGGCGTGATACGGCTCGTGCACATTGTCGAGCCTGGCCTGGAGATCAACACGCTCCAGGCGCCCCCGCCAGATCTCGCCGACACCCGGAAGGCGGCGCGGAACGAGCCCCAATCCGCTGCGCACCCGGCGGCTCGGCAATGCACGCTGGCCCTCCGGCCGGGAGGCACGACTGAACATCTCCCAATCGATGTCGTCCGGCGATCGATTGAGGTCGATCATGGCACGCGGAGCCTGCGCGAACAGCAAGGGCGCCCCCGTTTCCCTGGCAACCCCCTTCGCGACGCGATCGACAAAGCGATCCTCCAGCCGCAAGGCCGTCGTCTCCGGTTGCTTCATTGTCTGGAGCAAAGCCGGCGGATAGGCACGCCCGGCATGAGGAGCCGCGATCAGGACGGGTATGGCGGACGGCGCGGAAGCCGAAAGGACGAAGGCGGGAATGCCGGCAGAGCCCGGAATCAGCCCCCCGGCGCCTTGTTGCGAATCACTATCGCCGCTCGGATCGATCATGAGGCGAAGCTGGCCGTTTCCCCAATCGCTGTCAAAGCGTCCCGTTCCCGGTCAGTCGCTATTCCAGACGAGAATTTTAACCAGACACGGGTTAAAACTTGGCGCATGAGAGCGTGCTACACGCCCGAGCATACGAATATGGTCATGAATCTGGATATGAAAACGCGATGATCCGCATCCTGCTTGCCGAAGACGACCAGGCCATGCGCACTTATCTTGCCCGCGCCCTCGAAAACGCGGGCTATGACGTGCTGGCCGTCGATCGCGGAACCGAGGCCCTACCCTATCTGGAAGCGCAGCATTTCGATCTGCTGCTTTCGGACATCGTCATGCCCGAGATGGACGGCATCGAGCTGGCTCAGCGCTGCGCCGAAATTTCGCCCGCAACCAAAGTCATGTTCATCACCGGCTTTGCCGCCGTCTCCCTGCGCGCAAGCAGGGAAGCCCCCCATGCCAAGGTTCTGTCGAAACCTTTCCATCTGCGGGATATCGTTTTGGAAGTTCAGCGCGTTTTCGGACTTTCGGAGCATGCGCGGCTCTGAAATCGCTATCCACAGAGCTGCCCACAGCCATGTGAAACTTTTTTGAAAAAACCGGTTGCCAATATCCGGCCTCACCGTTAGAGGCCCACTCCACCGAGCGGCACTACGGCGCCGCAACGGACCGACCGAATGGTGTGGGCGTATAGCTCAGTGGTAGAGCACTATGTTGACATCGTAGGGGTCGCAAGTTCAATCCTTGCTACGCCCACCATTCGGAAGTCCTCCTAAAAGCTGGATTTCACCTGCCTCGCCTAAGCGCGAAGCACAGCGACATTCTCATGTTTTTGCGTGAGTTTTGCGTGAAGCGCCGGACCAGCCATCCTCGTCAGATCTGAAACCACGTCGTTGATCCCGTCTCGCACCGTCGCGAGATAGTCTGGGTCGAACACGATGTAGTGCCCCGAGGTCTTCTTGATGGCCCGGTGTCCCAGCGCGATTTCCAACTCGACCAGATCCACGCGGCGGTTCGCCAAGATGCTCGCCATGGAGTGGCGCAGCAGCTTCGGCCCCCACCCTGCCGGGATACCAATCTGCTCCCGCGCCGAGTCCCAAGCCGAGCGTACCGCCGCGACCTTGTACTGAGTCGTGACGTCCTTCTGCAGCTTGGCGTCGAACGCGGTTCGCTCGTTGCAGACGAACCAGTCATCCGTTGCCAGCAGCCACGAGTGCATCAGATCCACCACGGGGAGGATCGGACGGACCTTACGCGTCTGAATGCGGCCAGCCTGGTTGAGGAACAACCGTCGCTCATCCTGCATCCATTGCTCCCGCTCCGGCTGGACGCTCAGGTCGAAAATCGCGTCTGGCCGCGCGAGAGTGCAAATCGCCGCGATCAGGTACCTGCGGAGGGGTAGGAGCCTGTCGGCGTGCCCGGCGTAGTTCCCAGCCCCCTGCATCGTGTAGTCGAGCAGCTCGCCGATCGCTTCCACCGACAGGCGGAACGTCCGCGGCGAAGTGACCTGCTCGCGCGTCTTGTGCCGCAGGGGCGGGACATACCGGGTCCGGCGCTCCTTGAAGGCATAGTTCAGCGCCGCCTTGAGCTTGATGACGCTCTCCTCGACCGTAGACGCTGACCGAGGCCGCGACTTGCCGTCGATCCAGTTGCCCTTGGCATCCTTCTTCTTCGCGACAATCGGATCGGCGACGCCCCATTTGCGGAAGCGCGTCAGCAGCTTGTCGTCCAAGTGATCCGGCATAATCGGCGCCGCCAGGCGGCCAGCCGTCTGCTCGATCTCGAAGAATCGGGTCAGCAGCTTGAACTGGGCCTTCGTGGCGGGCGCGCTCGGCAGGTGCTGGCCGTGCTCGATCCAGTAATCCGCGATAGCGTCCTCGACGCCGTAAGCTTCTTGCTCGGCGACGGTCGGGCGATGGCTGGCGAGGAAATGCTCATCGAGCTTGTCGCAGGCTAGCCGAACATCCGACGTGCGCGTGCTGCGCCGCTGCTGGCGCCCTGCGGCGGTGTCGTACCACCAGATGTAGAACCGGTCGCTGGCCGGCTTCCCATCCGCCCCGCGGACGTAGTCGAGCCAGAAGGGCCCTCGTTGGTAGACACCACCTTTAACCGTCGACACCGCGCCTGTTCCTCCAATGCTTGTGCCTTCGCCTTCGCCACGTTGCTGAGCATCCCCAGCGTGGCGAGAAGGTCGAGATCGTCTGCGGAGAGCTTCACCCCTCCCCTGTTGCTCACTGCCCGCGAGAGCTTCCGGTCGAGCTTGACCAGCGATTCGCAGGACGTTTCCTCATGCTGGATCATGCCGCCTCTTTCGCCTCGATGATGTGGATGGTCATTCGCTCACCTTCCGGAAGCGCGGCGCCCCATCCTCGTTGGTCGAGGTCCATGACTTGGGGTCATCCCGGAGCTGACGGGTGAAAAGGCCGAATTCGCAGGGGTAGAGCGGGCGATAGACAACATCGAGCTTGTCGGTGATCGCATTCCAGGCCCCGCCCTCGATGAGGTACTGCCTCCCGGAGGTGGTGTGCTCCCAAGTCTCACCTTTCACAGGGATCTTCATGCCGCCTTCTCCTGGGCCCGTTGTTCTCGGTGCGCGAGCCAGTGCGGACGTAGGACGTCCTCGCAGAACGGGCGCCACACCTCATCCCAGAAGCGGACCATGCCCGGATGGTCCCGCATGACGGACGGGTCAGAGCAGTCCAGGCGAGCACTCCAAGCGCTGTCGCGGTAGAGATCGCGCACCAGGCCATCACAGTCGTTGTCTGCTTCCGCTTCCACCAGCGCGTCCCAAAGCTCGCGGGCCTCCTCGTCATCAATGGCTCGGCAGCGCCTATCGCTGAGGACCTCTCGCTTCAGAGACAGCACTGTCGCGTCGAAATCCGCGATTCGGTACGGCTGGCGAGCGGCCTTCCCCATGAAATAGTCGAAGTGCAAGTCGTAGAGGAAAGCATGAAGGCTTTCCTTGCCGCGCCCGTAGGCGGGCCAGCCGTAGCTGAACGTACCGAACCCGCCTTCGATCATCAGGTGCCCGGTGCGCTCATCGATCAGTATGAAGTGATAATCGGGCCAGCTGCGGATCTCGCCGTCCTCCAGGCTTTGGAGGTGGCGATCCCCGGAGCGAACCTCGTAGGCCTTCGGGCCCTCCACCGATTGGCAAGTGGTGTGCAGTCCAAGCGCAAGCCCGCTCATGCGAGTTCGCCTTCCAGATCTGCAATGTGGTCGTAGACGTTGACCATCGAGGCGGGGTCGATCGGGGCGTATTCCTCGCGCTCCTCGTCCCAGTCGCCGCAAAACGGGTTCTCCGCGACACTGGTCCACCAGAAGCCGAGAGCCGGCACGTCCGGCTGGAAGTGCAGCAGCGCCACGAGGCGCGCCCAGTGGTGCGGCGGAGTCCCGCCAAATGCCTCCGTGATGTCGTCCGCCAAGCGAGGGAAATCGCCTGACTTCACGTAAAACCGCGTGAAGGTCAGGCAGAACACGACGCGCTCCGCGCGAGACAGCCGGGGGTCGTGCTGCAGATCCCAAAGGCGCCCGCCCTCCGCGCCGTTCAACATCGCGACATCGTATTCGTGACGCTTCTCGCCATATCGATCCCACACAAGGTCCCAGGCATACATTCCCCCGAGCCAGCTATTCCCGAGCTCCAGAAGGCATTCGGCAGCTCCGGTCTCGGGAGATACGGAGAGGATGGTAAAAACGGTCATGAGTTGAAGGCCTTCCGGCAGGCGTGGAACTTGTCGTCGAGCTTCGGGAACAGCGTATCGACGTCGCCGTCCTGCTCTTCGATGCGGGTCAGGACCGGCTGGCCGTCGAAGAGGTCCGCCGAGATCGCGTCGATCTTGCTGGCCGCCTGCGCCATGGCCGCGCGGGCCGTGACCGCCGAGACGCGGACGCTGTACGCCTCGACCACGTAGACCTTGCCTTGGGGCATGCCGAGGTCGTGCCTGACGCAGAGGCCTACCGCCTCCTTGCCCTGATACAGCTCCCAGCCCTTCTTCGCCTTGCGCCACACCAGCTCGACCGGCGGCGACAGAGGGTCGAAGTCTTCGAACTCGATCCCGAATCGGTATGCGAGCGCGCGGGCGGCGCGGCTGGACATGCGGGTCCGGTCCTGGAATTCTGCCAGCGTCCAGCCTTCCAACTTCGCGCTCTGCATGTAGACGGCGGCCTGAGCCTCCGGGAGGGCGATGCCCGCGCGGGCGCGCACCTGATCGGCCGAAATCGCATTATCAAGCATATCCGAACCTCCTCATGATGGTCTCGACCTGCTGGAGAGGCAGGCCGTAGGAGCGGGAGAGGCTGGCCGCGACCACGCCCACGGGGCGGCTGGCCAGATAGGTGTTGAGCGCACTCTCGCGCTGGCGGAGCAGGGCAGCTTCCTTGCGAGTCATGCTGCCCTCCGCGATTCTTGGAACGTCGGCTCAAGGTGCCCCCGACCGAGCGCGGCGGTGATGTTGAGCTTGCCCGCCTCGACGAGAGCGAGCTGCTCCTCGAAGGACTTCGGGCGCCGGGCCTCGGCCTTCTCCGCATCGCCGATGCGCTTGCGCCAGATGGCCTTTGCATCGTCGAAGCCGTGCTCGCGCAGCAGCTCGCGGAACTCGAACATCGCGGCCTTGCCCTGCGGCGGCCAGTGCGGCTGGACGAAGCGACCGGCGCGGACACGACCAGGCCGTTCTGGCGGAGGGAGGGTCTCGCCCTGATCTCGCAGCTCAGCCGCTATCGCGTCGCGCAGCTTGTAGGCGCTGCATGTTCCGATCGCGACCATGCCAGCCGCTCGCGCCACCGGGACGCGGTCCAGCACGAGATGCCGGAAGGCCTCCCGCTGCTCCGGGGTGATGAAACGGCTGCTCTCGGCCTGGGTGCGCCGGGCGCCCGAGGCGTCGCAGCCGGGCAAGACCTCGCACTTGCGCTTCAGTCGCTTGATGAGACGATTGCGGATGCGGGTGCAGCTCGTCTTCGAGACCCCGCTGCGCTCTGAGACCTTGAGCGTCCCCAGCCCCTTTAAGAACAGAGCCTCGACCTCGGCGCGCTTGGCCTTGCCCAGCTTCGCACCGGGATAGGCCTCGCCGCCTCCCGGCGGCGGGAGCATTGCCTTGCCGCGCGCCAGCAGATCCGCGTTGTACCGGCGGCGCTGTTCCGCGACGCATGCCGCAGACACGCCGAGGCGCAGCTGGATATCGACGCCCTTGAGGCCCTTCTTCAGGGCATAGCGCACCCGCTCCTTGCCCTGATCGGTGAGGCGACCATGCGCGTCCCGCTCGGCTGGGGTGTAGCCGCGCCGGGTGCAAAGAGCGATGAGCACCGCATTGCATGCGCTGGCCTCGGCCACGCCGAACTGCGCACCGATACGAGCGAATGACCAGCCCTCGACCTCGCGGAGCCGAATCGCTTCTTCCAGAGCGGCGCCTGAAAGGCGGGGCTTGGGTGCATCGGCGGCATTGCCGGACCGGAGACCCAGCTTGCTCGCCTTGACGTAAATCGAATGCCAGGACCGGCCCGGCAGGGCGTCAGCGACCTCGATCCCGCGTTCCGGGTACTGCCCGCGCAGGATCGCCAGCTCCGACGCCGTCCAGCGCGGGGTGCGATGCGCGCTCATGCCAGCACCTGGCGCGGCTGGCCCGTGGCCGTGACGGGTGACAGGGCGCCGTGCTCGCCGCACCCGGCGCCGGTGCGCGTGCCGTCCGCGCTGGTGAAGTCCTGCCAGTGGACCCAGCCGTGCTCACAGGCGAATCCCCACTCGCGGACCTTCAGCCCAGTTATGAAGAGGGAGATCGCCTCCTCGCCGGGGATCACCTCCAGTCGGTGCAGCGCGTCAGCCGGGCGTGAGACGACGTCCCCAGCCTTGCGGAGGAACTTGCCCTCGGGGGTATGCTCCCAATAGCTGCCGAACAGGAGATAGCTCATGTTCGACCAGGGATGATCGTGCATCGCGCGATCGTCGTCGCTCTTGAGGATGCGGTGCAGGTAGACGTTCGCGTTCTCGTTGCGCGGGACGACCCACCAGCGGCGCATGTAGTCCTCGCCGATGGTGACGTCCTGCTGCCGCGCCATGATGGTTTGCGCCCAGGCCTGCATGTCTGGGAGTGAAGCGTAATCGAGCTTCATGCCACGGCCTCCCCACCCGCAGTACCGGTGGCGATGACCTTGGTGCGAGCACAGGAGTCAATGACAACTTTGTAAGATTGTGCTGCTGTTGATCTACTATAATTACTGCTTAACTTCTGCGGGCTTAGCCTCATCGAAAATAAACGTGGTCGCAAATGCACACTATTGTTCAGACACACGGAGAGGCCGGCACCATGGATATCGAAATTAAAGGACGGGTAGAGAACCTGGAGCGCGCCGCCCTCGAATTCGAAGGCGCGGGGTTCGCAGTTCGGCATCTTCTTGCACATCTGCTCTCGCGGCTCGACCGCGACGAGGCTGAAGAGTGCCTTCGCGAAATGCAAAGCACGGGCCGGAAGCATGGTTTGGAGCTGGGTGAAAGTAGATTGACCGGATACCTGGATGAGT
Organism: Novosphingobium sp.; assembly: GCF_032093395.1. Lineage (GTDB taxonomy): Bacteria > Pseudomonadota > Alphaproteobacteria > Sphingomonadales > Sphingomonadaceae > Novosphingobium. The sequence goes on from NZ_DAMDBA010000004.1 coordinate 97,476, forward strand.
TGGACGCGATCAAGGCAGCTTCGACGATCGACGGAAGTAAGGCGCTGCCGCCCCTGCGGGCAGTAGGCTGAGAGAGCAATCGAACGGGTGGAGTTGACGATCATGCCGATATCTCCCCGCTGACCGCACCGGCGGGGATCATTTCCTCGTTGCGCGACCAAGCGAAGGCGGTGGGGCTGCGAAACGTGCTGATGTGCTTTGAGAGCCATCCGTCGAGGAGCTGCTGCAACTCGGCGTCGGCCGCCTCGCTGCCGGCGCACCGGTCAGCCCCATCGCCGTCGTACCAGAGGTCTTCGTCCTCGAAATACTGACGCTCGATGACGGCAGTAGCGCTGAGCTTAATCTCGTGGAGGCCAGCCTCGACGATGTAGAAGGCATCGCCCTCGAATTCAGAAGCTGCCTCCTTGAGGGCCTGCTCGCGGGTCTCCAGTGGTCCCACGTTATAGAACTCACCGTTGCGGCTGGCCCACCAGCCGCCTTTCCTCGTGTCAGTCATCGATCGTCTCCGGCTGGGAGGGGTGGCCCACGGCGGCACCGTCACCGTGGGCAGGTTGTGCAAACCGGGCGGGGGGCATTTGTCCGGTCGGTGCTGCGGAAAGAGGGCGCCAGGTCGTGAGCATTGCCCAGAGCGCGCCGGCGCCAGCCGCGCCGCATAGGGCGCAGACCATGGCAAGAATGATGAGGGCTTCCCGAAGGGGCGAGCGGGCGGGCATTATTCGCCCTCCCCGCTCGCCATGCGACCCGACGGGCGGGGAAGCAGCATTTGGGCCAGCGCGAAGAACGCCGCGAGAGAGACCACCGTGCCGCCGAGGATGGCGAAAACGCCGAAGGCGGGGGTCAGGGCGAAGTCACGGACCGCTCCGTTGGTTTCCGTGAGGTGGGAGCACCAGGCGTCCATCCCCAACAGGGCTGCAAGGCCGCCGGCGACGACCGCAGAGTAGGTTAGGGCGGCCTTCACAGAACCTGCCCCAACAGAGCGAGGTGCGGGAACACGGACGCGACCGCACTGGCGGTCAGGCCTACGCCGCGCCAGCCGGTAGTCGTGAAGTGGTAGAAGGTGGGCGCGGCCATCGCGGGTCTCCAACCAGGCGGTGTGCCTGTCGAAGACTTGTATGCGATAGTCGCAGACTAGCCGTCAAGAACTTTTTCTGCGACATTCGCAGACAGCATTGGCTGGGTCCAAAAGTCTGCGGACTTCACATGCCGGCCGGAGAATGACATAGGGAGAACAGATAGGGAACAATTGATTCTGGAAAGGACCCCATATGTCGTTGTGCTTCCGAGTTCGCGTGTTTGGCCGCCCTAAGGGCCCCTGGCGCCGAGTGCGGCAACAGGCGCAGCAAGACGCGATCCAGCTGGGAATCGGCCAGTTCGACGAATGGGGCAAATTCTTCGTCTCAGTTCCTGGAGAGATCGAAGAGCTGCACGAGCGATTTATTGAGCAGACCGCCTAGGCAGGTCGTTGTCGCGCATCGTGTAGGACCAGACCCGACCCAGCACCAAGATGGGCTCACTGCCCAACATGATCTCCTGGTGGATGTCATCGGTCGAACAAGGCACCAATCGCGCTGGGTCGGCCTGGAACTCCTTAAACGTGGTCTCTCCGCCTTCAGTTTGAACGACATAGCGGCGGCCCGGCCATAGCGACTTGTCGTCGGGATCAATCGTGAGCGTCGTTCCGTCAGGCACGATGAGATCCATGGAGTTACCCCGCACAGTGAGAGCGTAGGCGTTCTTTGGCGTCTCCGGATCGGACACTGGAATGCGGCGACCACCCACCTGCTCCGCCGCGGTAAACTTCCCTGCGGGCACCGTGCCTAGGAGCGGGATGGTGCGAATTCGGCCAGCCAGGTCTTCCGGCTCGAAGATCTTTTCGATGGCGCGCATCTCATCTGCAGTTATGCGCCGCGCCTGCTTCCCTAGCGATTTCGAAAGATGGTTCTCGTTGATGCCCGTCGCTTCCGCGAGGTCGCGAATGGACATGTTCCTAGCATCGAGTTCCGCACGAATCTGAATTGGGGTCATAAGACCTGTCTGCCGCTGTCTGCGACTATCGCAACTGCTAATGTCGCATACTTTGCGCTTGAACTCCGTCTGCGAATATCGCAGAATAGGCGCATGAGCATCGTAGCGAACGCCGTGTTGGATCATCTCGGGGGCACCTCTGCCGTCGCGAAATTGATCGAAGCCCCCGTCTCGACCGTCCATAGCTGGCGCTCAATCGGGATTCCCAAGTCGCGGATGGCGCATTTGCGCCTGATCGGTAAGACGATTGGCAAGCCGCTCCCCGACAATCTGGACCAGCTCGTGCAGCGTGACGCCGCATGAGCGCCCGCTGCCCACATTGCGCCGGTAACATCGAGGAAGGCGCCCCCGTCACGCGCGGCAACTGGCGGGTTAGCCCGGCCGTCGTCTATCGCGACGGTGAGCAGCTCGCCCTCCCCCGGCACCTGGCGCGGGCCCTCTACGCAATCGCCTTCGCCAACGGCGAGCCGGTCACCCATCGCGCCCTGCCGGGCATCACGCAGCAGACCCTCGCCAATCACGTCACCACCCTCCGCCGCCTATTCGGTGACCGAACCCCCGTGCGCGCCACGCGCCAAGGCTTCATCTGGGATGCCCGCCCATGATCGCGATTACGAAGCGTCAGCGCGCCCTGCTCGACTTCATCCAAAAGTTCATGGCGGAGAATGACGGACTTGCCCCGTCCGTCATGGAGATGACCCGCGGCCTCGACCTGAGCAGCACCAGCAATGTTCACTCCATGCTCAACCGGCTGGAGCAGCGCGGCGTGATCCGCCGTCTCAAGTTCCACGCTCGCGCCATCCAAATCGTCGATCCGAATGACCCAGTCGCCCGCGCGAGCGATCGTGACCTGGTCGCCGAGCTGACCCAGCGCGGCTGGACCGTCACCCCGCCTTTCAATCTCCGTGTTCCTCATGGGGGCAATCCTATTCCGCAGGTGCAGCAGGATCATGGCTGACAATTCCAACATCGTCCGCGCCATGCGCGAGCGCCAGCAGACCATCCGCCGTCAGCTCGACCAGCGGAGTATCTCGCTCAAAGCGCTCAGCATGGACAGCGGTATCGGGTATTCCACCCTGCTCTCCTACTTCCCGAACCCAGACGGCGCTGCCGAACCGGCGCAGATGCCCGTCTCGGCGGTCTACATGCTCTGTGGGCACGTGCCGAACGATCTCCTGTCTCTGCTCCTGCCGGACGGAAACATGATCGTGTCGGTGCCGGAGGGCGTCGATCACGACGCCCTGGAGGCATGGTGCATCGAGTTCCTTCGCATCAAGGGCGAGGCTCACCGGCCGAACAGTCCGGCTGGCCGCGATCTCTCCGGTTGCGAAGACGAAAGGCTGGATCGGCACGTCGCCACGCTGCGCGGCATTTCCGATGCCGCTTGATCACGAAGCGATCATCGCCGGGATCACCCCGGCGCCGCCGGACCTCGCGCGTCTGGAGACGCTCGTGTCCCTCGCTGAAGAGCGCGACCGCCGCGCCGATACCAAGCTGACGATTGCTCAGACTGAGAAGACCGCAGCGACCGAAGCCCTGAAACGGGCCCGCAATGCCCGCGCCGACTGGATCAGGAGCAATCCCGATCCGCAGATGATGCTCCTTTGAGTACCCGACATGGCAACAGCTTACCGAGCAACCTATGGACCACGAATCGAGTGGTTCGGCACATCGGGCTTTCCTGACCGAGAGCCCAGCGATGCGCGCGCCTACGCAAAGCGCCTCGTCACCTACATAGCGGACGCCTCCACGGTGCGCGCTCATACAATGAACCGGTTTGGCAGGTCGCCGACCAAGGAACAGATCCGCAACTGGCGGGCCCTGCACGTCGCCGAAACCGAAGCGGCTCGCACCAGCCGCGCGCCGGTTGTCGAGATTACCCCGGGGAGCGAGGTCGATGACCTGTGCGCAACGATCGCGGCGCGGCTGGTCCACGGCGGCCACCTAAACGGGAGCGACGCGGCGGATCTGGAGATCGATCCCGATCCTGTGATGGAAGTCGTCGAAGCGCTGGAGCCGGGCGAGAAGCCTACCCGTCAGCGCCCGCTGACCACGGACGAAGTGATTCGCGACTGCGCCGAGCGTGTCGGCTCATCGCCTGCCGAGATCCTCGGCACCAGCCGCAAGGCCGTGTCCGTTCGGGCGCGACAGTTCGTCGTGGCGGTGCTGCGCGCCAGGGGGAATAGCTATCCGGCCACGGGGCGCTTCCTCGGGGGGCGCGACCACGCCACCATGGTCCATTCCGTAAAAGCGTTCTTCGCCGTCGGCATGAAAGACCCGCTCTACGTGAACGCCTGGATGGCAGCGGCGCCGTGCGCGACGAAGTTCGCGCGCTCCCCGGCCGAGCTGGATATGCTGCTGGGAGCCAGCCGATGAAGGGATGGACCACCAAGAAGCGCTTGGGCCCGGCGGCTGGTCCGTTCGGCAAGGCCGGAAACAAGTACGGCGCGAAGAAGTGCGAGTGCCGAGCCGGCCACGTTCACGACAGCAAGGCCGAGGCAAGGCGCTGCAACGAGCTCCAGCTCATGGAGCGCGCAGGTGCGATCATCGGCCTGGAGCAGCAGCCCGTCTTCCGGTTCGAGGTCGATGGGCGTCCCGTGATGCTCGACAATGGTCAACAGGCCCGGCTCAAGGCGGACTTCTCCTACATCGAGAACGGCCGGAAGGTGGTCGAGGATCGCAAGGGCGTCATCGTCCGTGACTTCCCCCTCCGCTGGGCGCTGGCGCGCACCATGTGGCCCGACATCGAGTGGAGGGTCGTTTGAGCAACCACCTGACATCCGAGGTCGACAAGCGGCAGGTGGGCAGCATGGCCCGCACTGCCGTGATGCGCCTCATGGCCGACAAGGCCAGCGACGACGGATCGGGGATCTGGGCGTCGAAGCAGCGCATGGCGGAGGAAATCGGAACTACGCGCCAGACGATCATTACGACCATCAAAAGCCTGATTGAAGACGGCCTCATCGGCGAGTGCGGGCAACGTGCGTGCGAGAATGGGTATACGGTCGAGTACCTGATCAACGTCCAGGCACTTCGGTCGCTTCCTCTGGTTCCGTGCCACGAGAAGGACCATCTGGAAGCATCGACCCGTAAAGCAGCTTTACCCGTCAAGCAGCTTTACGCCGCCCGTCAAGCTCCTTTACCCCACCCGTCAAGCAGCTTTACACAAACCCCCCTTGAACCTTTAAAACAAACACAAGGCGCGTGCGCTGGCTTGATTTCGGATGATTGGATGCCTGCCGAACTGCCGGTCGGCTCAAAGGGCCGCGAGGTGGTCGACGCCTTCTCGGCTGGTGAGCTCGCTGCCACGGTCCAGCACTTCCGTGCCCATCACCGGTCCAAGGCTACCCAGAGCGCCGACTGGCAGGAGACGTGGACGGCTTGGGTGCTGAACGGCCATCGGATGAGCGCTGGTCGCAGCCGGAAGCGCGCTGCTCGCCCTGCCCCAGCCGAAATACCCACCCTGACCCCAGCCGCACGGGAACAGCGACGGGCGGACGCGGCGGCACAGCGCGAGCGCCAGGCCAAGTTCGACGACGCCATGGGCAAGCTGTCCCGCGGCGAAAGCGACCAGGCGGAGATCGATGCCCTTCCCGATTACTGGAAGCAGGTCGGGGAGACGCGCGGCTACCTGAGGCGGCACGCCAACGGCACCTACAGCGCCAGAGTTCAGGGAGGATTGGCAGCATGAAGAGAATCATCCCGTGCCAGCTTGGCAGCAGGATCGAGACCGGCCCTGTCCAGATAGGGCCGGATCAGGACGGCTTCTTCATTCGCGCCGACGAAGCGGCCGCGCTCGCGGAGGCCCTCCGGGGCGTCATGCGCCACTCGAACGCCCAGAGATATCACATGGTCCCCGTCGCCGACCTGCAACGGCAGTTGCAGGCCTGCGCTCCCCGAACTGGATACCGCTCCTAATGCCGAAGTCCGATACCCTCGCCGCAATGGCGGCGCAGGCGACGCGCCGCGCCAGCCGCGCCACATCTCCCAAACCCGTGAAGGCAGATCCCTTTGCGCCTACCCCCGAGCAACGTGAACACGCCGTCTATGTCGAACAGGACATCGTGGACGTGAAGACGAAAGGCCGCGTGACCATTGGCAAAGCATTTCGCAAGCAGCCGCGCTTCGAGACGATGGAAGGCATCGGCACTGAGCAGATGAAGGCGCTGCGCTGCTACCGCGCGGCGTTCGACGCCAGCGAGATGTCTGAGACCAAGTGCGCCCTAGACGTGCGGCCGCGCGGTGCGGCTGGCTCACATGGCGCGATCTCTGCCATCGAGGCACGCGCATTCGGCGCGAGCACTTTGCGCGGGATCGAATGTCAGCTGGGCGCCCTGGTACACACGCTGCGCGACGTGGCGCTGATGGATCTGACATTCTCCGAGGCCGCGATGAAGCGGTTCGGTAGCCGCGAAGTCGACTGGATCGACATCGGCAAGGGCAAGCGTAGGCCGCGCTCGATCGTCAAACTGGTCCCGAAGTCTGGCGCTCACCGGCAGATCATCAGAGACGAGTTCTTTACCGGCCTTCTGCTGCTTGCCGAGGCTGTCGGCCCCTACCTATCCCGTGCGGGGATCAGATCAGATCGTCAACCGTAATGCCCAGTTGGTCGGCCAGGCTCTTGAGGGTCTGGACCGACCCGCCGCGTTTGCCGCCTTCGATCTGCGCGATCTGAGCGCGGCTCACGCCAGCTGCTTCCGATAGCGCAAGCTGGGTTAGCCCGCGATACTCACGCCAGACCCGTAGCGGGGTGTCGCCGGCGAGGATGCGGTTGACCAGCTCGGCCGGAACGTATTCGTCATCGCCTCGCTCCACGGCAGCCTTCACGCGCTCGGAAGCACGAATGTCCGCGAGGTCTTCCGCTGCCTCCTGGAGCGCCTGGTACTCTTCGATCGGTATCGTAACCATCTCACCCATGTGAGCCTCCATCATTCGTAGATGCTGCCGCGAGGGCCAATCTTCGTCACGGTCAGCACGACGCCATCGTTCATGATGACCCGCCAGTCGCCGACCCGAAGGCGGATGTCGTCGCTGCCCTTGAGGGCCTTGACGTTGTTCGCCTGCGAAGCCGGATCTGCAGCGTATGCCTCGACCTTCGAGACGATGCGGGCCGACATATTGGCGGGCATCGAGCGGAGCGTCTTGAGGGCTGAGCGGGCGTAACGGATCGGCTTCATGACAACGGATGTAACTCTAGGTAACATTGATGTCAACGAGAATGTTACGGATAGTTACATGAAATATGCCTCTTGCACTGGGCACGGAAACGAGGCAAATAGATACGGTACAGAATACGTGCGCCCGCAGCCTCAAGGTGAGCGGGCGTTTTGATTCATGGTCTTGCGCTTGGGAGGTTCTATGCCCAGCCGCCCTCCCCGGATCAACAAGCGCCCTCGTGCCAAGGCATGGCGCACCACACGAAAGAGCAGGCAAGCGCGCGGCTACGGCAGGCAGCATGAGGTCATGCGTGAGATCGTCTTGCGCGAAGAGCCTCTCTGCCGCCCTTGCCAAGACGAGGGACGCGTCTCCGCCTCCACCATCGCCGACCACATCCAGCCGCTGGCGGAAGGCGGGACTGGCGACCGGTCGAACTATCAGGGCATCTGCCAGCCGTGCCACCACATCAAGACAGCGGCCGAGGCAAAACGGGCCAAGGGTAGACGACTTAGTCGTCGTTAGGGTCGCTAGGGTATACGGGCTTACGGCGCCAATTCACTTTGATGCTGCCTTTGCAGGTATCGCAACCGTACGTGCTCTCGTCGCCATTTCCGCCAGACCGCGACTTGTCCTGCCCTTTGAAAGAAAGATAGGACTTCTTGCCGTGATCGAAGCAGTTTGTGCAAAGCCAATGTGCGGGTTGGCCCTTCTCCATACCTGGCTTCGGCATGTAGGCGAAGGAGCCACGGCAGACGTTTACAAGATGATAGCGTTCGCGCTCTGCCGACCAGTCTTTCAGGCGCACAATCTCTTGTTCAAGATCTGCTATGCGTCGGGCCGACGCCGATTGCGCCTCTTGAGCAGCAAAGAGCCCTTCTTGCGCTTCCAGAATGTGGCCCTGGAGGCTGATCTTGATCTCATTGAGGTCCGCGCCAGCTTGAATAGCGTGCAAGGCCTTCACGATGTCCTTCGCGGCCTTCAGGCTATTCAATCCCGCCGAAATTTCAGTGATCCCAACCATGCCGCCCCCGATTCGATGAAAAGGTATCAGAAGGATAGCCACGTCCCTCCTTGGCCGCATCATCAATCAGTCGGGACACCCGGGGGTGGGTCGAAACTTCGGGGCTGACCGGCACAGGACCGACACCCGACCACTTTTTTTGCGCGTGCGGATTAAACTTCTGGGTGTGAATTAAATTTTCGCTGCACATTAAATTTCGGAGGTGCCCGTGAAGCGAGGGCCGAAGGCTGAAACGCCGTCCGCCAAACTGGCTCGCGGCACATTCCAACCCTCCCGCGATGGTGGGAAGACCGAACTGCTGGCGCCCGGCGATCCGCCGCTGATGCCGGACTACATGACCGCCGCGGCGCAGGATGTCTGGATGGAGGTGCTTGGCCGCGTGATGTCGGCTGGCGTGACCGAGATCGATAGCGCCCTGCTCGCTCGGTACTGCTCGCTCGAAGCGCTTGTGCGCCAGGCGTTCAACGCCGGCGGCGACCCGCCCCCAGCCGCGTACCTCACGGTGCTGCGCCAGCATGAAGAACTGCTCCGCATCGCGGGGCCGAAGAGCCGCGTGGGCGGTGGCGGAGGTGCGGCGGATGTCACGAAGCCGGGCAACCCGTTCAAGCGCAACGGACACCGGTCACGCTCGTGACTACGCGGCCATTGCGCTCGACTATGCGAAGCGCGCGGCGGCGGACAAGAAACAGACCGCGCACTGCAAGTGGGTCCGGCTGGCCGCGCAGCGCCATCTGGATGACCTGAAGCGCTCGAAGAAGAAGGATTTCGGGTACTACTTCGACCCGTGGCACGGCAACGACGTCTGCGACTTCGCCGAGAAGCTGCCGCACGTCGAAGGCAACTGGTGCAAATGCGCGCGCGCCAAGGTGCTGGCAGGCGAGCACGACAAGCGCTGCGGCCTGATCGACCTGGAGCCGTTCCAGATATTCATTCTCGTCGTCGTGTTCGGGTGGCGAGACAGGGAAACCGGGCTGCGGCGGTTTACCGTCGTCTATGAGGAGCTGGCCCGCAAGAACGCAAAGTCCACGCTGACGGCGGTGGTCTCGCTCTACTGCCTCGCTTGCGAGGACGAGCCCGGCCCGCAGATTCTGACGGCAGCGACGACGTTCGACCAGGCCAAGAAGGTCTTCCACCCGGCGAAGCGGATGGTCGAGAAGACCCCGGCGCTTCAGGAAGCCTTCGGCCTGATCCCTTGGGCCAAGTCCATCACCTGCGCCGACAACGGCGGGTACATGCAGGCGATTCACAGCAAGTCGAAATCGCAGGACGGCCACAACCCGCACGTTGTCACGCTCGACGAGCTGCATGCCCACTCCGATCGCGGTCTGTACGACGTTATGGTTTCCGCCTTCGGTGCCAGATTGCAGCCCCTGCTATGGATCATCACGACGGCCGGGTTCAATACGCTCGGCATCTGCTATGAGCAGCGGACATTCGGGACCAAGGTGCTGGAGCGGTCGATCATCGCCGAGCACATGTTCGTCATCATCTACACCCTGGACGGACCGAAGGATTTCACGCCGGAGCGCAAGGAAGGGGACGACCCTTACGACGAGCGCACCTGGGTCAAGGCAAACCCGCTTGCAGCCGCGGCGCCGTCGCTGCTGAAGGAGATCCGGAAGCGTGCCATCGAGGCGAAGGCCAGCCCTTCCGCCGAAGGCAACTTCCGCACCAAGAACCTGAATCAGTGGCTCGGCGCGGCCTCGGCCTGGCTCAACGTCTCGCAGTGGATCGCGTGTGCCGATGACGGCCTGACCATCGACGACTTCATTGGGCTGGACTGCTACCTCGGTGGTGACCTTTCCAACGTCGATGACCTTTCGGCCCTGGTGCTGGCGGCGAAGACCGAAGATGGCCGCCTGCTCGTGAAATCGTGGTTCTTCTGCCCCGAGGCCCGGCTGGAGAGCCAGGATAACGCGCTCAAGCAGATTACCGACCTCTACAAGGAATGGGTCGGCTCAGGGCACCTGATCGCCACTGCCGGCAACTTCATCGATCACCGCGCCATCGAAGCTAAGATCCGAGAATTGGAAGATCGGCTGGCGATCCGCCGGATCACGTTCGACCAGTGGAACAGCGGTCTCGCCATGGCGTCCCGCCTCAACGAGGACTTCGGCGACGGCGACGATCCCTTCGCCGTCCAGCTTTCGAAGAACGCCAACAACTACACCGACCCGGCCAAGGAGGTCGAGGCGCGCGTAAAGGCAGGCTCTAGCCAGCTCGCGCACGACGGCAATCCAGTGATGACGTGGATGATCGGTAATGCCGTCGTCACCCGCGGCGTGAACGGCTCCATCCTTCCCAAGAAGGAAGCGGCCAACAGCCCGAACAAGATCGACGGAGTGGATGCCATGATAAACGCCGTCGAACCTATGGTGACGCCGAGTGATGAGGATGGGTCGATCGACGACTTCATCTCCCAGATGAAAGCAGTAGCCTGATGGGCCTGGGAACATGGGTCGGCTCGACGCTTCGCTGGTTCGGATCGGGCGAGAGCGGCAAACTCAGCGGCGCACCGGAAGAAGAGCCGACGCGCCGGAAGCTCGCCGCCACCGCCGCGATCGACAGCGCGGGCCAGACGGTCAACCAGAAGACCACTCTCGGCCTTCCGGCAGCTTGGGCGTGTGTCCGACTGAAGTCGGATGTGGTCGGCTCGATGGGCATGGGCGTTTTCGAGAAGTCGGCCGATGGCGGGCGGGTCTCCCGCAGCGACCACTGGCTTTATGACTTGGTCCACGAGGATCCAAACCGGGATCAAACCGCCGCGGAGTTCTGGGCGGGCCAGGTCGCTGCGATGGATCTCTGGGGTAATGCCTACGCGGAAAAGGAAACCCTTGGGGACCGCGTGACTGCGCTGACCCCGCTGGCCCCGCACCTCATGCAGGTGACGCGGAACCGAAATAACGAACGGGTCTACCTCTTCGCCGATCGCGGCAAGACCGAGGAGCTTCCGGCCGACAAGGTCTTCCACCTGCGCGGCCTCACGCTCGGCGGCGACGTCGGGCTCTCGGCAATCGAGTTCGGCCGCCGTACTCTCGGTGGCGCGATGGCGGCGAACAAGACCGCCTCGGACACGTTCCGGAGCGGCCTCCAGGCGGCCGGGTTCATGGAGACTGGCTCCACCAACTTGAAGCCCGATCAGCGCGCAGATCTGCTCGCCATCTTCGACAGCTTCGTGGGCGACGCCATGCGCGGCCGGATCGTGCCGCTGGAGAAGGACTTCAAGTTCTCGCCGCTCAAGATGAACCCAGCGGAAGTCCAGCTCCTGGAATCCCGCGCTTGGGACGTCGAGGAGATCTGCCGCTGGTTCGGCATGCTGCCCATGCTCATTGGTCATGCCGCCAAGGGGCAAACGATGTGGGGAAGCGGGATCGAGCAGCTCCTGCTCGGCTGGCAGACCCTGCTGCTCAACCCGCTTCTGACAAACATCCAGCAGGCGGTGAAGAAGCAGCTGCTGTCCCCGGCTGAGCGCAAGAAGGTCTACCCGGAGATCAACCGTGAGGCGCTCATGGCGGCGGACAGCGCGGCCCGAGCGGCCCTCTATTCCGCCTTCGGGCAAAACGGCGTGATGACCCGCGGCGAGATGCGAGCCCGCGAAAATCTCCCTGCTATGCCGGGGGACGACTTCCTGACCGTGCAGTCCAACCTTGTGCCCCTAGATCAGTTGGGCGCGGTCGCCGCCAGCGCCGACACCAAGGCAAGGGAAGCACTCGTCAGCTGGCTGGGTATCTCGTTGCCCAGCGGCAACCCCGATGCGGCCGAGCTCGAAAGGCGGACCGCCATCATCAACCACCTTTCGAAGGTGAACTGAAATGGTTCTGATTTCCCGGTTTGGCCGCAAACACAGCGGCGCCCTCAAGGTTCGCGACTTCGACTTCGAGGTGAAGGCTGTCACCGAGGATGGCAAGTTCAACGGTTACGGCTCGGTCTTCGGCGTCGTCGATAGCTATCAGGAAGTCGTCGCCAAGGGCGCCTTTGTCGATAGTCTGGCCGAGATCCAGGCAAAGGGCCGCCCGGTTCCTGTGCTCTGGCAGCATCGCGCCAGCGAGCCTATCGGCGCGTGGAGCAACCTGAAGGAAGACGATCACGGCCTGTTCGGCGACGGGCAGATCCTGCTCGATGCGGGCGAGATGGAGAAGCGCGCCTACGCGCACATGAAGGCACGCACCGTCACCGGCCTGTCGATCGGCTACTGGGTGCGCGAAAGCACTTACGACGAAAAGACGGGCATCCGTACCCTGACGAAGCTGGATCTCGTGGAGATCAGCTTGGTGACCTTCCCGGCCAACGATGAATCGCGGGTCGAGGCCGTCAAGTTCAAGCTCGCTCATGGCGAGCTGCCCACCGACCGAGAATTTGAGAAGTTCCTGCGGGAGGCAGGCTTCTCGAAGACCCGGGCCGCTGCCCTCGTCGGCAACGGCCTGAATGAACTGCGCCGGAGGGAGTCCGAGCGTGACCCGACGAGCAACCCGAGCCTCAAGGCTCTCTCGGACACCCTGGCCGGCTTCTCCCTGAAGTCCGCCTAACAAGGTTACCCACATGAACAAGATGACTTCGGCCGCGGCGCTCGCCGTGGCAGCGACCCCGCTTGTCCGCGAATTCGGGCAGAAGAAGGACGAAGGCGGCGCCAACGATGAGAATTCGCTGAAGGACCTCGAGCAGAAGCTGGGCGAGACGCTCGGCGAGGTGAAGGAGTTCGCCAAGGAATTCCGGTCCAAGAGCGCTGCTGGCGACAAGATCAACGAGGAAGCCAAGGAAAAGGCGGACAAGGCCCTTTCCGAGCTGACTGGCCTGCGCGGCGAAATCACCGAGCTTTCGCAGAAGCTGGCACAGGGCCGCCGTGGTGGCGGCGAGGAAAGCCCGATCCTCAAGAGCCTCGGACACGAGGTGGCCAATCACGCCGACGTGAAAAGCTACATCGAGGCGGGCTGCAAGGGCACCATCGGCTTCTCGGTCAAGGCTGTTACCAGCGCCAACGGATCGGCAGGCGCCCTCATCGTGCCCGATCGTCAGTCGGAAATCGTGACCATGCCCCGCATGGGTCTGCGGGTCCGCGACCTGCTCACCCCGGGCCGCACCGATGGCAACTCGATCGAGTATGCCTACCAGGCAACCCGCGAGAACAACGCGGCTGGCGTGGCGGAAGGCGATCTCAAGCCTGAATCGGACTACACCTGGGAGGTCGACAACGCCCCGGTGCGTACCATCGCGCACTGGACCCCGGTTTCCCGTCAGGCGATGGACGACATTCCGCAGCTGGAAAGCCTGATCGACGGTGAACTTCGCTACGGTCTCGACGACAAGGAAGACGCCGAGCTGCTCCTCGGCGATGGCACCGGCCAGCATCTGTCGGGTCTCTACACCCGCGCAACGCCGTATGCCCAGCCCGCCGGTATCGACGTCACCAACCCGACGATCATCGATCAGCTCCGCCTCGCCATTCTGCAGGTCGAGCTGGCCGATTACGCCCCTGATGCTCAGGTGCTGCACCCCACCGCCTGGGCCGGTATCGAGCTGACCAAGGACGCGAACGGCAGCTATCTGTTCGCCAATCCGCAGGGCATCGCAGGTCCGGTGCTCTGGGGCCGCCCGGTTGTGTCGACGAAGCGCATCGGCGCGGGCAACTTCCTGACCGGCAACTTCAAGCTTGCCGCCCAGATCTTCGATCGCATGGACACGGAAGTCCGGATCTCCGACCAGGACCGCGACAACTTCATCCGCAACATGCTGACGGTCCGCGCCGAGAAGCGCCTGGCGCTGGTGATCCGCCGCGCACAGGCCCTCGTCCGCGGCACGCTGGCGCCGCCGACCAACGGATAATCGGTCGCCGCAGCAATTGCGGCGAATTCCGCGGGGCGCTGCGCTCGCCGCGCCCCGCACCCTCCACAGCACCACAGGAGACGATGATGAAGAATGCATTCGTGCTCGTGGATCATCACGGCGATAACGGCACCGTTACCGAAGGTATGATCCTGAAGGATGTCGCCACCAAGCGCTTCGACGACCTGGTGAAGGCCAAGCTCGTACGCGAGGCCACGGCCGATGAAGTGAAGAAGGGCTTCGCCCCGGCGTTCACCAGCGAAGAAGGCGAAAAGCAAGCCGCGACCCCGGCCAACAAGGCCGCTCCCAAGCCTGCAAACAAGTCCGCCTGATGCGCATCTGCAACTTCGACGGCGCGCGTCCGCTCGGCGCGCCCAAGGACTGGGATCAGCATCTCGACGGCGCCTGCGGCGTCCTCCCGGTGCTAGACGCCGTCGATGAGCAGAGCGGACTCAACTTCATGTATTCGCTTTGGCGCCCGACCGCCGAGGACCTCGCTGCCTTGCAGGCCGGCGGAGCGCTCCGCCTCGGGATCATGGGTTCTTCGCACCCTGTAATCAATATGGCCGTGGTGGCGCCCGACGTCTGCCAGCAGGCCGGTGTCGTGGAGATACCAGACTGATGCGCGTCGTCGTCGCTACGCCGCCAGAGCCGGTGGTAACCCTTGCTGAAGCGAAGGCGCACCTGCGCGTGCGGCATAGCGTCGAGGACGCCTTGATCGAGGCATATGTCGCAGCGGCCACCGGCCATATCGACGGTCCGGACGGCTGGCTTGGCCGGGCGCTCGGCGATCAGGTCCTGGTGGCCTACGCCGACGTTTTCCGCGATTGCATGCGGTTGCCGTACGGTCCGGTGACGGAGATCATCAGCGTGAAGTACCTCTCGGGTACCGGCGATGAGGTGGCGTTGCTTCCCACCGAGTACGAGCTGCGCGGTTGGCTCCTGGGCTCCGCCTTCGGCAAGCGCTGGCCGTCTGTCCTTTCTCATCCCGAGGCGGTTCGGATCCAGTACCGCGCTGGCTACGCCGCGCTGCCGTCGCCAATCCGCGCTGCCATCCTGCTGATGGTCGGCGACATGTACGCGAACCGCGAGACGGTGACCGTAGGGACCGGTACCGGCGCGACGAAGATCCCGATGTCGGCCACAGTCGAAAAACTGCTCTCACCCTTTCAGGTCTTCGCCTGACCATGTCCGGCGGCAAGCGCGACACCTTCGTGATTTTCGAGGTTCGCCAGACCACGAAGGATCCCAACTACGGGACCACCGTCGAGGAAGACTGGGTCAAGGCCTCGGACGCTTGGGCGGAGGTGCAGGACGTGCTTCCGTCGCGCTCCGAGAGCATCGACGAAAGCCTGACGATTCAGCGCCGCCCGGCGCGGATCCGCATCGACTATTTCGACGGCATCGACGTCACCGCTGACATGCGCATCGACATCGATGGCCGCAAGCTCCGCATCGTTTCCGGCCCCGCCGAGAAGGGCCGCCGGAAGGAATGGGAGATGATGGCCGAGGAACTGAGCACGGAGGGCCACGAGCCGTGAGCGACAGCGAATACCACATGGTCGAGTTCCACCCTGCTGACGGCGGTCCGATGCAGCTGGTTCGAGGCCGGAAGAAGACTGAAGCCGAGATGCAGGCGGATGCCGAAGCGGCGACCGAGCAGGAAGAGCCGGCAGTGCTGCTGGTCCGGATCGTCGAGGGTTGCAGAGCGATCGGCGGCAAAGCCATCTTGCTGTGCGACCAGCACGGCAACAGATTGCCCGGGCAGGTGCGTGCATCGTTGGATCAGAACGTGGATCGCACGGAAATCACCGTGACCTTCCTCGTGGACGGCAATGAGGTCAGTTTCGCATGAGCCGGAACTCACCCGTTTCCGGCGGCCGGGCGCTCGAAGCGGCGCTGAACGCCGTTGGCAAGCGCGTCGCCACGCAGGCTATTCGATCCGGTCTCACGGCAGCGGCAAACCCCGTTCTCTCGCCGAAGCGAGGCTGCGAGCAAGCGGCTGGTCGCCCAAGGTGGCCGCCGCGATCACGAAGGGATCGTCGCGCAAGAATCAAGACGGCACCTTCTCGATCCGAATCTACGTCGATGAGCGCAAGCCCGATGGCTACCTCGGCTTTTTCGGCGAATACGGCGTCGCGCCACACCTCATCGCCCGCACCGGCGCGAAGCAGGGGCGCGTCGCGGTTCGCAAGGCTGCGGAAGGCTCCGGCAGTGTCACGCTGCGCCCGATGAAGATCGGCGACCGCTTCGTGTCCGGCATCATCCACCATCCCGGCCATGCCGCCCATCCGTTCATGCGCGTCGCGCTCGATACGACGGTTGACGCCGCCATCGCCGCCTTTCGGACCAAGGTTGTGTCGGTCATCGAGAACAGGACCGGCTTCAACGCCCTGGCGGGCATGGACGAGGCCGCCTGATGGACGGCGTGGTCGCGGTGCGATCGGTGCTGATCGTCGATGATCCGCTAGCACTGCTGGTCCCGGAAGATGACATCGCGGCCGGGGCCCGCCCTTTCGGTAGCAAGCTGCCTTCCGTGTCCCTTGCCAGCGTCTCGAAGGTGGATCGGAACATTCCGGCGCCGGGCGAGTGGCGGCACGTCCGCGAGCGGGTGCAGGCTACCATCCAGGCGCGCAACTACCCCGAGCAGAAGGCGATCCTGCGCGCCGTGCGCAAGGCCGCCGCCGACCGGCTCTATCCCGAGGTGCCGGGCATCCGCGACGTCACCATCCGCACCGAACCGGCCGGGCCGGACTTCCTGATCGAGACCGCTTCGATCTGGTGCGGGACCCAGGACTTCATCGTCACATATTCGGAGCCACGCTGATGATCGATACCACCGCCACCCGTCGCACGACTTTGAACGGCAAGACCTATGAGAAGGGCGACACCGTGCCGATGCCCGCGCAGCAGTTCAAGGATCTCGAGCCCACCGGCCGGTTCACGCGCTCGCCGGCTGCGAAGAAGGCGCCGTCCGTCTCCAAGGCCGACGAAACCAAGTCGAGCGCCCCCGCCGACTGACACGAGATTGCCGTCCCCGGCGATAGCCCGCCCCGGCTTAGGGGGCATTCCTCTGGAGAAATTAGATGACCGTCTTCACTTCGGCCGGGACGACTCTGGCCCTCACCAAAACCGCCCCGGCGACCTACAACAAGGCCGGTGTCGAAGCCCTTCTGGCGGCTGCCACCAAGATCGGCGAGGTCAGCGACCTGGGCGACATTCCGGCCAAGGCCTTCGACATCGTCACCTGGCGCAACATCGCCAGTCGCGGCGACAGCAAGGCCAAGGGCGGCTACACGCTCGGTACGCAGACGATCACCGTCGGTATCGACCCGAACGACGCTGGCCAAGCGCTCGTCGACACCGCGACCGATGACGATGACTTCTACACCGCCATCATCTCGCACCCGAAACTCGGCGTGATCTCCGGTCGCGCCCTGGTAATGGGCGGCCCGCGCAATTACGGCGACGCGAACACCATCGCCACCCGGCAGATCACCCTCGAATACTCGATCGTCTCCGAAGATGAAGACGGCCTGGTGATCTACACGCCGGAAGACTGATCCACCCGATACGCCCCTGAGATTAAACCCCGCTTCTGCGGGGTTTTTCATGTCGGTCGGTTGTTAGGGCATCCGACCGGCCCCCTCCCTGAAAGGTAATCCCCATGGCTCTCAAAGCTGCCAGCCTCCGCGTTGCGGACGTTTCCGACCTTCCCGTCAAGAACGCCGACGGGTCTCCGCTTCGCGATCCCGAGACCGGCGCCCCGATCACCGCCACCGTTTTCGGCCCCGGCACCAAGATCTGGCAAGCCGCCAACGCTACGAAGCAACGCAAGGCCGTCAAGCGGTCGCGCGAAGCGAACGGCAAGTTCGAGGCGGCGCTGGACTTCAAGGAAGAGGATACCATCGAGTTCCTCTGCGCGATCACCAAGCGCTTCAATGGCCTCGACGGCGAGGACGAGCAGGGCAACAAGATCCAGGACGAACGCGAAAACGTTCGTGCCGTCTACTCCGATCCGTTGCTCGGCTTCATCCGTGACCACATGCAGGATGATGCGAGCAGCTGGGAAAATTTTATGAAGGCATCGCAGTCGCTCTCGAGCTCTGGGTCCGTCAGCTCGCCTGGCTGAACACCGCCCCGAAACGGGAGCACACCGGCTCTGGGAAACCACCAGAGCCGGTAACTCGAGCGGAAGCGATGAAGGCGGAGGGCAGAGAGCCGCAACTCCCGATCAATCCGGCTCCCTACCTCACCGACTGGCTGCTTGAGATCGGGCCGGCCGCTCCTGCTGGAGAAAGCGCCGCTGCGATCAGCTTCTCAGAAATGGCCGAGTGGTCTCGCTTGATAGGAGTGGACCTTTCACCCTGGGAAGCGCGGACCTTGCGCAGGCTTTCCCGCGTGTTTGTCAGCCAGCGTGAAGACGCGCGAAGCCCGGCCTGCATCGAACCAATGAGCAAGGCGAATCCAGAGGCCGCGCGGAATCGTGTCGAAGCTCAATTCAGGTCAATGATGGAAAGCTTGAGAGCGCGGTAGTTTAGCCCTACTCATCGATGTCATGAAAATGGCTCTCGTTCTTTCCGCGCTCGTTGGCTTGCTGCCGACCGTCGCAATTGCAGCTCAATCAGAAGTGATCAATCTGGAGTGCAGGGGGCGCGCCGAAACCGTTGAATACGGAGACACCGATCTCGTTACCGGTCAGGAGGATGTCGTCCGCCTGCAACTGTCGGGCGCCGCTGGCGTGGCCGAACTTCCGCGCCTTATCGGCGGGAAGAAGCATAAGGCGCTAAGGATCGCTAGCGTCGTTGCAGATTCTCGGGAAATCAATGGAAAGGTCTGGTACGGTGGTATCGGCAACGCAAAGCTGCATATCGACCGTATTGCAGGCCTGATCTCAATTCGGGGTCCGCAAGGCAATTTCTCAGGCACTTGCACTAAATTCGACCCAAATGAACCGCCCAAACCGGCTTTTTAGAGCCGTAGGTCAATAGCTATGGCTGCTCAATAGCAGCCTTTAAGCTGACGCCAGGGCAATTCTTAAATAATCGGGCGGTCCAGTTTTTGGGCCGCCTTTTTTATGGAGGCGGCTCGTATGGCGGGTGGTATCCCAGCGGGTAGGCTGTCGATCGAGATCGTGGCCGATATCGCGCGGCTTCAGAATGACCTCGACCAGTGCAAGCGTGCCGTAAGGGATGCTTCCGGCGACATTGCCAAGTCCGCAAAGGCGGCGAATGACAACCTCGCGGGCCTCAGCTCCGGGATCAACCGGACTGCCAACACGTCCAAGCTGGCGGGGCACCACGTCCAGAACCTCGCCTTCCAGTTTCAGGATCTGGGCATACAGCTGGTGGGGGCGGCGCAGAGTTCGGCACCGCTAAAACTTGCCTTCACCGCCCTGTTGCAACAGGGCTCGCAGATCGGCGGCATCATGTCGCAGGCGGGGATCGGCGTCAAAGGCCTGATCGCGGCGGCGGCTGGCTTGGTCGCGCCCTTCCTGCCGTTCATTGCCGTCCTCGCGACTGCCGCTGGCGGCGTCGCTTTGCTCAGCTCAGAGATCAACAAGACGAGTAAGGTGCAAGTCACCTTCATGGACACGGCGCTGGGTCTGTGGGACGCTTGGGTTGCGGCAATCACGGGCGAGGTAGCAGGCGCTCTCGATTTCTTCGGCGTGAAGACCGGAGACGTCTGGAAGACGGTGCTGGACTGGGCGAAATGGGCGGCGAACAGGATCATCGGCCTTATGACGCTGGTCCCGCGAACCATCCTGGACAATTTCAAGCTCATCCCGGCCGGGGTGGCAGACATCTTCCTGAGCGCGGTCAATCTGGCGATCGATGCCATCAACAAGCTGCTCTCCACGGCGGTCAACGGCGTCAACGGCTTCGTCTCCGAGGCGAACCATATTCTGACGAAGGCGGGCCTGGCCCTTCCGACCCTCACGGCTCCGCAGATTGCCAAGGTCTCCAACAGCTACTCCGGCGCCGCGGCGAAGCTGGGTCACGGCTTCGTGAAGACGCTCACCGACACGATCCAGCAAGACTACATCGGCGATCTCGCGGACTGGGCCAGCCCGTTCGCGCAGAAGCGCGCAATCGAGCGCACAAAGAAGGACGCGAAAAAGGCTGGTAAGGCGGCTGGCGCGGCTGCGGCGAAGGCGGCCAAGGACGCTTTCGACTTGGACAAGTTCATGCAGGACGCCACCAGCCGCATGGTGCTCGATGTGGCGGAGCAGCTCGCCAAACGGCAGGAAGAGGACTGGGCTGAGTTCCAGAAGGAAGTGGACAACATGGCCCAGGCCCGCTGGGACGAGCGAATGGAGGATCTCGCAAAGGAGCGCGAGCACGTCGCCATGCTCAACGACCAGTATCGAGACCTGATAAACACGCTCGGAAACCTCGGCGGGGTCGGGGCTGGCCTGGGAGCTGTGTTCGGCCTGCTCACTGGCAACTCATCCGACATTGGCGGGAAGTTCGGCAACCTGCTCAACATCGGAGTGGGAACGGAAATTAACGACCAAGGGGAGGAGGTCGCAAAAACCATCGGCACCGAGGTGTCCAAGGTATTCAAAAAAGACGGGGAGTTTGTGAAGGCTTTGAGGCCTCTCCTGCAAGGCGCGGGCATCGGAGTGGTCGCAGGGTCTGCCCTGTTCGGGAAGCAGTCTGCGTCCGAGCAGGCAGGGTCGGCGATCGGCGGCGCCCTCGGCGGGAAGGCGGCAGAAAAGGTTCTAACCAAGACACTCAACGGGGTGATGAAGGGGTTAGGCGACTTCGCTGGCCCGCTTGGATCTATCGTCGGCGGGGTGCTTGGCAATGTGCTGGGCAGCGCATTCACAAAGGTGAAGTGGGGCCGGGTCGATCTGTCGGCGGCTGGTGTGTCCGGCACGTCCGGCAACAGCGGATCGTCGCAGAAGGCGGCGCTGGCAGCCGGCAACAGCATCTATGGCGGCCTTGCGGATCTCGCCTCGCAGTTCGGCGGCACCATCGGGAACTTCGGCAACATCAGCGTCGGCGTTCGCCACGGTGACTACCGCGTCAATGCCGGCGGCACCTCGCTCAAGGTCAAGAAGGGCGCCGTCGACTTCAACGACGATGCCGAGGCGGCGGTGGCCTATGCCATGAAGCTGGCGATCGAGCGCGGCGCGATCAACGGCATCCGCGCGTCCACGAACAATCTGCTCAAGGCGGGCGACGATCTGTCCGCGCAGATCGACAAGGCGCTGAGCTTCGAGGGCGTGTTCACCGAGCTGAAGACGTACCTGGATCCGGTCGGCGCTGAGCTGGACACGATCGACAAGGAATTCGCCAACCTGCGCTCCATCTTCGCCGAGGCGGGCGCCACCGCAGCGGAATACGCCCAGCTCGAGCAGCTTCTGTCCATCAAACGTCAGGAGGCTATGAACAAGGAGACCGACGCGCTCAACGACATCCGTTCGCGCATCGCCGAGGCTTCCGGGGACGAAGCCACCGCGACGGCCATCGCCCGCGCCAAGGAGCTGCGGGACGCCACCAGCGACGCGCAGCGCGCCTTGCTCCAGCAGCTCTATGCGATCGAGGATGCCAACGCCGCGCAGGATAAGCTCACCCAGGCGCAGGAAGCGGCGGCTACGGCAGCCGAGCAGCTGCGGCAGGCGTGGGAATCGGTCAGCGATAGCCTGGTGGACGAAGTGAACCGGATTCGCGGCCTCACCGGCGGAAGCGATGCTGCCAGCTTCGCTACCTTGCAGGGGCAGTTCAATGCCGCGGTGCTCGCTGCGCGGGGCGGCGATCAGGAGGCGGCGGCCAAGCTGGCAGACCTGAGCCAGTCGCTCCTCGAAGTCGCCGGTAATGTCGCCACGAGCCGCCAGGAGCTGGAGCGCATCAAGGCGGAGACGGCGGCAAGCCTCGAAGGCGTCATCGATGCCACTAAGGGCTATGCCGGCGGCACCTCCTCCTCTTCTGCCTCGGCTTCGACGTCGGCGGCGCTGGACGCGGCCACCACGGCCACGGCTGGTACGTCCTCGGCAAGCGGCAGCAACGATAACGCCGCTGAGCTGCGAGCCATGCGCGCGGAGCAGGCTCAGATGCGGGCGGACTTGAATAACGGCCTAGCGGCGATCGCCAGCGGCGTGAACCGCTCCGCGCGGGTTCTGGAAGACGTGAGCGCAGAAGCTGACGGGCGGGCTATCGTAGTGTCGGGAGTTGCGAAGTGAGGGTAGTTCTCGACAGCGGCGAGACGTTGAACCTCGGCGAGACCGAAGCCACGCCGACGCTCGGCATCGTCGACTATAGCCGCCGGGTAACCGACGACTATGGCGTGACGACCGTCGTCGAGCGTGGTTTCGCGCGGCGTATGTCCGTGCGCTTGGTAGTGCCGTTCGATCAGACCAACGCGCTCCAGGCGAGCCTCGCGGCCATCCGGGCCAAGCCCGCGCGCTGGATCGCCGATGAGGGTGTGGACTGGCTCGACTTCCGGGGGTTCTTCAAGGACTTCGAGATTGACCTGCCGGTGCCGCCGAAGGCCTACTGCACCCTCACCGTCGAGGCGCTGGCGGCGACGGAGGCGTTCGCGGATCCGGGCGGCGACCCCGCGCCGTTGGGGCAGGCCTCCACTTTGCAATTGCTCCAGCCCGCGACCATCGCGGGCGGCGCGCTGATCGCGAGCAGCGTTCCGGAAAACGACTATCCGGAGTGGTCGGCCGACACGACCTATCCGCTCGGCGCCCGCGTCATCAAAGCGGCGACGCACCGGATCTACGAAAGCGGCGCGATCGGAAACAAGGGCAACGACCCGACCGGCCCGTCCGGCAAGTGGCAAGACATCGGCCCCACGAACCGGTGGGCGATGTTCGACCAGGCGCTGGGCTCGACCACGACCGCCGCTGGCCAGATCCTTGTGACCCTTTCGGCGGGCACGATCAACGCCGCGGCGCTGCTCGATGTGAAGGCCACCACGGTGCGCGTCCAGGCCGCCGGCTACGATCGGACGTTCACCCCCAATGCAAGCGGCACAGTCACCTTCCTCGATATGCCGGAGACGGCCGGCCAGGTCTCGGTGACGATCACCGGACCCGGCACGGTGGAGGTCGGGACGCTGCTGGCGGGCAAACTGGTCGGGCTCGGCTCGACCACCGAAGACGCCAAGGCCGGGATCACGGATTTCAGCCGCAAGGAAGCGGACGAGTTCGGCGAGATCCAGATCGTGGAGCGCGCTTGGGCCAAGCGCATGACGCTGCCCGCCAAGCTGCGCCGCGATGCTGTGGACCTTGTCGCCGGGCGCATCGCCGCGGTGCGCGCGAAGCCCTCGCTGTGGATTGGCAAGGAAGGGATGGAAACCCTTACCGTCTACGGGTTCTTCAAGGACTTCTCGATTCAGGTCGACGCGACGATCTGCACGCTGTCGCTGTCGATCGAGGGTCTGAGCACGGCGGGCAAGGTCGAGCCGCTGACCGCGAGTGTCGCCTGGCCGGACATTACCGATCCGGACGGCACAAAGCCCGCCGACAACGCCACCCGCAACGTCAATCGGGGCGACTGGGCGCCTGGCGCCACCTATGAGGTGGGCGATTTCGTCCAGTACGGCGGATCGTCGTACACGGTCATCACCGCCCACGTCTCGACCGCTGGCTTGCCGCCGCCGAACCAGTTCGTATCGCTTTTGGCCTCGGCAGGCGAGCCGGGCGAACCTGGGGAACCCGGCGAGCCGGGACAGCCCGGCAGCCCTGGCGCGCCAGGCACGCCCGGCGAAGCCGCGATCACGCCCTCGCTGACGGCACCCGCGCGGCAGGTGTGGGCCTACGCGAACGGCGTGGTGAAGAGCTACGACGGCGTGACCACCACGTTCGTGCTGAAGCAGGGCGCCGTGGACGTGTCGGCGAATTTCAACGTCGTGATCGCCTCGAACCCGAACGGCCTCCAAGTGTCGCTGTCCGGGCGGACGGCCACTGTGGTCGGAGCGAACGGGAACGCGGGCGAGTTCGGCAACGCCGCCGTGCTCAGTGCAACGCTCACCCTGCGCGCTACCGGCACAGGTGCCTTCACCGGCAGGAACTTTGATTTGAGCTTCGCGCTCAGCAAGCTGACGGGCGGATACGAGATCGTGACGAGCCTGCCGACGACCGCCAACTTCGACGGACGCACGGTCTACTACAGCGGGTCCCTTTACGTCTACAAGGCCTCGACCGGCACCTACCTGGGCCTGGTCGACGCCGCGACGACGATCCCCGATAGCCAGATCAGCGGCATGAGCGCGACGAAACTGGTCGGCACCGTGCCAACAGCCAAGCTGGGCGTAGGCGTCGGAGGCAATCGCCTCATAGGGGCACTACCCGCTACGCGCCCCGATCTGTACATGTACATGGACAGCCAGCAGAATTCCGGCTCCATTTACCAGGTCAACGCTAACTACGGCAGCAGCCAGGTTCTCTCTCCGCTTCCAAATGGGGATTACCCTGATACTTCTTGGACCCTGCCGGATAACTCAGGCTTTGGCGTCCACCAGACGAACACAGTTAAAGGCACGGCCCCGGACTACTTTGGCTTTCGGTTCATACGAAACGCTAGTGGAGATTGGACCAATATATACGGGGGCGAGGACGGAAAGTCCTACGAGTTCACCCTGTACATGGGCACTCATCGCTGCGCCGCAGACCTGCTGTTGGTGGCAGTCAATTCTGCTGGCAACTGGGTGGCACAGAGTCCTATCAATGCCGCAGCAACGTGTCTCCCTTCTGAAAAGCAAGGTGGTACTTATCTGGCGGCCTTCAAGCGCTGCGTGGCGAGGATAACTATCCCAGCGGGGTCTGGGGCTGTTGGGCTGCGAGTATGGATGCGAAAGTGGGGCACAGACTCCGGGCAGTCCGATAGCTGGGTATTCATGTGCTATCCTCAGCTCGCTGAGACGACGCCAAGCGCGTCAGAGATGATCCCATACTCGCTCCCGGCGCAAGCTATCCTAGTTGCGCAGAACGTCCTGGCCAACTCACTCACGGCGGAGAACATCGCCGCCAATGCGATCGGCACTGAGGAACTCGCGGCTCGTTCGGTCACGGCGAAGAACATGACCATGATGGACTTCGAAAACCTCATCGTCGACGGAGATCTCGCGTCGGGTACTCTGTCAGCCTACTCACGGCGCTTTGCGCCAAGCCCCGGATACATAGAATGTCGAGATGGCGGCGCGGGAACATCATGGCCCTCTAGGTACGCGCTGTTTCTCAATCGAGCAGGCGCCACTGCGGGGGAGCTAAGCGTAGTCAATGGAGTCGAGAGTTTCGACAGCAACAGCAACATCTACGGCATAGCGGTAAAGCCGGGTGATGAGTTCGGCTTCGAGTGCATCTCCTGGGCAAGTGAGGGTCGTGTTTCCTTCGATATGGTTATGAGGAATACCGCCGGAAACTATGAGGTTCTATCGGCCCAAGCCGTTGAAAACGTAGCAGTCGAAGGGGGTGGGACAATTTATGCCTTCCCTGGACAGGTATACCGAGTTCTCAAGGGTATTTTCAAATACACGGGAGGAAGTCAGGGTAAAGCGTTCCTGCGTATTTGGGGGCCAGATGCCAGCACACCAAATGGCCATTGCTACTTCTGGAACATGAAGATGCGCCGCCGCAACGCCGCGATGTTCACAGTGGACGGCAGCATCATGACAAATCACCTCGGCGCGGGCCAGGTCACCGCCGCGAAGATCGCTGTCACCGAACTTTCCGCCATCACCGGTAACATCGGCCTCCTCCGCACAGCATCGTCGGGCCAACGGTCTGAGCTCGATAACAACGGCCTCCGGGCCTATCACCCCAACGGGGCGCTCGCAGGCCGAATGGGGGTGTGGTGACATGCCTGCGGGGATGGAGTTCTACTACCCCGACAGCAGGGTGAAGATCGCTTACACAGACTACTTCGCGGCGGTTCGCTCGTCGTTCACCACGACGGCGGGTGCCACGTCCGGCACGTTCACCGACACCTCGCTCATCGGCAAGGCGCTCGTCCATTTCGTGTCGTCGACGACCGGCAATTACGGCGGCCCGACGGTCACGCTGGACTCCAACACCGGGGTCATCTCCTGGTCGTTCAACGTGACGACGAGTGGCGGCGCAAGCGCTGGCGCTAGCCCTGCGACGACCATCTACTATGGGGGCTACTGATGCCAGCAGGCATTGAGATGAACACGCCCGATGGGCGCGTGCAGTTGCTCACCAGCCAGATCTACTTCCGACTTGAGCAGAAGATCGAGATACCCGCAGGCTCCACGGGCTGGCAGCAGTTCAGCAACAACTCAGGGCAGCGGGACGTGTTCGTGGCAGGGCTGTCGCCCTCAGACATCCCCATGCTGGCCATAGCCTCGCCGTCCTTCACCTGGGCGGACGTGGTCTCAACGGCGAACGGCGGCATAACCTGGCGCATCTACGCCACGTCCACCGGGTCGAACCCGATAACGCTCTACGTGTTCTCGCAGCGCCGGCCACCGGTCAGCGAGCACATGGCTGGTGCCGAGCTGTATGCCCCCGACGGCTCAATCGTCTGGTCGTCGGACTACCCAATTGCCCGGCCGCTCGGCATCCTGTCCAACCCTGCCCCCGGCACCTACTCCGGCGTCGGGCTGTCGGGCCGCAGTGTGGCGCACGTTCCGCAGAAGCAGGAGGTGAATTCCGCCATCAGCTTCACCTCGGCGGGCGAAGGGTCGTGCCGCATCGGTCCCTACAACGGGTGGCAGGTCTACCGGCGGGACCAGTGGTCCAGAACGGGCGTGTCGGCCTGGGGCAGCTCGGTGTCGGGCTCTGGGACGGCCTTCTTCCAGGACAGCGGCTCGTTTCAGTACATGTGCGCCTCATCGCCGTCGAGCATCCCCTTAAGCCAGCAAATCAGCACGGTGGGCTGGCGCAGCCTCATCCTCGACGTCACCAACATCTAAGGAAACCGATCCATGTACATCATCCAGGACATTCCTGGGGCGACCCCGCTGTTCCACAAGATCGGCGCGGTCACCATCAACGGGCCCGCAATCATGGTGGCAATCGACACCATTTCGGCCGAGCCGCAGCCCGTCCCCGGCGGCACCTCGACCACGTTCTTCGGCGGCCAGACCTTCACGCTGCCGGAAGGAACGATCCCAGAGGAGAACGTCTCGCAGCGCGCCGTCAGCGAGTGGATGGTCTCGCCCGCTGGTCCGTACCCCGGCTCGCAGCTCTCCAGCGATACCGACTTCATCTACGTCTCGAAGCGCGCGCTGCTTCTGGCCAAGGTGCGCAACAAGCGCGACCAGGTACGCGACGGCGGCTGCCTGGTGGAGATCCAGAGCGAGCTGCGCCGGGTCGAAACCGACGCCACGAGCCGCGTAAACATCTCCGGCTCCGTCGTCATGGCCATGCTTGCGCTCCAGAGCGGCGAAGAGTTCGCCACCGACTGGCGCATGGCGGACAACGCGATCGTCGCGCTCGATGCAGCCGACATGATCCAGCTCGGCAAGACCGTCGCCACCTTCGTCGAGGCGGGCCAGCGCCGGAAGAACGAGCTGGACGCGCTGATTGCCACGATCGCGCAGGGCACGACCGAGGAAGAGCTTGCCGCGATCGAGGCGCAGATCCTCGAGGGTTGGCCCGAGTAACTATCACTTAGCGGCAGACCACCGGAAGCCGCCCTCCCGACCATCAGCCTGAACAGGACGCCGCGCGGCCCCGCCGCTGCGGACGAAGGCTGCTGCCTGTCCTCCCCCTAACGCAGGAAACGTCTATGACCATTGACCAGATGATTGAAGCCACGATCGGCAAGGAAGGCGGCTACTCCAACAACCCTCACGACACCGGCGGCGAAACGATGTGGGGGATCACCGCGAAGGTCGCTCGCGCAAACGGCTACTCAGGGTCGATGCGCGACCTGCCGCGCGCCCACGCCGTTGCGATTTATCGGCAGGAATACGCAATCAAGCCCGGCTTCGCTGCTGTCGCGGAGATCATGCCGGCGGTCGGCGAAGAGCTGTTCGATACCGGCGTGAACATGGGCCAGACGCTTCCGGCGCTCTGGCTTCAGGAATGGCTCAACGTCTTCAACCGGCAGGGCAAGCTCTACGGCGACATCAAGGAAGACGGCCAGATCGGCCCGGCGACCCTGGCGGCGTTGCGCGGGTTGAAAATGAGCCGCGGCGCCGAAGCCGAAACCGTGCTCTTGCGCGCGCTGAATTGCTCGCAGGGCGAACGCTACAAGGTGCTCAACCAGAAGCGCCCCGCGAACGAAGAGTTCGCCTGGGGCTGGCTCCGCAACCGGGTGGCATGAATTCCAGATAATTGGGGGCGCAATGGAACACTTCTCGCTATCCGACTGGCTCACGTCGCTCGGCTACGTCCTCCTGTCAGCCGTCGCCGGCGGTCTGGGCTACGTCATGCGTGAGAACGACAAGGGCAACAAGCTGAACGGGTGGCGTGCACTCACCGAGATCGCAGGCTCCGGTCTCGTGGGCTTCCTGGTCATGCTCCTGTGCCGGGCGATGGAGGTTGATCCGCTTTGGATCGGATTCATCGTCGGCATTTTCGGTTGGCTTGGGGCGAACGTCTCGATCCGGCTGCTGGAGCGCATCGTCTACGAGCGCCTTGGGATCAAGCTACGCGCCAATACCGACAAGCGCGTGGAAGCGGCCAAGGCGCAAGAGGAGGAACAGCTGTGAAATGGATCTCTAACCTGATCACGCCATTCAAGTCCGAACTGCTCGCCATGATTGGCGTCTTGGCCATCTGCGGCATCGGCGCCGCAGTGGCGGCATATCTGCACATCCAGCGGCAGAACGACGAAATCGAAACGCTCGATACCCGCGTTGGCGATCTCGTCACCGCGAACAAGGGGTGGTCTGCGCGCGTCGCCGAGCAGGATCGCCTGCGGGCGCTGGAGCAGAAGAACGTCCTTCTGCTCCAGGACAAGCTCGCCCTCATCCAACAGCAGAACACAGACGCTGCCGCGCAGCTCAAGCAACTGGAGGCCGCCAATGCCGAGGTTAAGGAATATCTGTCTCGCCCTATCCCTGCTGACCTGCGCCGCCTGCTCCAGAAGCAATGAGGTCGCCTCCGCGCCGCTGCCGGCTGCCTATCAGGGCATTCCGGCCGGGCTGCTAGAGCGGTGTGTGGTGAAGGATGTGGCGCTCACGTCTACGGGCGACATCGTCACGAGCCGGGGGGTCTACAAGGAGGGGTTCGAGAAGTGCGCGGCCAAGATCGATGCTATTCGCCGCCACGATGCGGAGGCTCGCGCCGCAGCGCAACAGGATTAACGAATTGCAATTCGCTACCGCGTCATAATCAACGCACAAGGTGATCTGGCGTCATCAGGCACACCCTCCCCCTGATGCGACTCACGCGCGTTCTGGCGCGCTGCGACCCAAAAACTAGCCCCGGCCCGCGATCTCGAGCGCGAGCTGGGGCGTCCTTGTAAGAACGCCGGCTGTCACCAAAATACCTTGGGCTGTTATCCTTAAGACGCGTTTAACCTCTATATTGGTAGCGTTATGGTGTATCGACCGGTGCCCCCGGTTGATACGAGGCCGTCCCTTCTCGGGGGCGGCCTTTTCATGTCAGAGAGCCACAACGCCAACCAAGATCACGCAGCAACCGACAGCGGCCATTGCTCTGCGAGTGGATGAACGGAACCTTTCGTCCGCTAGTATCCCTGTACTCGCTAGGGAAATTCCCAAGACAAGGGCCGCGAGAAGAGCGCCGAAATGATTAACCCACATCAGGATTCTCCTCGCCGACTCTCTTTAGAGCGGCCGGATTACCACATTCGAAGCCCCACCCGACAAGAAAAAGAAGCCGGTTAGGAACCTTTTCCCATCTTTCGAGTTAAGCGACCGGCTTTGGTAAGGGTAACTCCTTGGCAGGTAAGCCAATCTATCTGCGCAAACGTGCACGACGACCCAATCCTAAATGCCCGGGGTGGTCTACGCCCCGGGCGCTTTTTGGGCTTGGGATGACGCTACAACGCGGAGTAGCGCTGCGGCGCCGGAGAAATAGCTGCGGGCCGGGCTTGATACCGACTGGCGAGCGCCCCCACACGCCCGCCCCTCTATTCAAACTGAAGGGGCGCGTCCCTCCGCGCTGCCGCAGTTGGATCGAGCAATACCAGCACGACCATTCAGAAACGAGTGGTTAAAAATCGCCATATCCTTCCGGCCTGCTGTTGAAGGGCATCGCAATAGAAACGCCGCAGCGCGGGGTGGCGCTGCGGCGTCGGAGACATAGCTGCGAGCCGGGCTCGATACCGGCTACCAAGCGGCCTTCAGTTCCACTTGGCCCGACCGCGTTCGCGATCCTCAAGCAAGGGGGCACGTCCATCCGTGCAGCCGCAGCTGTCGCGAAGGTATCATGACGAGAGGGGGGAACAACCGGGCTTGCATGATGTTAACCCGGGGCTGTCTAGCGACAGCATCGCGATGGCGCCTACAGACCCCCCGGCCCATCGCACAGAGGTCGCCCCTTTGCTGGGGCGGCCTCTTTTCGTTAGAGAATTCAGAAAAGTCACCACACTCTGACAAATCAGGTTCAAGCCACCCGCTAAGCATGCCCCGGCACGCTGGGTAGGCACCGATGGAAGCCCGGCAGGATTGGCACCTCATCCAGGGGCACGTCTGTCTCTTGGATGACCGTGAGCCAGAAGCCATCCTCGTTCGGGATCACGCCTACATGGATATCGAACGCCACCGGGAAGAGGGACAGGTCCAGGCCCTCTACTTCGGTACTATCCATAGAGGCGATGTGCTTTCGCTGAAAATGGATTCGCATGGACATGATATCGCGTCCTCCGTTGGGGGAAGTCAATAAAAGGACTTCCGGACGCGGAACATCCGCCCTTGCCACATGTTAACCCCTTGCTTCGGCGGAATACCTCCCCCGGCCCGCCCGAGTTAGAGGCCGTCCCTATCGCGGGGCGGCCTCTTTTCATTTCTCAACTCAGGCCCATGAGCCTCGTGGAGCCGGCGGGAAGCCGGACTGATCCCATCTCGCAGCCCTCGACCGGCTCGCACTTCGTCAGGTCGATAATAGGGATCGGGATCATTTCTTCGTCATCTTGGGTCAGCGCCCTCACCGCGCCGATCAATTGGGGCACTAAGTCGCGGAGCTGCACCAGATCGGCCCGTGTTCCCGCGCGTGAGCTCGCCAGCGCGTGGAGCCGCTGGGCATGCTCGATCAATTCGCCATATGTCATGCCATTCACCTCAGTAGCTTGCCCAGTCGAGTTCCGCCTCGTCCAAGGCCTCGAACATGTCGCCGTCCGCCTGGAGAATGCTCAGGCGCTTACGCACCGCCTCCGGGTCGCCATCGCGCGGAAAGCCTCGATCACCCGTGGCGCCCTTAGCCAGCTCGCCGACGAGCCCGCCGCGCTCGACCTGCATCAGCAGCCAGCGGCCAAAGGGTCCGCGCTCGGCTTGTGCTTCAATCATGACCAGCATCCCCTACTCAGCCATCTCGGCGGCAAACCGCTGCCAAGCGGCGGGATCGTTCAAATCGATCTGCTCGATCCGTACCAAACCTCGGGTTTGCCCGATCTTCTCTTCTAGCCGCTGCAGCACGGCAGGGAAGATGTCTACAAGCTGGACGTAATCGTCGGTTGTCGCCCCTTCCCTGTCAGCCTGCGCGTACCGGTACTGGGCCAGCCTCAGCAGGTCATCATCGGTCAGGGGGAGCGTCAGTTGGTCATTTGCCATGGGGTGGCCCTCTCACGAATCAGATGACCCCGTGTAGCATGTTCACTATATGTTCGCATCATGGTTAGACGCAGCACACCGCAACGGAAGGTAGACGAACGCGCCTTCCCAGTCCGCATCCTCTTCTATGAAAAGGACATTGCGGTCGTAAATTATACCAAGGTGCATTGATCAGAACCCATGAGCCCATTGGCGCAGTCCGAGGGA